>JBPBQK010000088.1:0-54314 GCA_050954845.1 Janthinobacterium lividum
GCTGCCCGCACCCGCGAGGCGCTGACCACCGCCCTGCAAGCGGCCCTGGCCTGGATAACGGCCGAAGATGCCCAAAATTGGTTTGACCACTGCGGTTATCATCTACACTGACTGCGAAACTGCTCTAAGTAAGCAGAATCGTACCCGAGCAGCCCCTGAAACCTGTCATGTCACCCACCGGCAAAGCGGCGGGAAAATACACCTGCCAGCCAGATTTCGCTGAAAAACACGTAACAGAATGCCTTGCTACTTAGCCCGCCACGGCTAGCGCTGGCAGCGGAACCGGCTCGGCTATCGGCTGGCGCGCCAGGGTGCGCCAGTGCAGCAGCCCCAGGCCCATTGCCAGCAGGCCCTGGGTTAGCACTGTGTTTTGCACGCCGATGCGCTGCGACACGGCCCCGACCAGCAGGCTGCCCAGCGGCACCATGCCCGTGTAGGCCAGCACATAGAAGCTGATAACGCGCCCGCGCATGGCCGGGGCGGCGGTGGTTTGCAGCAGCGTATTGCTGATGGTGATTTGCGACATCATGCCAAAAGCGCCCACCGCGATGCACGCCAGCGCCAGCGGATACCAGGGGGCGTGCGAAAACAGCACGAGCCCTACGCCAAAAATGCCGGTATTAATCGCCAGTATCCGGCGCAGGTCGGTGCCCGGCGGCCGCGAGGCCAGGTAGAGCGCGCCCACCAGCGCCCCGAGGCCAATGGCGCTGTCAATCAGCCCGAAAGTGGTAGCCGTGCCGTGAAAAATGTCCTTGGCGTACACCGGCATCAGGGTAGTAAAGGGCAGCACCAGCAAGCTCACCAGCCCGAGCATCAGAACCACGAAGCGAATGCTGGGGGTGGCGCGTACGTACTGAAAACCTTCCTTCAGCTCGGCCAGGATATTTTTGGGGTGCGGCTGCGCCACGTAAGCGGGCCGCCGCAAAGCCAGCAGCGACCCAATGACGGCCACGAAGCTCAGGGTATTCAGCCCAAAGCAAACCGGAGCCCCCAGGTACTCGATGGCCAGCCCCGCAATGGCCGGCCCCAGGAGCTTCATCAGGTTCACCATTGAGGAGTTGAGAGCCAGCGCGTTGGGCAAGTCCTGCTTGTCCTCGACCAGCTCATATACCAGCGACTGCCGGGCCGGCACATCAAAGCCGTTGATAAGGCCCAGCACCACGCTCAGCCCCAGGATGCCCCACACCGCGCCGGGCCGCCAGAATACCAGCACCGTCAGCAGGGCGGCCTGCACCATGGAGAGCACCTGCGTGAGCAGCAGCACCCGGTAGCGGTTGTAGCGGTCGGCCACGCCGCCGCCCACCAGCGACAGTGTGGCGGCCGGAAACATCGTGGCAAATACGCTGAGGCCCAGCATCATTTTGGAGTGCGTGAGCGAGTAGATAACCCAACTCACGGCCGTTTTTTGCATCCAGGTGCCGAGCAGCGAAAGTGCTTGGCCCACAAAGTAGAAGCGGAAGTTGCGGCTGCGCAACGCCCGAAAAGTGCTCATATTCATTCGTATCTAAGGCTAATAAGGTGCTTGCGAAAAAACTCGGCCTTAGGCAGTTTCCACGAGTTTGGTCAGGACCGGGAGCGCCTGCTGCAGGCTGGCCAGTTCGGTGGCCGAGCAGGTGCTAAGGGCGGCCTGCAGCCACTCATCGCGCTCCTGCCGAACGGTTTGCAGCAGCTGGCGGCCGGTGGCCGAAAGGGCTATCAACACCTTGCGCCGGTCGTCGGGGGCCGGCTGGCGGGTAACGTAGCCCCGCTCGGCCAAGTGACGCAGTATCTGCGACATAGCCTGGGCCGTGACTTTCTCCCGAGCGGCCAGGTCGCTGGGCAAGAGGTGCGGGTGCTGGTCGAGCAGCCGCACCACGGAGCGCTCCGTCAGCGACAGCTGCTCGCGGGAGGGCGAATGCGCGCGGAGCTTCTTAACCAGGCGCGTCACGACGGTGCGCAGGTCAGTTGCCAAGGCTTGCGGCAGCGGTTGAGCAGGCATACTGGTAAAGTAAATTTATTAAGCAAGTTTACTACTTTTAGACAAGTTGGCGGGAAGGAAAGTTTCGCGGGCCTACCTGCCTGGCCGGTTATTTTCCCGAAAGTCAACGGAGCTCAGCCCGATGCGGGGCTCTTTAGCAGGAAGAGGCACCCCAGTTTGCAGCAAGGCACTTGGCCGCTGGGCCAATGACCAGCACGGCACACCTGATTTGATTTATTCCGCACAGGCGAACCGACAACCCGTATGGTACCCCTTCGATGGCTAACGCCGGCAAGCGGTGGCGCTTACGGCAATTGTTTCGTCACTGAGTGATGCACAAACTACTTCAAAATAGGCTATTTAGGGGTTCTGGCAGTCGGGATTGGGCAGATAACCTTGTTGCGATATTTGCGTCTAAGCATGTCTGACACACATTCTCCGCCGGTTGTAGCAGCCTGGTATTATCCAACAGAATCTTCGTCGGGTCTATGACTCCTTTCGTCTACCCGGCACCAACTGGGCACTTCCTATCCGATGCCCTGCTTGACTCGTTGGGCATCGGAATAATCTACCTGACCCCGGTTTACGCGCCCCACGACCCCACTACGCTGGTGGCGTTAGACTACGCTAGGGTCACCGCCCAGGCGCAGCTGCTGCTGGGCCTGCCCGAGCCGCTACCCCGCCGCTTTGGCACGGCGGGCGCGGAGGAAACGGCCTTGTTCGCTTTTTGCCGCGATGCCTTTGGGACGGATAACGTGCAAGCTTTTACGCCCGGCTACGAAGCGGCGGATGGCTCCCGCTGGCGGGTGGTGGCTCAACGCCACGAAATTCAGCTGGTGGTGAGCTTCACGCCCAGCCGCACGTGCCCGGTGGCCCAGCCCGCGCCGGAAACGGCCTACACCGAGCAGGTACCCACGCGCGCCCAGGTGCAGCAGCTAAGCCAAGAGGTGGAGGCGGCCCGCGCCGAGGCCGAAACACAGCGCCAGCAGCTGGCCAGTATGTTTGCCCAGGCGCCGGTGGCGATGGCCTATACCAGTGGCCCCGACCTGCGCATTGAGGCCATCAACCCGGCGGCCTGCCGCATCTGGGGCAGCACACCAGCGGCGCTGGCGGGCCTACCCATGCTGGAGGCCTTTCCCCAGCTCCGGGGCCAGGGCTTCGACGAATTGCTGCTCAAGGTGCTACGTACCGGCGAGCCGTTTATCGGGCAGGAAATCGAGGCTCCGGTGCAGCGCGACGGCCAGCTGGTGCCCACCTGGTTTAATTTTGTGCATCAGCCCCTGCGCAACGAACACCACGACATACTAGGGGTGCTGACCGTGGCCACCGACGTGAGCGAGCAGGTGCGGGCCCGCCAGCAGGTGCAGAGCCTGAATGCCGAGCTAGAAACCCGCGTGGCGATGGGCCTGGCCGAAGCGCAGCACGCCCGCGCCGAGGCCGAGCGGCTGGCGCGCTTCTTCCAGCAAGCCCCGGTCGCCATCAGTGTGCACGACGGGCCTGAGCTGGTTTATGAGCTGGTAAATCCACAGTACCAGGCCCTGTTTCCCGGCCGGCCGCTGCTGGGCTTGCCCCTGCGGGAAGCGTTGCCCGAAATACTAGACCAGCCCGTCTGGCAGCAGCTGCACCGGGTGTATGCCACGGGCGAAACCCACGAAGAAGTTAGCTACCTGGTTGCCCTGGCCCCGCACGCGGGCGGGCCCCTGCAAGACCGCTACCTGCACTATGTGCTGCAAGCCCGCTACGATGCCCGCGGCCGCATCGACGGGGTGCTGGTGATGGTCCTCGATAGTACGGCCCAGGTGCGGGTGCAGCAGCACGCCGAGCGGTTGCAGGAAGATGTGCTGGCCGCCGCGCAGCGCGGGGCCCAGGAGCGCGAGGCCTTCTACCAGATATTCGAGCAAACG
This sequence comes from Janthinobacterium lividum, assembly GCA_050954845.1. GTDB lineage: Bacteria > Bacteroidota > Bacteroidia > Cytophagales > Hymenobacteraceae > Hymenobacter. The sequence continues at coordinate 3,862 of JBPBQK010000088.1, forward strand.
CCGGCCGTCATTTCCCTCATGCGTGGCCCCGACCACTATTACGAGTACGTCAACCCCGCTTACCAGGCGCTGTTTCCGGGCCGGGCGCTGCAAGGCCGGCCCGTGCTGGAGGCGCTGCCCGAAGCCGGGCCGCAGGGCTTTGTGGACCTGCTCAACCAGGTGTACCAAACGGGCGAAACCTTTGTGGGCACTGAGCTGCCGCTGGTCATCACTAGCCCCGATGGCGAGCCGCCCACGAAAAAGCGCCTGAGCTTTACGTACCAGGCGTACCGCGAAAACGGGGTGATTGTGGGCGTGTCCGTCTTTGCCACCGACGTAACGGAGCAGGTGCACGCCCGCCAGCAGCGCGAGGCCGGGCTCCAGCAGTTGCACACCATTTTTGAACAGACCCCGGTGGGCTTGGTCCAGCTGACGGGCCCCGACTACGTGGTAGAGGTCGCTAACCCGGCTATCTGCGCCATATGGGGCCGCGAACGCTCCGCCGTGCTGGGCCAGCCCCTGTTTGCGGTACTACCCGAAATAGTAGACCAGGGCATTCCGGAGCTACTAGACGAGGTACGCCGCACCGGCATTCCCTTCATAGGAGACGAACTGCCCTTGCAGCTGCTCCGCTACGGCCAGCTGCAAGTTGTTTATTTTCAGTTTGTTTACCAACCCCTTACTGATAGTGATGGGCGCGTGAGCGCCGTGGCAGTCGTCAGCACCGACGTGAGTGCACAGGTGCTCAATCGCCAGCAGCTGGCCCGGGCCAACGAGGAGCTGCGTGCGGCCAACACCCAGCTCACCCACACCAATACCGACCTGGACAATTTCATTTACACGGCCTCGCACGACCTCAAAGCCCCGATTGCCAATATCGAAAGCCTCTTGCTTTTACTACGCAAGCAGCTGCCGGCCGAGGCCCAAGAGGCGGGGCTGGTGCCGCGGGTGCTGGGCATGATGCAGGAGTCGGTCGAGCGCTTTCGCCTCACCATCGCTCAGCTCACCGACCTCTCGCAGCTGCAGCAGGTGCGCACCGAGCCGGGCCAGGCCGTGGACCTGGCCACTGTCATCGAGGCCGTGCGCCTCGACCTGGCCCCCATGCTGGAAGCCACCGGCACCCAGCTGCGGGTAGATGTCAGCGCGTGTGAAGCCATTCGGTTTGCCCCCCAGCATTTGCGCTCCATCATCTTTAATTTGCTTAGCAACGCCATCAAGTACCGCCACCCCGCCCGCGTGCCCCAGGTGCAGGTGCGCTGCCGCCGCACCGAAAAACAGGCCGTACTGGAGGTCCAGGACAACGGCCTGGGGCTCAGTGAGGCGCAGCAAGGCAAGCTCTTTACTTTGTTTCAGCGGCTGCATACCCACGTCGAGGGCTCGGGGGTAGGCCTCTACATGGTCAAGCGCATCGTGGAGAATGCGGGCGGCACCATCCAGGTGCACAGCGAGCTGGGCGTGGGCTCCACGTTTAGCGTGTTCTTTCCGGCCGACGCTGTATATGCGTAACCGCCACCGCCACTGGGCACCCACCCCTTGTGTACCAGGCAAAAACTCTCCAGCGCCCTGCTCGCCAATGACGACTCCATCAAAAAATCAACGCCATTGAGCACGGGCATGTTCAGGTCGAGCAGAATGAGGGGGGCGGTGCGCTGGCCAGCATACCAATTAGCAGTCCGGTCATCATCGACCAGCAGTACGCTGGATAGCAAAAGAATAGACGCAGCGCTAAACGCAGAGAACGTCTTAGGCGCGAAACGTGACCGTGAAGGTGGTGCCCACGCCCGGCTCGCTGTGCACGGCGATGGTTGCGCCCCCGTTCTCAATGAGGCGCTTAATCATATAAAGGCCCACTCCGGTGCCCTCCACATGGGTATGCAGCCGCTGAAAAACCTGAAACAAACGGCCCTGCTGCGTGGCATCCAGCCCCAGGCCGTTATCGCGTACGGCTAGCACCAGCGCGCCATCGGCCGCCCGCTCAGCCTGTACCCAAACCTGGGCTGCCCGGTTGGGAGCGCGGTACTTGACCGCGTTGCTGAGCAGATTGTAGAAGATGGAACGCAGGTTAGCCGGGGCAAACGAGACCGCCACGCCGGGCGGCAGGTCGAGGTGCACCATCGCGCCGGCCGCCTGTATCTCGGGGGCCAGGTCGTGGCACACGGCGTCAACCAGGGGCTGCAAGGCCACTAGTTCGGCCGGCCCGGCCTGGCTTTGCTGCAAGCGCACCAGGTCGGTGAGCTGGGTGATGGTGGCGCGAAAGCGGCTGACCGTATCATCGAGCAGCGCGAGCAGCTGCGTCACCAGCTCGCCTTGCTGCACCTCGGCCGGCAGCACCTCGCGCAGGGCCAGCAGCAAGCCCTCAATGTTGGTAATCGGGGACTTGAGGTCGTGCGAGGCCGTGTACACGAAGGTATCGAGGTCGGCGTTGGTGCGCGTAAGGCGGGTATTGCTGTCGGTCAACTCTTCGTTGAGGACGGTCAGCTTATCGTTCAAGGCCTGCACCTGCTCGCGGGCGGCTACTTGCTCGGTCTGGTCGATGACCAGCGTGTAGAAGCCCGCCACCTCGCCCCGCTGCACGTCGGGAATGTAGTCAGTGTGGATATACTTGGTGAATCCTTCGCGGTAGGGCATCCGGGTGGTAAACTCCAGGCGCTCCCCGGCCAGGACCCGGTCCATGTAGCTGGCCGTCGCCTGATAAGCGGCCTCCCCCACCACCTCCCGCACCTTGCGGCCCAGCAGCGCATCAGCCGGCTGGTTGAACCAGGCTTCGTAGGCCCGGTTGGTGAACTGGTAGCGGCGCTCGCGGTCGAGGTAGCCGATGAGGACGGGCAGCGCGTCGGTGACCAGGCGCAAGCGCTCCTGGGCGGCTTCGGTCTGCTGGCGGGCCAGCACCTGCTCGGTCGTTTCGAAGCCAAAGCCAATGACGCCGTTAATGTGCCCGTGCGCAGTATAGCGGGCCTGCAGGGTAAAGTTGAAGTAGCGGTTTTGCAGTTGGCCGTCGGAACCGACAACCGCAATGTGCTGGTCGTATTCCTCATGGGTACGGCCTGTTTCATACACTTGCCGCAGCGTCTGGTAAATCGGCAGCTCGGCTACTTCCGGAAATGCCTGCCGGACGGATTTGCCTAGTAGGGAGCGCCCCGGCAGCAAGGCTTGGTACACCGGGTTGACCAGCTCAAACACGAGCTCCGGTCCGTCATACACGGCAATGGCGGCCGGGGCGTTTTGAAACACCTGCTCCAGCCGGACCCGCTGGGCCTCAGACTCGGTGCGAGCGGCCTGCAACTCGACCGTACGCGCCTGCACGCGGTTTTCGAGTTCCTGATTGAGTTGCTGCAATTGCTGGCGAGCGCGCACCTGCTCGCTCACGTCATACGTGAAGTCGAGCACCCCATCAATCTGGCCCTGCACGTTACGCAACGGGTGCAGGGAGATGTTGAGAAAAACCTGCACCGGCTGCCCAGTACCGTGAAAGTCAAACCAGCCTTCCATTTCGCGCAGGTACACCGGCTCGCCGGTCTGGTAAACCTGGTCAAACAAGGCTACTACTCCCAGCTCGACAGACTCCGGGGTGCCTTCGCGAAACGGCCGGCCCAGGAAGGAGCGGTGCGGAAACAGGCTCTGATAGGCGGGGTTGACGAACTGGTAGACGTGGTCTGGCCCCTGGTAGACGGCAATGTAGGCGGGCATCTGCGTGAGCACTTCCCAGAAGCGTTGGCGCTGCTGCTCGGCCTCGGCGCGAGCGGCCCGCTCGGCTGCCTGGCTTTCGCGCAGCGTCTCTTCCACGGCGCTGCGGTCTTCGGTGCTGGTATTGGTGAAGCTAACCAGCAGGTGCGCCCCACTGCGCCGGGCGCTGAACTGAAAGAAATTGTCCAGTCCGTCAGCCTGGTAGTTTGCCTGATAGGTCAGCTGCTCGCCCGTCTCGAATACGCGCCGGTAGTAGGCAAAAATTCCCGCGGCGAGGGCGTGCGGGAAGCGGCCCAGCAGCGTGCCGCCCGGCTGCTCGGCCAAGCCCGTCATGCGCTGCCCGGCCGGGTTGAGGTACTCGATGGCAAAATCCACGATGCCCGTCCCGTCGAGCTCATAAACGGGCCGCACCAGATGAATGCCGGTCAGCGACACGTCGAGCAAAGCAAACCAGTCTTCCGGCGTAAATAAATCGGCGAGCGGAACCGCAGCAGTCATACCAAGAACACGGGGAAAGGGTAACCAAATGTACGGGCACTATTTCACCAAGCACTTGGAAGGAAGCAGTGCGTACAGTTCAGCCCTCACGCCGTTCGGGCGCGCAAGTATGCGGGCACAGTGAAGTTGGGCTGCTAGCGCAATGCGCTACTGCTCAACGGAGCCAAGCAGCCGCTCAGGTAGGGCAACCCTATCAATGGTTGCCCTACCCGAGCGGCTGCTAGCAGCGCCTACATACAGGCCAAACTTGTAAATTGACTACCTTGGTCGGAGTTGAAAATGTGCGAAGCCGGGGCATCCCGCAAGGTGTTGGCCAACGCCAACAGGCAGAAGCCCACGTCGAGCGGGTTGGAGAGCTGCCAGCAGCATGGCGGCCAAGCACAGAAAGCCCTTGGCCATCAACACGTAGGTGATGTCCGTGCTCCACGCCTCGTTCGCGTCAACCGGCTAGCCGCCAACCGCAGCGGGCAACAGGCTAGCCTAGATACGGCTTCAAGGCCCGCGAGCGGGAGGTGTGCTTGAGGCGGCGAATGGCCTTCTCCTTTATCTGCCGCACCCGCTCGCGGGTTAGGCTGAACTTCTCGCCAATCTCTTCTAGCGTCAGCGCCGCGTTGCCATTGAGCCCGAAGTGCAGCGTGACGACGTCCGCCTCGCGCATGGTCAGGGTCGAGAGCGCCCGCTGCACCTCCTTGCGCAAAGAATCATGCAGCAAGCCGGCATCCGGCGTTTCGCTTCCCTCATCTTGCATCACATCGAGCAAGCGGTTTTCTTCGCCCTGCACGAAAGGCGCATCCATCGAGACGTGGCGGCCCGAGATTTTGAGCGTGTCCACCACTTCGGAGGTGCTTAGCTCCAGCAACTCGGCAATTTCGTCGGGCGAGGGCTCGCGCTCAAACTTCTGCTCGAGCTCGGAGAACGAGCGGCTGATTTTATTGAGCGAACCTACCCGGTTTAGGGGCAGGCGCACGATGCGGCTCTGCTCGGCCAGGGCTTGCAGAATGCTCTGGCGAATCCACCACACGGCGTAGGAAATAAACTTGAAGCCCTTCGTTTCATCGAAGCGCTTGGCCGCTTTAATCAGCCCTAGGTTGCCCTCGTTGATGAGGTCGCCCAGCGTCAGGCCCTGGTTCTGGTACTGCTTAGACACCGAGACCACGAAGCGTAGATTGGCCTTGGTCAGCTTTTCGAGGGCCATCTGGTCACCTTCGCGAATGCGCTGAGCCAGCTCTACTTCCTCGTCTATCGACACCAAACTCACTTTGCCAATCTCCTGAAGGTATTTGTCCAGCGACTGGCTTTCGCGGTTGGTAATCTGCTTGCTGATTTTGAGCTGTCTCATGCGGTTTCGGTGCGGCTTAGAAAAGAGTAAGCACACTTTATAACTCCCAAAGGGGCTGCTTGGTTCGACGGTCCCGGCAACAATGCCCGCCGGCAAGGGCAAATGCCCGGCCGCCGTCGCCAATTGTCGGGGCCGCGAGGCCTTGCATTCTGCGGGGCAAATAGGGAAATTCGGCGGAAATAAACAGCCGAAAGCGGCTTTCTACAACCCGGATATCACTGACCCTACCCCACGTATTAATCCCAAAGGTACTTCCCCAATTGATACCAGCCCGCTACTGACGCTGCTGCGCCTGGGGGCAGCAGCGACGCTGCCGCAGGAGGCGAGCTTTAAAACAGGTTTTGTCACCGGTGCATCTGGCCGCTATTGCGCAAGTTGAGCCCTATGTTAATATCCGGCTGGCCACCGACACCACTCTTACCAGCAGCTGTGCGCAAACGGCTGCGTTTCGGCGCTGGCTGGCAACTTGAGCTGTCTCTTAGTTAACTAAGCTGGCAGGGCCGGCAGGGTAATGGTGAAGGTTGTGCCCTGTCCCTCAGTGCTTTCAAACGTGATGTGGCCGTGGTGCAAAGCCACAATCAGGCGGATAATGGACATACCCAGGCCGTTGGTTTTTTCGCCGCGCAGGCCGGGGCGGCGGGCTTTGGTGAACCGGTCGAAAAGCTGCGCCTGTAACTGCGCGGGAATACCTATGCCCGTGTCGGCTACCGTGATAAGAACTTTTTCGGCCTGGCGGGCTACCGCGACACTGATGCGCCCGCCATCCGGCGTAAATTTAATGGCATTGGAAATCAAATTGTTGATAACCTGCTGAAGCTTGTTGATGTCGAAGCTCACGTAAATCGGCTGCTCGGCCACCGTGTAGTCGAACTGCAAGTGCGTGTGCCACTCGGAGCGCTGGTATTCGACGAGCAGTGTGCCGAGCCAGGCCGCTAGGTCGGCCCGCTCGCGCTTCAGCTCCACGTTGGCCGATTCCATAAATTCGTTGTCCACAAAATCGCGAATCAGGTTTACGCCATCTGCGCACGTGCGCTCCATTAGGTGCAGCAGGTGCAGCGCCGCTTCGCTGGCCTCGGGCGACTCGGCCCGCAAGTGCTCGGTGAGCTGTTGCAGCAGCGCGAGCGGGGCCGATAGGTCGTGCGACAGAATTTCCAGCGTCGCGTCTTTCTTGGTGTTGAATTTTTCTGAGTTGATGCTGACTTCTTTCGGGCGGGTAATATCCTGCACCGTGCCGCTGAGGTACAGGTCATCTTCGGCCAAGTATTCGCGGCAGGCGGCCAGCAAGAGCCACTGCAGGCTGCCGTCGGGCTGGTTTACCCGCACTTCTACCTGCTGCACCAGGGCGCCGGCCAGCACCTGCGCCAGGTACTCGCGCAGCAGCGCCAGGTCGTCGGGGTGCACCCGCGCCAGCCACAGGGGCAAGTCTTCATTGACATGCGCGGCTGGGTCGCCAAATACCTGCTCGTAGGCGGGGCTCACGTACACCACCTGCCTATCAGCCACCCGATAGGAGAAATATACGGTCGAGCTACGGTCGAGAAAAGTGCGAAATAACTGAGGATAATCGGCAGACATACAAGCAGCAGAAACTTCGTAAAAGTACAAATAGGGAATAGCATATACCGTTACCAGGAAAACCTCCCCCTAAAATTGGTCTTACGGGCAAGGGCGCTTGAAAGTAGGCCGCCAGGCTAGTCAACGCAATCAGGCTATCCATTCGAAATTTATAAACCTTCGAGCAGCCGGATACTTTAGCAAGCTACCTATCGGCCTCTGGCAGGCAGGCGTTTAGCACTATTTTTCTTGGCTGTCAGAAAGCGTATTTACGCAGGGGTGATGCTACTTCGGTGGTAAGCTATTTTATCATTTCCTATTTATTCACGTAGCTTTTGCCTTATACTACCGGCTCAAAGCAATTTTGCCAGCGCTCAGCCACACTCGTTTGCCTTTTCCGCCTACCCACCCATGATACGTGTTTTTGTAGTGGATGACCACCCCGTATTGCGCTCCGGCCTCCACGCCATGCTGGCCAACCAGCCCGACCTAACCGTAGTGGGCGAGGCGAGCAGCGGCCTTGACCTGCTGGCCCAGCTGCCCACGGCACCCGCCGATGTGGTGCTGCTCGACAGCAGCATGCCCGGCCTAAGCGGGCCGGAAACGGCCCAACGGCTGGCCGCTGAGTACCCGGCCGTGCGGGTGCTCGCACTCAGCATGCTGGCCAGTGTCGAGCACATTTATCAGATGCTCGACGCCGGGGCGCAGGGCTACATCCTTAAGAATGCCGACCTGACTGAAATTATCCACGGCATCCGGACGGTGGCGGCAGGGCGGCTGTTTTTATGCTCGGAAATAGGCCTCACGGCCTTGCACCGCCTGCGTGGGGAGCCGGCTCAGCCAGCCAGTGTTTCCGCCGACAAGACTGGAACCTTGTCTAAACGCGAAACCGAGGTGCTACAGCTTATTGCCCAAGGCTTTACCACTGGCGAAATCGCCGATAAACTCTTCACCAGTAAGCGCACCATCGAAACTCACCGCCAGAACATCATCGCCAAAACCCAGACGAAAAACACCGCTTCGCTCATCCGCTTTGCCGTAAGTGAAGGGCTAGTGGCCTAGCCTGGCGGTGCGCAAGCTTAGCAAGCTTTAGTCCTACGGCCGAGCATCTAACGTGTTTGTTGCACCGGCTATACCCCTATTGGTCACGCCCGTTGTGCCTTGGTAGGGTAGCAACGGCCCTCACTAAAAATGCCGGATGCTAGCTTGGGCCCGCACGCCGGTGGCATCGACACACCGGTTGTTTTGTGCTGCGGCCTGCCTATCCGCAAACGATTTGGAGCCTGATTAACTTCGGCAGCTTCAACCTGTACAGTCGCTAGTGCTCAAGCAGTGGCAGGGCTGCGCCCGCCGCCACCGCGCATACTGGCCAGCCCGCGCCAAATCGAAAGCCGCAGCCGGCCCAACGGTGCGGCACGCCACTTTCAGTAGTTATCCCTACGGGTTTTCTGCCATCAATACGTGTTTTTTTCGCTGCTACGCCTTAAAAGTCAGCCGTATAAGAAGCCATCCATTTTCCATTTTTCACTGGATTTTTTCTTATGCACAAGCATTCTTTCAAGCTCGCCCTGCTTACGCTGGCCCTTGGCACCTCGCTGCTGAGCGCCTGCGGCTCTAACCACAACGACTCGACCACCACCGGCACGGGCTCTCCTTCCGAAACCGGCTCGTCCTCCGATACTGGCACCGGCAGCATGGGTGCCGATTCCACGTCGGCGGGCTCGACCACCGGCGGCGCAACGACAGGTGGCGCAACTGGCGCCAGCGGCACGGGTACCGATGGCTCCACTACTGGCGGCACGGGTACCAGCGGCTCCACTACTGGCGACGCGGGTGCCAGCGGCTCAACCAATGGCACGGGTAGCACGGGCACCAACGGCAGCACTACGGGCGGCACCAACGGCGGCACTACAGGCGGCGGGACTACAGGCGGCGGCACCACCGGTCAATAGGCAGTTGTTTTTGCCGCTCTACACCCAGTAGCTTTTCTACTGGGCCTACCGGCCACCAACGAGGTTTTCGCGGGCGGCCTAAGTACGCCGGCGATAAGATAAACAGCTAAGTAGCCGGCCGGTGCGGAGAGTTGCTCCCGCATTGGCCGGCTACACTTGTTGAGGCAGCCAATCCATTTTCTGACCCATGACCCGCTTCCTGACGAAAGCTCAAGCCGTATTGCCGAGCCTGCTGCTCGCTACCAGCCCGGCCTGGGCCTGCCCGGTGTGCCGCCCCAAGGTGCAGGCCGCCATCTACAACCAGCACTACCTGGCCACGGCGCTGCTGGTACTGCTGCCCGTGCTGCTGCTGGCGGCGGGTGGGGTCGGCCTGTATTTTTCTTCCCGCCTTGCCCTATGGAAAACCAACCTACCGCGCCCGCTGCCCGCTTCCGTGCGCCCTTGCTAGCGGCGGGCGGGCTGCTGGGGGCCGGCCTCGGGGGCTTTGTCGATGGCATCCTGCTGCACCAGCTATTGCAGTGGCACAACATGCTGTCGGGCCGCCTGCCGCCTACTACCCTGGTAGCCGCCAAGGTGAATATGTACTGGGACGGCGTGTTTCACGCGGCCGTGTGGCTGCTGGTTGCGCTGGGCTTGCGGCTGCTCTGGGCAGCCGGGGCGCGGGCCGACGTGCCGTGGTCGGGCCGCACGTTTGGGGGGGCGCTGCTGGTGGGCTGGGGCGCCTTCAACGTGGTGGAGGGCCTTATCGACCACGAAATCCTGGGCTTGCACCACGTGTACGAGTATACCGATAATCACTGGCCGGGCGACCTGGCTTTTCTCGGCCTCGGCGGGCTTTTGCTGCTGGCGGGCGGGGCCCTTATCCGGGCCGGCCGGGGCGATGCCTTGCCTATGGCCCGCCCGCGCTAGCCCGCTACCAATTTCCTTCTTTCTCAGCCGGCCCCAGCGGCGGCTATTTATGCTTTTACTTCCAAGTTATGTCTACTAAACCTGATTTATTGCCCCCGCAGAACCAAGACCACCAGCCCGGCCTCGAAGCTGAAATGACTCCCCAGCCCGAGTACATCCGGCCCGGCTACCGGGGCAGCGGCAAGCTCGACGGCAAGGTGGCCCTCATTACTGGCGGCGACTCGGGCATCGGCCGGGCCGTGGCCGTACATTTTGCCCGCGAAGGGGCCGACGTGGCCATCGTGTACCAGGCAGAGGAGCAAGCCGATGCCAACGAAACCGAGCGCTTGGTGCAGGCCGAGGGCCGCCGCTGCCTGCAACTGCCCGGCGACCTGCGCGGCGAGCGCTTTTGCGAAGACGTGGTGCGGCAGACTGTCAAAGAGTTCGGCCAGCTTAATGTGCTGGTGAGCAATGCGGCCGAGCAGTTCACCAGCACCAACGTGGCCGAGCTGCCAAATGAGCAGTTTGCCGACACCTTCGCCGTCAATTTCTTCCCGCTGGTGCACCTGGTCAAGGTGGCCGTGCCGCACCTGCACGCCGGCGATTCCATCATTGCTACCTCTTCCATCAATGCCTACCGGGGCAACCAGCAGCTCGTAGACTACTCGGCCACCAAAGGTGCCATCACGGCCTACATCCGCTCCATTGCCCAGCAACTGGCCGAGAAGAAAATCCGGGCCAACTCGGTGGCCCCCGGCCCCATCTGGACGCCGCTCATTCCGGCCAGCTTTCCGCCCGACAAGGTGGCCAGTTTTGGCCAGGATACCACCATGAAGCGCCCCGGCCAACCCTCAGAGGTGGCCCCCGCCTACGTGTTTCTGGCTTCCGAAGACGCCTCCTACATCACCGGCCAGGCCATCCACCCCAATGGCGGCGAAGTACTGAATACCTGATGGGAGTGCCGTAGCGCTCTACGACAAAACAAGCTGGAGGTATAGTAAAATAAGCCCGTTTGCCTCAAGGAAATATGGTGCAGGGAAAGCCCTTTTTGGCCATGCTGAAAAGGGCTTTTCAGTGCTATGCACTAAGGGTAAGTACTTAGTAAAGCGGATTATACGCACTAAATATTACGTATTAATTTGGGTTAAATTAAGGCGACCCAGCCAGTGAGTTGGCGTATAGTGGGTAAGCAACTGCCGAGTGGTAGCGCGCATCACCTTATTCATTTTTTATGTTTTATCACGACAAACGGACGCAGTACAAAGTGCGCGTTGAAAAGCCCAACCCTGCTTTTGCGCGCATGTTGCAGCAAGCCATTGGCGGCATTGAGGGCGAAATGCGGGTGTGTTTGCAGTACCTGTTTCAGGCCTGGAACTCGCGTGGCCCGGCCAAGTACCGCGACATGCTGCTCGACACCGGCACGGAGGAAATCTCGCACATCGAGATGCTGGCTACGGCCGTGGCCCTCAATCTGGAAGGCGCGCCGCTAAGCGTGGCCGAAGATGCCATTAAGCAGGACGGTATCGTGGGGGCCGTACTGGGCGGCATGAACCCGCGCTCGTTTTTGTCGGCGGGTTTGGGCGCTATGGCCTTCGATTCGGAAGGCGTGCCGTTTAGCGGGGCCTACGTGGTGGGCAGCGGCAACCTGATGGCTGATATGTACACCAACGTGGCCGCCGAAAGCACTGGCCGGGTGCTGGCCACGCGCTTGTGGGAAATCACCGACGACCCCGGCATGAAGGACATGCTCGGCTTCATGATTGCCCGCGACACCATGCACCAGCAGCAGTGGCTGGCCGTGATTGAGGAGCTGGGTGGCACCAAGGGCCTACCCATTCCCAACTCTTTTCCGCAAATGGAAAAGTACAAGGAATTTGACTACGCCTTTATCAGCCCCGGCATCTACGATGCCGCCCAACCGGCTGCGGGCCGCTGGACGCACGGCGAGAGCCTCGACGGCAAAGGCGAGTTTCACGTGCTGAAAGCTGAGCCCTACGGCGACGAGCCCAAGCTGGGGCCGCCCGTGCCCAAAGGCCACGCCCAAAAAGAGCAGATGACCATTACCGATACCATTATCGGCAACATCAAGGACACCTTTAGCTAGCCTGCCCGGTGTTTACATACAGAAAAGCCCTGCTGCATAAGTAGGGCTTTTTTTGATAAGCCCAGCCCTTGTGGCCACGCATTACCCGATTGCATTCTCTCTGTGCCAAAAACAACTACGCTTAGCCAACTCGGATGCCCAAACCGGGGCCTGGAAAAAATGCCCCCTACATCACTCACGACATGGCCCGCAGCTACAAAGGTGTACTAAGGCGGTTATGCTGAACACAGGTAAGCAGCTCTGCCGCTCCTTTGAACGGCTCTAACCGTGCGGCAGAGCTGCTTTGACAAGCTCAGTATGACGCGCTAAGGCATTTATCTACATACCCTTAGCGCGGCGGCCAGCCGGAGTAGCGGCCTTAGGCTTGCGCGCCTCGGCCGGGGCTGGTGTGCCAGCCGGCGCGGACGCGGGCCGCCCGCCGCTTTGGTACGTAAACTCAATGATGCAGCCCTTGCAACTCGTGCCCTTGGGGTCTTCCTTCGACGGCCCCGAGCTGACGGAGGCGCTATCAGTAGCCAGGTAAATGCGCCGGCCATCAGGCGAAAGAGCCAAGTCGCGGTAGCGCACCGGCGCTTTGAAGTAAGAGAGGGTATCGCTCGCAATGCCAGTGCCACTGGCTGTCAGTTGCAGGCGAATGAGCTTGCCGTGCTTGAGCGTGGGTAGCAGCAACGAGTTTTGCCAACCGGGAATGGCCGCCGCCGTGTACACGGCCAGGCTGCTGGGTGCTTCCGAAGGCCACTCGGGGCCGTTGGCCTGGGTGCTGGATTTGGCGAACAAGTCTTTCAGAAACGCATTCGAGTTGGGATACAGCGTTTTGATGGGGTCGCGGTACGTGGCGGAGCCGATGGCCGCCGCGTTGGCATTTTCACTCCCGATTACCGGATAAGTCGTGTGCCAGGGGCCAGGCAGGGTAGCACGGTTCGACACCCCGGCCGCTAAGCCGTTGTAATTGTTGTCATTATAGCCGATGATGAGCGGGTGGCCGTAGTTCTTGCCCGGCTCCAGAATATTGATTTCATCGTCGGAGAAAGGACCGTGCTCGCTTTCGTAGAGGTGCCCGGTGCCGCCCACCACAGCGTAGGCCAGGCCCTGCGGGTTGCGGTTGCCGGTGGTCCACACGGCGCTTTGGTGGGTGGCTGTGGCAGCGGGGTTATCATTGGGCAGCCACTGGTCGCCGGGGCTGGCGTCGGCATCGGGCGTCAGGTTGAAGCGCAAGATTTTGCCTTCGTAATGGCTAGGCTGCTGGGCATGGTTGGGCCGCCCACCGTTGTCGAATTGCCCAGCCCCCAAGTCGCCAATACTGTAAAACAGGTAGTCTTGCCCTGCAACCGGCGCGATGAGCAGCCGGCCGCCGTTGTGGTCGCTACTGCCCGGAATGGTATCGCAGAGCACCCTGGGGTTAGTGAGTTGTTGCGTTTGCGGCTGATACTCGTAGCGCACCAGGCGCGTTGTAAAAAAGAAGCCGCCGTAGTTGGGCGCGCCGCCTTTGCCTGGCTGGCCAGCCCCCGCAAAGCGGTAGATGTAAGCCAGGTACACGTAGGGCTGCCCCTGCAACAGCTGCGGGTGCAGGGCCATGCCCATCAGCCCGCCCTGGGGCCAGGGCTTGCCGCCGTCCACTTGGTCGGGCACTTTGTCGTAGCGCGGAAACTGGCGCTCGCGACTCAGGTCCAGCAGCACGGTTTTAATTCCCGTAGCCGGGTCGAGGCGGCTCACGCGGTAGCCTTTGGCTTCGGTTAGCCAGAGGTAGCCGTCGGGGCCATAGGTCACTTCCCAGGGGTCGCTAAGCTGGCGCGCCACAATGCGCCTAGTAAAGACTTCGCCACGGGGTCCGGTTACCGTTTGGGCGGCCGCCGGCTGGCATAGCCCGGCCAGCACCCCAGCTAGGAGCAACAGTTGGCAAAAGCAGGAAATACGCATAGAACCTAGTCGCTAATTATGAATAAGCAGAGAAAACGCGAGCAACCCGCGCCAACTACGCATTGGCTACTTTAGCACGGCCGGCTGCCACTGTTGCTGGCCGCAGCGCGGGCACTGGCTGGCGGGCATTTGGGCGCTGGGCAGCAGGTGGCCGCAGCTGCCGCAGGCAAACTTGCCGGGGGCTTTTTCCTGCTCGTTGCGGAAGGCTTTATCGGCCAGCGGCAAAATGGACAGGCCCGGCTGGGGCTCCGAAAACAAGAGGATGGAAAAGGCCCCATTTGCCTCCTGGTAAGCCCGTTGCACCGCGCCCAGGTTGCTGATACTTGCCTGCCGCAGCCGGGCCAGCAGCCGCTCGCGGGAGAGCACACTGGCAGCCAGTTTGTCGAGGTTCAGGCGGCCATCTTCGACCAAAATACTCAGGTCGTCGAGCACGGTGCTTTCAAATTTGGGGTGGCGAAGCGCCCGCCAGGCAATGACTTTCTGGTAGCTGATAATGACGGCCGCCACCACTACCACGGGCAGCAGGCCGCGGTCGGGGGCCATGAGGGCCACGCCGTTGGCCGCCGCCAGCGATATCATGGCTGTCATCTCGTTGCGGGTGAGCACCCCGCCCATACGGTTGCCCATCAGGCGCATCGAGGTCAGCAGCAGCAAGTAAATAAAGACGACCCGGATAATGGCTTCGATGTAAAAGCTGCCCGGCACTTCGCCCACGAAGATGCGCGCCCAGTCGCTGAGGTGGATTTCTGCTGGTTTCATCGGCTAGCGTTTAGTGACGGCGTTGGCCCAGTGGGTATCGCCGCAGTGCGGGCAGGTGGCGGGCTGGCGGTCGGCAGGCTCGGGGCGGCCGCAGTTCTCGCATACTTTCAGGTTAGCGTCTGCTGGCTCAGCCTGGCGGATGGCGGCATCCTTGCGGGGCAGCACCGAGAGGCCAGGCTGGGGTGGCTCTTGCTCGAAAATGCTAAAATCGCCGCTGGCTTCGAGGTAGGCGCGCTTCACCTGCCCAAGCTGCTCGATGTTGGCCGCCCGCAGGTTGGCAAACAGCTGGGGGCGCGAGAGTTTGGTGCGCGCCATCGCCGCCAGGTCGAGCACGCCATCGACTACTACTATCTCCAGGTTGCCCTGCGTGAGGCGTTCAACCTTTCGGTATTTAAAAGCCAGGTAGTTGATGCCCCGGTACAGGCCCACCAGGCAGGCCAGCACCAGCGCCCCGTGCAGGATGCCCCGGTCAGGAATCTGCATCGGCACTGATACGATGCCGCCCAGCATTATCATCACCGACAGCTCGGCCACGCCGAGCTGGGCGTTCATGCGCTTGCCCAGCAGGCGCATGGCCAGCAGCAATAACAGGTACACCAGCAGCGTACGCAAGGCCGCTTCGAGCAAAAATTCGAGTGGGGCCTGGCCCAGCAGTAGCCGCTGCCAATCACCCAAGTGAATTTCCTCCTTCTTCATAAACAGGGGTTTAGCAAGCGCCCGCGGCGCTACCTGGCAAGGGCAGGCCGATTCAGCTCTTGCACCTTGCCCGGCCGGGCAGCTACCCGGCACCCACACCAGCTTGGTGCGTCGGCCTGGTATACCGCCTTGGTTAAGTGTGGGTTATGGCTGCGATTACTTAGTAGCACCCCGCAAGTTTTTTGCAGCATTGGCGCAAAATGCGAGGCACCGCTAGCAGGCAGATACTCAAGTGCATGCACTTGGGGCAGGGCGGCTGCCCCGTATAAATACGGAGGCAGCTGCGGGGACTTGGCCAAGCAAAACCAGTGTTTTCTCCTTCGCCCCAGCCAGTAAGCGGCCGTTAGAGACTGTACGTTTCCACCTCTCCATCTCTGTACCATGGGCCCTGTCCTCTCTGCTGCGCAGGCCAGCGTAGCGCCCTCCCACCCCGAGCCGTCCTTTCACTTGAGCCGCTCGCAAAGCAATCCTGCCTTCTACCAATTATCGCTGGAAGATACCCAGGGCTGCCTGGCTCATTGGGTGGTGCCGCTGCCCCTCAAGCACTTGGCCAAACGCCCCATGCTGCTGTGGCTACTACCCATCGCTGGCCCCACCGGCACCCTTACCTGCCTCGACACCGGCCCCTTGCAGCTGGCCCCGGCCCACCCCGGTATGCGTGCCAACCTGCGCGCTGACCTAGGCGAGGGCTTGCTCCGACTCAATTTCAGCGGCCACCTTTTGCGCGGCTATTTCCGCCTGCAGTGCCTGCCCGAAGGCGGCGGGCAGCTGTGGCAGCTTACCCCCATTGGCTACGTATGAGCATCTACGCAGTAGTCATCCACGGTGGTGCCGTGACGATGAAACCCGGCGAGCTTAGCGAAGAAGAAGCGGCCTTCCAGCGCGTGGGCCTGGGCCAGGCCCTGCACGCGGGCTGGAGCATCCTCAATCAAGGCGGCACCGCGCTGGATGCCGTGGAGGCCGCCGTGCGCAGCCTCGAAGAAAATCCGCATTTCAACGCTGGGCGCGGCAGCAGCCTCACCCGCCAGGGCGAGGCCGAAATGGACGCCGCCATCATGGACGGCCGCACGCTGCAAGCCGGTGCCGTGACCGGCGTGAAGTACGTGAAGCACCCCATTGGCCTGGCTCGCGCCGTGCTGGAGCGCAGCCCGCACGCCTTTCTGTCGGGCGACGGGGCCGTGGAGTTTGCCCTCGAATGCGGCCTGCCGCTGGCTGCTCCCAGCTATTTCCAAACAAATAAAACCCGCCAGCAGTGGCTGGAGCTGGCCCAGCAGGAGGTGCCGCAGCTAGCCGGGCACGACACCGTGGGCGCAGTAGCGCTGGACCTCAATGGCAACCTGGCCGTGGCCACCAGCACTGGGGGCATCGAGGGCCAGGCCAAAGGCCGCGTCGGCGACAGCCCCGTGCTGGGCGGCGGCACCTACGCCAGCAACGACAGCTGCGCCGTGTCATGCACCGGCGATGGCGAAGTCATTTTGCGCGGCGCGCTGGCCCACGAGGTCTATGCCCTGGTAAAATACAAAGGCCTACCCCTGGCCGAAGCCTGCCAGGCGGCCCTGCACCTGCACGACGATAAGCTGCAGGGCGATAAGGGCTTTATCGCCCTCGACCCGCAGGGCCACGTAGCTATTGAATTTAATACCAACGTGATGCGCCGCGCCTACCGCGTGGGCGAGGCCGAGCCTTACATCGCGATTTACCAAGACGAATAACCTAACATGCCCCGTCATTCTTCCATTCCCAAAGGCCGCCTGCTCGCCATCGGCGGCCACGAGCAGCGTGAGGCCTCGGGCCAGCCCGGCTCCGGCACCGACGTATCGGCCGATTTTATTCTCCAGCGCTTCGTCGATGAATTGTCCGGCCAGCGCACTATCGTCGTTATTCCCACCGCCGCCGAAGAGCCCGACGAAGCCGCTCAGGATTACATCAAGGTATTTACTGCGCTCGGCGTCGAGCACATTGAAGTGCTTCACATTCAGAGCCGCGAGCAGGCCAACGGCCCCGAGGCGCTGGACGTTATCAATCGGGCCGATGGGGTCCTGTTCACCGGGGGCGACCAGCTGCGGCTTACGGCGCTGCTCGGCGGCACGCAAGTGCTGGCCCGCCTCAATGACCGCTACCTGCACGAGCCCATCATCATTGCGGGCACCAGCGCCGGGGCCGCGGCCATGAGCACGCCCATGATATATCAGGGCCGCAACGATGCGGGCTTTCTCAAAGATGAAATCCATATCACCACGGGCTTGCAGCTCCTGCGCGATGTGGCCATCGACACGCACTTTATCAAGCGTGGGCGCATCGTGCGCATGGCCCAGATTATTGCCACCAACCCCGGCTGCATTGGCCTGGGCCTCGAAGAAGACACGGCCGTGCTCGTCACCAAAGGCCGCGAGCTGGAAGTGCTCGGCAATGGCATTGTGGTCCTGCTCGACGGCCACGACTGCACCGGCAACACCATTTATGAGATTGAGCCGGGTGAGGTCTTTTCCATCCGCGATTTAAGGCTGCACTTGCTGGCCAAGGGGCAGCGGTTTACGCTGCCGGAGTAGGTGCCTTGCCCAACGCGCTTATTCTAACATGTAACCTATCTATGTCCAGAACAATTATTATCTCCAACCGCCTGCCTACCAAGGTGCAGCGGGCCGCCGACGGCTTGCACTTTCAGCCCAGCGAGGGCGGGCTAGCTACGGGCCTGGGCGCCATCTACCGCGCCAACGACAACGTGTGGGTAGGTTGGCCGGGCCTCTTCGTAGAAGACCCCGCCGAGCAGGCGCAAGTGACCGCGCGGCTGGCCGACGACAGCATGGCGCCCGTGTTTCTCACCGAAGCCGAAATTCACGACTATTACGAGGGATTCAGCAACGGCACCTTGTGGCCGACCTTTCACTACTTCAGCGAGTTTGCCACATACGTGCCGACGCACTGGGAGGCCTACCGGGCTGTAAACGAGAAGTTTTGCCAGGCTGTGCTGGCCCTGGCCGGGCCGGACGATACTATTTGGATGCACGACTACCAACTGCTGCTGCTACCCGAGATGCTGCGCCGCGAGCGGCCCGAGGCTACCATCGGCTTCTTCCTGCACATCCCGTTTCCGAGCTACGAGCTGGTGCGGGTATTGCCCTGGGGTACCGAGCTGCTACAGGGCATGCTGGGAGCCGACCTCATTGGCTTTCACACCTTTGGCTACATGCACCACTTCCTGAGCGCGGTGGCGCATCAGCTTGGTTTTCCTATTCAGAATGGCCAGGTCGAAACACCCGAGCGCACGGTGCTGGTCGATGCCTTTCCGATGGGCATCGACTACGAGCGCTATGCCCAGGCCGCCGTGTCGGAGGCTGCCCAAGGCTACGAGCGTACCTACCGCGAGGTGCTGCACGACACGCGGGTGATTTTGTCTATCGACCGGCTCGACTATACCAAGGGCATTGCCCAGCGCTTGCGGGCCTTTGAGGGCCTGCTCGTGGCGCATCCCGAATGGGTGGGCCAGGTCAGCTTGCTGATGGTGGTAGTGCCTTCGCGCGACCAGGTAGCCCAGTATGCGGCCCTCAAGGAGGAAATCGACGAGCTGGTGGGCCGCATCAACGCCCAGTACCGCACCATCGCCTGGAACCCGATTAACTACTTCTACCGCTCGTTTTCCTTCGAGGAATTAACTGCCTTCTACCACCTGGCCGATGTGGCGCTGGTATCGCCAGCAAAGGCGACCGGCCGGGCGTGCTCATTCTCAGCGAGCGGGCCGGGGCGGCGCAGGAGCTATCCGATGCGCTCCTCATCAACCCCACCGACACCAACCAGCTGGTAGAAGCCCTGCACCAAGCGCTGACCATGCCCAAAGACGAGCAATGCCTGCGCCTGCGCCACATGCAGGAGCTGGTGCGCCAATACGACGTCTTTGCCTGGACCAAGCTGTTTATGGACCGCCTGACGTACAGCAAGATAAAGCAGCAAACCCTGGCCACCGATGCCCTCAATACCGAAGCCACTACCCAGCTGCTCGGCAACTACCAGGCCGCCGAGCGCCGCTTGCTGCTCTTCGACTACGATGGCACGCTGGTGCGCTTTCATGCCAACCCCCAGCGTGCCCAGCCCGATGCCGAGCTGCTGAACTTGCTGCGCGCCCTCACCGACGACCCGCGCAACCGCGTGGTGGTCATCAGCGGGCGCGACCGCACCTCGCTTGAGAACTGGCTCGGGGAGCTGCCGCTCGATTTTATTGCCGAGCATGGCGTGTGGCTGCGCCGCCACGGCGAAGATTGGCACCTTTTTCAGGAAGAGCTGCAAGCCACCTGGAAGCGCGAGTTTCGGCCCCTACTGGAGCAGTACGTGCGGCGCACCGCCGGTTCGCTCATCGAGGAGAAAGACTACTCGCTGGTCTGGCACTACCGCCGCGCCGATGCCGGCCTGGCCGCCCTGCGCGCCCGCGAGTTGCTAAGCCACCTCAACTTCATGACCAGCAACACCGGCTTGCAGGTATTGGAGGGCAACAAAGTACTGGAAATCAAACCCGCCGGCCTCCACAAAGGCGCGGCCGCGGCTCGCTGGCTCGGCACCGAGCACCCCGATTTTATCCTGGCGATGGGCGACGACCGCACCGACGAAGACCTGTTTGAGGTGCTGCCGCCCACGGCCTACACCCTAAAAGTGGGGAGCGCCCCGCGCTCACTGGCCCGCTACATTATACCCGGCCCGGCCGAGGTGCGGCAGCTGCTGCACCGCCTGCATCAGGCCGATGTAGTAGCGCCGCTGGTGCCGGCTAGCGCATAATCTTACCCTGGTTGTCCCAGTGGCTGGACTTCACCTCCAGGCTGCCGGGCTGCCGCTTGATGGTGCGCGTGTAGCGCTCACCGACAATGAGGCCATCGGGCCGGCGCTTGCCAAAAAACAGCAGCACCGGCTCGCCATGCTCGTTGGTAGTGAACGTGATGTCGTAGCCCTTAAACACGTCGTCGATGGTGGTTTTGGGCTCGTAGATTTTGCTGAGCTTTTTGTCTAGTTCGGGGTGCAGTGGCATGGCTTGACAAAAAATTGGTTGCGTGACAGGGGTATAAATCAGCTGTTCTTTTTGCTATTCTCGGCCGCTTATTCTTCCTTAGCGCTCTTGGCCAACTCTTTCGGCTTTTTCACGGTGCTATTGTTGAGCTGCCTGGTAGCGTAGCGGGCGCTGGCGGGGCCGGCCGCTACGGTAGCTAGCTATGTGGTGAACTAGATTCGCGGCCTTGCTAGTTTCAGGTAGGACAACTTTTAACAACCGGATAATGCACGCCTTCCTCCCGCCCACTAGCGAGCTGCTCACGCTGCTGGGGCTGACTCTGCACCAGGGCTTGGGCTTCATCAAACTAGCGGTTGCGCTGGTCGTAGTGGGGGCTATCTATCAGTTGGTCAGGCACCGCGACTTATTTGCCCGTAACCAATCTGGGTACCTACTGCGCTGGGGCAGCCTGATGCTGCTGAGTTGGGCGGTGCTAGTATACTTCGCTATTGAGCTAAGGTGGATTTGGCGCTTCTTCTTTGGCTAGCCTCAGCGCTCGTTGAACTTGGTTTCGAAGTAATCGCAGAAGCTGCCGCGGTTCAGCTTGCTGTTGAAATCCTTCAGAAATTCGGGCATCGTCAGGCCTTACTCGCGCAGGCGCCAAGCAACAAATAGGCTATTGACCCGGCCCATCTCCTGGCCTACCTGAATGTTAAGGTCGTCGGCTTCCTTATCGCCCCGCCAGCGGAGCAGCGCCTTGCCCGCCACCTCATTGAAAAACTTGGCTGGCCAGTGCAGGTCGAGCAATAGCCACTTTACTACCCGGTTGATAACGACCTAAAACCACACCTGACTGGTGCCATCGGCACAGGTGTAGGAAGACGGGCAGGGCACGCCATAGTATTTCGGAAAAGCCTCTGCTAAATGGTTGCAAAACGCCCAAAGCAGAAAACCCACTACAGCGTGTTGTTTCCAGCATGCTGTAGTGGGCAAATTGTGCCTCCTGGCTATTTCAGGTGGTAGTTGTAGTCCGTAGGGGGCTAGAAACTGTCATCTAGATGTGTCTAAAGGTGTCTGGTGACAGTTTCTAAATGGCTTCTTGGCATTAATAAAAACCTCATAGTCTACCAATGACTACCTGCGACTAGGTACGATGACTATTGGGTCCCCTTACGGGTCCCCTACTCATAAGGCTACGCTTGTAGTGGTAATTGAGCTTGGTGACCGAACGCGTTCAGGTTGATAACGACAGCGCGTATATCGGCAAAGTGTTCGACACCTACGCACTCAACTTCTCTCGACCAAGCAAACTGACTGATAACCTATATATTTAATAGCTTAACGGAAGCTACCGCGATGAGTGCTCAAAGGGGAGGTGGTCCAGTTCGACCGGACAGGTTGAAAGCTTAATCCAACCTAACACAGACCTGCTGCCTTTTTAGGTATTGTAAACGGTCGTTTGCAATACGTAAAAAGCCTGTTATTGGCCTTGGTTGAAAGTTTGGTCCAAAGGTTAATCGAAGGATAGCTTATCCGGTAAAGTACCACGCCGGTCGCAGTGGCTGGGAGGGCCAAAACCGTCACTTTTCCGAGGCTTGTCGGATAAGCACGCATTATATTAATCAACTATTCCAAGAAAAAAGGAATGCAGATTGACCAGATAATTACTTTATTTAATTCAATTAACGATGACTCCTGCTCTAGTTTTCCAGCCTGACGAATACTACCCGACTATTTCTACCAAGCTGCTTGACGCAGTACCGGAGTTTATCACCGTATTCGAGGTAGATGACCCCGACGAAATCTACATGGTAATCGGCGAGCTCTCCCGGTTTTTACTCGCCAATCATACGAATACTTCTCTCTTTCAGAGGTGTATAGACTTTATAAACACATCTTTCCAACTGGGCGGGCAGCGTACGGAAGATGTGTTATGGCTTCAAGTATTTGAAGAGGTTATTGGCCATAAAGAGGTCCTACCTCAGTTCGTCAGCCACCTTTCCCCCCAGGCCCGCACGCTGTTTGAAAATTTCCAACAGGCGTGGTTAGAAAGCCAACAGGCATGGTTAGAAAGTAAAACCAAGTAAGTAGTACTGTTGAGTTTATAACGTTTCTTAAACGAACGACTGATTAACGGTATACACGCTGCACTGTATTCTGAAGCAGCCTTCGTATGTACGGGGATTAGGGCCTACTTTTGACGCCTCTTATGCCCGGGCACTGCGCTCGCCTTGAAGCCACTATGCCTTTCCTTTCCGCGCTGTTGCCGCAATCGGCCGTAGGCCGCCGACAGGCGGCGATGCGCTGGCTGTTTGGCGCGCTGCTGCTGCTCGGGCCTACTTGCGCTGGCTCCCGCCCGACCACTCAGGCGGCCTACTTGCGCCGGCTACGGGCTGGGCAGTTCGCCTACGCCGACGGGGCGGCTAATGGCGACGCAGGGCAGCGGGCACCCGCCGCTACCTTGCGTTCGCGGCCCCGCGCCCTGGCCCCACCGCCACCCCCAGGCAACGACCCGGCCCATCAGCAGGCCGCCCGTTCCCGCCCGCCCGCCGACTCGCTGCGTCGGCTGCTGGCCTACGTGCATCGGGCCGATGAATTTCGGACCCTACTCCGCCCCGACTCGGCTGCCCGCTACCTAGGGCGGGCCTGGCGGCTGGCCGGGGCGCGGCAGGCGCGGCAGCAGCCGGTCGTGGTGATAAGGCTGGCCGACCAACTGGCCCGGCAGTATTATGCCCGGGGCAATTACGACAGCACGCTCTACTACTTCCAGCAGGCGGCCTGGCAGTTTCGGGTGGCGGGCTTCGACAGCATCGGCTACCCCACCGCCCGCGAACTGAAAGAAGTCCACCTGGCCGGCATCCTGGCGGGTGCCGGCTCGGCCTGCCGCGCCCTGGGCCGCCTGCCCCTGGCCCTGCGCTACTACGAGCGCACGCGGCGCCTCTACCAGCAGCAAGACGCGGTGAGTGGCCTGGGCTGGACGCAATGCCTGATTGGCGAAACCTACGCCGCGCAGGGCAGCTATACCCAGGCCGAGCAAGCCTATGAGCAGGCGCTGAACACCTACCGCCGCCACGCGCCGCGCAGCAACGGTGAAGCCGGACAGGGAGTGGCCGACGTGCTGCTCAACTACTACCTGCCTCTGCTGATGGAAGGGCACGGCCGCCACCCAGCCGCTTACGCCAGCACCCTGGCCGCCGAGGCCGCCGCCCTGCTGCAAGCCGACACCCCGCCCGCCACGCTGCGGGCTGCCCCCTACAACGCCCTACTGCTTACGCACCTGAGCCTGGTGCCGGCCCAAGTGGCGCTGCAAGCTGGCCGGCCCGCCGCGGCGGCCCCCTGGCTGGGCCGCGCCCGCACCTGGCTGCCCTACGGGGCCACCGCCGACACCACCGTGGCCGGCTGGCCGGCCCGCGACCTGCCCTACGCCGAGGCCCGGGCCCTGACGCTGGGCCTAGCCGCCTGGCAGCAGCACCGCGCCCACCCCGACCGCGCGCGCCGCCTGCTGGCCCAGGCCGTGGCCCTGCTCACCCAAAACCCCGGTACCGCCCCGCAGCCCAAGCCCCGCCAGGCCCTGGCAGAGTTTGCCCTGGCCATGGGTGAGCCAGCCTCGGCCTTGACCTTGCTGCGGCCCCTGCAACGCAGCTACCAGCAGTCGGGCAGCCTGCTGCCCCTAAGCCAACTCACCGAGCTGCTCACCCAGGCCTATACCCAGGCCGGCCGCTACGACAGCGCGCTCTACTACGCCCGCCGCACCCAGGGCCTCACCGACACGCTGCGCCAGGCCCAGCAGTTTGCGGCCCTGGCGGAAACCGAAACCCGGTTTCGCGCCCGCGAGCAGGCCGCCCAGATTACGAACCTCACCGCGCGCGCGCGCCAGCAGTCCCACTTGGTGCGCCTGGCCGCGGCCGGGGCCGCGCTGCTGGCGCTGCTGGCGCTGGCCATTGCGCTGGCCCTGCGCACCACCCGCCGCCTAAACGGGCGGCTGGCCGCCCAAACCGCCCAGCTACAGGCCCAGGGCCTGGGCTTGCAGGCGCAGGCCGAGCGCCTGCAAGCCCAGGCCGAGCGGCTGGGGGAACTGGACGCGGCCAAAAACCAGTTCTTCGCCAACGCCAGCCACGAGCTGCGCACCCCGCTCA
Organism: Janthinobacterium lividum; assembly: GCA_050954845.1. GTDB lineage: Bacteria > Bacteroidota > Bacteroidia > Cytophagales > Hymenobacteraceae > Hymenobacter. The sequence goes on from JBPBQK010000088.1 coordinate 28,337, forward strand.
CGCTGGTGCTCGGCCCGCTTGAAACCCTGCTCGATAACCCGGCCCAGAAGCTGCCCGCCGCCGTGCGCGGCCCCGTGGCCCTGGCCCACCGCCACGCCCAGCGCCTGCACGAGCTGGTGAACCGCATTCTAGATTTGACCAAGCTGCAGGCCGGCCGCCTCGCCGTGGAGGCAGCGCCCACGGCCGTGGCGCCGCTGCTGCGCCGGGTGGTGGGGCAGTTTACGCCGCTGGCTGCCGCCCGGGGCCTGGCCCTGCACGGGGCGGAGCCGCTGCCCGAGGGGCTGCACCTGCTACTCGATGCCGACAAGGTAGACCAGATTCTGACCAACCTGCTCAGCAACGCGCTCAACCACACGCCCGCGGGCGGCACGGTGGCCCTGACGGCCGCGTTGCCCGCCGCCGATGGCTACTACACCCTGACCGTGCGCGATACTGGCCCCGGCATCGCCCCGGCCGAGCAGGAGCGGGTGTTCGAGCGCTTCTACCAAAGCCCGCAAAACCAAGCGCAGGGCGGCACCGGCCTGGGCCTGGCCCTGAGCCGCGAGCTGGCCGAGCTGCTGGGCGGCACCCTCACGCTAGCCAGCACGCCGGGACAGGGCGCGGCCTTCACGCTCCGCTTCTCGGCGGTTGAAGTGGAGTTACTAGCTAAAAGTGAGGAGGTAACATTCGAAAGAGCTGAGAAAAGCGAAGCCGATAGAATGGCGGAAACAGAACCGGATGCGGCAGCGTTGCCCATCACGCTTGCGCCCGTACCCTTGGCTTTTAACGCTTCCCTTTCACCTTTTAGCTCCGCCAAGCCCCGCGTGCTGGTGGTGGAAGATGAGCCCGATTTGCGTGAGTACCTGCGCGGGCTGCTGGCCCCCACCTGCGAGGTGCTCACCGCTGCCGACGGCCAGGAGGCACTGGAGGTGCTGAGCCGCGAAGCGCCCGTGGACCTCATCACCACCGATGCCATGATGCCGCGCCTGAGCGGCACCGAGCTGCTGGCCCGCCTCAAGGCCGACCCGGCCCAGGCGGGCGTGCCGGTGCTCATGCTCACGGCCCGCGCCGACGACACCCACCGCCGGGCCGCCCTCACCGTGGGCGTGGATGACTACCTGACCAAGCCCTTCGCCCCGGCCGAACTGCTGGCCCGCGTGCAGGTGCTGCTGGCCCGCTACGGCGTGCGCCGCCAGTTTGCCGCCCAGCCCGACGACGCGCCGGACGAATCGACCGCCGCTACTCCAGCCACCCGGGCCGCGTCGGCAACCGCAGTTGCCGAAGCCGTCAACCCCGAAGTAGCGGCCTCACCGGCCGGGGCGCCCGAGCAGCTGGCGAGGTGGCAGGAGGAGGTGGCCGCGTACCTGCCCGACGAGCAGTTTGGCCCGCCCGAGCTGGCCCGCCTGCTGGGCTTGAGCGAACGGACGCTGTACCGCCGGCTGGGCGAGCTGGCCGGCCTCACGCCCGCCGCCTGGCTACGGGAGCTGCGCCTGCACCAGGCCCGGGAGTTGCTCGAGGCCGGCGGTTCCGACACGGTGGCGGCGGTGGCGGCGGCGGTGGGCTTTGTCTCGGCCCAGCACTTCAGCAGACTCTACGCCGAGCGGTTTGGCCGCCGGCCCAGCGACTACCGCGCGCCCAAGGCCTAGCACTTCGGCCGGGCTGGGGAATCCGTTGGCCGGCAGCCGGTTTTGGCTGGCAACCCAAAAAGCCGGCCAGTCGCTGGCCAACAGGAGTCTATTCCTGCCAAAATGTGGGAAAGGGAGGCTTTAGACGAAGATTGGCAGGGATAGACTACTGTTTCGATAAGGGACGAGGGAATTTTGTGGGCTGCTACCGGCCACTACGCGCACGCCCGGCCTAACGGCTCACTCGGTTCTCAATCCCCTATCTTATGCCCAAACCTCTCCCCCACTATCCGGCCGCCCTGGCCCGGCCCTGGCGCACTTTGCTGGCTGGCCTGTGGCTGGCGCTGCTGCCGCTGCTGGCCCTGGCCGGCGCTCCCGTACTCACGCTGCAAGCCACGGTGGCGGCGGGCTCCGGTGTTGATGCCAGCGTCTTTATCGACCAGGTGGTGGTGCTAAATGTGGCCACCGGGACCGTGGTGGCCAGTGCCGTGATGAATTCCAGCTTCGAAACCCCGGGGGCTGGCTGGGCCTTTGCTGCCAACAGCGGCATTGTCGCCAACGGCAGCAACGCCTCCAACCCGGCCGCGCCCGATGGTACCAATGCTGGCTACCTGCAAAGCAACGGCAACGGGGTGGGCAGCTTTAGCCAGACGCTGGCCTCGCTGCCCGCCGGCAACTACCAGGTGCGGCTGCAACTGGCCCAGCGGCCCACCAACACGGCCGCGCAGGGCGTGCGCGTGCTGCTGGACGGCACGGCGGTGGGCACCTTCACGCCCGCTTTCGGTGCCGGCTACACCACGTACACGAGCACGGCGTTCGCGGTCGATGCTGTGCTGTGGCTCGAAGCGCTGGGCAGCGCCAGCCGGGGCACGGCCACCGACGTGACGGCCTTTGTCGACCAGGTGGAGCTGCTCAACGTGAGCGTCGGCACCAGCGCCACGGTGCTCAACGCCAGCTTTGAAACCAGCGGCCCGCTGAGCAATGGCAACTACGGCTACAACCCCGCCGGGGCCGACTGGACGTTCGACAGCAACAGCGGCATTGCCGCCAATGGCAGCGCCTTCAACGCCCCCAACGCCCCCAATGGGGCCCGCGTCGCCTTCCTGCAAACCACCAGCAGCGGCAGCGGCTACATCAGCCAGGTGCTGCCGCTGCTGGTAGTGGGCAACTACCGGGTGCGCCTCTACGGCGCGCAGCGGGGCACGGCCCCGGCCGACCAGGTGGTGCGGGTGCTGCTCAACGGCCTGGAAGTCGGGCGCTTTCAGCCCACCACGGCGGGCTTCGTGCAGTACACCCTGCCCTCGGCCTCGACCTCGGTTGCGCTGCCCGCCAGCCTGCCCCCGTACAATCTCACGGCGAGTCCGTTCGTGGGGCTGCCGGGCACGATGCTCACCCTGACGGGCACCAACCTGACGGGCACGACCAGCATTGTCTTTCCCGGCACCGGGGGGCGGCGGGTGGTGAGAAGCGGCTTCGTGGTGAACGCGGCGGGCACGAGCATTACCGGGGTGATGGTACCCTATGGGGCCCAGAGTGGGCGGGTGCTGGTGATGGGCACCAGCGGCATCGTGGGTACGTTCTTGTTCACCCGGACCAAAACCCTGGACGCGGGCGATACCCACACCGTGGCGGTGCGGCCCGAAGGCACGCTCCGGGCCTGGGGCGACAACGCCTTCGGCCAACTGGGCAACGGCACCACTAACGATAGCAGCGTGCCCGTGCAGGTGGGCACAGCCACCAACTGGGTAAGCGCTACGGCGGGCGAGCTACACACGGCGGCGGTGAAGGACGACGGCACGCTCTGGAGCTGGGGCGACAACGGCAGCGGCCAGCTGGGCGACGGCACGAATATCCGGCGTAGCAGTCCGGGGCGCGTAGGCACGGCCACCAACTGGGTGAGCGTGGTGGCGGGCAGCAACCACACCGTGGCGGTGCGGGCCGACGGCACGCTCTGGGCGTGGGGCAGAAACAGCGACGGCCAGCTGGGCGACGGCAGCACCACGCAGCGCACCAGTCCGGTGCAGGTGGGCACGGCTACGAACTGGGTGAGCGCCTCAGCAGGCCAGGCCCACACGGTGGCGCTCCGGGCCGACGGCACGCTCTGGGCCTGGGGCAGCAACACCTCTGGCCAGTTGGGCAGTGGTAGCACCACGAGCAGCAGCGTGCCCGTGCAGGTGGGCACGGCCACGAACTGGGCCAGCGTGACGGCGGGGTACCTCCACACGGCAGCCGTGCGAACCGATGGTACCCTGTGGGCTTGGGGCAGCAATATCTATGGCCAGTTGGGCAATGGCAGCAGCACCAATAGTCCTAGTCCGGTGCAGGTAGCCACCGGCATGAACTGGGTAAGCGTGGATGGGGGCCAAACCCATACGGCCGCCGTGCGGGCCGACGGCACGCTCTGGGCCTGGGGCGGCAACACCTCTGGCCAGTTGGGCAATGGCAGCACCACGAGCAGCAGCGTGCCCGTGCAGGTGGGCACGGCCACCCCTTGGAACAGCGTATCGGCGGGCCGTGGCCACACGGCGGGCGAACAAGGCTGCAACGTGCTCTTGACCTGGGGCAGCAACAACTATGGCCAGCTAGGCAACGGCAGCACCAACAGCAATGTGCCCGTGATTATATACGACGCGGTAGCCGGCGTGCTGTTCACGTTCAGCCCCGCCAGCGCAGTGCCAGGCACTACCGTGGCCGTGACGGGCAGTGGGCTTATTAGCATAACGGCGCTAAATGTGAACGGGCTCGACGCCTTTGCCAGCGTAACGAACCTCACCGATAGGGGCTTCTCGTTTGTGGTGCCGGCCGGCGGGCCCTCCACCACCCCCAACACGACTGTGACGCTCGACTGCGGCACGGTCAGCACCACGGCCTTTACCATCCTGTCCACGCTAACGACGGTGAGCCCGTTCGTGGGGGTGCCGGGCACGGTGCTCACCCTCACGGGTATCAACTTATCGAGCACCACCAGCATCGTCTTTGCCGGCAGTGCAGGGGTGAAGGTGGTGACGAGCGGCTTCGTAGTGAATGCGGCGGGCACAAGCATCACCGGGGTAGTGGTACCCGCCGGGGCCCAAAGCGGGCCAGTGCAGATAACGCGGGGCACCTTCACGAGCACCGGGGTTCTGTTCTCGCGAGCCAAAACCCTGGCCACGGGCTACGCGCATACAATGTCGGTGCGGGCCGATGGCACGCTCTGGGCCTGGGGCAACAACGCCTTCGGCCAGCTCGGCAATGGCAGCACGACCAGCAGCAGCGTGCCCGTGCAGGTAGGCACGGCTACCAACTGGGTGAGTGTGGCGGCGGGCGACTTCCACACGGTGGCGGTGAAAACCGACGGCACGCTCTGGGCCTGGGGTGAAAACTTCCAGGGCCAGCTGGGCAATGGCAGCGCGGCCGATAGCAGCGTGCCCGTGCAGGTAGGCACCGCCACCAACTGGGCAAATGTGGCGGCGGGGGCCTCCCATACCTTGGGACTGACCTCTGCTGGCACGCTCTATACCTGGGGTAGCAACAGCGTTGGGCAGTTGGGCTCTGCCGCAGGCAGTATTAGCCGTGTGCCGACAATTGTCACTCCGCCATCGAGCGCATACAACATCACCACCTGGGCGAGCGTGGAGGCGGGAGACCTTCACTCAGTGGGCGTAATGTTGGATGGCACGCTTTGGGCTTGGGGCGACAACAGCAATAATCAACTAGGCATCCCCACCCTAGGCGGTACCCCCATCCTACGAATTAGTTTAGCGACGCAGGTGGGCACGGCCACCAACTGGGTAAGTGCGGCAGCGGGCCCAAACTATACGCTAGCCCTGCGGGCCGACGGCTCGCTCTGGTCTTGGGGCAATAATAATTACGGTCAGCTGGGTTTCGCCGTCAACGTCAGGCAACCTGCCGACGCTCCGACGCAAGTAGGCACCGACCTAAACTGGACCAGCGTGGCGGCCGGCGAAAGCCACACGGTGGCGCTACGGGCCGATGGTACGCTCTGGGCCTGTGGCAGCAATTCCCAAGGCCAGAGCGTCGGCACCCCCGTAGGCGTGTTCGGGCAGGTGGGCACTGCCACGAACTGGATTAGCGCGGCGGCGGGCGGCTACCACACGGCGGGCGAACAAAGCAGCTGCCGCGCCGTGTGGGCCTGGGGCTACAATTACTACGGCCAGGTGGGCGACGGCAGCACCACCCAGCGCAACGCGCCGGTGCTGGTGTTCAACGGCGTGAGCCTGACCAGCTTCTCGCCCGCCAGCGCCCCGGTGGGCAGCACCGTGGCCGTGACGGGCACGGGCCTGCTGGGCCTCACGGCCCTTACTGTGAACGGGGCCAACGCCTTTGCCAGCGTCTCCAACCTCACCGACACGGGCTTCTCGTTTGTGGTGCCGGCCGGGGCCGCAGCCACGGGCACCGTGGCGGTGGCGGCCAGCTGCGGGGTGGCCAGCAGTCCGTTCGCCCTGCCGCAGCCGGGGCAGCTCACGGCCATCAGCCCGGCGGCCGAGCTGCCGGGGCAGGCGGTGGTGCTCACCGGCACGGGCTTCACGGCCGGCAGCACCGTCAGCTTTGGCGGGGTGGCGGCCAGCAGCGTCACCTATACCTCGCCCACCTCGCTCACGGCCGTGGTGCCGGTGGGCGCGGCGGCGGGCAGCAGCGCCGTGGTGGTGGGCACCGGCGGCACCAATGCCGCAGGCAGCCCGGCCTTCGAGGTGCTGCAAGTGTACCGCAGCGCCGCCGCCAGCGGCTGCCTGGCCACGGCTAGCATCAGCGTATCGGGCACGGGCGGGGCGGGCGTGTGGCGCTACCTGCGCCTGCCCGGCGCGGGCGGGGCCGTAGTGGCCGCCATCGAGGACACCTACAACCTGGGCACCGTGTCGGTGGGCGTCACGGCCTTGGGCACGGCTACGGGCAGCGCCGTGCGCCGCGACGGCGGCAACCGCGCCTACCTCGACCGCAATTTCTTCCTCACGGCTACCAACCAGACCTTCCCCGGCCAGAGCGTGCGGGTGCGCTTCTACGGCCTGAGCAGCGAGCTAACCCGCCTGACGGCCGCCGATGCCAGCGCCACGGCCGCCACCCTCAAAGCCAGCCAGTACAGCGGCGCCAGCGAGGACTGCGACCTGGCCAACAACGACCCGGCCGGCGAGCGCCGCCTGCTAGCCGCCCCAGCCACGGTGCTGGCCGGCGCCGACTGGTTCACGGCCGAAGCCCAGGTGGCCGACCACTTCTCGGAGTTCTACCTGACCGGGGCCAGCAGCCCGCTGCCGGTGCAGCTCACGGCCTTCACGGCCACCGCCGCCCCCAGCCAGGCCGCCGTAGCCCTGGCCTGGACCACGGCCTCGGAGTTGAACAGCGCCGCCTTCGAGGTGGAGCGCAGCCTCGACGGGCGCACGTTTACCCGCCTCGGCACGGTAGCCGCCGCTGGCAGCAGCAGCAGCGCCCGTAGCTACGGGCTGCTGGACGCGCAGCTGCCCGGCGCGGCCTTGCTCTATTACCGCTTGAAACAGGTGGACCTGGACGGCACCTTCCGCTACTCGCCCGTGCGGGCCGTGACACTGTCAGGCGCAGCGGCCGGCCTGAGCCTCTACCCCAACCCGGCCCCCGGCGGCGGCGCGGCCACGCTCACCGGCGCGCAGCCCGGCGCGGTGGTAACGGTGCTGGATGCCCTGGGCCGCCCGGTAGCCACGGTCCCGGCCGATGCCACCGGCACGGCCACGCTGGTGTTGCCGGCTGGGCTGGCCACGGGCGTGTACGTGGTGCGCACCGGCAGCCAGGCCCTGCGCCTCACGGTGGAATAGGCCGCTATCCGATTCGCTTACCTTGCCAAAGCCCGTCGCCCCTCGCGACGGGCTTTTTGGTGGCCGCTGGGAAAGGGGCACCTGGCTGCGCGAGCGGCGCCGGCCCCCGGCCCGGCAGCTGGTAGCGGCCGGGCCGGGGGCCCGGTGGCCCAGGTGGCCGGGGCGGTGGGTGTTGCCTCGGCCAGGTACTTCGGCCACCGCTGCACCGGGCGGGTTGGCCGCCGGCCCGGCGACTACCGCGCCCCTCGCGACTAGCAATTCGGACGGGGCGCGGAACCGGCCTGGGGGCCGGCGGACACGGGCGGGCGGCGGCAGTGGCCCGCCCCCGTACCGGGCGAATGGGCAGAAATCAGCCACGGACTGGCTGAAGAGGGGTAAATCTCTGCCAAAATGCTGGAAAGTGGGGTGTCGACTAAAGATTGGCAGGAATTTGACCCTGTTCTGAGCAGGCAGTGGGGAATTTTGCAGGCTGATTCCGGCGGGACCGGCTGCGCACGCCTGGACGGGGCAGCCGACCCCGCCGGGGAGCCTGGCGCGGCGAGCAGCCCCGTCGGCCAGCGAAATTTCTGCCACTACTAACCCGTTGTTATCAATGCTACCTTATTCCTTCCTGCTGCGCCCGCTCACCGGCTGCCGGCCCGTGGATGCTGCCCCGGCCGGCCGGGCCCGCCGGGCGCTGCTGCCCCTACTGCTGCTGGGCCTGGCCGGCACCGCCGCCCGCGCCCAGACCACGACCACCTACGCCTACACCGGCGGGGCGCAGACCTACACCGTGCCGGCCGGCATCACGGCCGTGCAGGTGGTGGCCACCGGGGGCAGCGGGGGCCTGTACTTGAGCAATACCAACTCCAGCTACGGGGCGCGGGTGCAGGCCACGGTGGCCGTCACGCCCGGCGAGGTGCTCACCGTGCTGGTAGGCGGGCGGGGCGGCAGCGGCAGCGGCGGCACCGTGGCGGGCGGCTACAATGACGGCGGCAACGGTGCCGGGTCCGGGGCCGGGGGCGGGGCCAGCGACGTGCGCCGGGCCAGCGCGGCGGGCAGCACCGGTGACTACCTGAGCACCCGCAACGCGCTGGTAGTGGCCGGCGGCGGCGGCGGCAGCGACGCCGCGCCCGCCACGGGCGGCAACGGCGGCACCCCCACCGGCGGCGATGGTACGCTCAATAACAGCGCGTATGCCGGCCGCGAGGGAGGCGGGGCCAGCCAGACGGCCCCCGGCAGCGCGGGCACCGGCGGCAACGCGGGCAGTAGCGGCACGGGCGGGGCCGGCAACAGCAGCAGCTTCGGCTGCGGGGGGGGCGGGGGCTACTACGGCGGCGGCGGCAGCGGGCGGAGCGGCTATGCCGGGGGCGGGGGCGGCTCGTCGTGGGTGATGCCCACGGGCAGCACCGGCATCAGCTACAGCGTGGCGGCGGCCACCGGGGCGGGCAGCGTCAGCATTCTGCCCCTCACCACCAGCTACGCCTACACCGGCGGCCCGCAGACCTACACCGTGCCGGCCGGCGTCACGGCCGTGCGGGTGGTAGCCACCGGGGCCGGCGGGGGCGTGACTTTTGGTGGTACTAATTATAGCTACGGGGCGCGGGCGCAGGCTACGGTGCTCGTGACGCCCGGCGAGGTGCTCACCGTGCAGGTGGGCGGCCAGGGGGCCAGCAACGACCTCAGCAGCACGCCGGTGGGCGGCTACAACGGCGGCGGCTCGGGCAACGTTGGCGGGGCCGGGGGCGGGGCCAGCGACGTGCGCCGGGCCAGCGCGGCGGGCAGCACCAGCGACTACCTCCCCACCCGCAACGCGCTGGTAGTGGCCGGCGGCGGCGGCGGCAGCGACGGCGGCACCGGGGGCAACGGGGGCACCCCCAACGGCGGCAACGGCACCGGCCCGTATCCCAACAGCATAGGCTACGGGGCCACCCAGAGCGGGCCGGGTGCCGGCAGCGGCGGGGGTTCCAACAGCCCCAGCGGCAGCAACGGCACCGGCGCCAGCTACGACAGCGGCGGGGGCGGGGGCTACTACGGCGGCGGGGGCGGCTCCAGCCCTGACGGCAGCGGGGGCGGCTCGTCGTGGGTGATGCCCACGGGCAGCACCGGCATCAGCTACAGCGTGGCTTCGGCCACCGGCAACGGGGCCGTGAGCATCACCCCCGTGCCCCTGGACGACCTGGTGGTGAGCACCGCCGGCCAGACCATCGGGGCCGGCCTCTACAACAGCATCACCGTGCTAAGCGGCGGGGTGGGCACGCTGGCCGCCCGCACCTTCGTGGCCGGCAGCACCACGGTAGCCAGCGGCGGCACCCTGGACGATGGCTGCACCACCCTCAGCGGCCCCGGCAGCTTCACGCTGGCGGCGGGCGGCACGCTGCGCATCTGCTCGCCCGACGGCATCAGCGCCACCGGCAGCACGGGCAGCATCCAGGTCACGGGCACCCGCTCGTTCAGCCCCGATGCCAGCTACGTGTACACCCGCGCCTCGGTGCCGGTCACCGGCCCCGGCCTGCCGGCCACCGTGCGGGCGCTGGCCTTCACCACCAGCGGCGGCAACAACTTTACCCTGACCCTGACCAACAGCGTGACGGCCACGGCGGCGGCCACCCTGTCCAACGGCGTGCTGCTCACAGGGGCCAACACGCTCACGCTCGGTCCCACGGCCACCCTCAGCGAAGACGCCGGCGGCTACGTCACGGGCACCGTGCAAACCACCCGCCCCCTGGCGACGGCCGGCCAAGCCGAAACCTTCGGCGGGCTGGGCCTGACGCTCACGCCCAGCGGCGCTATCCTGCCCGGCAGCACGTTGGTGCGCCGCGTCACGGGCACGGCCCTGAGCGGGGCCGGCACCAGCCAGAGCGTGCGGCGCTACTTCGACATCCAGCCCACCGTCAAAACCGGCCTCAACGTGTCCCTGGCCCTGACCGTGCGCGACGACGAGCTCAACAGCATCGCGGGCAGCCGCCTGCGCCTGTTTAAGAGTGACGACGCGGGGGCCAGCTGGCAGCAGCAGGCAGCGGCTAGCTTCAGCAGCACGGCAGCCAACGGCAGCCAGCCCCTGACCTACACCGCCAGCCTGGGCGGCATCGGCAACTTCTCGCTCTGGACGCTGGGCGATGTCCGAAACCCCCTGCCGGTGGAGCTGGTCAGCTTCACGGCCACCACGGCGGGGCCGGCCGCCGTGGCCCTGGCCTGGGCTACGGCCAGCGAGGTGAACAGCACCTCGTTTGAGGTGGAGCGCAGCCTGGACGGGCGTACGTTTACCCGCCTCGGCACAGTGGCCGCCGCTGGCAGCAGCAGCAGCGCCCGTAGCTACCAGCTGCTGGACGCACAGCTGCCCGCTGGCGCGGCCCTGCTCTACTACCGCTTGAAGCAGATGGACCTGGACGGCACGTTTAGCTACTCGCCCGTGCGCACGGTGGCCCTGACGGGCGCGGCGGCCGGCCTGAGCTTGTTTCCTAACCCGGCCCACAGCGGCGCGGCCACCCTCACGGGCGCGGAGGCCGGCACAGTAGTAACGGTGTACGATGCGCTGGGCCGCCCGGTAGCCACGGCCACCGCCGATGCCACCGGCACCGCCGCGCTAGTGCTGCCGGCTGGGCTGGCCACGGGCGTGTACGTGGTGCGCACCGGCGCCACAGCCCTGCGCTTGGTGGTGGAGTAAAGGAGTAGGAGAGCACTTGCCCAAACCTCTAAAAACAGCTAGTTACAACGTCTGCTTCAGCGAATATAGACGTTGTAACTAGCTGTTTTGGGAGGCGTCCTACCACTTTGCTAATACAGTTCGGTGCCACCTAAGAGCCAATTCTTTCTGGAAATGCACGTTTTACAGACCATTGGAGGGTATTATTTTGTGGTAGGTGAAGCAGCCTTATCCAAGTAGCAGCCAATTGCTAAACTGACTTATCGTTACTCAGCTACAGGATGCTCATGAAGGCGCGCAATTTTGATACCCCTCTCCTACTCCACTAGAAGAACCGAAAACCCACTTTTTGCCAGGTCAAGAGGTAGGTTCCGAAAGTTTTGCCTTTGCCTTTGGGTTTGTGAACTATGCTTGCTGAGCTCTCCAAAAAAGGACCGTCTCTTAAAAACCTGAACAGAGTGCCTTGCTAAGCTGGAAATGCAGATTTTTCAGGGTGTTTTTCGACACCGTTTCTTGGATGGTATTTTCGAGTAGAACGGAGGAGTTATAAGGTATGCGCGACCGCTAACTTTAGGCATGGCTCAAGACTTAGACCTAGAAGTAAAAGTTGTGAGTCGGTTTGTTGTAAAAGCGAAACGCGACCGCTATCTCTCCTTTGTAACCTCGCCGAGAAATCGTGGCAAGCTGCTGGCGGACCTGCATAGCGCGACCGTTTTCCTGAAGATGGAAGCGTTTGAACAGGTGATAGGCTTAGAGGAAGAGACTATTAAGCAAACGCTCCAGCGGCATGGCCTATCGACGAGCACCTGTTATGTCATCAGTGACAACAAAAGCCTTGATACGCAGCGCCTGCCACTGCCGGAAGCCTTGTGTGCCGTTGTTGGCTGGGGCCTAGGTACGCTCTTGGTATTTGGCGATGCGCAAGTGGTGTATTTCGAGGGCGAAGGCAAAAATATCCGCTATATCAGTCGCTAGCAGCGGTAGCGTAACAAGAGAGGTATGCGAGTCGCTATTTACGCCCGCGTGTCGACGAAAGACAAAGGTCAGGACCTGGAGAACCAGCTGTATCAGCTGCGCGCGTTTGCCGAGCGGCCCGGCACCATCTATCAGGTATTCACGGACCGGGAATCAGGTGGCAAAGCAGACAGCACAGAATTGGCCTCAGTTAAAAGGTTGGTACAGAAGTTTAGCGAGTCGCCTCCAAATGCGGTACCCGTACGCTCAACTATCATAATTATTACTAGTTGAGGCTAATTATGAAGCGATGCCTAGCCAAACCCTGTAGATTATAGCGTCTATTAACTAGTAGTAGTACGCAGGAAGCGTTTGTTTAAAATATAAATATATATGTTTATAAAAAAATTTCTTCCCTAACTTGCTGGCTGTACTAATTATACACGAGCTTGTGCTATGACACCTGACGATGCTTACCGCGCTGGCCGCTACGGTAACTCCTCTTTGCCTCCCATTAACTTATCGGGTGCAGCTTATAGCCGGTGGCAGGAAGGTCGGAGAGCAGCTGAACAGGCTGCGAGAAATCCTAACCTTGGTGACCTACTGCCGGGAGAAAGAGCGGCCGAATTCGTCATGGGTATCCCGCGACTGCTTCGGTTAGCCTTGGTGTCAGCAATAGTGGTGGGCCTTGGTTTAATGCTGATTACACAGGATAAGCTTCGCTATGGCTACGAGCAACGAAAGCAAATTGGCCTCATTTTACTGATTATAATAAGCAGTTTGTGGGTAGGGGGTTATTTGTTCTCCTTATGCGTGCCAGCACTTCAGCGAGCCTTTGACCGAGCCTTCCCGCCCGCTCGTTTGAAAAAGATACGCAACTGGTTCTTAGTGGGGTTGGGGGTCACGGTAGCCGGGCTGGGCCTGGTTGTGTGGTATGTTATAGAATTCAAGCTTCCCCAAACGACACACGAACCCGCCGAGATGCAGAACTTTTTGCAGCCAGTAACGGGCGTTGCTCCCCCCCTCACCCAAGCTGCCCCGCCTAAACTAAGAGGAAATCACGTGCGGCGGCATCGGAAGAGGAGGCACTAACACAGGGTAATTCAATTAATAGCTGTTTTCAGTCAACCGTTCTGCTTAGCTACCCACTTGTGGCCTCGGTTAAATGCTTGGTACAGAAGTTAAGCGAGCCTGACTTTGTCGTAACGCTCACAGGCCAAAAGCTCGCCACCAGCGGCTTTAGGGCTGTTTGTCAAAGCCTCCCTGTTACTGAACAAGTCGGTTGACTGCCTAGCAACCAAGGCACACAACAGCCCCACTTTATACAGAAACCCATTCATAATCAACGCACAATTAATCTCGGCCGATGCGACAGAAAACTATACTTTAATCCTTAAAGGAGTTGCCTTGCGCTGATAGCCACTTGCTTTTCAATAGTTGATATTTTACTCGTCGCAGGTCAGCGAAACTGCAAAGAAGTTTGCCGATTAACATTTAGACCACCCTTTTAACTAAGGCTTTCAACTATCATTTTATGAGGCATAAATACACTTATTTCCAGCAAAGAAGCAGCTTTTGGCGGCTATTCTGCTTGGTACTAGCCAGCCTGCTAGCTCACGAAGCCGTTGCCCAGCAAGCCCCTCCTTCGGCCTTAAAATTCAAATGGATAGGCGAGATAATTGTCACTCCACCTGCCGGTGAGCCTGTCGCTGGACATATTGAGGTGGGGATAGGCACTTTTGAGGCCCTGACGCCTAATCAAGTTGAGCTTGGACTTACCAGGTTCAGAAACAATGCGCACTACTTCTACAAGTTCCTGGATGCCGACTTCGCGGGGGCAGGAGGTAGCGTCCCGATGTTTGATGTATCAGTTCCTTTTCCCATGGACGGTGCTGATAACTCGTGCCCCGGCACATTTCATTTCACCTTGCTGAAGCGTGAAGGAGTAGATTTCTTATACAGCACTTTTGAAGCAGGTGCGGAAGCGTGCCGTACCACTACTATTAGGGCTGTGCTGCTGCAAAAGCAAGTGGCTAAAGAACATGTAAAAACTGGCGACTACCAAGAGTACGTGGCTAACCTGCTGCGCTATGCTACCGCTTTGGAAACCAGCATGCCCAGTCAGCCCCGCCACATTGCGGACGGGACGGCATTGCGCAGCACTTCCTCTACAGCGAGCTTGCCCTTAGTAGCTAGCTCCCCAGCTGCTGGGCCAAGTGCAGGCCACACCATTCGGTTGGACGCTAATCCGGTAGTGCTTGAAGTAGACAAATTATACAAATTCAATGACGGCTACGCCGTCATTACCAAAGGCAGTTCTTACGCGCTGATAAATGAAACCGGTAAAATCGTCGTGCCATTTAATAAATATGAGTTCGGCTTTAATATGGGTTATCCCACTAATTTTGAAGACCCCACTTACATAAAGGGGATGCCCTGGGACCAGTACGGTTTTATTCGGGGGGGCTGTGCTGTCAAAGACGTGAACACCGGTAAGTGGGGAATACTCGACACCAATCTAAAACTAATCATCCCCTGCAAATATGATAATATTCATTATTTTAATGAACAGGGCTTTATCACAGTCAACATACATGGGAAACCCGGCATCACATTAGACCGACACGGCAATGTGGTGCCTAACACCCAAACAGCGATATATACCAGTGAGGGCGGAAACTATGGGATGACTGGCCAAGGTACTTATGGCCCCAGTCATTACCCAGGGGCCTACGCTTCCTATGGCTTGTACCTAGTGTACGGTCAGCGCAAACGCACCTCGGCTATTTCGCCCCCAATGCTAGCGGGCTTTACTGACCGGCTGGGAAATATGAAAATTCCGGCTCGTTACCAGCATGCAATGCCTTTTTACGATGGCCTAGCCGCTGTGGCGAAGCTCGATGAATTTGGTCAAGAAAAATGGGGATTTATCAATACCAAAGGTGAGCAGGTTATTGATTTTCGATTCAGCAAGCAACCCGGCAATTTTCACCATGGCCGTGCGTTGGTTGAGCCGTTACAACAAGACCAATACCGGTATGCCTACATAGATAAAAAGGGCAAGCCGATTATCTTTTTACGACACAATGCGGACTGTTACTACACGCCCCTGGCCTTATCGATGGCGAACTGGGGTGGCGTCTCACAGGCCTATAAGTGGCCCAGTACCTTCTCCGAGGGCTATGCGCTATGGACTAAAAGTTGTCGCAGCAGCGCCCGTGAACGTGCCGAGGCCGGCACACTGGTGATGGATACACTAGGCATCACCTTCGTGCTGGAGCAGCGCCTGCAGCGTAATGGCTGGCCAAGCCAGGGCTTCACGGCCAAGAGTGATTTTATCGCTGGTGAAGCGTTACTAGCCAGCCGGTCGGGGGTGGAAAAGGCCGAAACCAAAGCTATTGTCACTATCCAGGGCGATATCGTCATTAAAACGCCTACTGCCCCTGGCGAATGGGGCGATATAGACGACTTGTTTGACCCCGCATCACACTTGACCAAAGCCCTGATTAGTAAAAATAATCAAGAGACTATTGGCTATGTCAATCGGGAAGGCGTCATGACTATCATTCAGGGCAAAGGAAGCAAGTGGTAAGTGCAAGTCCATGGCACACAATAACAGGCTTTTCGAATGACTTTTCGCTAATCAAATCTTTGGTCAACTTAAGTTCAGGCTGAGGTGGTCCAGTTACGCTGGGCAGTGAGCTAAGCCAATACACTTTCTCGGACAAGCCTTGGAAAAGTGGTGGTTTTAGCTCGCCCAGCCGCTGCACTCAGCACAATATTTTAGGGGTCTCACGGGTCCCCTGAGAAACAAAAACGGCCTTCTCTATATAGAGAAGGCCGTTTATCGTAGTCCGTAGGGGAATCGAACCCCTGTTGGTAGAATGAAAATCTACTGTCCTAACCCCTAGACGAACGGACCGGTTATTTGCAGTGGGGTAAAAGTTGCTACTTGGTGAGGATGCAGCCTCAAAGTAGTCCGTAGGGGAATCGAACCCCTGTTGGTAGAATGAAAATCTACTGTCCTAACCCCTAGACGAACGGACCATTTTTGTTTTGGTGGTGCAAAGGTACGACAGCCTTGCCTCAAAGCAAATACTAGGCCCGATAAAAATGCCTTGGCGTTAAAACTGCGCTGATTTTCAGCTAAAAAAAAACTGAGAGGCCCGCATATTTGTTAAAGCAGGCAGGAGACGTAAGGACGGGTATGCGGTAAACTCGCCTCAACCCGTACCTTCGCCCCGTATTTTACTGAGGCCGTTACGGCGGCCTGTCCTACTTCCATTTTTCCCAACAACATGGCAAAAATTAAAGTCGCCATTAACGGCTTCGGCCGTATTGGCCGCCTCACCTTCAAGTCGCTGCTCGGCCGCGACAATGTGGAGATTGTGGCTATCAACGACCTGACCGACAACAAAACGCTGGCCCATTTGCTCAAGTATGACTCCATCCACGGCCGCTTTGACGGCACGGTGAGCTACGATGACAATAGCCTGACCGTAAATGGCCAGCACATCGCCGCTCTGGCCGAGCGCGACCCCAAACTGCTGCCCTGGAAAGACATGGGCGTAGATATCGTACTCGAAAGCACGGGCCGCTTTGTAGATGAAGCTGGTGCAGGCCAGCACATTACGGCAGGTGCCAAGAAAGTAGTGATTTCGGCCCCGGCTACCGGCAACATTCCGACCGTAGTACTCGGCGTGAACGAAGACACCCTGACCGGCGACGAAACCATCATCTCAAACGCTAGCTGCACGACCAACTGCTTGGCCCCGATGGCCAAGGTACTCGACGATGTTTTTGGCATTGAGAAAGGCTACATCACCACGGTGCACGCCTACACCTCGGACCAAAACCTGCAAGACGCGCCTCACAAAGACCTGCGCCGCGCCCGCGCTGCTGCTTACAGCATTATCCCGACCAGCACTGGCGCTGCCAAGGCCGTGGGTTTGGTACTGCCCCAGCTGAAAGGCAAGCTCGATGGCATCGCCATGCGCGTGCCCGTGCCGGACGGCTCGCTGACTGACCTGACCGTAGTGCTGAAAAAAGAAGCTACCAAGCAGGAAATCAACGACGCCATCAAAGCGGCCGCTGAAGGCCCTATGAAAGGCATTCTGGAGTTCACCACCGACCCGATTGTGAGCATCGACATCGTGGGCAACCCGCACTCGTGCATCTTCGACGCGGAGCTGACTTCGACCAACGGCACCCTGGCCAAAGTAGTGGGCTGGTACGACAACGAAACCGGCTACTCGACCCGTACTGCTGACCTTATCCAGAAGCTGGGTGAGAAAATGAATGGTTAATGGTTGATTGTTAATGGTTGATTTTGCTCTTGTCAGTCATTAACCATTACCAACTAACCAGTAAATAATTTAAAAAAGGCCTGCCTGCTAGGCAGGCCTTTTTGTTTATATGCTTGACTGGCTGCCGGTGGTAGCCTTGTGTGTTATGCCGCGTACTTGTTTTATTTTTAATCCGACGGCGGGCACCGGGCGGCGGGCCGAATTTCCGGTGCTGCTGGCGCGGCAGCTGGGCTCCGAGGCCAGTGGCGACTACGTGCTGCGCCCCACCGAAGGCCCTGGCCACGCCACCGAGCTAGCCAAGGCCGCCGCGCAGGCTGGCTGCCGGGTAGTAGTAGCCGTGGGCGGCGATGGCACCGTGAATGAAGTGGGCCAAGGCCTACTGCACCAAGAAGGTACGGCGATGGCCATCGTGCCCCGCGGCTCGGGCAATGGGCTGGCTCGCCACCTCAAAGTGCCGCTGAACCTAGTCAGTGCCCTGCGTCGCTTGCGCCAGCCCACGTTCAGCCGCATGGATGTGGGCGTGCTGAATGGCCGGCCGTTTTTTTGCACGGCCGGGCTGGGGTTTGATGCACGCGTAAGCCAGCAGTTTGCCCAGGCCGGCTCGCGGGGGCTGAGCACCTACCTGCGCGTGACGC
Source organism: Janthinobacterium lividum (assembly GCA_050954845.1). Taxonomy (GTDB): domain Bacteria; phylum Bacteroidota; class Bacteroidia; order Cytophagales; family Hymenobacteraceae; genus Hymenobacter. The sequence continues at coordinate 46,241 of JBPBQK010000088.1, forward strand.
TGCAAGAGTACCGAACCTTCGAGCCGGTGCCGGTGGTGGTAGAAACCAATGGCACGACGCTGCACACCGACTGCTACGTGCTGGCTTTTGCCAACGCCTCGCAGTATGGCAACAACGCCTACATCGCCCCCGATGCCAACTTGCAGGATGGCCTGCTCGATATGTGCCTCATGGATGCCCTGCCGCCCTGGCGCGCGGTGCAGGTGGTGCTGGGCATGGCCCTGGGCACGCTGCCGCGCACGGGCGGGGCGGCGTATAGCCACACCAACCGGGCCACGGTGCGGGCCGCCATGCCCATCGGCTGCCACGCTGATGGCGACTACCTGGGCCACGCCACCGAATTTACGATAAGCGTGCTGCCGCTGGCGCTGGAAGTGGCCGTGTAGCAGCAGGCGCGGGGAAGCCCATGCAATCCGGCCGGCCGCGCTGGCCGTAAGCTGCTGCCAAACGGTGTGTTGTAGCCGTAGCATAGCCTACCGCAGCAAGGGGCTGGCGAACAAGCACCAAGTACCAGCTAAATTCAGTTACCAAGCAATGTCTCAGGATTTTATCAAAGAGCTGCAAGCCGAGCTTCAGCCGGCCCGGCAGCAGCTAGTCGACCACCCGCTGTATTACAGTATTGGCTCACTGGCCGACTTGCGGGTATTTATGGAATACCACGTTTTTGCAGTGTGGGATTTTATGTCGCTGCTCAAAGCCTTGCAGCGCGACCTCACCTGCACTACGCTGCCGTGGGTGCCCACCGGCAACCCCGCCACGCGCCGCCTCATCAACGAGATAGTGCTGGAAGAGGAAACCGATGTGGACCCCGAGGGCCGTGCCACCAGCCACTTCGAGCTGTACCTGCGGGCCATGCACGAGTGCGGGGCCGACACGGCCCCCGTGCAGCGCCTGCTGGCCGCCTTGGCCGATGGCGCTAGCGTGCCCGCTGCCCTGGCCGCCGCCGGGGCCCCGGCCGCCGTGCAGGAGTTTGTGAAGCATACGTTTGCCGTTATCGCGGCCGGGCAGCCGCATGCCATTGCCTCGGCCTTCACGTTTGGCCGCGAGGATGTTATCCCTGATATGTTCCGCCATCTGGTGGCCGATTTGGGTCAACGCTTTCCGGGTCAGCTCGATACGTTTCTTTATTACCTCAACCGCCACATCGAGCTCGATGAGGAAAACCACGCCCCGCTGGCCCAGCAAATGGTGCGCGACCTCTGCGGGGCCGACCCTCAGCGCTGGCAGCAAGCCATCGAAGTAGCGCAGCAGGGCATGGCCGCCCGCGTGGCTTTTTGGGATGGCATCCGGGCCGCATTGGCCAAAGAAACAGCGGCGGTATAACCAGTATTGCTATGAAAAAAGACCAGCGCCAGGGTGTGGTATACTCCACCAACCCCGATTTTTCTTACCAGAACAACGACGAAACCGCCGTTACCACGCTGCCGCCCCAGCAGCAGCAGCTGCGCGTGCAGCTCGACAAAAAGCAGCGCGGTGGCAAGCAGGTGACGCTCGTCACGGGCTTTGTGGGCCGCGACGAAGACCTGCAAACCTTAGGTAAGCTCCTAAAAACCAAGTGCGGTGTGGGCGGCAGCGCCAAAGACGGCGAAATAGTAGTGCAGGGCGACTTTCGCGCCAAGGTGCTGGAAGTATTGCTGAAAGAAGGCTACAAAGCCAAGCAAACAGGCGGCTAGCCTATTCGCTAATAACGCTTAGCAGCCAGCATTTTAGCTAAATAAGTAGCGCCAGAACCAGCGCCCGCCCGCCACTAGCCCGGCCAGCAGCGCCCAGCTCAGCAAAGCCAAAACCAGCCACCAAAGCAAGCGCTCAAAATTGGTTTGGGGGTAAAGCGTGCGGCGAGCCATTGGGTGGCAAGCTACTACCAACTAGCTCGACTCAGCAACGAGATTTTTGCTGCTTGCCCGCAAGCACCGACCTGAAAAATACCTGCCCTGCACGACCAACGCCCACGCGGCAAGCCTTTCCGGAGGCTGACCACGTGGGCGTTGGTACGTTAGTAGCAAGCAATAAAAACCAGGTAGGCTGCCCTCATTTGGCTTGCGAATAAGGTGCAAAAATTTGGTGACTCCCGCTTTTGAAGCAGGCAACAGCGCCTCATGATTCCCGCCAAGCCGCAAATGAGAATCCCCATTACGCAGACTACCACGCCCATAAGTATCATCTGGCCCAAGGGCGAATGCAGCAACGCCGGAAACGTGCTCAGGTACAGCGGCGGCACCACTGTGCCAAACACCGCGCACAAGCCCAGCGTGACCACCATGCCCAGCGAGAGGCCCAGGTAGCGCATGGCCAGCCCAAACGTGAGCCTGCCAAAGCCCCAGAGCACCCCTCACATATAGGTTCAGCGCAGGGTCGAGGGCGCGGCCTGGCGGAGCACGCCCACGAGATTGTGCACCGTGAGCGAACCCATAATCCAGGGGGCAAACACCCACGAAATGATGCTACCCACCAGCGAGTAACTTCTCCAGGACCAGCCTTTTACTTTCTTGTAAGGCAAGTAGAAACTGGCGGAAGCAAAGCCCAACAAGCGCGTGTAGAATAACGCCCCAGATAACGGCCATGCGAGTGGGTGGGAAGAATAATTAAGGAAATAAGAACGTGAGCAAAGCTGCGCCCTAGGCCGGCCGCGATTCTCCTGTTCCCTCTTACGGGCCTGGGTTTTGCAAAATGCGGTACTCAACTCTCCGTTTTTTACGCACAGGCAGGAGAGTACAGGAGGTTTTAGGCCGCCGGGCCGGGGACTTTTGTGCGCAAACTACACGAGGTCTGGTTATCCACGGCCGTTTACCCCGAACCCTCTATGAATCCCACACTCACTTTTCAGCACGTCAGCTATTTATGGGATGAAGCCAAAGCCGCCGAACTGGCCGGCGACGAAGTGGCTCTGTTCCTGTACCGCTCGAACCTGCTCGGGGCCGACTTGCGCCTGACCAACTACGCCGGCGGCAATACCTCGTGCAAAATCACGGCTACCGACCCAGTGAGCGGCCAGCCGGCCGAGGTGATGTGGGTCAAAGGCTCGGGCGGCGACATCGGCACGCTCACCAAAGCCGGCTGCGCCAACCTCTACGTCGAGAAGCTGCACCAGCTCAAGAACCGCTACCGGGGCCTCGAATTTGAGGACGAAATGGTAGGCTTGTTTGAGTACTGCCTCTTCGACCCCAAGTGCGCCACGCCCTCGATTGATACGCCGCTGCACGGCTTGCTGCCCTTCAAGCACATCGACCACCTGCACCCCGATGCCCTGATTGCCATCGCCGCCAGCAAAGATGGCGAGCGCATCATGCACGAGATATGGGGCGACACCATGGGCTGGCTGCCCTGGCAGAAGCCGGGCTTCGACCTGGGGTTGCAGCTGGAGAAAATAGTGGCTGAAAATCCGAACCTGCGCGGCGTTATCCTCGGCGGGCACGGGCTCTTCACCTGGGGCAACACCAGCTACGAGTCGTACCTGAACACGCTGGAGGTGATTGAGATGGCCGCCACCTACCTGGAAGCCAACTACGGCAAGAACAAGCCCGTTTTCGGGGGCGTGAACCTAACCAACGGCCCTGAGGCGGCTGAGCGCCGCCGCCTGGCTGCCGCGGTGATGCCCGTGCTGCGCGGCCTGGCCAGCAGTCAGCGCCGCATGCTGGGCCACTACACCGACGATGCCCGCGTGCTCGAATTCGTCAACTCGAACGACCTGGCCCGCCTGGCTGCCAAGGGCACGAGCTGCCCCGACCACTTTTTGCGCACCAAAATCCGCCCCCTCGTGCTCGACCCCGAGCAGATGCAGGCCGATGCGGCCAGCGTAAAAACCTACTTGGAAGCGCAGTTCGAGGCTTATCGCCAGGACTACGTGGCTTACTACGAGCGCAGCAAGCACGCCAACTCGCCCGCCGTGCGCGACGCCAACCCGGTGATTATCCTGTGGCCCGGCGTGGGCATGTTCTCCTTTTCCAAAGACAAGCAGACCGCCCGCGTAGCCGCCGAATTCTACACCAACGCCATCAACGTGATGAAGGGGGCGGAGGCCGTGAGCGAATATCAGGGCCTGGCCGAGCAGGAAGCCTTCAACATTGAGTACTGGCTGCTGGAAGAAGCCAAGCTCCAGCGCATGCCCAAGCCCAAGAGCCTGTCGGGCAAAATCGCCTACGTGACCGGCGGCACCGGCGGCATCGGCCTGGCCATCTGCGAAGTGCTGCTGCAACACGGGGCCTGCGTCGTGGCCGCCGACCGCGACCGCTTGCCCGAAACGCAGGAAACGCTGCGCCAGCAGTTCGGCAAAGACGTGGCCCTGACGGCGGCCATCAACGTGCTCGACGCCGATACCATTGCCGAGTCGCTGCGCCAGACGGTGCTGCAATTTGGCGGCGTCGATATCGTGGTCAACTGCGCGGGGCTGAGCATCAGCAAGCCCCTGGCCGACACCACGCAGGCCGACTGGGACATCCTCAACGACGTGCTGGTGAAAGGCCAGTTTCTGGTCAGCCAGCAGGCGGTGGCCATTCAGCGCCAGCAGGGGCTGGGCGGCGACATCGTCAACATCGCCAGCAAGAACGGCCTGGTGGCCGGCCCCAACAACGTGGCCTACGGCACGGCCAAAGCCGCTCAGCTGCACATGAGCCGCCTGCTGGCGGCCGAGCTGGGGGCCGATAAAATCCGCGTCAACACCGTCAATCCCGATGCTGTGCTGCGCGGCTCCAAAATCTGGGAGGGGGCCTGGGCCGCCGGCCGGGCCAAGGCCTACGGCATCACGGTCGAGGAGCTGCCCCAGCACTACGCCAAGCGCACGCTGCTGGGCGAGGAGCTGCTCGCCGAGGACATTGCCAAGGCCGTGCTCGTCTTCGTGGATGGCTCCCTGAGCAAATCCACGGGCAACGTGCTCAACGTGGATGGCGGCGTGGCCATGGCCTTCGTGCGCTAGTACCTGCCGCTCCCTTTTAGTTAATGTCCCGTGAACGTCAGGCTGAGCGCGCTCGGCCTGACGTTCTGGTTTTGTAGTACTAAGCTCTAGCCTAGTGCATCGGTAGGACACGCTCCCCGCCCACTTTGCCAGGCGGAATTTAGCGCTTTCCCGGCATTTTTTATGGTTGGCCGTAGTTTTGGTGCCCTACCCCTCCTACCCATTCCTTCTGCTTTATGTATAGCCTTCAGCTCAAGCCGCTCGATAAAACGCCCAAATACAAGCAGATTGTGCAGTCGGTGATTATGGATATTGAGCGGGGCGTGCTCAAGAATGGCGACCAGCTGCCGAGCATCAGCGAGCTCAGCATCGAGCATTACCTGGCCCGCGATACCGTGGAGAAGGCCTACCGCGAGCTGCGCGAGCGGGGCTTTATTACCTCGGTGCAGGGCAAGGGCTACTACGTGCAGGCCACGGACTCGACCAAGCTCAAAATACTGCTGGTTTTCAATAAGTTGAGTTCCTACAAGAAGGAAATCTACTACGCTTTTCTAGAAACCCTCGGCGACCAGGCGACCGTCGACCTCCAGATTCACCACTACAACGTCAACCTGTTTCAGGAGATTATCGAGAAAAGCCTGGGCAAGTACAACTACTACGTTGTGATGCCCCATTTCACGCTTGATACTGATAAGGCGCTGTACCGCAGCATTTTGAATACCATTCCACCCCACGAGCTGGTGCTGCTTGACAAAGACCTGCCCGAGCTGAAGCAGGAATGCCTGCGCGTGTTTCAGGACTTCGATAAGGACATTTTCAACGCCCTCGTCAACACCCAGGACCTGCTGGCCAAGTACTCGCGCCTGGTGCTCATTCTGCCCTCCGATGCCAACCACCCCGAGGAGCTGCCGTGGGGCTTCCGCTCGTTTTGCCTCAGCCGCAACAAGGAGTTTTCGGTAGTCGAAAATGCCCAGAACGAGGTGCTGGTCGAAGGCACTGCCTACGTCGTCATCCGCGAAACCGACCTGGTGGAGCTAGTCAAGAAAATCCGGCAGACGAGCTTTTTGCTGGGCCGCGAAATCGGCATCATGTCCTTTAATGAGACGCCGCTCAAAGAACTGCTCAACATGACGGTGATTACCACCGACTTTGTGGCCATGGGCCGCACCGCCGCCCAGCTGCTGCTTAAAAAGCAGCGCGTGAAGGTGAATAATCCGTTTTACACCATTCGCCGCGGGTCACTTTAAGCCAAGGAGCAAGGAGCAGACCGACTATTCAGGCTGTTCCTTGCTCCTTGCCCAAGCAGGAGAGTTCAGAACAGTTCAGATACGGCCGGCGGAGTAATTTGCTGTCCTCTAAAAACGGCTTTCCCCCCACCCTTTTGCCCATGCTCTCCGAAAACCACCTGCACGACCTGAACCAGCCACTGCTGGCCGAGCACCACCTGCAATTTGACTACCTGGCCGATTTGCTGGCCCGCCGCGGGCAGGACGCCCACCAGGTGGTCTTGCAGCTGGTCGAGTTTCAGGTGGCCATTCCCAGCTGGGCGCTGGGCACGGGCGGCACGCGCTTCGGGCGCTTTCCGGCCGGCGGCGAGCCGCGCTCGCTGGAGGAGAAGATTGGCGACGTGGGTTTGCTCAACCAGCTCAACGGCTCGTCCAATTCCATCTCCCTGCACATTCCCTGGGATATCCCCCAGGACATTGCCGGCCTGCACCAGCTGCTCAAAGCGCAGGGCTTGTCGATTGATTCGATGAACTCCAATACCTTCCAGGACCAGCAGGAGCAGGCGCAAACCTACAAATTCGGCTCGCTGAGCGCCACCGACCGGGCCGTGCGCGCGCAGGCCATTGCCCACAACATCGACTGCATTCGCTACGGCACCCAGGTGGGGGCCAAGGTGCACACGGTGTGGCTGGCCGACGGCTCTAACTTCCCCGGCCAGAGCCACTTGCGCAGTGCCTACCTGCGCACCCAGGAAAGCCTGGCCGCCATCTACGAAGCCCTGCCTTCGGACTGGACGATGCTGATTGAGTACAAGCCCTACGAGCCCAATTTCTACTCCATGGTTATCCCCGACTGGGGCACCTCCTACACGCTGTGCCAGAGCCTGGGCCAGCAGGCGCAGGTGCTCGTCGACCTGGGCCACCACCTGCCCAATACCAACATCGAGCAGATTGTGGGCCGCCTGCGCCAGCTCGGTCGCCTCGGGGGCTTCCACTTCAATGGCTCGGGCTACGGCGACGACGACCTGACCACGGGCAGCGCCAAGCCCTTCCAGCTTTTCCTTATTTTCAATGAGCTGGTCGATGCCAACCAGGACGCCAGCCTGGCCGCCGCCAGCGTGGCCTACATGATTGACGCCAGCCACAACACCAAGGACCCGCTCGAAGACCTGCTGCAATCGGTGGATAACATCCTGGGGGCCTACGCCAAAGCCCTGCTCGTAGACCGCGCTGCCCTGCGCGAGGCCCAGGAGGCCAACGACGTGGTGCGGGCCGAGGAACTCCTGCGCGACGCCTTCCTCATTGATGTGCGCCCGCTCGTGGCCGAGGCCTACCGCCAGAGCGGCGGGGCCCTGCGCCCGGTGGCCGCCTACCGTGCCGCCAACGTGCGGCAGCAGCTTATCGCCCAGCGCGGCAAATTCAGCTTGTCAACGGGCCTGTAAGCGATGGCGACGAAAAAATCAGTGTACGCCGTGTTCGACATCGGCAAAACCAATAAGAAGCTGATTCTCTTCGATGAGGAGCGCCAGATTATTGACGAAATGCTGCACGTCTGCACCGACGTGCTCGACGACGACGGCTTTCCCTGCGACCATCTGCCGCGCCTGACGCAGTGGATGCAGGACCACTGGCACCGCCTGCGCCACCACCCCCACTACACCGTCAAGGGCGTCAACTTTACGGCCTACGGGGCCAGCTTCGTGCACCTCGGGGCCGACGGCGAGCCCGTGCTGCCGCTCTACAACTACCTCAAACCGATTCCGGAAGAACTCACGGCCAAGTTTTACGCGGAGTTGGAAGAGTCGCCGGCCGACTTCTCGGCTACCACCTGCTCGCCCCAGCTGGGCATGCTCAACTCGGGCCTGCAGCTCTATTGGCTCAAGTACGCCAAGCCCGCGCAGTACGCCCAGATTCACACCTCGCTGCACTTGCCGCAGTACTTGTCGTATCTGCTCACGGG
>JBPBQK010000089.1:0-52239 GCA_050954845.1 Janthinobacterium lividum
GGTGGGTAGCCTGGTGCTACCCACCCGCGCGCCGCGGGCCCAGGCCAATACTAGTAATTATAAGGTAACGCCGGGCAGTGGGCGATGGCCTCAACACTACCCACTCGTAGCCGGCCGGCTACCTAGCGGGCGCTGGCCTACTCCACCACCAGTTGGCGCACAGCCAGCGCCTCACCGGCCTGCACCCGCAGGGCATACATCCCAGGAGCCAGCCCAGTTAGGTTGAGCGGGCTGGCAATGCTGGCGGAGGTGGCCTGCGTGCGCACCGTCCGGCCCAGAGCGTCGAGCAGGGTCAGGGTGGCTGCGCCTACGCCAGCGGGCACCCGCACCATTACCGTGCCGTGCGCCGGGTTGGGCGATACTTCGAGGCCGGCCAGTGCAGTAGAGGGGGTTGAGGCCAGCGCGGTTTCGTCGGCAAGCGAGGCGAGGAAGGCGACCGGGCCGCCGCTGGCGGGCAGCGTATTCCCGCCAAAAACAACTGGCCCCGCCAGCATACCAGCCAAATAAACAGCATTTCTATACAGCGCCAGCGAGTGCTGGTAAGCACTGAAGTAGGCGGTGGCCGGCACTGCCCAGTCGTAGCTAGCCGCAGTGCCAGCATCGGTGAGGCGGGCCACAAACAAGCCAACCTCCAGGGGCCCAGGCAGGGTGGTGGCCCCAAAGCTGAGCGCGCCTCTTTGCGAACCGGCTATATACACAGCGGGGCCACTGGCAGCCACGGTATGAATGGCCGTGTTGCCGGTCGGGTCGCTCAGCTGCTGCGCCCACCCAAAGGTGGCCGTGCTGCCCCCATCGGTGAGGGCGGCCACAAACGAGCCGCCCGCGCTGGAGCTGGTGAGGGTGGTGGTGCCAAACGCAGCCGTGCCCAAAATTCTACCCGTGGCGTAGAGCCGGCCAGCACCCACGGCCAGCCGGTCGAACGTGGCCGCCGCCACCGGCTGCACCCAGCCAAAGCTGCCCGTTGCGCCGGCATCGGTCAGCTTCACTACTGCACTGCCCACTGCCGCGAGCTGCGTAGCCCCAAAGCTGGCGGCCGCAGAGTAGCCAGTTGTGATATAAAGAGTAGCGCCCACCACGGCTAGGGCATTCGCATTGTCATACCCACTGCTACCGGCACGCTGGGCCCACACAAAGCTGCCGGTGCTGCCCGCATCGGTGAGCTTGGCCACGGCCACATCGGCACTGCCCACGCTGGTGAGGCTCAGGCTACCCAGGCTAGCCGTACCCGAAAAATTACCCGCCAGGTACACGCTGGTGCCGCTGGCAGCCAGGCCCGCTACGGTGATGCCCGCCGGCTGCGCCCAGCTTAGCCCGCCTGCATCGGTGAACTTGATGAGGTAGTCGCCCCCGTTGGCCGCCGCCCCGCCAAAGCCCGACCCGGTGAGCGTCGCCACCACGTACACGCTCGTGCCACTTACGGCAATGGCCTTAGCCGCGTCGTAGTCGGTGGTGCCGCCGGCTTTCTGGGCCCACACAAACGTACCGGAAATGGGGCTCCATTTGGCCACGAAGGCATCGCGGCTCATGCCCACCGTGCTGCCGCTGGTCACGGTGTTGGTAAGGGTAATGGCCCCCAGCGTCATGGTCGCATTGGAAAACGAGCCGGCCACGTACACATTGCCGCTGGCATCGGTAGCAATCCCCGTTACCTGCGAGTAGGCGTTGCCGCCGGCCAGCCAGGCAGCTTGCCAGTTGGGGGCCTGCGCCTGGGCGAGCGGGCAGGCCAGCAGCCAGGCTCCTAGTGCCAGGCCCCAGCCAGTAACCAGGGGCAGGCGGCTTACGCTTGTTTTGTTGCGGTGGCTAGCGAACTTGTTTTTCATACGGGCTGGCAGTTAATCAGGAAGCAGTTAGTCATTGGCTCGATAAGTATCAGTTCCTTAAGGTTGCATGTTACTTGGTTTTTCTCATCGCTTCAATCAGCCGCAGCTTGCCCCGCCTTGCCACCGAAGCAACCAGTTTGTTGGTAAGGCTACTAAAGAAAGCCCGCTTGCGCAAGCCTTCTTTGGGGGTAATGCCACGCAACCAGCTGGGAGGCACCTTACTCTACTACCACTTGGCGCGTAGCCAGGGCCTCGCCCAGCTGCACCCGCAGGGCATACACGCCAGGAGCCAGCCCACTGAGGTCGAGGGCATTATCGGTGCCGGCTGTGGCGGGCTGGGTACGCACAGTACGGCCCAAGGCATCGACGAGCGTGAGCGTAGCTGGGCCAGTGCCAGCGGGCACGCGCACGGTGGTAGTGCCGTGGGCAGGGTTGGGGTACAGCGCATCCTCGGCCAAGGGCGTGGTAGCGCGGGTGGGCAGCGCTACGTCGCTTATTTCGGCCAGAAAGCCTACGCCATTTACGGAATTACCAGCAAGCAAGGGCACCGTCAGGTTTCCAAAGCTGGCGCTGGTGCCACTCAAAGAGCCAACTACGTAGAGCGCGCTGCCACTCATCGCCACTCCGTTAGCTTTGCCCCCGTCGGCACTGCCGGCTGATAACGCCCAGGCAAAGCTGGCCCCAGTGGCTGTTTCGACGATACGCGAGGCAAAAGCATTATACTTATTGTATATATTCGAGCTAGTATTGGTAAGCGCAGTAGCCCCAAAACTGGCGGTGGGGCTGCTGAAGCCGCCCACTACATATATACCATTGGTGCTTGCCACCAGCGCAGCCGAGCTATCGCTGCTGGTGCCCCCGGCCCGCAACGCCCAGCCATAGGTGGCATCGGTGCCGCTGTCGCTGAGTTTTGCCACAAATACATCGCTGCTATACATAGGCGAGCCACTGGCTTGCGCAAGGGTAGTGGTGCCGAAGGTAGCCGTAGCGCCTGCAAACTGCCCGGCCACGAACACGTCGGTTCCGCGCGCCACCAAGCTGGCCGGGTACACCTGAAGCCCGCCAATGGTCTTAGACCAGGTATAGCTTCCCGCATCGGAGAACTTGGCTACAAAGGCCGACCCACTGCCCAACCCAGTTACGTACACACTGGTACCGCTCACGGCCAGGCCCCGTGGGTAGCCCACTTTGCCTACCTGCCCGGCGGCTACCTGCTGCGCCCAGGCCACCGAGGTGCTAGTGCCCGCATCAGTAAGCTTCGCTACATATAGCTCGCCTAATGTATAGTAGCTAGGCGAAGCATTGGTGAGCGCATACGGGCCGAAACTGGCCGTGCTGGAATTGAAAGCCCCTGTGGCATAGACACTGCTGCCGGCCACCGCCACTGCCTGCACGCCTGCAAAACTGTCACCGCCTAGCTGCTGCACCCACGCAAAGCTGCCGCTGTTCCCATTGTCGGTCAGTTTGGCTACAAAGCCTTTATCGATGGTATTTGCAGTAGTATACGGGCCGAAACTGTTCGGCCCGCCCCATATTACCCCACCAAGGTAGATGCTAGTACCGCTGACAGCCAGCGTATTTACGCTGCCCCCACACGACTGCGCCCACACATACGCATTGGTGGCAATATTCCACTTGGCCACAAACGTACCTAGCCCCGTCGTGTAGCCCAGCGGCAGCGCCCCCAACACAATGGTACCGTAGTAGCTGCCAACCACAAACAAGTTGCCGTTGCCATCGGCCGCTATGGCCCGCACGCGGGAATAAGAAGCATTCGTGTTGTTGATGGCCGCCGCGGCCCGCCAGGCTGGTACCTGGGCCTGCGCGCTAGCGCTGGCAACCAGCAGCAGCAAAAGCGACCAAATGCGCTGCAACGTAATTCGCATGGTGCAAAAAGGAAAAGAGGGATTGTGTGTAGGCCGATGACCGAGCACACTCCCAAAGGGTTGCGCAGCAACTCTAATAGTAGCGTTTTTTCCTTGGATAGCTATATAGCACCCTACCAACCACAAAAAAGGCCCGCTTGCGCGGGCCTTTTTTCAACAATTCAGCAGCAGCGTTAGTCTACCAGCACGCAGCGCTGGGCGGCGAGGTCTTCCTCTACGGTCTTGTATTTCACGTCGCGCACCACGCGGCCGTCCATGTACTGCACGCTTACCTTCTCATTTCGGTTGGCCACTTTTTGCGAGCGCGCCGGCTCCTGCTTGATGGCGGGAGCCTGGGCAATACCCAGCTCGGCGGCCTGGTCCAGGTCTTCCTGGCCCGCACCGAGCGAAACGTCCGAGATAGCCTTCTCAGCTTTCAGCTTGGGCAGCGGCTCCGATATATCATCTTCATAGAAGAATTCCGGCTCGGCAAAGCCCGCCTCGGCGGCCACCGGCACGTCGGCCTTGAAGAGGAAGCCGCTGGTGCCGTGGTTCACCTTGCTCAGCATGCGCTTGAACAGCTCGAAAGCTTCGAACTTGTACACCAAAAGCGGGTCTTTTTGCTCGTACACCGCGTTTTGCACCACCTGCTTGAGGTCGTCCATTTGGCGCAGGTGCTGGGTCCAGGCCTCATCGATGGTCGAAAGCACCGCGCCTTTTTCCATCTGGCGGATGATGTCGAGGCCGTTGCTGGCCTGCGCTTTACGTAGGTTGGCAATTACCTGCGTGTGCTTGTGGCCATCGGTGAAGGGAATGGCGATGTTCTCGTAGGGCGAGTTTTCGCTCAGTAGCTTGTTCACCAGCGGCAGGGCGTTCTGGCCGATGTGCTCATTCTTGCTCTCGTAGTAGCCAGTAGCTTCGTCGTAGAGTTTCTGAGTCAGCGCCTCGGCATTAAGCGCACTGAATTCCTGGGCCGTAATGTGCGTGTCGTAGCCGAAATCTTTGATAATCGACAGTTTGAAGTCTTCAAAATCATTGCTGACTTTGTGACCCGCCGCGATATCCTCGCTCACGTCGTAAATCAAGTTCAGAATATCCAGCTCCAAACGCTCGCCGAAGAGGGCGTTGCGGCGGCGGCGGTATACCACCTCGCGCTGGGCGTTCATCACGTCGTCGTATTCCAGCAGGCGCTTGCGGGTGCCGAAATTGTTCTCCTCCACCTTCTTCTGCGCCCGCTCGATGCTCGACGTAATCATCGAATGCTGAATCACTTCGCCTTCTTCCATGCCCATGCGGTCCATGAGCTTGGCAATACGCTCCGAGCCAAACAGACGCATCAGGTTGTCTTCCAACGACACGAAGAACTGCGATGAACCCGGGTCGCCCTGGCGACCAGCGCGACCGCGCAGCTGGCGGTCGACGCGGCGACTTTCGTGGCGCTCGGTACCGATAATGGCCAGGCCACCCGACTCCCGCGAGGTTTCGCGCAGCTTAATGTCCGTACCACGGCCGGCCATGTTGGTGGCAATGGTCACGGTGCCGGGGTAGCCAGCGGCGGCTACAATCTCAGCCTCGCGCTGGTTTTGCTTGGCGTTCAAGACCTGGTGCTTGATGCCGCGCAGCTTTAGCATGCGGCTCATCAGCTCCGAAATTTCAACTGAGGTCGTACCTACCAGCACCGGGCGGCCGGCTTGCACCAAGGCCTGGATTTCCTCGGCTACGGCGTTGTACTTCTCACGCACCGTGCGGTACACTTTGTCGTGGTCGTCTTTGCGCGAAATCACCCGGTTGGTGGGAATCACCACTACGTCGAGCTTGTAGATTTCCCACAATTCGCCAGCCTCGGTTTCGGCCGTACCGGTCATGCCGCCCAGCTTGTGGTACATGCGGAAGAAGTTCTGCAACGTCACCGTGGCGTAGGTCTGGGTGGCATCTTCGATGCGCACACCTTCCTTGGCCTCAATGGCCTGGTGCAAACCGTCGGAGTAGCGGCGGCCTTCCATTACGCGGCCGGTTTGCTCGTCCACAATCATCACTTTGCCTTCCTGGCTCAGGATGTATTGGTCGTCTTTTTCGAAGAGCGTATAGGCTTTCAGGAGCTGGTTCACGGTGTGCACGCGCTCCGATTTTTCCTGGTAATCACTCATCAGCTGCTCTTTCTGCTGAAGTTTTTCCTCCGCAGTCAGGGCCTCAGCCTTCTCGATGTTAGCGATTTCAACCCCGATATCGGGCATGATGAACAGGTGCGGGTCTTCGCCCTGCGCCGTAATCAAATCGATGCCTTTTTCGGTCAATTCGATTTGGTTGTTCTTCTCATCAATGGTGAAAAACAACGGCTTGTCGGCGTCCGGCATCTGGCGCGAGTTGTCGGCCATGTAGTGGTTTTCCACTTGCTGCAACACCACGCGCATCCCCGATTCGCTCAGGAATTTGATGAGCGGCTTGCTCTTGGGCAGGCCGCGGTAGGCGCGGAACAGCGCCAGGCCGCCGTCGCCATCTTTGCCGCCTTCAGTAGCGCCGGTTTTGCCTTCGGCAATGGCTTTGCGGGCCTGCACTAGGTACGACTGCACCAGCTTTTTCTGCTCATCGACCAGGCGCTGAATGCGCGGCTTGAGCACTAAAAACTCGTGCACATCGCCCTTGGGCACCGGGCCGGAGATGATGAGCGGCGTCCGCGCATCGTCAATCAGCACGGAGTCGACTTCGTCGACCATGGCGTAGTGGTGCTTACGCTGCACCAGCTCGGCAGGGTCGCGGGCCATGTTATCACGCAGATAATCAAAGCCAAACTCGTTGTTAGTACCGTAGGTAATATCGGCTAGGTAGGCGTTGCGGCGAGCATCCGTGTTAGGCTGGTGCTTGTCGATGCAATCCACCGTGAGGCCGTGGAACTCGAATAGCGGCGCATTCCACTCCGAGTCACGCTTAGCGAGGTAGTCGTTGACAGTTACCAAGTGCACGCCCCGGCCGCCGAGGGCATTTAGGAAAGCGGGCAGGGTCGAAACCAACGTTTTGCCTTCGCCCGTGGCCATTTCCGCGATTTTGCCCTGGTGCAGTACCACGCCGCCAATCAGCTGCACGTCGTAGTGCACCATATCCCAGGTGATTTCGGCACCAGCCGCCAGCCACTTGTTGCTCCAAGTGGCTTTGTCGCCCTGGATGGTCACGTTGCCCTTCACGCGCGCAATGTCGCGGTCTACATCGGTGGCCGTTACCACGAGCTGGCCATTTTGGGCGTAACGGCGGGCGGTTTCTTTTACGATGGCAAAGGCCTGGGGCAGCGCCTCGGTGAGAGCGGCTTCAAGGTCTTTGTTGCGCTGCTTTTCGAGGGCGTCGATTTGCTCAAAAATCGCCTCCTTGCGCGACACGTCCAGGTTGGGCTGCGAGTCAATCTGGCCTTGCAAACCGGCAATCTGGCTGTCGAGGCCGGCGAGCTTGCCGTTAATCTGCTGGCGCACCTCCTGGGTGCGTTGGCGCAGCTGGTCGTCGGTAATGTCGGCCAGTTTGGCATATTCCGCATTGATGAGGGCCACGTAGGGTACTACGCCCTTGAGGTCCTTTTCTGCTTTGGAGCCAAACAGCTTGGCGACGGTTTTGCCGAAGAAATCTAACATCAGGTAAATAATTAACGAAAAAGAGCAGCGCGTTTTGGGCAAATTTACAGCCTGCCCGCCGAACCGGGCCACCCGCCGTAAACTATAAAACCCCAACCACTCAAAAAGAGTGCGGGGTTTTATGGGTCGGAAATATTGTCAGAACGCGGCTAGTTACGCGTCAGGGCCGGATTATCAGCGCCGGGCCAGACCGGGGGCGGTAGTAGTTGCGGCCGCCATATTGGCGATAAGGTGCTTCGTGGTGATAGCGCGGGCCATGGCCTCCGTGACCGTGATGCCCACCGCGGCCACCGTGATGGCCATGTTGAGCTTGCACCGAAGATACCATGCCCAGCAGCATGCCGCAGCATAGCAAGAAGCTAGCAAACAAACGATTCATACTTGAGAAAGAAGAGGTGAAAAATTGTATAAAGAAGCTGCCTAAGAATTGCTTTGCAGGTTAGGTTAAGCTGCTGCTTGGCGAATTCTATTAAACAGTTTCAAAAAATCATGGACGCTTTTTTAAAGCGCCTATTGACTTCACCTCTAACGTAATTCCGCTTGTAATAGCTGAGTAATTCAGGCAATCTGCCGAAAATTTAAAGCTCTTCACTATCAGCTCATACGCTCGTGCCATCAGCGGATTATCACTTCTTAAGTCAAGAGCATCACAGTCAGCATACTGAGCAGCAGTAAGACAGTCAAAAGCCGCTAGCCCATTGCTTTAATAAGCAAGTGATTACGACCTTACGCTCTGCTGCAAGCTGGCTTTAGGCTAAGCCTTGACCCAGCAACATCAGGGCCGGATGATAATAGCTGGGCCCGGCTGGCGGTAGTAAGGCCGAGGCCGATAGTAGGTGCGGCCGCCGTAGGGCCGGTAAGGTGCCGAGTGGTAGTAGCGCGGCGCATAGTAGCGTGGGCGAGGGGCATAGTAGCGGCCCGGCCTGGGCCCGGGCCGCCCATAGTAGCCCCGGCCCCGGTGGTAGCCGCGCTGGGCTGCTGGCCGGCGTGGCCACCCCGGCCAGCAGCCCCACGAAAAGCAACAGACAAGCAAGTAAGCGCTTCATAATAGGAAAAGAGTGAGGTGAGAATAGAACCAACAAGCCGCCGCACTACGCAAGTAGCGCGGCGGCTTGTTGAGTCTCTAACGTATTTCCTGGCTCCACGGTCGGGGCAATTACCCAAGACCCAGCTAGCGACCGACTATACGCGGGCATAACGTGGCTACCTGCAAGCGGCCTGATGGCCGGCGATGCTAATAAGCATGAGTCTGGTAAGGATTATGCTTGTGATAGGCGTAATAAGATGGCGCGTAGTACTAACGCGCCCGGCGCACTGGCCAAGCGTACTTGTGGGCCACAGGCAGGCGGTGGTAGCGTGCCCCAGAATGCCGCGCCACCAGCGCCAGCTTATTACGCTGCCGCCTCGCGCAGCGGCTTTGCAAATTCGCGTAGCTCGGTCGCCAATAAACCTGCCTTTTCAAGGGCGGCAAAGTGGCCGCCACTCGGCATTTCCTCCCAGCGCTGCACATTGAAAAACCGCTCGGCAAACTCACGGGGAGCCGGCGTAATATCCTTCGGAAAAATGGCGAAGCCCGTGGGGACTTTCACGTGCGTGGGGGCCGCTAACGCGGGGCTGTGCATGGCCTCGTAGTACAGCCGCACCGACGAGCCGATGCTCTGCGTCACCCAGTAAATCATGGCGTTGGTGAGCAAGTCGTCTTTCAAAAAAGTGTGCTCGATATTGCCGTCGTTGTCGCTCCAGGCGTGAAATTTCTCGATAATCCAGCCTAGCAAACCTACTGGCGAGTCGTTGAGGCCGTAGGCCAGCGTCTCGGGCTTGGTACCTTGTATTTTTTGGTAACCGGCTTCTTTTTCCTGCCATGCCTTGTTTTTCACTACGAACGCCTTTTCGGACAGCGATAAATCGGGCAGCTTGTCGGCCACTTTCGCGTGGCTGGACGGCACATCGGTGAGGTGAATGCCCAGTAGCGCGCCAGTGTGGTTTAGGGCTAGTTGCTCCACGATGCTGCTGCCCCAGTCGCCGCCGTGCGCCAGATACTTCTTATAGCCTAGGGTTTTAGTCATCAGCTCGGCCAGCACGTCGGCCATGCGCTTGGGGTCATAGCCTTTTTCGGTGGGCTGGTCCGAAAAACCGTAGCCCGGCAGGTCGGGCACTATCACGGTGAAGGCATCTTCGGCGCGCCCGCCGTGCGCGGCCGGGTCGGTGAGCAGCGGAATCAGCTTCACCATGCGGAAAAATGAATCGGGCCAGCCGTGCACCAGCAGCAGCGGCGTAGGGTTCGGGCCTTTGCCTTCGATGTGAATAAAATGGATATTCAACCCAGCTACTTCGGCTTTGAATTGGGCAAATTCGTTGAGCTTGGCTTCCTGGGCGCGCCAATCATAAGTGGTTTGCCAGTAGTCGGCTAGCTGTTTCAAGTATTCGCGGTTGGTGCCATATTCCCAGCCGGCGTCCTCGATTTCGTCGGGCCAGCGGGTGTGTTGCAGGCGGTAGTGCAGGTCGTCGAGGACGGGTTGGGGGATGTTGATTTTGAAGGACTGCATGACAATCATTTACGTAAAACGAAAAACGCCTTCCCTATTCGGGAAGGCGTTTTATACGTTCAAACAGAGCAAGTTGATGCTACTCTTTCGAGGGCTCACGGTTAACTATCTTCTCCACCAGCGAGGTCGAGCCCGCGATGGCCGGGCGCACGGGCTTTGCGGCTTCTTCCTTCTCGGTCAGCTTCTTATACAGCGTCAGGGCTTGGGCTACCACCTGGTCCATATTGTAGTACTTGTAGGTAGCGAGGCGGCCTACGAAGTGTACACCTTGCGTCTCATCAGCGAGCTTCTTGTACTTGGCGTACAGCTCGGCATTTTGGGGCATGGGCACGGGGTAGTAAGGGTCGCCCTCGGCCTGCGGGTACTCGTACACGATGGCCGTTTTGGGGTGGCTCTGGCCGGTGAGGGCTTTGAACTCCGTGATGCGGGTGTAGGCGTGCTCGTTGGGGTAGTTCACCACCGGCGCAGCCAGGTGCTGCTCTTTATTTAGGGTGTCGTGCTTGAATTCGAGCGAGCGGTAGGGCAGCTTGCCGAATTTGAAGTCGAAATACTCGTCTACCGGACCCGTGAAAATCATCTCCTTGAAGGGGATAAACTTAATCACTTCGTGGTAGTCGGTGTTCAGCATCACCTTGATATTCGGGTGGTTGAGCATATTCTCAAACATCCGGGTGTAGCCGTGCAGTGGCATGGCCTGGTAGGTGTCGGTGAAGTACCGGTCGTCGCGGTTGGTGCGGGTGGGCACGCGGCTCGTCACCGACTTATCCAGCTGCGAAGGGTCGAGGCCCCACTGCTTGTTGGTGTAGTTTTTGAAGAATTTGTTGTACAGCTCGCGGCCTACTTTGCTTACTACTACGTCCTCCGACGTTTTGATTTCCGACACTTCTTCGGCTACCGAGGCGAAGAATTCTTCTACCTGAAAGCTGGTCAGATTCAAGCCGTACAGCTTGTTGATGGTGTCGAGGTTAATCGGCATCGGCACCAACTGGCCATCTACCGAAGCGAGCACACGGTGCTCGTAGGGGCGCCACTCGGTGAAGTTGCCGAGGTAGTCAAATACGTCCTTCGAGTTGGTGTGGAAGATGTGCGGGCCGTACTTGTGAATCAGGATGCCGTCGTCGTTGTAGCAATCATACGCATTGCCCCCAATGTGGCTCCGCTTGTCGATGATGAGCACTTTTTTGTTGCTGCGGGTGGCCAACCGCTCGGCTAGCACGCTGCCAGCGAAGCCGGCCCCGACGATGAGATAGTCGAACATAAAGGGGAGTTAGAAAATGGGGGAGTAAAATTGCTAGGGTAGGCAAACGTAATCTATTGGTAGTCGCGCACTTGGAGCGCTGGCCAGAAGCCAGTGTCTTTACTTAGCGGCGAGGCGGTCCTGCATCAGGTTCACCATGTTTTGCCAGGTCAAATCCCAGCTAATGGTGGCCAGGTAGTCGTCGGTGCGAGTGCGCCAGTCGGCATCTTTGCCCTGCTCGAGGGCGATGGCGATGGCTTGGCCAAATTCCTTGGGGTCGTCGGCAATCTGCACCAAATTCAGGTCGCCGTAGGGTCGCACCACATCGCGAATACTGGTGCTTACTACTGGCCGGCCAGCCGCCAGATACTCAGGCGTTTTGGTGGGCGAAATAAACTCGGTGCTTTCGTTGCGGGCAAAGAGCAGGGTGGCTACATCCCAGCCGCGCAGGTAAGCGGGTAATTCCTGATAATTCTTACCGCCGAGATAATGAATATTGCTAGTATGCGGCAGCGTGGAGGGGTCAATTTTAACCACCGGCCCTATTATTACGAATTGCCAAGCCGGATGGTTGGTTGCCAACTGGCCCAGCAGGTCAATATCCAACCGCTCATCGACCACGCCGAAGAAGCCGACGCGTGGATGCGGAATGCTAGCCTGGTCGGCTGGCTCTGCCAATTTCGGGTCGCGAGCTTGGCCAAAGTGCTCTTTATCAATGCTGCTCGGAAACGAGTGCGCATCGGCGTGCTGCTCGCGCTTAGCTTCGTAGAGGCGCTGGCCACCGGTGAAGACGAGGTCGGCTTTCTTGAATAATTCCTGCTCGCGCTGACGCAATTCGGGCGGTGCGCCCTTGAATTGAGCCAACTCATCCATGCAATCGTACACGGTCAGCGAGGGCGTAAACAACCGTGATTTGCCCAACGCCATCGGCGTATAATACCAAAACACGTATTGCTTAATACCGTTTTCAGCGAAGAATTTGCTTAGCACGGCAAATTGGGCTTCATCGGCAGCAGCTTCGTCGTGGCGCAAGTGGCTGGGCAAGTGCACTACCAATACTTTCACGCCATTTTGCCGCTCCTTTACTTCCATGTGCGGCTCGATGAGGTCATCGGGATGGAAGAAGGCATCTTCTACATAAAAAACCCGACCATGCTGGGCAAAGCGCGACAGCAGGTGCTGGGGTCGCTGCCACACAAAATCCCAGTGCAAGTGCGCGAAGCAAACTAGGTCGGGTAGCGAATACGGAAGGGTGTTTGAGTCGGCTTGGCCCGCAGCCGGGGCGGTGGAGGTGGCACGCACAGGTGCCTCCGCCGGAGTAGAAAGCGGCATGAAAAAATACAGGAAAGAGCTTCGGGAACCGCGCAAGCTGGGCAAAACATCCAGCCGCAGGCGGCACTTGTGCAATTCTACGACAAGCCTGCCCAAAAGGATATAGCTGGGCTTAAAATAGTAGTTTTTTTGCCCAACTCTCCGTTATTTCCGCAGTAACAGCTGCATTTCTACGGCATTTATCCAGCCCGAGGGGGTAGAATTACGTAGCCAGTCGTGCCGCACGCCAACTTCACGAAAACCTGATTTTTTGAATAAGCTGATACTCGCTCCGTTATCTTCCAAAATGGTGCAGTATAGCTGGTGCAGCCGCAGCGCCTCGCGGGCATAAGGCAGCAGCTGCGTGAGGGCTTTTTGGGCGTGGCCCTGCCGGCGCTCACTGCTAAGCACCGTGATGCCCACGCCCGCCCGCTGGTGCAGGGCCGAATAGTCGTAGAGGTCGAGCGTGCCCACAGCCCGCCCGTTTTCGTCGCTGATTATCAAGCGCATTTGACCAGCTTCGGCAAGGCTGGCAGCAGCGTGCTGGAGGTATTCGCGCAGTGCGTGCCGCGAAATCGGGGCTGGCAGCACATCGGAAGCGGCCCAGAGGTCAGGGTCATTTTCGAGGGCAAATAAAAAATCTAAATCGTCGGGTTCGAGGGCGCGCAAATTCATGACCGCAGATTCAAACGGATTAAACTGATTTAACGGATACGCCCGCCTGCGGCGCGCTGACTATTTTTTTGACAAGAGCAACGCAACAGCAGCCAGTCAGCGCGCCGCAGGCGGGCGTATCCGTTAAATCAGTTTAATCCGTTTGAATCTGCGGTCCCGCCGAATACCCGCACGGCTGGGCCGCTCAGCCACACATTGGTAAAGCCGCCATCTTCCCTCTGCTCAAAGGAAACCTCCAGCAGCCCGCCTGGCGTGCTCAATTGCACCGGCGAGGCCGCGCCGCGCTGCGAGGCGGCCAGCGCCACGGCCGTTACGCCCGTGCCGCAGGAATACGTTTCGTCTTCCACGCCGCGCTCGTAGGTGCGCACGGGCCAGGGGTGGGTGGGGTCGGCGGGGACTTCTACAAAGTTGACATTGGTGCCGGCGGGGTCGTAGGCTTGGTCAAAGCGAATGTCGTGACCGTGGGCGAAAACGTTGAAATCGCCCAGGCTGGGCCACTCCTCGGGGTCGAGGAAATGGACGTGGTGTGGTGAACCGGTGTGCAGAAAAACGTCGTCCTCCCCTACTTCGGCGGCTTGGGGGGCGGCCACGTCAATCATTTTGAGGCGCACGGTGCCATCGGCTTCTACGCGGGCTTCGTGCGGGCCATCTACAGCCAGGAAATAGGCTTTATCCTGAATGACATTCAAATACTTGGCAAAAGCCACCAGGCAGCGGCCGCCGTTGCCGCACATGCTGCTGGGCGCGCCACCGGCGTTGAAATACACCATCTCAAAGTCGTAGCCTGCGCGGTTGCGGAGCAGCATTAGGCCATCGGCGCCGATGCCGAAGCGGCGGTGACAGAGCGCCGCAATGCGCGCCTGGTCGGTGGCGTCGAACTGCTCGGCGCGGTCGTCGATGATGATGAAGTCGTTGCCGGTGCCTTGGTATTTATGGAAGAGTAAGCTCATGTTGATAGCAGAAGTAAGAAGGCGAATTTCGGCACAATTGGGCCGCTGCCAATGACAGCGGCTTTAACTTGCCTCATCTGGGCGGCTTCGTCGCCTCAGCTATGCCCTACTACTCTATCCACTTCATGCCCTTCGCCAAGAATTTAGCGGCCGCGCTTTTGCTGGCCGCCAGCCTGCCCGCCGCCGCCCAATCGCGCCAGGAAACCCTGCTCGACACCAACTGGAAATTTACCAAAGGCGACCAGCCCGACGGTGCTAAGCCCGAGCTAAATGATGCCGGCTGGCAGGTCGTTCGCATCCCGCAC
This sequence comes from Janthinobacterium lividum, assembly GCA_050954845.1. Classification (GTDB taxonomy): domain Bacteria; phylum Bacteroidota; class Bacteroidia; order Cytophagales; family Hymenobacteraceae; genus Hymenobacter. Next base: position 14,324 of record JBPBQK010000089.1, read on the forward strand.
GACTGGGCCATCACTGGCCCTTTCGATGGCAAAAACGACCAGCAAGCCGTTAAAATCGAGCAAAACAACGAGAAGGAAGCCACGCTGAAATCTGGCCGCACGGGCGGGCTGCCCTTTGTGGGCGTGGGCTGGTACCGGCGGCAACTGGCAGTGGCCGCGCTGGGCAAAGGTGGCCAAGCCGTGTTGCTTTTTGATGGCGCAATGAGCAATGCGCGGGTTTATATTAATGGCAAGGAGGTCATGTTCTGGCCCTATGGCTACAACTCATTTTCGGTCGATATCACGCCTTATCTGCGGGCCACCGGGCCGAATACGCTGGCTGTGCGGCTGGAGAATTTCCCCGAGGCTTCCCGCTGGTATCCGGGCGCGGGACTGTACCGCAACGTGCACTTAATCACGACAAAAGGCGCGCATATTCCGGTGTGGGGCACCTACCTTACTACGCCCGAAATCACGACTGCCTCGGCCAGCGTAAAGCTTCGCACTAAGGTTGAGGCCCCGGCCGGCACCACCGGCCTCAAGCTGCAAACTGACCTCCGCAACGCTGCTGGCACCGTAGTGGCTACCGCTACAACCGCCGTGGTGGCCGGGCAGGAAGTCGTCCAAAGCTTCGTGGTGAAATCGCCCAAATTATGGTCGCCCGAAACGCCTACGCTGTACACTGCCGAGTCGAAATTGCTGGCGGGCAGCGCGGTGCAGGACACGTATAAAACGCCGTTCGGTATTCGCTCTTTCAAGTTTGAGAAGGGCAAGGGCTTCTCGCTGAATGGGCAGCCGCGCAAGTTTAAGGGTGTGTGCAACCACCACGACCTCGGGCCGCTGGGCACGGCTATTAATACCGCCGCGTTGCGCCACCAGCTCACGCTGCTCAAGGATATGGGCTGCGACGCTATTCGCACCTCGCACAATATGCCTGCACCCGAGTTAGTTGCGCTCTGCGACGAGATGGGTTTTATGCTGATGGTGGAGTCGTTTGACGAGTGGAAATCGCCGAAGGTGAAGAACGGCTACAGCCAGTATTTTGACGAGTGGGCCGAGAAGGACCTCGTGAACATGGTGCACCGCGACCGCAACCACCCCTCGGTAATCATGTGGAGCATCGGCAACGAGGTGCCCGACCAAAGCAACGCTAACGGTCCGATTATCGCCAAGCGCCTGCAAGACATCGTGCACCGCGAAGACCCCACCCGCGCCGTGACGATGGGCATGGACCGCTTCGACGACGACTTCAAATACGGTATCGCCGCCGTGCTCGACGTGCCGGGCTTCAACTACAAGCCCCACCGCTACCCCGAAGCCTTGGCCAAGCTGCCGCAGGGCCTGCTGCTGGGCTCCGAAACGGCCTCAACGGTGAGCTCGCGGGGCGTGTACAAGTTTCCGGCGGTGCTAGGCAAGGACAAGAAATACGACGATAACCAGTCGTCGAGCTACGATTTGGAAGCCTGTAACTGGTCGCAGATTCCCGACCTCGAATTTCGGGCGCAGGACGACGTGCCCGGCGTAGCCGGCGAGTTTGTGTGGACGGGCTTCGACTACCTCGGCGAGCCAACGCCTTACGACGAAAAATGGCCCTCGCACAGCTCGTATTTCGGCATCCTCGACTTGGCCGGCCAGCCCAAGGACCGGTACTACCTCTACCGCGCCCGCTGGAACACCACCCAGGCCACCCTGCACCTCCTACCCCACTGGACCTGGCCCGGCCGCGAAGGCCAAACCACGCCGGTATTCTGCTACACCAGCTACCCCTCGGCCGAGCTTTTCGTGAACGGCCAAAGCCAGGGCCGCCAAACCAAAAGCAAAACCGACAACCCCCAAACCCGCTACCGCCTCGAATGGAATGAGGTAAAATACCAGCCCGGCACCATCAAAGTAGTGGCCTACGATGCCCAAGGCAAAGTGGCTGCTACTGAGGAAGTACGCACCGCCGGCGCGCCCCACCACATCAAGCTACTAACCGACCACGCCAAGCTAGCCGCCGACGGCAACGACCTAAGCTACATCACCGCCCGCGTCGAAGACGCGCAGGGCAACCTCTGCCCCGATGCCACCAACGAGTTGCATTTCACGGTGAGCGGTGCGGGCAGCTTCCGCGCCATCGGCAACGGCGATGCGACGAACCTGGAGGCTTTCCAGCAGCCGCAGATGCACGCATTTCAGGGGCAGTTGGTGGCGATAGTGCAGGCGGGTAGTGCGGCCGGTGCCGTGCAGGTGAAGGCCTCGGCAACGGGATTGAAGGATGGGGAATTGCAACTGGTGGCTGGAAAATAACGCGGGGCATCTCACCCCCTCTCCAAAAAAGAGGGGGAGCCAAACGCTACTACGATAAAAGCAAAAGGACTTTCAGTAGTTGCTGAAAGTCCTTTTGCTTTTATCGTAGTAGCGTTTCCGTGGATTAAAGAATGAGGTAGCGTCTTGCGTGAGGTCACGTTAGCAACGCAAGACGCAAAGTATTGCGTCTCTACCTCTCAAACCATAAACGCCTGCGTCCGGCTCCCCCTCTTTTTTGGAGAGGGGGTGAGGTGCCCCGCGCCTAGTGACCTTGACTAGCCAAGTCTCCGCAACGCAGCCATTTCTCCCACCGCTTGCGCTTCGGTGCGATGTGCCCCTTCAAATATTTCTCCATGACCAGCGCTGCACAAGGCGCAGCCGACAGCCCGCCGAAGCCCGAATTTTCGATATAAACCGCCACCACAATCTTCGGCTTCACTGCCGGCGCGAAGCCTGCGAAGGTGGCGTGGTCGTCGCCCTCGTCGTTTTGCACGGTGCCGGTTTTGCCAGCTACGGTGATGCCGACATCGGCGAGGCTGGCTAGCTCGGCGGTGCCGCCGTGCTGCATGGCGGCAATCATGCCTGGCACAAGGGCGGCGATATTGGTGCTATCGACCAGGGTGAGGTGCTTTTCGGTAAAGCGCGGCAAGGGCTTGCCGGAGCGGCCGATGCTGCGCACGAAATGCGGCGTGACATACCAGCCCCGGTTGGCAATAATCGCCAGTACGTTGGCCGTTTGCAGGCCGGTCAGGTTGATTTCGCCCTGCCCGATGCTGAGCGAATAGATAGAGGGAAACGTCCAGTTTTTGGTGTGTCGAATTTTATCGTAGAGCGCCGACGTGGGCAGGAAGCCTGGCTGCTCGCGGGCAATATCCACGCCCAGCAGCGTATCGAGCCCAAACGACTTGACGTAGCGCCGCCAAGCACCTAGTTGCCGGTGCCGGATGGCACTCGAATCGGCCAGCGTGGCCGCCGAGTCGGGGCGCGGCTCGATTACAGCGCGCAGCGTTTGGTAGAAGTACGGGTTGCAGCTGTATTTCAGAGCCATCGTCAGGTTACGGGCCTCGGGGTGCGGGTGCACGCAGTTGATGAGTGACTGGTCGCAAGGAAAGTCCGTCTTGTCGGTGATGGCCCCGAGTTGCAAGGCCACGGCGGCATTCACGAGCTTGAACACCGAGCCGGGTGGATTGGCCTGCAAGGCGGGGCGATTGAGCAGCGGGCGGTTTTCGTCGTCTTGCAGCAGGGCGCGGCGCTCCGCGTTGCGGCCGGGCGCGGTGAGCACGGCGGGGTCATAGGTGGGGCCCGATACGCAGGCCAGAATTTCGCCGGTGCTCGGCTCGATGGCCACGATGTAGCCGCGCCGCTCGCCCAGCAGGCGTTCAGCGTAGGCTTGCAGCTTGGCGTCGATGCTGAGGTGCAAATCCTGGCCGGCGCGGTAGATGGTATCGGTATCCCAAGTGCCATGCACGCGGCCGTGGCCGTCGGTGCGCGGGTGGTACACGCCCCGGCTGCCGGTCAGCAGCGTGTTATAATAGCCCTCCACGCCAGGGTTGCGCAGGCGGTAGTAGCGGCCGCGCTCCAGCTTTTGGGCCAGGTACAGAAACTGCGCAGCGGCGGCCGGCTGGTAGCCCAGCACCGGCGCGGCCGTAGCCGTGAGGTAGGTACGCTCGCGGCGGCGGCGCATCACCAAACCCGGCCACTCGTGCACGTTGTGACGAAAATTATCGGCCTCCGGCTTAGTCAAAACTAGTTCGATGGGCCAGCGCTGCACGCGGGGCGGGGCAGGCTTGGGCTTGGCCGTATCGGGAGGCATGATGCCCAGCGAGTCAGGCACCAACTCGGGGCGGCGGGGCGGCGGGCCAGCCGGCAGCCGGGCCGCAAATACCCGCGCCTGTAATGCGCCTTCGGGCCAGCCCATCAGCTGATTAAAGGCCACGGTATCGAACTCGGCGAGGTGCGGCAGTGTGAGGGTATAGTGCGCCCGCGTCGCCACCATCGGCTCGCCATTGCGGTCAAGTAGCTGGCCACGAATAGGTTCGTACACCTCGCGGCAATCGAAATACTCCTCGGCCGGCCCCGAGGGCGCGGACTTCGAGCACGCGCCCAGCCCGAGCAAGGCTATGGATAGAGCAATAGGTATTTTAGAGTGGGCGGGAAACATCAAGTAAAGTTACGGCCGAGGTAGGGGCCAGCGGGCGCTCCTCGCCGAACGGCACTTATGGCTATTTGAAGAGGCAATTGGACTCGTTAGAGCAGTAGTTGTCCTTCCGAGGAGACACGACGAAGCAATCGCACCTGAACGGAGCCCGAATGGCTCGGCCTGATGCGATTGCTTCGCCGTGCCTCCTCGCAAGGACAACGGCTCCGTTCTACATGGGCCGTACTTTTGCCCCGTGTACGACTTCCTCACCACCTCGCCCTGGCCCGACTACGAGCTGCTCGACAGCGGTAATTTCCAAAAGCTCGAACGCTTCGGCAAATACGTGCTGGCGCGCCCCGAGCCCCAGGCCATCTGGGATATGGCCCTGCCCGCCAGCGAGTGGCAGCGGGCCGATGCCACCTTTGCCCGCGCCCCCGGCAGCACCGAAAAAGGCCAGTGGAGCCGCAAAAAAGGCATGCCCGAGCAGTGGGTTATCGCCTACGAGCGCCCCGATGGCCTGAAGCTGCGCTTCCGCCTCGGCTTGTCGTCGTTCAAGCACGTCGGCCTGTTCCCCGAGCAAGACCCTAACTGGCAATTCATTTATAACCAGACCCGTAAGCGCCAGGCCAAGCTGCCGCGCGTGCTCAATCTGTTCGCTTACACTGGCGCAGCCACGCTAGCCGCCCGCGCCGCCGGGGCCGACGTCACGCACCTCGACTCGGTGAAGCAAGTCAATTTCTGGGCCCGCGACAATATGGAGGCCAGCGGCCTCGACGGCGTGCGCTGGCTGGTCGAAGATGCCATGAAATATGTACGCCGCGAAGTGAAGCGCGGCAGCAAATACCAGGGCCTCATCCTCGACCCGCCCGCCTACGGGCGCGGCCCGAATGGCGAGAAATGGCAGCTCGAAGACGAGCTAAACGAGCTGCTAAAGCTCAGCCAGCAGCTACTCGACCCGGAGGACCATTTCTTCGTGGTAAATCTGTATTCGCTGGGTTTTTCGGCTTTGATTCTGGATAATCTGACTCAAGCTATTTTCCCTGGCCCGAAGGCCGTGCGTGAGCTGGGCGAGATTTACCTGCACGACGCCAGCCAGCGGAAATTGCCGCTGGGCACGTTCTGCCGGTTTGCTACTTAGTTGTAGAACGGAGTGCCACTCCGTTCTTGCGTTCCATTCATTTGTTGTGGCCCCGTCTTCGCCTTGCGGCGATAAACGAAGTACCACTCCGTTTTACAGCTTATGCACGCACCCGTACTGCACCGTCGTCTGGCCCTTATCGACATGGGTACCAATACCTTCCACCTGCTCATTGTGGAAGACCGGCCCGGCCAGCCGCCGCACACGCTGGTGCGCACCAAGGTAGGCGTGCGCCTCGGCGAGGGTGGCATCAGCAAAGGCGAAATTGCGCCCGCGCCCTACGCCCGCGCCCTCCAAACGGTGCGCGGTTTCAAGGAAGAAATCGAATTGCACCAGGTAACGGAGGTGCGCGCCACGGCCACCAGCGCCATGCGCGTCTCGCGCAACGGGCCTGATTTAGTGCGCGATATTCTGGAAACCACCGGTATTCAGGTCGAAGTAATAGCTGGTTCTCGTGAAGCTGAATTGATTGCCAAAGGCATTCGCCAAGCTGTGGAACTGGGACTGGCGAAACACCTGCTCATGGATATTGGCGGGGGCTCGGTCGAATTTATCATCGCTAACGAGGACACGATTTTCTGGAAGCAAAGCTTTGAAATCGGCGCCCAGCGGCTGTTGGATAAGTTTTTCACCGAACCTAGTGGCGCTTTCCCCCGCGAAAGCCTGCAAGCTGAGCTAGAATATCTGGCCGAAAAACTGGCCCCCCTCACGGCCGCCGTGGCCGCGCACCAGCCGCTAGCCGGCCTCGTAGGCAGTTCCGGCAGCTTCGACACGCTGGCCGACCTCACGGTAGGCCGCGTGCGCCGCGAGGCTGAATTGCCGCCCAGCACCTGGTTGTCGGTAAGCGACTTTGAGGGGCATTTTGCGCAGCTGCTCACACTCAATCACGACGAGCGAGTGGCGCTGCCAGGCATGTTCCCGATGCGGGCCGATATGATAGTGGTGGCTAGCGTGATTATCGAGTATGTGCTGAAAACGTATGGGTTGACGCGCATTACGACTTCAGCTTTTGCGCTGAAGGAAGGGCTACTGGCTGAGTTGCTAAGCAAGTAGCGTAAGCTTTAGCTTGCGAGTGAGCGTAGCGAGCATCCACGTTTGTAGACGTTCGCTTACGCCCTGCTCGCTGCGCTCGCTCGCAAGCTGAAGCTTACGCTACACGGCTCGCCAGTCCTACCCTATCGCCGGCCACTTTGTGGATGAAGGCCAACTTCTTCTGTACATCAGGGCTAATGATAAACGGGTACGGGTCAGGCTGCCCCATGCTGCGATTAAGGCTGTTCATGGCGAAGGTGAGCGGTAACCACATGGCCATAATCTGCCCGAAATCAGCTAGTTGATACGGGTCCTGGATGGCGGCGTGCAGGCCTTGCTCGGGGTGGGCGTCGAGCGGCTCCAGGCGCAGGCCGAAGGCGTAGGCGGTTTGCAGGGTATCGAGAATGTGCAGATAGTGCGCCCAGGTTTCGGCCCAATCTTCCCAGGGGTGGCTGGTGGCGTAGGAGCTGATATAGTGCTGCTGCCAGTCAGGCGGCGCGCCCTGGGCGTAGTGCTTTTTGAGCGCCTCGCCGTAGTCTTGGCGGTCGTCGCCGAATACCTGACGAAACTCGGCGAGGAGGGGCGAATTATCAATGAGGCGGTCCCAGTAATAGTGGCCGACTTCGTGGCGGAAATGGCCCAGCAGCGTGCGGTATAGCTCGTGCATAGCCTGGCGGGCCTGCTCGCGCTCGATAGCATCGGCCTCGACTATATTAATGGTGATGAGGCCGTTATCGTGGCCCGTTAACACGCGATGCTCGGGGCTTTCGTCGGCTTTGAAGTCGAATTGCAGGCCTTCGTCGGGGTACACGCGCTTGCTCACTACGGGCAAATGCAGGCACAAAAGGCTGTATACGAGGCGGTGCTTTGCCGCTTCCAGGGCTTGCCAGCGCTGGAGAAAACCGGGCTGGCTGAGGTCGGGAATAGTATGGTTGAGGTCGCAGGCGAGGCAAAAGGGCGTGGCGCTATCGGTGGGCACCAGCCAGTTGCAGACGTTGTGCTGGTGGTTTTGGCAATAGGTGTAGGTGCCGGTAGTAGGCTCGTTATAAATACGATAGGTGCGGCCATCGGGCTCGGCTACCAGCGGCCGCAGTTGCAGCTGAGTAGCCTCGAAGCCCAGCGGATAGTGGCATTTTTCGCACTGGCTGTTTTCAAAATACAGGACTTGCCCGCAGTGGGTGCAGCTAAAGAGTTTCACGCAAAATCGGAATTGATAATGCGGATATGAACGGACGAACGGCCGGGAAGTTGAGCGATGTAAAACGGAGTGGCACTCCGTTTCGCGTCTGGGCAGGCTTACCTAACGCGGAACGGAGTGGCACTCCGTTCTACATCGCTACATTTCGCCAAAAGCATACCATTTTGCAAGTCACTTTGCCAGCAATCGGCCTCGATTTGGGATTTTTGGTTGTTTATTTAGCCTCTATTACTCGGTTTTTATAGCTTGGCTTGCCATAAGCCCTACAAAACTTACCCCGCTCGTTTTTATGCCGACCAATCCGCTTCTGAGTTCTTACCAAGACCAGCCCCAGGTGTGGGACGAGATGTTTCGGGCCGGCGAAGTGCGGCCCGAGTACCAAGCCTTTGTGGCGGCCCTCGAAAATATGGCCGGCCCCGAAATGACCCGCAAAGACGAGTTGGCCAAGAAAATCTTTATGAGCCAAGGCATTACCTTCACGGTATACAGCAGCGGCGAAGGTATCGAGAAGATTTTTCCGTTTGATGTTATTCCGCGCATCATCTCCAATAGCGAGTGGCTGCGCGTGGAGGCGGGCATCAAGCAGCGGCTGAAGGCGCTGAATATCTTTCTGAAAGATATTTACCACCAGCAGTTTATCATCAAGGATGGCGTGGTGCCAGCGGCGCTGGTGTACTCGTGCCCGCAGTTTTTGCGCGAGATGATGCACGTAGATGTGCCGCACGATGTGTACACGCACATTGCGGGCGTGGACCTAATTCGGGACCACGACGGCGAGTTTTACGTGCTCGAAGACAACCTGCGCACGCCCTCCGGCGTGTCGTACATGCTCGAAAACCGCAGCATCACGTACCGCATTTTCCCCGACCTGCTACCCAAGAGCAACGTGCTGCCGGTCAAGGACTACCCCGATTTATTGTACCGCAATTTGCAGGCCCTGGCCAGCCGCCAAACCAGCGACCCGACGGTGGTGCTGCTCTCGCCGGGCATCTACAACTCGGCGTATTTTGAGCATAGCACGCTGGCGCGTCTCATGGGCATTCAGCTGGTGGAGGGGCGCGACCTCATCGTGCACAATCACTTTGTGTACATGAAAACCACGAAAGGTCTTGAAAAAGTAGACGTTATCTACCGCCGCGTCGATGATGAGTTTCTCGACCCGCTGGCCTTTCACCCCGATAGCGCGCTTGGCGTGCCCGGCCTGTACTGGGCCTACCGCAAGGGCAACGTGGCCATTGCCAACGCTATGGGTAATGGCGTGGCCGACGACAAAGCCGTGTATTGCTACGTGCCCGACATGATTCGCTACTACCTCAACGAGGAGCCGATTCTGAAAAACGTGCCCACCTACCAGCTCGAAAACGCTGAACATCGCGAGCTGGTTTTCGGCCAGATGGAGAAGATGGTCATCAAGCGCACCAACGAATCGGGTGGCTACGGCATGCTCATCGGCAGCGCTGCCACCGAGCAGGAAATGGCCGCTTTCCGCGAAGCCATCACCGCCGACCCGCGCAGCTTTATCGCGCAGCCGATTATCAGCCTGTCCTCCACGCCTTGCTACATTGATGGTAAGTTGCAGCCGCGCCGCATCGACCTGCGGCCGTATGCGCTGTGCGGGCCGAATGGCATTGATATTGTGCCGGGAGGGCTCACGCGGGTGGCGTTAAAGGAGGGGTCGTTAATTGTGAATTCGTCGCAGGGGGGCGGGAGTAAAGACACTTGGGTATTAGGTAATTAAGCTTTGGCGGGGAACCTCACCCCCAACCCCCGAAAAATGCTTTTGACGCATTTCCAAAAAAGAGGGGGAGCCGACCGCCTTCTTTTGAATATTTTAGGAAAAATCACTACCAGTATCGTCCAACTCCCCTCTTTTTTGGAAATGCGTCAAAAGCATTTTTCGGGGGTTGGGGGGTGAGGTTCCCCGCCAGAACAAAAACACTATGCTAAGCAGAGTTGCCGATACTATCTACTGGCTGGGCCGCTACATGGAGCGCACCCAAGCCATGTTGCAGGTCATTCGTATTCAATATATTGCCTCGCAGGATGAGCCCAATTACTGGGGCTGGCAGCCGCTGCTGCACACCTTCGGCGACCTCAGTGACAAGGAACTGGAACAGCGTGCGCCGCACACGCCGCAGGTGCTGTACCACCTCATATTTGACCGCGAAAACGGGGCTTCGGTGTACCACAACATCGTGCGGGGGCGCGAGAATGCCCGCGCCGTGCAGGACCACATTACTAAGGAAGTGTGGCAGAGTCTCAACGACTTCTACCATCTCATCCGGCGCGACGATGTGGCGCACCAGACGCTGGGCGAAGACCCCGTATCAGGCTTCGATACGCTGACTCAACAGAGCGTGCTCTACGTGGGCACGGTGCAAAATACCATGCCCCGCGACGAGGGCTACATCTACCTCAAGCTAGGCAAATTTCTGGAGCGTTCGCTGCAAACCATTGATTTACTGCGCCTCAACCAGCATTTATTTGACCAAGCCACCGAGGCGCACTCGCCCGAGCTGCGCTACGTGCTCTTTGGCTTGCTGGGCTACGAGTTGTACCTCAAGACCTACCAAGGCCAGATAGATGCCACCAGCGTGCTGGAATTGGTGCTCTACAACCCCGATTTTCCGCACTCGCTGCTCTACAGCCTCGGGCAGCTACAGCGCTACTGCGAGCGCCTCAAAGACAAAAGCCGGCCTGAGAGTTACGAGCATTTGCGCTTTCTCATTGGCAAGGCGCGCACTACGGTGGCGTACAGCACGTTGCAAGCGCAGCAAGGCGGTGCGCTGGGTCAGTTTTTGAGCCAAGTGCGGAGTGAGTTACTGGAAATTACGGCTGCGCTGAGCAATACTTATTTTGGCAACAGCTAGTCTGTCATTGCGAGGAGGCACGACGAAGCAATCTTTCCTTCAAGTTATTCAACGTTAGCAAACGACAAGGAAGGATTGCTTCGCTGCGCTCGCAATGACAAAACTTACCTTAGAAACACATTATGCCTTCCTATAAAATCCAGCACCGCACGCGTTATACCTATGCCGCGCCCGTGATTGACTGCGCCAACCAGCTAATGATTTACCCATTGCCTGATGCGCGGCTGACGGTGAAGAGCCACGCCGTGAGCATCACGCAGCAGCCGGATGTGGCGCTGTTCACCGATTATTTTGGCAATCAGGTTGGCGTGTTTTCGCTCATTCAAGCGCATTCGGAGCTAGTGATTGACTCGCTGGCCGAGGTCGAAACCCACGCCATTCAGTTTCCGATGGATGAGGAAACGGCCGTCGCGCAGTGGGAAAACCTGGCTAGCCTGCGCACCGAGGTGGAGTTTATGGACTTCCTGAAAGTAGCGCACTCCGAGCTGGAAACCGAGATTCGGGCGGCGCTGGGTGGCATCGTCACTTTTGGGGCCAAGCCGCTGAAACAGGCGCTGGAGCTTTCGGAATATGTGCACGACAATTTCAACTACCAGCAAGGGGTAACGAGCATCGAAACGCCGCTGGAAGAAATATGGCGCCTGCGAACCGGTGTGTGCCAAGACTTTACGCACCTGCTCATTTACCTGTTGCGTATGGTGGGCATGCCTGCCCGCTACGTGAGCGGCTACGTGTGCCCCCGCGAGGAGGGCGTGCGCGGTGCGGGCGCAACCCACGCCTGGGTCGAGGTGTATGTGCCCTACTACGGCTGGCTGGGCCTCGACCCTACCAACAATTGCATCGTCAACGACGGGCACGTGCGCATGGCCATCGGCCGCAATTTTGCCGACTGCACGCCCGTCAAAGGCACTTACAAAGGCACCGGCGCGCACACCCTAGAGGTATCAGTGCACATCGAAAACGGCAAGCCGATACCCGGCAACGAGGTGCCCGAAGCCCCGGTGTACGTGCAGCAGTCGCCGGCCCAAGCCATGCCGCCCATCAACTCCTACCGCAAGTACATTACCTGGGAGCAACAGCAGCAGCAACAACAGCAATAGGGTTGGTTATCAATAGCTTTTAAGCATCAAAAAGGGCAGTCATATAGACTGCCCTTTTTGATGCAATACATTTTCAATCAATAATTTACTTATTAGCTGCCAGCTGAAACTTCACTGGCACGGTGAAGCTTACGGCTATAGGCTGCCCGTTTTGCTTGCCAGGCACGAAGCGGGGTAATTGCCGCACGGCGGCCAGCACGGCTTCGTCATAAGGGGCACTCAGGCCTTTGACAATGCCGGGCTCCTTCACACTGCCATCGGCTTCCACGATAAACTTAGCGAATACCATCCCATCCTTTTGGGCTGATTTTTCCAGTTTCGGATACACGAGTTTATTTTGAATAGCTTCGACAATGGCATTTACGGACCCACCGCCGGGCAGCGCAGGCATTTGCTCGACATAGGTGTACACCTTGCGCCCGCCAATAACCAATGGCGGGGCTGGCTTTTCCGTTGCAACGGGGGGAGCCGGGACAGCCGGCTTGGCTTTGGTTGGGGCCGACTGAGCGCTAGCCGACTGGCCAGCTACAAAAAACAGCCCCGCCAAGGCGGGAAGGGCCAGCCACTGTTTCCAGCGGCGCACGGGAATTTGATTTTGCAACATGGCAATTCGGGTTAGGGTGAAGGAAAAATGGAAGGGCTGAAGGAGGGTGGAATACGCTCGCCCGCCAAGCTGCCGCGCCGCCAGCCGCGCCAGCAGCGTGGGGTAAGGCGCGGCGTGGGCTTCGGGGGCTTCGACCGTGGCGGCGGCGCTATCGGCCAGTAGCTCGTGGGTTAGGCGTAGCGCAGGCAACAGTAAATGGCTGAAAGGATTGGGCCAGAGCACGGCTCGCCACGCTTCGAGCCAAAGTACATCGCGGGTGTGGTGCTGCTGCACATGGGCCAGTTCATGGGCCAACACGGCCGAGGCTTCGGCCGGGGTCAGGGGCGCGGTTTCGTCCCAAAAAATGACTTGGCCGAAGGAGCTGGCAGGCAGCCGCCCACCGGTGTAGGCCAGCACGTAGCCGGGGCGTACCTCGCGGGGCAGGTGGCGGGCCAGCCTCCAAAGCCGCCCGGCTTGCCAAGCCAAGCGCGTGAGACCCAGCGCCACGCCAGCCAGATAAACCAGCCCCAGCCAGGTCCAAATTGACCAGTCGATGGCTGGTCCAGTTGCCGGCCCCACCTGCATTACTGGCAGCAGCACCGATGCCCCGGTCTTGGCCGCTACCGCCGATACGGCCGGGCTGCTGAGCCACAGCGGTAGGGCCGGGCGCGGCAGTAGCGGCAGCACGGTCGCCAGCACCGGGGCCAGCAGCAGCAAGGCGCGGTTGTAACCAAAGCAGCGCTCGCCTCGCAGGGCCAGCCGCCACACCAGCCACAAGGCCCCGAGCGGTAGCAGGGTGCCGGCCAGCCAAGTCAGAAAGAAGGTGGCGCTCATGGCTGGGGGTCAGTTTCGGGTGATGCTTCGGAAGCGGGCGGGGTTTCGGCCTGGGCTTGGCGCAGCAGGGCATCGAGTTGGGCGGCGTCGAGGTTTTCGTCTTGGGCGAAGAAGGAAACCAGCTGCGTAAACGAGCCGCCGAAGTAGCCCCGTAGCAGCTTGCGCAGCGAAAAGCGGCGGTACTCGTCTTGCGCCACCAGCGCGTGGTAGCGGTAGCCGCGCCCCACCGGCTCGTATCCCACGAAGCCCTTTTGCTCCAGAATCCGTACGATGGTGGACACGGTGGTGAGGGCCGGCGTGGGCGCGGGCAGTTCGATTAGTACGTCTTTGACAGCGCTGGGGCCACGCCGCCAGAGTATCTGCATCACCTGCTCTTCGGCGCGGGTTAGTTCGGGAAAAGGGGTTGACATAAGCAGTTGACTTACTTGGTAAAACGAAGTACGTGGTTTTTCAACGTAAATTTTAGTTTATAACTAAAATTTACGTTGAAAATAAGCAATTCATTGATTGTCAATAATAAAATTTAACTGAAACCGCCTTCGCCCTCTTGCAGCTTTAGAAGATTGGTAGGTTTGTGTGTTCTTAAGATTCCTCACTAGCTGCGCTCTCGCTGTTGCTAGGTTGCTTGCTCTTACTCATGACGTTCTCCTACCAACAGCTTTTCACCTTCGCCGAGCAGGTTTTCCTGAGTATCGGCTGCCCGCCCGCCGACGCTACGCTCGCTACCGAAACGCTGCTTTCGGCCGATTTGCGTGGGGTCGATTCGCACGGCGTGGCGCGCCTCTCGGGCTACGTGCGCCTCTGGGAAGCCGGCCGCATCAACGCCACGCCCCGCGTGGGCATCACCTACGAAACGCCTAGCACGGCCGTAGTAGATGGCGACGGTGGGTTGGGCCTGGTAGTGGGGCCGAAGGCTATGCGCATTGCCATGCAAAAAGCCGCGCAAGTAGGCACTGGCTGGGTTTCGGTGAAGAATTCCAACCACTTCGGTATTGCTGGCTACCACGCCATGCTGGCGCTGGCGCAAGACATGATAGGCATCGCCATGACCAATGCCTCGCCGCTGGTTGCGCCCACCTATTCGCTGGAAAGACTACTGGGCACCAACCCCATCGCCGTGGCCGTGCCGGCCGGCGAACAGCCCGATTTCGTGCTGGACATGGCCACCACCACCGCCGCCAATGGCAAGCTCGAAATCGCCCAGCGCAAGAACCTACCCATTCCGATGGGCTGGGCGCAGGATGCCGAAGGCCACCCCAGCACCGACGCCAACGCCGTAAAAAATGGCGGGGCCTTGCAGCCGCTGGGCGGCGAAACCGGCTCGCACAAAGGCTACGGCCTGGGCGCGGTAGTTGACATTTTCTCGGCCGTACTGAGCGGGGCTAATTATGGGCCGTGGGTGCCGCCGTTCGTAGCGTTTTTGCAGCCTTCGGCTAATCCGGTGGGTCAGGGCTTGGGCCACTTTTTCGGGGCCATGCGGGTTGATGCCTTCCGCCCGGCCGACGAGTTTAAGAGCCACATGGACAACTGGATAACCACTTTTCGCGAAGCGAAAGCTGTGGAGGGCAAGCACGTCCTCATCCCCGGCGACCCCGAGCGCGAGATGGCCGCGCACCGGCTACTGGATGGCCTGCCACTGCTGGAGGCGGTGGTGAAGGATTTGGAAAGCGTAGGGGCGAAATTTGGGGTAAAGCTTTTTTGAGCTGTTAGCTGCTAGCTGTCAGCTAGTAGCCTGCTCACCGAGAAAAGCTACTAGCTGACAGCTAGCGGCTAACAGCTTTGGAAGCCCACAACTGCACCAGTAGCACCCAGCCTGCGCCGCTGCTCCACCCAGCCAGCACATCAGACGGGAAGTGCACCCCCAGGTACATGCGCGCCCATCCCACCCCAAACGCAAACAACGGAGCCAGCGCCCACGCCCGCCGATGGCGCGGCAACACGAAAAACAGCGCAGCTGCCACCGCCGCCGTATCCATAGCATGGCCGCTGGGAAAACTGAATGTGTGCTCAGGCCGCAGGCTTATCCACAACGTAGGCCGGGGCCGTGTGGATAAGTGTTTGATAACCTGCGTGAGCAGCATCGAGCCGCCTACCCCAGCCGCAAACAGCCAGGCATCGCGCCGACGGCCGGCATACGCCAACGCTGCCGTGGTGAGGACGCCGACGGTTATCATCGGAATGGTATCGCCCACAATGGAGAGCGCAACCGCTAGCCGGTCGAGCGCCGGGGTGGCGTGGCGGTGCAACCCTTGCAGCACCGGCGCATCGAAAGGCGCACTGCCGCGCATGGCTACCAGTGCCGCCATCGTGCCAAACACGCCCCAGGCCAGTGCCGCCGGCAGCCATAGGCTGCGCGAGCGGGGCGGTAGCGAGTCGGTCGAAATGGGGCGTAGGGCTGGATTTAACATGGCAAGCGAGTAAGCAGGCTGCTTACGCAAAAACCTGCCGCGCAGTGGCCTGGAGGCAGCGCACCGTTATCTTGGCCGTGCCAGCTATTCCTCAAACGACTAACCCTTCCCCTATGCAACAGCTTATTACTGAGCGGCTACTGCTGCAACCATTGCAGCTAACGGATGCTCCCGGCATGTTTGAGCTAGACAGCGACCCAGCTGTGCATCGCTACCTGGGCGGCATCGGTGGGCCGCGCCCGGCTAGCCTAGCCGATAGCGAAGCGACTATTCGCTTTATCCAGGCCCAATACGTGGCCAACGGCATCGGGCGCTGGGCGGTGCTGCTGCGCGCCACCGGCGAGTTTATGGGCTGGGCGGGGTTGAAACTGGTGGCCGGCCCGGTAAATGAGCAGCGCGATTTTTATGATATTGGCTATCGTTTCATCCCGCGCTACTGGGGCCATGGCTACGGCTACGAGGCCGCGCAAGCGTGGCTGACATATGGATTTGAAGCGCTGAAACTGCCCCGCATTTGCGCCTACGCTGACCTCAATAACACTGGCTCGCGCCGCATTCTGGAGAAAATCGGCTTGCAACCGGGCAATACGTTTGAGGAAGGCGGCACGGCCTGCCTGTGGTACGAAGCAGAAAATCCGGCCAAGCAGTGAACAGCCCAGCCGGATTTTATCGTAACTCAACTCCTTGGCTTACAATTTCGCCAGTTCGGCACGTAATTCGTCTAGCGTGACGGGCCGGAACTGCAAATCGGGCGGCGTGGCCTGGCCCAAACGCACGGCGGTGGTAGCGAGATAAGTAATGCCTTTCTCGCGACGCAAGGCCACAATGGTGGCGGGCTGGCCGCTGGGCACCTGCTCAAATACGGCCGTGTTGCCCTCGGTGCGCGAGCTGGCCAGGATGCTGCGCTGGCCCTTAAACACCAGCGAAACTACCGTGGCCGGGGCAGAGGCCTGCACCGCAAACTCGATGCGCGGGCCGGGGTCGAGCAGGCGGTCGCAGTTTATCCAGCCCAGGCCGCCGGCCACCAGCTCGTAGTAGAGGCCATCATAAAGAGTGAGCTGCGTGCTGTCTTTGCTGCTAAACTGCCGGGCAAACTCGGCGCGACGCTGTTGCGCAGCTTGATTCATAAACGCGGGCTTGGCCAACCACTGCCATTCTAAGCTCAGCAAACGCTGACCAGCGCGGGTATAGAGCACCCGTAGCTCGCCCCGTGCCGCCACTGGCCGCCGCACCTTGCCGATGAGGTAGCTGGCAGGATGCAGGCGAGTCAATAAGAGGGCGGCGGCCGCAATTGGTTTGCCCACCAGTGAATCGCCTTGTAGCAACGAGGCCTTACGGACTATGCCGGTACTATCTACTACTACCGAAAGCCGCAGTATATGGCCTATTCGCAGGTGCTTGTTGCGGCCAATGTAGCGCCGCTCGCGCCGCTCATCTTTACCTGCTGCGCGCCGGTGCGCCAACCGCGTTAGGTCGGCATAGGAAACCGGTACTAGCCGGTCAAACTCGGGCTGGAGGGTGCCGTTGCCCTTCACTACACGGGGCCAGCGGTCGCCTTTCCCGAGCTTGGCCACGTTGGCGACCGGCTTGCGCGTGGCTGGGGCCGGCAGGTGCCAGTCGAGGCCTTTGCCCACCACCACGCCTTCGTAAAGACGCATGCCCGGCAGCAGCACCCGGGTAGGCAGCTGCACCAGCAGTTGCCCGCCGGGGCGTAGCCGTATTGGCTGGCCGTTGGCAGTGGCGTGCAGGTGCAGCATGCCGCCGGTTTCGAGCACGCCGAGGTCCGAGCGGGTGCCCAGGCCCGCCAGCACGATGTCGGCCGTGCTGTAAAACTCCCGCATTTCCAGCTGCACGGGGCCACTGCTAGCCAACACATCGAAGGCGCGGGCGGGGATTACCAGGCGCGTGCCGCGCTGGCCCACCACGGCCGTATCGCGGCCCGGCCGCACCTGAAATACCTGAATGCCTGGGGCCGCCTGCGCGCAGAAGGCCGGCAAGTCATTGTCAGCCAAGCCAGACGGAGTAGGTGCTACCAGTTTGACCAGTTCCTCAGTAGTTTTTGGGTTCCCGCAGCCTGACTCGCTTAGGTCCAGATTTCGCCGCCTAGCCGTATGCACCGGGCCAACCTTAGGCTGCGGCACCCGGCTAACCCAGCGCGTGGCGTGAGGCGCAGTCTTTGGCGGGGCCTCACTTGTTGCGGCTCTAGCCGGCCCACCAAAGGATTTCGCATTCGGCGCAGCATCCATTGAGGAAGTGCTTTCGGGGGCAGCATCGGGACTGGTGGTGGTGGCTAGTGGCACCGACGGGGCCGGCGCGGCCACTGTAGGAGCCGCCGCCGTCTGGGCAGGTTGGTCGGCGGAGCAGGCGGCCAGGCTACTCGCCAGCGCGGTGGCAAACAGGGCTGCGTAAAGAGTACGACGCATAGCGGAACGGTGAAAGCGAATGACGTACCTACCTGAGGCCGCCGCCGCAAAAACTGCACACGAAAGCGCTGGCTGCTTGGCTATTGGTGGGCCACCATACTGTTCCGCTTTTGGTAACCAGTGCGTTGGTCAAGTACCTGCGCTGGCCGAACTTACTGCAGTGCGCTTTAGCGGCATTCGTGTAAGTTGCGGCATGAACCGTCCCACCCCCGCCCTACTGCTGGCGGGCACCCTGCTTCTGGGGGCCTGCTCTAACTCTAATTCTGACACAGCCTCGCAAAGCCAGGCGGCCCCGCCGGCCAGCGCTACCGGGGCCGAGGCCGAAACTGGCATTCCGGCCAATTGCCGGCCGGCCGCGCCGTTCACCATTCAGCACCCGGCCTGGGCCACCAATGCCAGCCTTTACCAGGTAAATGTGCGCCAATATACCCCCGAAGGCACTTTTAAGGCGCTGGAGCCGCACCTGCCGCGCCTACAAAAAATGGGGGTCGGCATCCTTTGGCTGATGCCAGTGCAGCCCATCGGGGTGGAAAAGCGCAAGGGCAAGCTCGGCAGCCAATACTCGCTCAGCGACTACCGCAGCGTGAATGCTGAATTTGGCAGCATGGCCGATTTGCAGCACTTTATCAACGAGGCGCACAAGCTCGGCATGCACGTCATTCTCGATTGGGTGGCCAACCACACCAGCTGGGACAGTAAACTCAGCAAAGAGCACCCCGACTGGTTTACCAAGAACGCCAAAGGCCAGTTTCAGCCGCCCGTGGCCGATTGGCAAGATGTTATCGACCTCGACTACAGCAAGCCCGGCCTGCGCCAGTACATGACCGAAAGCATGGCCTTTTGGGTGAAAGAGGCGGGCTTCGACGGTTTCCGCTGCGACGTGGCGGGGCTGGTGCCGACCGACTTCTGGGACGACACGCGGGCTGCTTTGGAGAAGATAAAACCCGTCTTCATGCTCGCCGAATGGGACGAGCTGCACGACCCGCCCTTCCTGCCCAAAGGCACCTTCACGCCGAACACGCACCTACTCGAAAAGGCTTTCGATGCCACCTATGCCCTCAAGCTGCACTACCTGATGGACAGCATCGCGCAGGGCAAAAAGCCGGTGGCGGCGCTGCCCGGCTACTTTGCCACCGAGCGCAAAATGTACCCCGCCGGCGTGTACCTCATGAATTTCACGTCCTCGCACGATGTCAATACCTGGGATAATCCTGAGGACATACGCCTCGGCAAAGACGCCCAAGCAATGGCTGTGCTCACGACCTTGCTGCCGGGTATCCCGTTGGTTTACAGCGGTCAGGAAGCAGCTTCGACCAAGAAACTACGCTTTTTTGACAAGGACACGATTCAGTGGGGCAGCTACTCGCGAGCGCAGTTTTACACCACGCTGTTGCAGTTGAAAAAATCAAATCCGGCGCTACGCAATGGCGATGCCTGCGTCAAATTCACCATCCTGCCTGCGCCGACGGGGTGTTTTGCGTTTGAGCGCGCCACGGCCGATGAGAAAAACCGCGTGCTGGTAGTGGTCAACCTAAGTGGGCAGCCGCAGCAGTTTCAGCGGCCGGCCGGTGCGGCGGCTTATACCGATGCCTTTGCTGGCGCGGGCAGCCTGGTGCAGGAGCCGCAGTTGAATGTGCCTGCCCACGGTTGGCGGGTGCTAGTAGCCAAATAGTAATGGAATCAACTATCTCCCCAACTGTCCTACTGGCAGCACAATACCAATTGGTGCAAGCGGCGCGGGCGCCGCTGCTAGATTATTGTGCCAGCCTGGCCCCGGCGCATTTCGTGGCACCAGTGGCCGCGTTTCGCCAGAGCAGCATCCGCGACTTACTGGTGCATACCGCTGATTCCTACCGCATTTGGCTGGGGCGGGTGGCGCTGGGACGGACCGTCACTGCCCGGCCACCCGCCGAGGTGCCCGACGTGGCCGCCCTGCGCCAAGTATTTGGCGAAGTCGATGCACTAGTGCTGGATTTTCAGCAGCATTTTGATGGGCAGTGGCTCACAGCGCGGGAGTTTTACGTGCGCCGCCAGCCGGAGCCGCTGGTGCTCACGCCGCTCCAGCTTTTCACGCACGTTACCACCCATGAGTTTCACCACAAAGGCCAAGTGCTGACGATGAGCCGCTTGCTGGGCTACGAGCCGGTCGATACGGATATTATCCGATTTTGAGGCACGGCAGGCGTAGCGCGGACGCCACGCCTGCCGCAAATAATAACGGCTGGCCGAAGCTGAACGTAAGAACGCCGAACCCCTTCCTGCGCGGACTCGCCGAGTCCGCGCTACTTGCTTATGACCGACCTGCACCCGCACGCCCACCTTTTCACCGTGGCCCATCCCGACTGGGCGGCCAATGCCACCATCTACGAAGTCAACGTGCGCAACTACACGCCCGAAGGCACCTTTCGAGCCTTCGAAGCGCACCTACCGCGCTTGGCCAAAATGGGGGTAGTCATTGTGTGGCTGATGCCGATTCATCCCATCGGCGAGGTCGGGCGCAAGGGCTCGCTGGGCAGCCCGTATGCAGTGCAGGACTACTTCGCGGTGAACTCCGAATTTGGCACGCTCGACGACCTAAAGCACCTCGTACAAACCGCCCACGACCTCGGCTTAAAGGTGATTCTCGACTGGGTAGCCAACCACACCAGCCGCGACAACGCCCTGATACAGCAGCATCCCGACTGGTACCAGCACGATGCCACAGGCGCGCTAGTGCCGCCTGTAGCCGACTGGACCGACGTGGTCGCCTTCGACTATACCAACCGCGACCTGCGCCAGTACATGACCGAGGCGCTAACCTATTGGGTGCGCGAAGCAGATATAGATGGCTACCGCTGCGACGTAGCCGGCCTGGTGCCCACCGACTTCTGGGACGAAGCCCGCCCGGCCCTCGACGCCATTAAGCCCGTTTTCATGCTGGCCGAATGGGACGAGCTCTACCCCTCGGGCGGCCTCACCTGGGAAGAGTTCAACTCCGAAACCCAGCTGCTCGAACGGGCCTTCAACATGACCTTCGGCCTGCGGCTGCACTACCTGCTCGACCACATCGCCGAAGGCAAAGCCGACCTGGCCGACATTGATGTGTACCTAGCCGCTGAGCGGGCCAAATACCCGCCCAGCGTGTATCTCATGCACTTCACCAGCAACCACGACGTGAACAGTTGGGATGGCACCGAATACGAGCGGCTGGGCCCGCTGGCGCTGCCTTTCGCCGTGCTCACGGCCTTGCTGCCGGGCATGCCCCTGCTTTATTCGGGCCAGGAAGCGGCACTGAAAAAACGGCTGGAGTTTTTTGAGCGCGATACTATCGACTGGCAGGATTACCCGCTCCAAGGCTTCTACACCAAGCTTTTCCAGCTCAAAAAGCGCCACCCTGCCCTCCGCAATGGCGACCCCATCAGCCAGTTTGTGCGTCTCAGCGGGCCAGCGGGCCTATATGGTTTTGTGCGCGAGAAAAATGGCTCGGCCGTGCTGGTAGTCATCAATACCACCGCCGAGCCGCTGGAGCTGCCGGGCCAGAAAATGATTATCAACCCGCAAAAAGGGCTATTCGATGTGTTCAGCGGTGAGGCCCTGACGCTGGCGCAACCCAAGGCACGCATGGTGCCCGCCCACGGCTGGCGGGTGCTGCGTACCCGCGACTAACCGCAGTAGCTTGGGCTCTGCGAGCCCAAGCTACTTATCTGTCTTTCTATGCCTTACCTTTTTCTCTTCCTCGCCATCATCAGCGAAGTCATTGGCACCACCGCCCTCACGGCTTCCAATCAATTTACTAAGCTCGTGCCCAGCCTGATAACAGTGGCTGGCTACGGGCTGGCGTTTTACTTTTTCAGCTTTTCGCTGAAGGCCATTCCGGTGGGCGTGGCGTATGCTATTTGGGGTGGCGTGGGCATTGTGCTGGTCACGCTTATCGGCTTCTTTTACTTCAAACAGCGGCTCGATTTGCCGGCACTAGCGGGCATCGCGCTGATTGTGCTCGGGGTGCTAGTGATGCAGCTCTTTTCGAAGACGGTTTCGCATTGATGTAACACTCGCGCCAGTGCTATTACTCGCCCTGCCTATAGTCGTAGTTCACCATCCAGTTAATCCCAAACTTATCCACCAGCATCCCAAATTTCGCGCCCCAAAACTGGTCCGCCAGCGGCATTTTCACCATCCCACTCTCGCTAAGCGCTGCGAAAAACTGGGCCGCGTCGGCCACCGTGTCGCAGTCGAGCGAAAGGCTCACCGAGTCGCCATTGGTGACTGAGTCCATAAAATTGTCAGAGGCCATGAGGGTCAGCGGACCATTTACTAAGTTGGCGTGCATCACACCGTTGCGAGCGGCTTCAGGCATTTGGTCGGCGTTGGGCATCTGGTCAAAGCCCATTACATTCAGCTCGCCGCCTAGGCATTGCTGGTAGAAGGTCATGGCCTCGCGGCAGGTGCCGGGGAAATTCAGGTAGGCGACAATCTTGCTCATGGTGAGAGGGTTATTTGGTGAGGGCACAAAGCTAAAATATACTCATTATATTAGCAAATATATTACTAATATAATGAGTATATTTATTAAAAAGCCTAAAAGAGGTAAGCCGGTTTGTCCGCCGATTCACGGAGTTGGTGCTACCCGCAAGAATGTCGGTTTTTTACTACTAATTAGCTACCAGCAAGTTGGAGCTTTGCCAGCGAATCCAACTTGCTGAGCTCATGAAAACCTACCTCCTCCCCCTGGCTACCTTGCTGCTGGCCGCCGGCCCGGCCTGCGCCCAAGCTCCAAACCCCGACGAAACCGCCATTCGCCAAACCGTGGCCCGGATGACCGCCAATTGGCAAAACCACCACTTTGCCGATATGGCCACCTACACCACGCCCGACGTGACGTGGGTCAACATTGTGGGCATGCACTGGCGTGGCCGCACCCAAGTGCAACAGGCTCACCAGCAGATTTTTGACACCCTGTTTACGGGCGTTGCCTTCACGCCGGGCCAAACCGAGGTGCGGGCCATTGCGCCCGGCGTGGCGGTGGCCACGCTGTACTGCCACGTGGGGGCCTTTTACCCACCCGATGGCGTGAACCGGGGCACCAATAAAGAAGGCGACTCCGACGACCTCCTGACGCTGGTGCTGGTGAAGCGCCAGGGCGCTTGGCTGCTCACCGCTGGCCAAAATACCGTGGTGCGCGCCAGCGCCCAGCCCAATAACCCAGTGGCCAAAACCACCCCCGTGCCCTTCGACCCCGCCCAAGTGGCCGACCACCACTAAGCCAAGTCACCAAAAACCGTAAAAAACCAGGCCATGAAGCCGCCATGCTTTCCTGTATCTACCCGGCAGTTTGTCCTGTTCGGTGGGGCAAGCTGCTTGACAGGGTGGCTACTGGGTAGCACCTGCTCGAAAACGACCGGGTGCGCGTGCTCGAAGTAGCCGTGCCCGCCCACACCCGCGAGCCGGTGCACACCCACCGCTGGCCCAGCGATTCATTCGCGTCGAACTCAAACAGTGAGCTTTTCTTATCCTTCTTTTCGCATGAAAATTCTTTTGCTAAGTTTGGCTGCAGCCTTGGCTACCAGTCACTGCGCCGCCGCGCAGGCCGGCCCCGCGCTCTCGGCCGCCGACAAGGCGGCCATCGAAACCACGCTGGGTCAGTTTCGAAAAAATCTGGACGACCACAAGTTCTCCGAAATGCCGGCCTACACCACGCCCGACATCAGTTTTGTGAACGTAGTGGGCATGTTTTGGCAGGGCGAGCCCGATGTGCAGCGCGCCCACCAAGTTATTTTCGACCACCTCTACAAAGATGTAAAACTGCCGCCCGCCGACCCGAACCAGCTCATATTTCGGGCCATCACCCCCGATGTGGTGCTCGTGACCAGCCGCAGCACCGCGCCCGCCCGCTCCGATGGCGGCGCAGCCCCCACCGGCGACAGCGGCCAGTCGGTATTCAACACGCTACTGGTCAAGCGCGGCGGCAAGTGGCTCATCACCATGGGCCAGAACACGCCCGTCAATGCCCAGGCCGCTGCCAGTAACCCAATACGCTAGCGTTGGAAGCGAAAAAAGGCGTCGCTCCAACTGGAGCGACGCCTTTTTTCGAGCTTAGGTAGGCGCAGCTTTTAGGCTGTTGCTTTCTCCAATTGCAGTTCGGCCACGTCCTCAGGCGTGAGCTTTACGTCCATTGCTTTCAGCAATTCCTGCACCTGCTCAACCTTGGTGGCGCTGGCAATGGGGGCGGTGATGCCAGGTGCTTGCATCAGCCAGGCCAGGGCTACCTGGGCTTGATTGATGCCGTGGCGGTCGGCCACTGCGTCGAGAGCTTTCAAGATTTTGAAGCCTTTGTCGTTGAGGTATTTGGGGCCAATGCTGCCGCCGCGCTGGCTCTTTTTCAGGTCGGCTTCCGAGCGATATTTACCGGTGAGGAAGCCCGAGGCGAGGCCGAAATACGGAATCACGCCGAGGTCATTTTGCTGCACTACAAACAGGTCTTCGTTCTCGAAAACGTCGCGGTCGTAGAGGTTGTATTCGGGCTGGAGACTCTGGTAACGTGGCAGGCCATTTTGGGCCGCGTCAAGAGCGTCTTGCAGGCGCTCGGGCTTGAAGTTTGAGGCCCCGATGGCGCGTACTTTGCCTTCCTTAATGAGGTCGGCGTAGGCCTCCAGCGGCTCGCTCACCGCAATGGTCGTGTCATCTTTGTGGCTCTGGTAGAGGTCAATATAATCGGTTTGGAGGCGGCGCAGCGAGTCTTCCACGGCCTGCTTCACGCGTGCTTTCGAAAGGCCACTTTTGCCGGGGCCGAGGTCCATGCCCACTTTGGTGAAAATGAGCACGTCGTCGCGGCGGCCGCGCTGCTTGAGCCACTTGCCAATCACGGTTTCGGACTGCCCGCCGCCCGCGTGGCCGGGCACCCAGGCCGAGTACACGTCGGCGGTGTCAATGGCGTTGCCGCCGCCCGCCACAAAGGCATCGAGCACAGCGAAGGAAGCTTGTTCGTCGGCCGTCCAGCCAAATACGTTGCCGCCCAGCACGAGCGGGGCAATATGCAGGCCCGAGTGGCCTAGTTCACGATGAGTTGCCATAGGTTGAATGAGTAAGCGCAACCGTCTGTCATTGCGAGCAAAGCGAAGCAATCGCACCAGAACGGTGACATTATAAAAGAAAGAGGCAGCCGCTTTTGTTCGGAAAAGCCTGTTCTGGTGCGATTGCTTCGCTTTGCTCGCAATGACAGACGGTTGCGCTTACTTCTCATTCAGCGCCAGCAGCAGCCCTTGCAGTTCCTGGTTCAGCAGGCGCACGGCCGATTGCAGCTCGTTCAGCATATTGGCCCGCACCTGGAGCTGGTCGGCCGAATATTGGCCGCCCTGGCCGAAAAGCAGCGCCGCCAGCTGCTGGCCCTGCTTCGACTCGGGGTGAGCGAGCTGGCCGTAATGCTCCCAGCGCTGGCGCGTGTTGTGGGCGATGGCCGTTTTGCCACTGTTGCTGAAGGCCGGCTCGCTGAGCATGTACCACACGCTGGGCGGGAATACTTCGGAGGTCGTTTTTTCGCCCCACACATCGGCCAGCAAATTGCGCGGGTGCAGAAACTCGGCCGTGTGTCCGCCCTGGCTCAGCGTGAGTAGTCCCAGGCCCGCCGCCAGCAGCCCACCGCCGATACCAAACGCATACTGCGCCGGCTGGTTGTCAATAACCGTGGTGCCGATGCCGCTAGCCGCGCCTACACTGATAGACAGCACGTTGAGGCGCTGCGTGCGGCGGCTGTCCTGCTCGGCGAGGTAGCCGGCCACTTGGTCGGCGCGCTCGCCCTCGCAGTCGAGCTCGGCGGCTACACTGGCTACGGTGCTGCTCACCAGCGCTAGTTGCGCCGAAATCTGTTGGCGCTGGTGCAGCACGGCTACTTCGGCGGCGGGGCCGGGCTGCTGGCGGGCAGTTTCTTCGAGGGCCAGCAGCGTTTGTAACTGCGGCAGCAGGCCGGCGGCATTGGCCGTGAGGAGGTTGCGGCGTGGGTAGCGGGCTAGTAAGGCCGGCGTGAGGGCCGCCTCAAAATCGGCTTTCGGGGCGTAGGTTGGGTTGTAGCGATAAGGTAGAGGCGGGTCGCAGTAGCCCGAAGCTACGTGCAAGGTAGGCGGGCGGGTGGCACAGCCGGCCAGGGCTAATAGCAAGGCAACGAGGTAGCGTTTTGGCATAGGGCAGTAGTAGCGCCGCACTAGTTGGAGTCGCGGCGTTAGGAGTATCTGATTTAACGCAACCTAGCGCCGATACTCCAATTATTGCGTCGCTACACCTCATAAAGCTCTAGCGGCAGCCCATCGGGGTCGCTGAAAAACGTAAATCGCCGCCCCGTAAATTCATCCACCCGAATCGGCTCGCACGCCACCTGCCGGGCCGTCAGGGCTTGCACGGCAGCATCAAGGTCGGCCACGGCAAAGGCCAAATGCCGCAACCCCACCGCCTCGGGCCGGCTGGCACGGGGCGGTGGGGCCGGAAAGGAAAACAGCTCAATCACGTAGTGCCCCTGCACGGCCAGGTCGAGCTTGTAAGAATCGCGCTCGGCGCGGTACACCTCGCGGATTATTTCCAGGCCTAAAACCTCGGTGTAAAAGGATTTGGAAACCGCGTAATCGGCGCAGATGATGGCGATGTGGTGCACACCAAGCAGAGAAACTGTCATGGGGGCGAAAGTAGCGTTGTAAAACGGAGTGGCACTCCGTTTGGCGTCAGGGTTACGTATCCTAGCGCCAAACGGAGTGGCACTCCGTTTTACAACTCACTTACCCACTGCACTTTCTGTTGCAAAGGGCTGCGCTTGCTATCCGGCACCGCCGTTCGCGGGTAGCCCAGGTTGAAGAAGCCCAGTAATTTATCTTCCGGCCCGAGGCCGAAAAACGCCTTCGCCGCCTCCGTGTACGTGATGCCGCCGGTACTCCAGAAGCCGCCGAGGCCGTAGGCGTGGGCCGAGAGCGCCAGGTTTTGCACGGCGCAGGCCACGGCCTCAATTTCCTCGATTTCGGGCAGGCCCTGGTCCACGCGCTTCATGCCGATGGCGATAACGTGCGAGCACTGTTGCGGCGACTCTTGCAGCTTCTCGTACTTGCCCTCGCTGAACTTGGGGCCAGCCGTTTGCTTATAGAGTTCGGCTTGAAAATCAGCTAGTTTTTGGAGGCCCGCACCGGTGAAAACCGTGAAGCGCCACGAC
Organism: Janthinobacterium lividum; assembly: GCA_050954845.1. Taxonomy (GTDB): domain Bacteria; phylum Bacteroidota; class Bacteroidia; order Cytophagales; family Hymenobacteraceae; genus Hymenobacter. The sequence goes on from JBPBQK010000089.1 coordinate 41,481, forward strand.
TCGGTGCGCTTGTGGCTGGGGGCCCAGTTGGCATTTTCGAGCAATTGCCAGATGATGTCGTCGGGGATGGTTTTGCCGGGCTCGAACTGCGCCACGAACACGCTGCGGCGGGTACGAATGAGGTCGTTTACTTGCTTGGGGTCGAAGGACATAGGGTAGTAAAATAGGTTAACGATTGTTAACGATTGTCATGCAGAGCGCAGCGAAGCATCTCGCTCGCTTCGTTGTTGATAGTTGATATTACTGCGCCACGCGAGATGCTTCGCTGCGCTCTGCATGACAATTTGATGGCTACTGCACTTGCAACGCAGCAACCCGTCGGGCAGTCTTTGCCGACTATACAACCACCTAGACGCAATTTCTTCACGCAGACTTTGAGCAAGCTGCCTATTTTTGGCGAACCGCATTTACTTTTTTCATGAATAAATTCTCCCTTACCCGGCTGCTGGCTGGTGCGGCGCTGCTTTGCGGCATCGCGGCCCAGGCCCAGCCCAGCCTACCGGTTATTGTGCCGCCGGCCAATCAGCCGCCCTTTAATGCCCGGGCACTCTTCGACCCCAACTACCTCAACCAGCTGGGGCCGGCCACGCGCACGGCGGGCGGCAAGCCCGGCGCTACCTACTGGCAAAACGCGGCCGACTACCAGATTGCGGCCAGCCTCGACGATAAAGCCGCCCGCGTAACCGCCACGGCTACTATCACTTACACCAACAACAGCCCCGATGAGCTGCCCTTCGTGTGGCTGCAGCTCGACCAAAACCTGTTTCGGGCCGACTCGCGCGGGGCGGCGACCACGCCCCCGGCCGGCGGGCGCTTCGGCAACGCGGCGCGGGGCTTTCAGGGCGGCGACTCGCTGCAATCGGTGAATATCGAGCTGCACGGTAAAAAGCTGAAGGCCAACTACCGCGTGAATGATACGCGGATGCAAATCATCCTGCCCGAGCCCATGAAGCCCCACGGCGACAAGCTCAGCATCACGGTGGCTTACGGCTTCAATATCCCCGAGTACGGGGCCGACCGCCTGGGGCGCCTGAAGACCAAAAACGGCGAAATCTTTGAGGTGGCGCAGTGGTACCCGCGCATGGAAGTGTACGATGACATCGAGGGCTGGAACACGCTGCCCTACATGTCGGCCGAGTTTTACCTCGAATATGGCAACTTCGACTACACCCTCAACGTGCCCGCCAACTTCCTGGTCGGCGGCTCGGGCGAGTTGGTGAATGGGGCCGAAGTACTGACTGCCAACCAAATAAAGCGCCTAACCCAAGCCGCGGGCTCGGATAAAACCGTGCTCGTGCGCAGCGCCGATGAGGTGACGCAGGCCGGCTCGCGCCCAGCCGGCAAAAACGGCCGCCTCACCTGGCACTTCCGCTGCCAGCGGGCCCGCGACGTGGCCTGGGCCGCCTCGGCCGCCTTCGTGTGGGACGCCGCCAAAATGAACCTGCCCAGCGGCCGTAAGTCGCTGGCTATGTCGCTCTACCCCGTGGAAGCTGCCCAGGATACCGCCTGGAACCGCAGCACCGAATACGTGAAAAAGAGCATCGAATACAACTCCAAGCAGTGGTACGAATACACCTACCCGGTAGCTACCAACGTGGCCGGCGTGGTGGGCGGCATGGAGTATCCGGGCATCGTGTTTTGCGGGGCTAAGTCCAAGAAAGGCAGCCTGTGGAGCGTGACCGACCACGAGTTTGGCCACAACTGGTTTCCGATGATAGTGGGCTCGAATGAGCGCAAATACCCGTGGATGGACGAGGGCTTTAACACGTTCATCAACATCCTGAGCAGCCAGAATTTCAACAACGGCGAGTATAAAGAGCAGGGCGATGTGACCCGTGCGCTGGGGCTGGCCCCGGTCACCACGTTTCAGCTGCAGCTGCCCACGATGGACCCGCCCTACACCGTGCCCGACGTGACGCAGGCCCGCAACCTGGGCTTTGCGGCGTACTCCAAAACTGGCTACGGCCTGTATCTGCTGCGCTCCGAAATCCTGGGTCCCGAGCGGTTCGACTACGCGTTTCGCACCTACATCCAGCGCTGGGCTTTCAAGCACCCGCAGCCCCGCGACTTCTTTCGCACCATGAATGAGGTGGCCGGCGAAGACCTCAACTGGTTTTACCACGAGTGGTTTTTCGAGAACTGGCTGCTCGACCAAGCCGTTACCAGCGTGGCCTACGTGAACCAGGACGCCACGAAAGGCGCGCTCATCGCGATTGAAAATAAAGGCCAAGCCGCTATGCCCGTGACCGCCGAAATCACGGAAGCCAACGGCAAAAAAACCACCGTGCACCTGCCCGTCGAAATCTGGCAGCGCGGCGGCACCTGGACGTTCCGCACCAGCACCACCTCGGCGCTCACGCAAGTGGTCCTGAACCCGACCAACATCCTCCCCGATGTGAACAAAGGCAATAATACCTGGCGAGCTCAAAAGCTGACCGAGTAGTGTAGCGCGGACGCTGCGAGTCCGCGAATAGTAGTGCAAATAGCGACGCCCTATTTTGCGTCTGGTATCAGGGTATAGTACCCTGCAATGCCAGATGCAAAATAGGGCGTCGCTATTTTGTTCAACGAGGTTAGACTGATTTAGAAACTGCGCTAATTGCTGGTCTTGCCAAAGCCACCGTGCAGCTAGCGGCTGCTGGCTACCAGGTGGTTGTGGGCCGCATCGGCGGCCAATAGCTGCGGTGGGGTCACGCCGGCAAACGCCTTAAAATCGCGCACCAGGTGGCGGTAGTCGTAGTAGCCGCACTGCACGGCCACGCCCAGCCAGTCGAGGGTGGGCTGCTGTTCTTTCAGCCGAAAGGCTTGGTCGAAGCGGGCGATGCGGGCATAGAGCTTGGGTCCCATGCCCACGCGCTCAAAAAAATTGCGCTCAAACTGCCGCGGGCTTAGGCAGACTTCGTGGGCCAGTTGCTCCATGGGCTGCGCGGCCCAGCCACTCAGCAGGTGGGGCATCAGGGCATCGATGGGGCGCGGGAGGGCGGTGATGCGGCGGGCGGCGCGCAGCAAAAACGTTTCGACCACGCTCACCATCAGGTTGTAATCGGTGATTTCGGCCAGGCGGTCGGCCACATCGTCGAGGGTGGGGCCGAGGATGGCGCGGCTCTCGAGGGCGAAGTCGAACAGCTCTTTTACCGGCACACCCAGCAGGCGGTGCAGGCCGCCGGGCTTGCAGGCCACGCACACCACGAGGTGGTCGGGGGGAAAAATCAAATCGACCCGCGACACCTGCGGCCCCACAATAATGCTGCGCGGCGACCGGATTTCGCGCCCCTGCCCGTAGTGAAAATTGCGCACCTCATCGCGCGGGTAAAAAAACAGAAACTGCTGCGGCGTGGGCGGCTGCGGCTTGGGTGCCGGCAGGGGCAGGCCATCGGCAGTGCGCACGTGGGCCACCAAATAGTGCTGCACAAAGGGGCGCAGCGCCTCGGTGGGCTGGTAGAGGCGAAAAAACATGCGGCCAGGCAGTTAGTACGCCGTAAGGTACTGCAGCGAGCCGCTATATTTTACTTTGGCTATCCTGCCGCGTTTATCACTGGCCCCAGCGCCGTTAGGTTCTGGCTCGCCTAGCGTTCACCTCACCCCCTAGCCCCCTCTCCTTGGGGAGAGGGGGAACTAGCCCTAGTTCTAGACCTGATTACCGGGTTTTTAGAGCTAGAAACTAGTTCCCCCTCTCCCCAAGGAGAGGGGGCTAGGGGGTGAGGTGAATGCGATAGAGCTACTGCGCCACGTCCTCAAACGTGTAAGTGCGCTCCACATTTTCCACCGGCTGGCCATCGGCCTCGGCATACGGGTACACGAAATAATTGAGCGGCGGGCCGGCTTGCTTAGGCATCAAAACCAGGTCGCGGCCGCGGGTGAACTCGACGCGGTTTTCGTCGTGAGCCCCAAAGAAGTAGTTGCGCTTATCGGGGTTTTTGGCGGCCTCGGAGGCATCGACGGGCACCCAGCCGGTTTGCTTGGTGAAGAACTCGGCCCAGCAGTGGTAGCCTTTTATTTCGCCCTTGCCGTGGCTGGCGGGCAGCGGCAGCCCGATGCTGAAGCGCGCCGGAATACCCAGCGCCCGGCAGTAGCCAATGACAATGGCGTGAAAATCGGTGCAGTTGCCGCGGCGGGCATCGCAGGCGTAGTAGATATCACCGCGGCCCCAGCCCTGGCCGGTTTTATCATAAGTTACGGTGCTCACCACGTGCTCGTAGATGGCGCGGGCCTTGGCTAGCGGTGTGGTGGCGTGGGCTTTATCGACCACTTCTTGAGCTTGGGCCTTGATTTTGGCATCAAGCGGCACAAGGCGGTCGGGGGCCAGCCAGCGGGCTTGCAGGGGGCCTGGGCTGGCGGCTTCTACTTCGGCCGGCGCGTTATCGTCGGTGGCGCGCAGGTTGATGTGCTCGCGGCGCGTGACGCGGGCCGTGAGCGTGACGGTAAACGGCGCGATGGGCGTGGCCGCCATACCAGCTATCGCCGAAATATTTGGCGTATTAATCGTTTGGTTGGCTTGCGTAGTCTGGCCGCCGTGCATGGCCAAGTGCAACATCTGGTTGCCGTAGATATCCGTTTCGATGGTATACGGGCCGGGCGCTTCTATATGCAAATCATTGATGTCCTGGCTGTTATTGCTATGCGGCACGGGCAGCCAGAAGTCGAGCGTGCGCGTGCCTTGGGCCAGCTCGGGCAACACCGCCTTGCACGTCAGCAAAAACGTGCGGCTGCGCGGTGCCGCGTTGGGGGCCGGGGCAGCGGCGGCCAGGATGAGCGCAGTGGCCGCGAGCAGCATGTTTTTCATAGCAACGGGACTAGTGGAGTACTTCACAAAAGTACTTCTGTTACTTACCCTGGCGGCTGCGAGTTGCCTTGGCCAGTTGCAACGCTGGCAGCGGCGGCATCTTTGCGGCTGCTCTTATGAAATCGCCCTCCCCGCCCGTCCTCACGCTCGCCGCGTTTCCGCACGCTCGCACGCCGTATTATGCCGAGCGGCTGCGGGCGCACGTCGAGCGGTTTCCGCACGTGAATGCGCCGCACGGGCACTCGTTTTACCTGCTGCTCTACGTGAGTGAGGGCGCGGGCACGCACACCGTCGATTTGGTGACGTATGAGCTGCGGCCGGGCAGCGTGTTTTTTCTCGCGCCGGGGCAGGTGCACCAGTGGCACCTGGCGGCTGATACTGATGGTATCGTGGTGTTTTTTGAGCCTGATTTCTACCAGTTTCGCTACCCCGAGCGCAACTTGCTGGCGCTGCCCTTTTTCGACAATCTGCATTCGCCCGCGCTCTATTTGCCGGCCGAGAATGAGCTGGCCCTGCTGTTTGAAAAGCTGCTGCACGAGTACCAAACCAGCTTCGAGAACCAAGCCGAAGTGTTGCGCGCCTACCTGGCGCTCATCCTGGAAATAGCCACTCGCCACTACCCTACTGCCCCGGCCAGCACCGAAGCGGGCCTGGCCCAAAGTCAGATTCGACAGTTTGGCGCGCTGCTCAACCAGCACTACCGCACGCAGCGCAGCGTGCGCGACTACGCCGCGCTGCTGCACCTCACCGCCAACTACCTCAACGCCCTCTGTCGCCGCGTACTGGGCCAAACGGCCAGCGACCTCATCCACGCCCGCGTGGTGCTGGAGGCGCGGCGACTGCTCACGCACTCGACCTTGAGCGTGGCGCAAGTGGCCGATGAGTTGGGCTTTGAGGACCCGTCGTATTTCGGGCGCTACTTCCGCAAGTACGTGGGGCAAAGCCCGGAGGCTTTTCGGCAAAACGGTAATTTGTCCTAGAAGTAACCGGGTTCGGGCTACTCGGGCGTCTGGGTCAATTCGGACCTTTGTAATGCCCCTTCGGCTAACGCCGATTGTGGCCTTACTACTTAGTCTTTATCGTTATGGCTACCCCTGTTTCGCCCGCATTCGCTCTGCTTTCGCTACGCTGCCCCCACTGCCACGAAGGCCGTTTATTCACGCACTCCGCCTTCAACCTCGCCCACTTCACCGACATGCCCGAGCGCTGCGAAGTGTGCGCAGTGCCGCTGGAGCCCGAACCCGGTTTTTACTGGGGCGCTATGTTTATCAGCTACGGGTTCAACGTAGCTACGGTGCTGACGGTGGGCGTGTTGCTCTATTTTCTGGGTGGCGACCCGGCCGTGTGGGTCTACGTGCTCACGGTGGCCGGGGCGGCGCTGGCGCTGGCTCCGGTGGCCTTGCGCTACTCGCGGGCACTGATGCTGTATTGGTTTGGTGGGGAGCGGTATCGGTATAGTGCGGCTGCGCCGGCCGGTGCTATTCTGGTAGCGCGAGGCCACTAAACGGCCAGCAATGAAAAAGGCGCTACGGCCCTAATGTGGGGTCGTAGCGCCTTTCTTAATAGGCAGTTGCCTTCAAGCAGTTAGACAGTTACGCTATCCAGGCCTTTCTGCACGGCCGTGTCCTGCACGCCGGGAATGGCCAGGCCTTCGGCGCGCACTACGGTTACATCCGTCATGCCCAGGAAGCCCAATACGGCTTTCAGGTAAGGCGCTACGAAGTCGTAGCCGGCCGATGGGCCTTCGGAATAGATGCCGCCGCTCGCCATGGCTACGTACACTTTCTTGCCTGTGATGAGGCCCTGGGGAGCGCCATCGACGTACTTGAACGTGATGCCGGCGCGGGCGATGTGGTCAACCCAAGCCTTCAGCGTCGAGGGGATGCCGAAGTTGTAGAGGGGCGCGCCGATAACGATAACGTCGGCAGCTTGGACTTCCGCGATGGCGTCGTCCGAGTGCTTGGCGGCGGCAGCTTGCTCAGGGGTGCGGCTTTCGGCCGGCGTAAAGAACGATTGCAGCTTAGCTTCTTCCAGGTGCGGGAAGGGATGCGTAGCCAGGTCGTGCACCAGCACGGTGCTGCCGGGGTTGGCGGCTTGGAGCTTTTCAACAATACCGTTGCCGAGCTGGATGCTGGCCGAAGCCCCTTTACGCGGGCTCGAAATGATGTGCAGGATTTGCATAACTAGTAGAAAAATGGCGCAATGGCCGGTAATGAGCGTGTGGTAGCCTTGGTGGGTTACGGTTACAAATGTAGATACAAATAATGTATCTACATTGTTCTGCGATTATCATTTTTAACTGATTTATCTCAGTCCCTAAATTCAACCCAAAAACGGCCCAATGTTTCAAAGAAAAAGCCCAGCGCCCGTACTAGGCACTGGGCTTTCCCATTGGTAGCAACCGGCGTTACGCGGCCTCAGCTTTCAGCGTCGCCATGTCGATAACGTAGCGGAAGCGCACTTCCTTATCGAGCATTTTGTCGTAGGCCTCGTTGATATCCTGCATGTTAATCACCTGCACCTCGGGCAGGATGTTGTGCTCGGCGCAAAAGTCGAGCACCTCTTGGGTTTCGGCGATGCTGCCGATAATGGAGCCCGAGATAGAGCGGCGGTGCATGGCCACTTCCATGTTGTTGAGCGGCAGCTTGTAGGGCCCCAACAAGCCCACCGTCGTGATAACGCCGTTGCGCTTGGCCAGCTTCACGTAGTCGTTCACGTCGAAGGCGTCAGGAATGGTGATGAGGATGAAATCGTATTGCGACTCGTGCAGTTTCATAGCCTCCGAGTCGGTCGAAATCAGCACCTCGTGCGCACCCAACTGCTCGGCCGCTTCGCGCTTTTTCTCATCCTGGGTGATGGCCGTAACGGTTGCCCCCAGCGCCCGCGCCAGCTGCACGGCCATGTGGCCCAGCCCGCCAATGCCTACGATGCCCACGCTGCTGCCGGGGCCCACCTGCCAGTATTTCAGGGGCGAATAGGTGGTGACGCCCGCGCACAGGATGGGCGCGGCCGCCTCAATATTCAGCGCCGATGGGATGCTGAGCACGAAGGATTCCTTCACCACAATGTCGGTCGAGTAGCCGCCAAAGGTGTTGAAGTCCTTATTTTGCGGCTTCATGTAGCCGTTGTAGGTGGCCGTCCAGCTCACGGGGCCTTCGCAGTAGTTTTCTTCGCCGTGGGTGCAGGGCTCGCACGCGCCGCACGAGTCTATCATGCAGCCCACGCCCACAATGTCGCCCACGCTGAACTTGGTAACGGCGCTGCCCGCTTCTTTCACCCGGCCAATGATTTCGTGGCCCGGCACGCAGGGGTAAATCGTGTTCATCCAATCGTTTTTGACCTGGTGCAGGTCGGAGTGACACACGCCGCTGTACAGAATTTCGATGTGGACTTCGTCGGCTTTGGGGGCGTGGCGCTCCACTTCCATCTCCTTGAGGCCGTTGAAAATAGAGTTGGTCGCGCCGTAGGCTTTGACTTTGTAGGATTCCATGAAGGAGGGTTGGTTTTAGAGAAAGAGAAAGTACTTATTAAACGTCCGCTTACTGAGCAGGTTGGGTTAGTTAGGTTATAAAATTTGGGGGTATTTTACAGCTTTTGCCCCAGCGCCAGCGGCGTAACCTGCGCCTTAAAAAACCAGCAGCTACCTGACTTCCGCCAGGTTAGCCCCCTGCTCAGGCACGGCAAGCCGGCCCGCACCCGAAACCAGCAGCTTGGCCCCAGCCCGCTAGCTCCTTACTACTGGCGGTTTTTAGCGTATGCGCAGGCCGCGAGTAGCCGGGCAGTCGGCGAGGGCCGCCGGCTTTAGTAGCTGGCTACTCCTCCTTCAACTTTATGAGCAAGCAACAACAAGCGGCGCGCCCGCGCATTCTGGTGACGGGCGGGGCCGGCAAGCTGGGCAAGGTCTGCGTGGCCGACCTGCTGGCCCACGGCTACGACGTGTTTGTCGTAGACACCGTGCCCGCCGCCAAAGGCATTCCGCACATGGTCGTCGATTTGGCCGATTTTGGCCAGACCCTGGATGCGCTCTCCTCCGTGGGCCAGGAGATTCACGCCGGCGTGGCCCCCGAGGCGTTCGCGGCCGTGGTGCACCTGGCGGCCTTCCCCACCCCGCGCCAGTACCCCGATGCCCATTTGTTTCAAAACAACATCATGGGCACCTACAACGTGTTTGAGGCCGCCCGCCGCCTGGGCATCCACCAGGTCATTTGGGCCAGCAGCGAAACCACGCTAGGCGAGCCGTTCGAGAACGACGCCCCCTACGCCCCGGTAGACGAGGACTACCCGCTGCGCGCCAAAAGTGCCTACGCCCTGGCCAAGGTGCTGATGGAAGACATGGCCCGCCAGTTCTGCTACCAAACGCCGGAGCTGAAGCTCATCGGCCTGCGCTTCTCGAACGTGATGGAGCCGCAGGACTACGAAAAATTTGCCAGCTACCAGGCCGACCCCGAAGAGCGCAAGTGGAACATGTGGGCCTACATCGACGCCCGCGACGGAGCCCAAGCCATCCGCAAAGCCGTGGAGTGGCAAGCCACCGGCATGCACGCCTTCATCATCGCCAATGCCGACACGGTGATGGAAAAATCATCGGCCGAGCTGATGAAGGAGGCGCTGCCCGGCGTGGAAGTACGCAAGGAATTGGGCGAGCACGAAACGCTGCTCTCCATCGAGAAAGCGCGGCAGGTGCTGGGCTACGAGCCCACGCACACGTGGCGCGATAAGGCCAACTGGCAGTAGCCCACCCGCCCAAAGCTCCTGCTGGCGCGAGCTGCGCCAACCCAGGCTTCGGGCCGATGGACTGCTAGCGTAGCAACCAGGAAACACTTTCCAGTAAATGCCAAATTTTCGGCTCCTTAGCTAGCCAAAAATTTGGCATTTGCCGTTTAACGCGCCTACTCGGCTTACTGGGTCCGGTTTGCATTCCGACATAGCACCTTTTTTCACTTTACTCCCTTTTATGAAGCATTTTTTCCTCTCTGCGGCGCTCGTGCTGAGCGCCTTCTTGGCCCACGCCCAAAAAAGCTCGTTCTACATTGGCGGGCAGGCCGGGTTCAACTCCACTACCACCACCGCTGACAACGGCAGCACCAGCACTACCACCAGCAAGCTTAATAACTGGAGCTTCTCGCCCGAGGTCGGCACTTTCCTCACCAACCAGGTGCAGCTCGGTGTGGGCTTCACCTTCAGCGGCTCGCGACAGGAAACGCCCGGCGCGGGCAGCAACGTCACGGCCATTACCAACCGCTACGGGGGCACGGTGTACAGCCGCTATTTCTTTGGCGAAGGCAATTTCCGGCCCTTCGTGGGGCTCAATGTGTCGGTGCTGCCCGGCAGCAGCCGCACCGAGCGCACCGATTTGCAGAACAGCAATATCGACTACACCACCCTCGACCTGGGGGCCAACCTCAACGCCGGCTTCGGCTACGGCCTCAACAAGCGCCTGACCGTGGTGGGCTCGTTCGGCACGTTCGGCTACCAGCGCTCGACCTCCAAGCAAGACGGCACCGACAACAAAACCACAACCACCAACTTCGGCCTCAATGCCAACACGCTGGGCAATCTCTTCACGGTGGGCGTGTACTACACCTTTAAGCAGGCGGGCGAGTAGCACACTTGCCTTACTTTTTGAAACCCTGGTGCCGGAGTGCCAGGGTTTTGCTTTTTATGAACTGCTGTATTGAAGTAGGCAATAAAACCTTGGTGAGGTAGCGTCGGACGCATCTTTGCCTTGGGGTTCATTCTATGACTTGCTCATAAGCTAATCGCATGAAAAAGTATTTTTTAGGCTGCTTGCCTTTCGCTTTTCTAACACTAGCAGGGCATTCTCAGAGAGTAGGAACAGCCCTCGCCCTACTAGAGCATGAGGACAATCATCTTAGGTAGAAACTAGTTTAGGAGGATGCGTCGTCATGAAGTAACAGACCGTCAATGGGCCGTGGTCGCGCCCCTCTTATCAGGCAAGGTCACGGACTGCGGCGT
>JBPBQK010000090.1:0-40050 GCA_050954845.1 Janthinobacterium lividum
CACTCTTCGGGTGCACAAAACACACCAGCTTATTATCAGCCCCGCGCTTGGGTTCTTCATTTAATAACACGAATCCTTCGGCTCGCAGCCGTACCATTTCGGCCACGATATCATCGACCTCAAACGCGACGTGGTGAATGCCTTCGGGCTTCTTCTCCAAAAATTTTGTGATGGCACTTTCAGGCGAGGTGCCAGCCAGCAATTCGATTTTAGAGCCGCCGACTTGGAAGAAAACTGTATCCACAGCCTCACTGGCTACGTGCTCGGTTTTATAGGGCTCTTGGCCTAGCAAGCGGGTGTAGAGAGTAGTGGCGGCGGCGAGGTCGTGCACGGCCAGGCCCAGGTGTTCGAGGTTGGTAAGCATAGAGCAAAAGAACGACGAGCGCGGTACTTGTGCTCTGCAACGGGGCCGATAGTGGGGGCCAGCGCGAATAAGCGGGTAGTTGAGTATATTCTAGCTATTTTTGTAAGCTAAAAAAAACTGTTTAGGCCAAAATTCTGTTTCATTCGCAGTCACCGCATAACTAATAGCTTTAACAAGAATAATCCAGCCCAGCGCCATGCTTAAGCTACCTATCTATCTGGACAACAACGCCACTACGCCGCTCGACCCGCGCGTGCTGGAGGCCATGATGCCCTACCTTACCGACGTATTCGGTAACGCCGCCTCGCGCAACCACCCCTTTGGCTGGGCCGCGGAGGAAGGCGTAGACTACGCCCGCACCCAAATCAGCCAGCTCATCAATTGCGACCCGAAGGAAATTATCTTCACCAGCGGCGCTACTGAGGGCGACAATCTGGGCATCAAAGGCGTGTTTGAGATGTACAGCCAGCGCGGCAACCACATCATCACCACCACTACCGAGCACAAAGCCGTGCTCGACACTTGTAAGCACATCGAGAAGCTCGGCGGCAAGGTTACCTACCTGCCCGTAAATGAGCAAGGTCTGATTAGCCTCGACGAGTTGGAAGCCACCATGACACCCCAGACCATTCTGGTGACCATCATGTACGGCAACAACGAGACGGGCACCATCCAGCCCATCCGCGAAATCGCCGCCATTGCCCACAAGCACGGTGCGCTGTTCATGACCGATGGCACCCAGGCGGTAGGCAAAATCCCGGTCGACGTGCTCGCCGATGGCATCGACCTGATGGCCTTCACGGCCCACAAAATGTACGGTCCCAAAGGTGTCGGTGCCCTCTACGTGCGCCGCAAAAACCCACGGGTAAAAGTAACCGCCCAAATGGACGGCGGCGGCCACGAGCGCGGCATGCGCTCGGGCACCCTCAACGTGCCCGGCATCGTGGGCTTCGGTAAAGCTTGTGAATTGGCCCGCCTCGAAATGGCTGCTGACACCGAGCGCCTCAGCAAGCTACGCGACCACCTCGAGCAGTCGTTGCTGCCCCTCGAAGAAAGCTACGTGAATGGCTCGGTAGAGCACCGCCTGCCCCACGTCACCAACATCAGCTTCAAATATGTCGAAGGCGAAGGCCTGATGATGGGCGTAAAAGACCTGGCCGTATCATCGGGCTCGGCCTGCACCTCAGCCTCGCTGGAGCCCAGCTACGTACTCAAGGCCCTAGGTTTGAGCGACGACCTGGCCCACAGCAGCCTGCGCTTCGGCCTGAGCCGCTTTACCACCGAGGAGCAAATCGACTACGCCATTAACCACGTAAAAGAGGCCGTAACCAAGCTCCGCGAAATGTCGCCGCTGTGGGAGATGCACAAAGAAGGCATCGACCTCAGCACCATTGAGTGGGCTGAGCACTAGGCTTCAATTAAAAATTGAGAATTAAAAATTAAAAATGGCCATTGAGGTCGTCTTTAACCACTCAATTTCTAATTCATAATTCATAATTTTTAATTCAACAACTCATGGCTTACTCCGATAAGGTAATCGACCATTACAGCAACCCCCGCAACGTGGGCACGCTGGACAAAAGCAAAAAAACGGTAGGCACCGGCCTCGTCGGTGCCCCCGAGTGCGGCGACGTAATGCGCCTCCAAATCGAGGTGGACGAAGCCACTAATACCATCACCGACGCCAAATTTAAGACCTTCGGCTGCGGCTCGGCCATTGCCTCGTCGTCTCTGGCGACGGAGTGGCTAAAAGGCAAAACTGTTGACGAGGCCTTGGCCATTGACAACATGGAAATCGTGGAAGAGTTGGCTTTGCCGCCCGTGAAAATCCACTGCTCGGTACTGGCTGAAGATGCCATCAAAATGGCTATCAATGACTACCGCGTGAAGAACGGGTTGCCCGCTCTGGAACTGGAAAAGTCGCACCACTAAGCAACGATAAACGGAATGTTACTCCGTTTTGCAAGTTCTAAAAGCCGCTACCAGATGGGTAGCGGCTTTTTACTTTTTTGCGCTATTTAGAATCCTTCTTAGTGTTATCTTTGTTATCTAAGCGTCGCCCGCAGAATTACCGCGCCCGGCTGCTAGTCCTTTCTACAGACACCTACCAATTAGCGATATGATAACCGTTTCGGATAAAGCCAAAGAAAAAGTTGAGCACCTGATTCGCGATTCGCAACTCGATTCCACTTACCGTTTGCGCGCTTCGGTAGCCGGCGGTGGTTGCTCGGGCTTGAGCTACAAGCTGGATTTTGACAACGAATTCCGCCCCATGGACCAGGAATTTGAGGACAAAGGCGTGCGCGTGGTAGTTGATATGAAAAGCTTCCTTTACCTAGCCGGCACCGAGCTTGACTTCTCGGACGGGCTGAATGGCAAGGGCTTTCAATTTCACAACCCGAACGCATCGCGCTCGTGCGGGTGCGGCGAGAGTTTCTCGGTATAGTCTCACGGATTTTAGCAGCTTCCACTGATTTTGTGGACGTCCGCTTTTTATAAATTAAGCAAACGAAAAGCCCCAAACACTAGTGTTTGGGGGCTTTTCGTTTGCAGTGAGCTGTAGTTATTCTTTTGTAAAACGCAGTACCTGGCGGTGGCCATCTGGCGACACCCGCAGCAGGTAAGTGCCCGCAGGTAGGGCTTCCACATTTAGTTTACCCGAGGCGGGCAGCGTAGTAGTTTGCAACACCCGGCCGGTCAGGTCACTCACTTGCACTTCTTCGCCAGCAGCCGCTATAGTCAACTGGTCATGAGCTGGGTTGGGGTATAAGCTGAGGGTAGCGGTGGCAGCTAGCGATACTACGGGAGAGAAGGTTTCTATCCCGTCAATATCAACTTGGCGCAGGCGGTAGTATAGCTGGCCAGCCGGAGCCTGGGTATCGAGGCTAGCGTAGGTGTGCGACTGGGTAGTAGTGCCAGCGGCTGCAACCTTATCGACGATAATAAAAGTGTTACCGTCGAGGCTGCGCTGCACCTCAAAATAGGCGCTGTGCTGCTCCGAAGCCGTGGCCCAGCGCACTTGCACCGCACCGCTGGCCTGGCGCGTGGCGCTAAAGCTGGTGAGGGTAACGGGCAGTGGGTTGATTGTAGTGTTTGGGTCGGTTGACCCTAACGCAAAATCGGAGAAGGTTGTAAACTCCCCCGACGTGACTGTATTTGCAGCAGTTGAGTTTGAGCTATAGCCGATATTGACCCAAGGGCTTGCCGCACTAGCGCGCTTAGCTACTACTAGCTGCGTGGGGTCAGTCACGACATCGTCGGGGCCAAAGCTTAGAGTAGCTGTGCCCTTAAAACCAGTAAGACTAGGCTGCGCAGCGGTGCTCGAAGTAGACATTGCCTCGCCAGCTGAAGCAAAGGGACTAACGGTAAATGAGCGAATCTGGCTGACCCGCGTAAGGCCGGAGCCGGTAACATTCTGCCCAGGGTTGCCCTCAAACTGCTCGGCCCGGTAGTAATAGAGGGCAGTAGTGGGGGCGGTGATAGCAAGCGTGAAGGGACGAAATGCGGTACCCTTGCCAACGGGGAAAACGTAGGTACCAAGTGCACTCAAAGGTCGCACCACGGGGCCGTTGACAAAGCTCGCGTTTGAGCCAGTAGTGTACGAAACACTAGCCGTGGCAGGCAAAATAAGGCTACGTGCAATGGTGGTGGTGAGTAGGCCACTGGTTAACTGCAACGTGCCGGGCACGGTGATGGGTAAGCCCAATACTACCCCCGCCGCGTTATTAATCTGCAATGTGGCAGCCGACCCAAAAGAAATTGGTGTGGTGGCCGAACTGTTGCTACCCAGCGTTTGGGCCATCGTGCCATTTAGCTGAACGAGAGTACTCATCGAGTTTGCCCCAAAATTGAGCGAGGCCGCATTGCTGACCTGCACATTGCCTTGTATTACAACGCCGCCAATCCCTCCGCTTCCGGTTAAATTAAGGGTTACGCTGCCATTTGTAACGATGAGGTCGCCTTGAATGATTACCGGGCTAGAACTGGCAACCGTTGCGGTGCTAGTAGTAGCGACATTGTATTCCAAGGTGCCATAGGTACGACCTGCTAAGGAAGGCTCGTTACCACTTATACCAAAGAGAAAATAACTACTCGGCTCTAACACGAATACACTGCTCGGTGCGCCTAATCCAAAAGGATTATTACCACCAAATTGCTCATAACGCGACCCATTGCGGAAGATGACCGAGTTGGCATTCATAGTAGACCTACCGAAGGGCCTAGTCGTACTTCCTCCTTCATAGGTGCTAGTAGTACTAAAAGTACTGCCAGCCAAAAACTGGATGGCCCCAGCAGTTGTGGATTGTAGTGAATGCTGCCCTAGCCCCATTGCATTACTACCCGTGAAAGTTAGCCGGCCGCTCACCCGCGCTGTTTCGGGGCTAGCAAGCATAATAGTTAACCCCGCCGGGGTAGTAGTACTGCTATTGGCGACGGTTACCATCGAACCGGCTTCTATGCTAAAATCGTCGCCGGGCAAGTCATTAGCCAGTGTCAAGGTGCGGGAGACATCTGTGGTGAGTGTGGCGGTTACGTTGTTAATAAACAGCAAGCGACCAATGGTTTGGGCCGATGCATAGTCTAGTGTTATAGTGGTTGTGGGCGTGTTGGCACCATTGATTAGCAGCACGTCAGCGGGGCCCGGAGTTATTGGGCGGGCAGGCGTCCAGCTGGTTGAGTTGCTAAAGCTAGTCGAGGTCCCATTCCAGGTATAGGCTTCGATGGCAGTGCCGGTTACGGCTACTGAGGCAGTGCGGGTGCCATCGCTGTTGCTGATGGTGGCGCTGGTAGTGCCGGCTACTGCGGGGGCCGTAAACTGCACGGTTATCGTTTGGGTTATAGTACCCGCAGCCGAAGTAGCAACACTAGCCGTGGAAACAAAGCTGCCCAATGCGCCCGTTGTTGATACCAGCACCGCGGCATTGCTGCTACTGATGGTAATGAGTACGTTAGCCCCCAGATTATAGCCGGCCAAAGTGTAGGTAGTGGTATTAGCCACCTGCCCGGTGGCAGCAGTAAAAGTCAATGTTGCAGGATTGGCTACTAGTACTGGTGCCACACACGCATTAATAACTGAGTTCGAGTTGCGTGGCGTAGGCGACCCGACTGTAAAATCGACGGCATTTTGATTGGTATCGGTGCAGCCACTGCTAACTCGCAGAGCCGCCGTGGTGGTTGAGAGTACACCTACGGGCCCATTGCCTTCAAATAAATTAGCGCTGCCATAACCCACAAAGTCGATAATAGACGGCCCATTGGCCGCGCTGGCGGCGGTGAGGGCCGTAGTACCATTTACTAAAGCTAATTTACCATCAGTGGCCGACAGGTTTAAGGTGGCACTGGGCGTAAAATCAGGCGTAGGGGAGAGCGTAGCGCCAGCGAGCGGCGTGCTGGTACCAATGCCGTAACCCAGCGCTACTAAATAATATCTCCCGGCAGCTATCATCGTACCGGCCGGAATGGGAGATGACATCGCAAAGCTGCCAGTGCCGTTGGCGGAAGTGTATTGCAGTGTAAACCCACCAATAGCTTGCGGGCTTGTAGAGCGATTGAAAATCTCTACATAATCTTGGTTGAAGGCAGGCGATGGATTGATGGACGATGACCCTCCCCCGCCATACACTTGGCTGATTACCACGGTAGCACTCTGCGCCTGACTTAGCTGTGGCAGCAAAAGCACCACCAGAGCAGGCAGCAGCTTTAGCAGGCGACACCAATTTGAAAAGTTAAAAACTTGTTTCATAAGCGGGAGATGAGAAAGGTTGTGTGTGTGCTCATGGCTCAAGCGCTTGCACAAGCAGCAGAGAAACGCAAAGTGCCACTAAGCCAATAAAAAAATACCATTAAATCATTCAAAGGTACTAGCGCTAACCTGCCCATTTCAGTTCCCATATGTTTAAACCACAAAAAACCCGCCTACTTGCGTAGGCGGGTAGCGCTGGCTTTAGCAATACAAATCTCTTATAGTGAGCACTCTACTTCTATAATTTCACATTACCGAGAATAAGCCGTTCACTGAACGATTCAGTTACTCCCACAAAGGATAGTGTTCCAACTGCACCTCTTGCCCAAAGAAGATGCGCGTGCTTTCCTCAAACGAGCGCGTGAAATCGCTCACATAAAAGTGGTGCATAGGCGCAGTTTCAGCAGCCTCGACCAGCAACTGCCGGGCCGCCAACGCCTCGGCTACGGTGGCGGCCACTACATCGGAGGGGTCGAGCACGGCTACGCGGCCCTGGTAGTAAGCATCGATTTGGGGCTTGATGAGCGGGAAGTGAGTGCAGGCCAGCAGCAGCGCATCGATGCTTTGCAGGGCCGGGTGGTCGAGGTAAGCGCGGATGATTTCTTCCGATACGCGACCGTTGGCAAAGCCTTCCTCAATCATGGGGATGAGCAGCGGAGTAGCCAGCGCGTGCAGGTCTACGCCGAGGTCGAGCTGGTCAATTTTCTTGCGGTAGATGTTGGAGCCCACCGTTTGCTTGGTGCCGATGAGGCCCATCGGGCGGCCCGCATAGTGCTGACCTACGTGCGCTACTACGGGGTCTATCATGCCCACTACCACGGCTTTAGAACCCACGTACTCGCGCACCAGCTCGTAGGCGGCGGCGCTGGCCGAGTTGCAGGCAATGAGAATGAGCTTGCAGTGCTGGCGCAGCAGCACGTCGCAGATTTTGACGGAGTAGGCCTGGATGGCGGCGGTACTTTTCTCGCCGTAGGGCAGGTGGGCAGTATCGCCGAAATACACCAGCCGCTCGTGGGGTAGGCGCTGGGCCACGGCGCGGGCCACGGTAAGCCCCCCGATGCCAGAGTCGAAAATACCGATGGGCCGGGCGGAGCCGGCGGGAGCTTGAGTTGTCATAGGTGCTAGCAAAGTTCGGGCGGCGGCGGCAGTTGGGGCCAAGAGCGGCGAGCCAGTAGTTGGATTTACGCGGGCTTTCGCGTACTTTTCGAATCGTTTGCACCTTAGGCTCATCCGGTTATGAGTGCCATTTTGCAGGAAATCGACCAAGCCCTAGCAGGCTACGCGACGCAGCATCGCGCGCGCCCTGTAGCCGTGTATCTAGGCGAGCGCAAGCTGACGCAACTTACCCTGGATGTGGCGCTGCTAGGGGCGCTGCCCGCCCTGAGTACTGCCGAAGGCCGTCCCCTCGCCTACCGCAACCTCGATTTGCTGCGCGATGAGGTGAACGTAGATGGCGTGCGCGTGATTTAGGGCTGTAGCGTGGGCTTTGAGTCCGCGGGTTCTTACGTTTGGTACTCGCAAACTGAAAATCCGCGCTACGCCTTGTTTGCAAACCGCTCAAGCAGTACCACCGGTATTCCTTTATACAGAATACGGTCGATTTCCTGATAGCCGACCTTAGCCGCCAGGCGCAACGAAGCCAGGTTGGCAATATCAACGATGCATACCGTGCGCGCTACCGGCAAATGCCCATCGCCCCAAGCCAAGGCCGCTTGCGCCGCTTCCAACGCATAGCCCCGGCCGTGCGTGTGGGGCGCGAACACCCAGCCCACTTCGGGAAAGCCTTTGAGGGAAGGCGTAATGTCGCGCTGCCACTCGCCAAAGCCCACCGCCCCGATATAGTGGCCCGTCGCTTTTTCCTCCACAGCCCAGAAGCCGAAGCCGCATATATGCCATACGCCCATGTGGCGCAGCATTTTGGTCCATATTTCCTCTTCGGGCAGCGGCTTGCCAGTGAGGTGCTGGTAAAACTGCGGCTCCTGCCACATGGCTACCGAGGCCTCCAGGTCGGCCGGGTAGTGGCCCCGCAGCCGCAGGCGGGCGGTTTCGATAATCGGAATTTCCATCAGAGCAAAGGCTGCACGGTGCGCCACACGGTGCGGGCCACTAGGCGGTGGCCTTCGGGGGTGGGGTGAATGCCATCGGCTTGGTTGAGATTGGCATGGCCGCCCACGCCCTCTAGCAGAAAGGGAATAAGCACGAGGTGGTTTTTGGTGGCCGTTTCGGCGTAGAGCTGCTTGAAATCGGCCGTGTAGGCGGGGCCCATGTTGGGCGGAATCTGCATGCCGGCGAGCACAATTTTGGCCTGCGGGGCTTTCTGGCGCACGGTGTCGATAATGGCTTGCAGGTTTTTGCGGGTGTCGGCGAGGGGAAGGCCGCGCAGGCCATCGTTGCCGCCCAGCTCTAGCACGAATACGCTCACCGGCTGGCGGCTCAGCACCCAGTTTACCCGCGAGCGGCCGCCGGCGGTGGTTTCGCCACTGAGGCCGGCATTGACCACGGCGTAGGGCAGGTGCAGCGAATCGACCTTGTTTTCAATGAGGGCCGGGTAGGCTTCGTCGGGGTCCACGCCGAGGCCAGCCGTGATGCTGTCGCCAAAAAATAGAATAGTAGGCTGGGACTTAGTGGCCGGGGCTTCGGCGGCGGCCGGGGGGGCGGCGGCCGTGGTAGCGGGCGTATCGGAGTGGCAGCCGGCAGCCAATAGCGCCAGCAGCAGGGCGCTGCCTGGGAGGTATTTCATGGCGTAAAAAAACGAAATCAAGCAAAAGTATGGGCCGCCGTTGTGCGTCCTACGTAGCCATAACCCTTGGGGAGACGTTTTGCTTCCCTAATGACTTTCTTCTGCCTTGCATTTATAGCGTTACGGCCGCCAGTTGCGTTATGCTGAGCTTGCCGAAGCATCTTGGCCGCTTCGTTGACCGACGTAGCTATGCGTAATTAGCCATGGTGCTTCGACAAACTCAGTATGGCCTTACAGGCCTCCTCTTTTTCATGACCAGCCTCCAAGTCGAAAACCTCACCAAAACCTACACTAGCGCCGGCCGCCAGCTCACGGTGCTGCACGAAGTCAGCTTTGCACTGCAACCGGCCGAAACACTGGCCATTGTGGGCCCCTCGGGCAGCGGCAAAACCACGCTGCTGGGCCTCTGCGCCGGCCTCGACCGCGCCAGCAGCGGCAGCGTGTGGCTGCAAGGCATCAAGCTCGATGCCCTGAGCGAAGACCAGCGGGCGGCCGTGCGCAACCAGCACGTGGGGTTTATTTTCCAGAATTTTCAGTTGCTGCCCACCCTCACAGCCCTCGAAAATGTGCAGGTGCCCCTAGAGCTACGCGGCGAGCGCAACGTAGCCCGCATGGCGCAAAACCTGCTGGAACGCGTGGGCCTGGGCGAGCGCGGGCACCACTATCCGACCCAACTTTCGGGTGGCGAGCAGCAGCGCGTGAGTTTGGCCCGCGCCTTTGCCAACCGGCCGGCTATCCTCTTTGCTGATGAGCCCACTGGCAACCTCGACCCCGACACCGGCGAAACGGTGCAAGGGCTCTTGTTTGAGTTGAATAAAGAAGCTGGCACGACGCTGGTACTGGTGACGCACGACCTGGAACTGGCGGCCAAAACGCAGCGCGTGCTGCGCATGCGTGGTGGCAAGGTCGTGACGGAGCAGGTGAGCGCCTAGCACCCAGCCCTTAGGCCACCCACTCATACATGCGGTACCTTTCGAACACCCAGCGCAAGACAAAATGGTGGCGGTTGAGCAGCGTTTCGCCATAGGCTAGACCGGCTTCTTCGCCAGCCGGATTGAAATAACCTAAACTCAAAAAAATGAGAAAAATTGGGCGCTGCTGCGCTTGCGCCGAGCGGTCCAGGTTTTCCAGCATACGAGTGAGGACCTCGTCGCCAAATGAATTATAGTTATAGACAACTAACGGGCCGGGCGGAAAATCATACGCCATCACGTCGCTGAGCACCGCCTCAAAGCTGCCCGCTTTTTTCAGCGGGTATTTTTCGATGTTCTGTTGGGCAATTTCGTGCAACACCCGGCTGTACTCAACTCCAATAACGCGCTTGAACGGGCGCTCGCCGGCTAGCAGCACCGTGCGGCCCTTGCCTGACCCCAGGTCAATAAATGTAAAGTCTTCGTGCTTAACCTTCAGCCTAGCCAACATGCGACGAAACTTGGCTACCGTCGTAGCGAGGTAGAAGTACCGTCCATCAAAGTTGTCGCCTTGCACGTCGGCGAGGTCCACGAAGGCCGGGGCCGAATCGATGCCGTAGCGCTCGTCAAACTCGCGGTCGTCGCGGGCGTCTTGCCGCCGCAGCAGCAGCCGTTGCGGCGAAAACCGCCACCCTTCTTCCTGCACCCAGGTGGAGGTAGCTTGGCCCGCGGCCCGCAAGTCGCCCTGCCCCAGCGCCTGTTTGATTTGGCCAAAACGCAGGCGGTCGTTGCCGCCGATGACCGGGCCAAACAGCAAAAAGCGGGCGGTACTGGGAATTTTGACAGAAGGCATAAGTTGTGATTTTTAAATTTTGAGTTGGACGCAGCCGGCCAACCTATCCGTAAGCGAAATAACTTTTGCAGGTTGAGTTAAGTGTTCTTCACTCGCCAAAATGCTGCCGACAGACGCTTATAGTCTGTAAACGTAAGCGTTAGCTCGCTCCGCTGAATCATTGGCTCGGATTTGAGCTGTCAATCCGCTTCTATATTAATGAATGTAGTATGAATTTTAACTGGCTTTTACAAATGGCGTGGCGCGACTCGCGCCGCAGCCGCTCGCGCCTGGCCCTTTTTATGTCGAGCATCGTGCTAGGCATCGCGGCGCTGGTGGGCATCAATTCCTTTGGCGACAACCTGGCGCGTAGCATTCGCGAGCAGGCACGCGAGCTGCTGGGGGCCGATTTGGTGCTTTCCTCCAGCCAGCATTTCGACCTCACTGCCACCCCGGTGCTATCGCTGCTGGGGCGGCAGCGCACCGAGGAAGCGGCGTTTGCCTCGCTGGTTTCCTTCCCGCGCACGCAGGGCGTGCGGCTGGCGCAGGTGCGGGCGCTGGGGCCGGGCTTTCCGTATTATGGCAATTGGGAAACGCAGCCAGTAGCGGCCGCCACACAGTTTAAAACCGGCCAAACCAACGGCGCGCTGGTCGATGATGTGCTGCTGGTGCAATTCAACGCCCGCGTGGGCGACTCGGTGAAAGTAGGCACGCTCACGCTGCCCATCGTGGGCCGGGTGCTGAATACGCCGGGCCAAACCGGCTTCAGCGCGGCCGTAGCCCCCAAGGTTTTCATCCCGCTAAACCTGCTGGCCCGCACCAACCTCATCAAGCCCGGCAGCCGGGTGCAGTACCGCCAGTATTACCAGTTTGCGCCGGGCACCGATGTCGCGGCCACCATCAAACCCCTGGAAGCCCGGTTCGAAAAAGCCAACATCGACACTGATACCGTGGCTAGCCGCCAGCAGCAAACCGGCCGTGCCTTCCGCGACCTCACGCGGTTTTTGAGCCTCGTGGCCTTTGTGGCTTTGCTGCTAGGCTGTGTGGGCGTGGCCAGCGCCGTGAACCTCTACGTGCAAGAAAAGCTAGCCTCGGTGGCCGTGCTGCGCTGCCTGGGCGCAAGCGGGCGGCAGGCGCTGCTTATTTACCTCATTCAAACCTCGGGCTTGGGGCTGCTGGGCGCGCTGCTCGGGGCGGCGCTGGGCGCGGTAGTGCAATTGGTATTGCCCAAGGTGCTGGGCAGCTTTTTGCCGGTAGCCGTGAGCGTGGCGGTGTCGCCGAGCGCTGTGGCTATTGGGTTGCTCACGGGGCTGGCCATGTCAATCCTATTTGCGTTGCTGCCGCTGCTGAGCATCCGGCGGGTGTCGCCGCTGCGGGTGCTGCGGGCGTCGTTTGATGAAGACACGACCGCGCCCGACCCGCTGCGCGGGCTGGTGCTGGCAGTACTGCTGCTGTTCATCGTGGCCTTTGCCTACGCCCAAACCCGCGACTGGAAGCAGGCGCTGGGCTTCGCGGCTGGGCTGCTGCTGGCGCTGGGCGCGCTGGCCGGGCTGGGCCTGGGGCTGCGCTATTTGCTGCGGCGCTACTTCCCGGTGGGCTGGAGCTACGTGGCGCGCCAGGGCCTCGCCAATTTATTTCGGCCCCAAAACCAGACGGTTACGCTCATCATTTCGCTCGGGCTAGGCACGTTTTTGCTGGCCACGCTTTTCCTCACCCAAGCCCTGCTGCTGAGCCGAGTGCAGCTCTCGGCCAGCGGCAAGCAGCCCAATCTGGTACTGTTCGACATTCAGACCGAGCAAGAAAAAGGCGTCGAACAACTGCTACATCAGCAAGGCATCCCGATAATGCAGCGCGTGCCTATCGTGACCATGCGGCTGGCGTCTATCAACCGGCGCACGGTGGGGCAGCTGCGCAAAGACACCGCCAACGGTATCCCGCGCTTTGCCCTCACGCGGGAGTACCGCGTCACGTACCGCGACACGCTCAGCAGCAGCGAAAAGCTCACGGCCGGCACCCCGCCCCAGCCCGCCGTGGCCGGCGGCTTGCCCCGCGTGTCGGTCGATGGCGACTATTTTAAGCGCGTCAAGCTCAAGCTCGGCGACACGCTGACCTTCAACGTGCAAGGTGCGCCGCTGAGCGCCATCGTGGGTGGCACCCGCGAGGTCGATTGGGCGCGGGTGCAAACCAATTTTCTGGTCGTCTTCCCCACCGGCGTGCTTGAGCCCGCACCGCAGTTCCACGTCATTCTCACCAGGGTGAAAGACAACCAACAACTAGCGCTAGCCCAGCGGGCGCTGGTGCGCGATTTCCCCAATGTGTCGGCCATCGACCTGGGTTTGGTGCTGCAAACGGTGGACGAGATTCTGAGCAAAATCTCGTTCGTTATCCGCTTCATGGCGGGTTTCAGCATCCTCACCGGGCTGCTGGTGCTGGCTAGCTCGGTGCTCATCAGCCGCTACCAGCGTACCCGCGAAAGCGTGCTGCTGCGCACCCTGGGCGCCAGCCGCAACCAGATTCTCCGCATCACTGTGCTCGAATACGCTTTGCTGGGCACCCTGGCCGCCGTGGCCGGCGTGCTACTGGCCGGGCTGGCCGCCTGGGCGCTGGCCTTCTGGGTTTTCGAAACGCCCTTCATCGGCAGCAGCCTGCTGTGGCTGCCAGCCCTGGTGGTGCTAGTGGCGAGCCTCACGGCGCTCATCGGCGGACTCAATAGCCGCTCGGTGCTGAGCCAGCCGCCGCTGGCGGTGCTGCGGGCGGAGGGGTAGCTAATGAATTTTGTAACTGGTTTAGTATAAAAGACTATTGCTAGTGCGGACAATCAGGTAAGAGATTTTTACGAGCTTCGGCAGATGAGCAATCAGCGGGAACTAGTGGGTAATAAGTATGTCCTGCGCTATCTACAATATGCGAGGTAAGTAGTAACGCACTGGAACGAGCCAATACTGCATAATTTCCGTGGCAACGGCCATCAAGGATGGCATTCATTGAATTTTCGCCACGATATAAGTCACCAAACATGGAATAATCAATATAAGATATGACCTTTCTTTGGCGCACAAAAACTAAACGCCGATAGCTATGCCCGAACGCTGGCCCTCGCCACACAATACTTCCTAACTGATAGGTGATGGAGTCTATATACCCTGCATCAGTGGTGAGCGCGTAAATACTATCCCAGGCAAAAGGTGCAATCTCACCCAAGTCGACTTGATAAGTACCACAGTTTTCTTTTCCCGGTGGTGGTTGCAAAGCTTTGGAGAAGCGCTGAAACAGAGCTTCATCACCGTGAAGATTTACATGCGGCGGGTTTTTGGAAATGCATCTTACATTTATTAATATGCATAAAACTCCGGTCAAAAACTTACAAATTACTAGTGGTTTCATAGTGAAAAAATTTCGTGTTTTCATTTGGCTATTTAGAGGCTGGCATTTTACTAAACGAATTTCACTCCTAACCTTCATACCAAATCTGGCAAAGCATGAAACTTGAAAAGTACTCTCTGACAGCTGACGAGAGACTGACTATTTTCGAATTCGCCAGCATTGGGCCAAAAGGCACTATTTACAAGCAAATTCAATTTTAACCTACTCATGCAGCAGGCCTTTACAACCTTGCCTTCGGTGATAAACATTCTGAGACTGGTGCCCTTAACGACCTTGCAGTAACCAATAATGGTGACACTGACAAAGTACTGGCCACAGTAGTAGCAGCCCTTTACCAGTTTCTTGACAAGCATCCAGAAGCGTTAGTGTATGCCACTGGCAGCACGCCCGCCAGAACCCGGCTTTATCGAATGGGCATAACTCGTTTCTATGACGACATGCAACGAGACTTTAGCGTTTTCGGACTTATAGGCAGGGAACTTTATCCGTTTGAAATTACTGTAGAGTACGAAGGTTTTTTAGCACAACGAAAATTTTAAGCCGTTCGCAAATCATGAAAACTGCTCAGAAATCGGCCGATACTAAAGTGCCGTTCGTGACTATCGACCCTGCATTAAATGAGTATCAGGACAAAATTCTTTTCCCTGAAAAACTTGCTTTAGCAAACAAGCAATTGAAGGGTGTTAAGCTTCCTCCGAAAAGGCCTCGCAGCTAATAGCATATTCTGCTTCTACTTTCCAAAAGCCGGCCCTCCTAGCCGGCTTTTTTATGGCCGTTGCTCAGGTAGCCGCTGCCACCTACGCGCCGGGGTTACTTTTGCGTCCATGTTTGCCCCTACCCCGCTTACCGAGCTATTCGAGAAATTTACTAACCTGCACGTACTCATCGTCGGCGATGTCATGGTCGATGCCTACGTGTGGGGCCGCGCCACCCGCCTTTCGCCTGAGGCGCCCGTGCCCGTCGTCAATGTGGAGCGCACCGAGCAGCGCCTCGGCGGGGCTGCCAACGTGGCCCTCAACGTGCAGGCCCTCGGGGCCACGCCCCTGCTCTGCTCGGTGGTGGGCGACGATGCCGGCGGCGACCAGCTGCTGCATTTGCTGCACCGCCACCACCTGCCCGCCGATGGCATCATCCGCAGCGCGCACCGCCCTACCACCTTCAAGCAGCGCATTCTGGCCCAGGGCCAGCAGCTCGTGCGCATCGACTCGGAGGTCGAAACCGACCTCAACGCCGACGAAACTGCCCAGCTCCTGGCCGCCTACGACGACCTACTGCCCCGCGCCGATGTGGTTATTTTCGAAGACTACGATAAGGGCGTGCTCTGCGAAAGCATTATCAGCGAGTGCATTGTCCGCGCCCGCGAGCGCGGCATCCCCACGGTAGTTGACCCCAAGAAAAAGAATTTCCTGGCCTACCGTCACTGCACGCTCTTCAAGCCTAACCTGAAAGAGTTGCGCGAAGGCCTCAAATTAGAATTCGGCACGCCCGACGTAGACCGCCCCGGCTTCGAGGCCGCCGTGGGCCGCCTGCGCGAGGTGCTAGCCCCCGAAATCGTGCTGGTGACGCTTTCCGAGCACGGCGTATTTGCCCAGCAGAGCGAGGAGAAAATCTACCTACCGGCTCACCTGCGCACCATCTCCGACGTGTCGGGCGCGGGCGATACGGTTATTAGCATTGCCGCGTGCTGCGTGGCGCTAGGCCAGCCGGCGGCCTTCACGGCCGCGCTGGCCAACTTGGGTGGCGGGCTGGTGTGCGAGCAAGTGGGCGTGGTGCCAATAGAGAAGCAATTGCTGCTGCAAGAGGCCGAGGCGGCGGGTATATAACAGGTACGGTCGTCATGCTGAACGCAGTGAAGCATCTCGCGTGGTGCAGTAATCAATGCGTAAGCAACGAAGCGAGCGAGATGCTTCACTGCGTTCAGCATGACGACCACACTTTATTTAAGCTTTACAACAAGCTTTTAATTACCCGCGCTGGGTTGCCCACGGCTAGCGAATAGGCCGGAATATCCTTCGTCACCACCGCGCCGGCCCCGATTACGCAGCCCGCCCCTATCGTCACGCCGGGGCACACGATGGCCCCGCCCCCCAGCCAGCAATCATCGCCAATAGTTATCGGCTTGGCCAGCTCCAGCGTGCGGCGCACCACGGCATCGAGCGGGTGCGTGGCGGCGTAGAGCTGTACGCCGGGGCCAAACAACACATTAGAACCGATGGTGATGCGCGCCACGTCGAGCACCACGCAGTTCACGTTGAAATACACGTTGTTGCCACAGTAAATATTGCTGCCGTAGTCGCAGTGAAAGGGCGGCTCGACCCACAGGTTTTTACCGGCGTGGGGCAGCAGCTCGGTTAAAATCTGGCGGGCGCTGTCGGTGAGCAGATACTCCGTCACGTTGAGGCGGTGCAGGAGTTGCTTGGCGCGGGTGCGGGCGGCAACGAGCGCGGGGTCGAAGGCGGCGTAGAGCTCGCCAGAAAGCATTTTTTCTGCTTCGCTGCGCATAAGCTTTAGGCTAATGCCGCGTCAATGAATTCCAGCCCCACAGCAGCCCCAGCATAATTATAGGGGTCATAATAATGGCAGCCATCGCGGTAGCGATAAGCACGGCCGACTCAGAGCGGAATAACCGCCGAAACAGCCGCCGCCACAACAAAAACAACCCGCCCGAAACGACCAGCGACAGAATAGAAAACCAGGCCGACCCAAACTCAACTGCTACCATTCTCATTGCGCTTAGGCTTTCTTTAAAAACTCGGTTTTCAATACCATCGTGCTGCCTCCGGCGCGCCCTTCTACCTCGGCGGGCGAGTTGGTGAGGCGAATATTCTTGACCACCGTGCCGCGCTTGAGCGTTTGCGACGAACCCTTCACCTTCAGGTCTTTGATGAGGGTGACCGTGTCGCCTTCGGCGAGCAGGTTACCGTTGCTATCTTTTACGTCCATGTGGCTGGTTGTGCGCGGTTTGCGGGTGGGTAAGCGGTATTATTTTTTGGCCAGCACATACTCGGCAAAGCCCAGCAAATCCCAAAAAATACTCGGTACGATGCGGCCGTATTTCAGCAGATTGTGCGGTATTTTAAACGGGATGAGCGCAATGGCGTGCCAGCGCCGCACCACGCCGCCGGATACTATCTGGCAGCGCTGGCGCATAAATAAATTATACAGCTCGCTGAGCGAATAAATCCGCACGTGCGTATCATCGTCAAAGTAATTGAGCGTGCCTTTCATGCGGGGCAGCGTGGTGGATTGGAAGCCCGGAAACTCCACGTACAGCATGCCACCTTTTTTCAGCTTTGGCAATAAGCCTTCCAGCACGGCATCGCCATTGCGCAGGTGCTCAACGACGTGCGCCAGCATGATGAAATCGAAATAATCATTGGGAATTGCCTCGAAATTCAATTCCTCCAGATTCATCTCGTAGAAGGCGGTCATTACCTGAAAATCCCGCTCGTCGTTATTGTAGTTTTTATCTAAATCGACGCCGTAGTATTCGCAGTTCGGAAACCACTTTTTCGTGTTTGATGCCGAATGATTGCCTGCGCCAATATCTAGTAATCGAAAAGGCTTATCAGCATAAAAACGCTCAATAAATCTAAACTTTGCAGGAATCGCCAGCTTACGAAATAAACTCATTTTTAAGAAGTAACCTTATACAACCAGTTTATTCTGTTATCCCTGCCACGCCTTCACCGTCTCCACAAATACCTTCACGTTGTCGGGGTTGGTATCGGGGTACACGCCGTGGCCGAGGTTAGCGATGTGGGGGCCGCCGGCAAACTCGGCCAGCATCACTTCGGTGGCGGCTTTTACCTGGGCAGGGGTACCGTAGAGGGCACAGGGGTCTAGGTTGCCTTGCAAGGTTTTGCCGGGGGCCTGCTGGCGCGCCTGTGCGGGCGACTGGTTCCAGTCGAGGCCTATCGTGCGGCAGGGCGTTTTGGCGAGGTCTTCCACGGCCCACCATGCGCCCTTTGCAAAGATGGTGACGGGCACCAGCGGAGCCAGCGCCGCGCAAATGCGGCTGATGTAGCGCGTCGAAAACTCGGCGTAGTGCGCGGGCGGCAAGATACCCGCCCACGAGTCGAAAATCTGCACCAAATCGGCCCCGGCTGCCACCTGCGCTTGCAGGTACGAGATGGTCGTGACCGTGATTTTCTCCAGTAATTGGTGCGCCAGCGCGGGCTCCTGGTAGAGCATGCGGCGGGCTTTGCTGAAGGTTTTGGAGCCGTGGCCTTCTACCATGTAAGCCAGAATAGTCCAGGGTGCGCCGGCGAAGCCGATGAGCGGCACGCGGCCGGCCAACTCTTTTTTAGTAATGCGTAGGGCTTCGAGCACGTAGCCGAGGTGCTCGTGCGGGTCAGCTACGCGCAGCTTTTCTACGTCGGCGGCATTCTTCACCACCTCGGGGAAAAGCGGGCCTTTGGCCTCAATCATCTCGTAGGTGAGGCCCATGGCCTCGGGCACCACCAAGATGTCGGAAAAGATAATCGCCGCGTCCACGCCGAGCGCATCGACGGGCTGGATGGTGACTTCGGCGGCCAGCGCGGGCGTCTCGACCAGCTCTTTAAAGCCGGAGAGGCGGCCGCGCAGCTCGCGGTACTGGGGCAGAATGCGGCCGGCCTGGCGCATGAGCCACACGGGGGTGCGCTCGGTAGTTTCGCCTTGGGCGGCGCGGAGGAGGATATCGTTTTGTAGCATAGAGTGGCCGTAAAAGTAAGGCCGCCCCGCCGCCTATCTAATGAGTCCGGGGAATACTGAGGCCCGGAAACAGCGCCCCGATGGCCGTAGCCAGAAAATTAACCCCAATGGCCAGCGTGATAAAGCCCATGATGCGGGCCAGCGCCGCCATGCCCGGCCGCCCCAGCAGCCGCGTGAGGCGCAGCGACGACAGCAGCACCACAAAGCTGGCCAGCGCCACCAACGCAAAACCCAGAATGGTCATGGCCTGGTCGAGGTGCGTGGGCCGGATGAGGCCGATGCAAATGGCCATCGAGCCCGGCCCCGAGAGCATGGGCATGGCCAGCGGCGTAAAGCTGATATCGTCTTTATGAGTACTTTCCTCGAGCGTGTCGGGCCCCACGCGGTCGCGGTTGGCACCGGGCGTGAGGAGGTCGAAGGCCGAGCGCATAAGCAGGATGCCGCCCGCAATGCGCAAGTGCTGAATACTGATGCCGAAGAAGTTGAGAATATACTGTCCGCCCAGGTACGCCACGCTCAGAATGGCCACCATGTAGAGGCAGGCCCGCAGCGCCGTCTGCATCCGGTCGGAGGGGCTGTCGTCGCTGGTGAGCGTGAGGAACACGGGCATCGCCCCGAAGGGATTGACCACCGAGAAAATGGTGGTGAACGTGGCAATCAGGACTTCCATGCGGCAAAGGTAGGTGGGGTGAGGAAGTGAGGAGGTAATTGGGTTAGCAGGTGAAGGTGAGCAGGACGATTGTCCTTGCGAGCGCAGCGAAGCAATCGCATCAGGCCGAGCTTAACAGGTGCGATTGCTCCGTCGTGCCTCCTGGCAAGGACAGTCTCTTCTCCACCTTCCCTCCTCCCCTACCTTTGCCCTTGTGACTGATTTTTACTTACTTCTTCGCGGGGCGGGGCTGGCACTAGGCGGGGTGGGCGTGCTCGTAACGCTGCTGCCCCTGCTGCGCAAAACGGCGTGGTGGGTGCGGGTTTTCGACTTTCCGCGCTTGCAAATAGTGGCCGGGCTGGTGCTGAGCTTGCCGCTGCTGCAAGCGCCGGGCGTGTTGGTGAGCTGGCTACCAGCACACTTGCCCTCGCTGCTGGTGCTGGCGGCCATTGGCTACCAGCTCTTCCGCATCTGGCCCTACACGCCGCTGCACCGCAAGCAGGTGCACGATGCCCAGCGCCCCGCCACCGATAATGACAACCATCTTAGCCTGCTGGTTACCAACGTGTTGATGTACAACCGCGACGCCTCGCGGTGCCTAGGCGTCATTCGCCAGTACAACCCCGATGTGATATTGGCCGTCGAAACGGATGACTGGTGGCTGAGTCAGCTGGACTTGCTGGGCCAGGAGTACCCGCATACCTGCCACGCCCCGCTGGCTAATACCTACGGCATGTTGGTTTTTTCGCGGTTGCCGCTACGCGAAAAGGAAATTAAATTTATTCTGAATCCAGGCATTCCGTCTTTTCATGGGCGGGTAGAGCTGCCGAGCGGCGTGCGGGTAGCGCTGCACTTTGTGCACCCCAAGCCGCCCGCCCCCCGCGAGGCCAAAACCAGCACCCACCGCGATGCCGAGCTACTGCTGGTGGGCCGCGCCATTCAGCACCACGACGGGCCCACCATCGTGGCCGGCGACCTGAATGACGTGGCGTGGTCGCACACCTCGGAGCTGTTTCGGCGCTTGGCGCGACTGCTCGACCCGCGCGTGGGCCGGGGGTTCCTGCCCACGTTTCATGCCGATTATAAGCTGCTGCGCTGGCCGCTCGACCACGTGTTTCATTCGGCGCACTTCCGCTTGCAGCACCTGGAGCGGCTGCCGCACATTGGCTCCGACCACTACCCCATCTACATTCGGCTCAGTTACGAGCCTCAGGGCTGGCAAACACAGGAGCAAGAACTGGAAACGCCCAATGCTGAAGACCGGCTGGAGGCTCGGGAGAAAATTCAGGAAGCTGCTACGGAGGAATTATCCTAATAAAAGCACTGCAAAAGAAGCCCCTAACCCAAAAAACCCGGCTGGCAGATTAATTCTGCTGGCCGGGCTTTCCATAGAGTGAAGGAGTAGCGGAAGATTAGGGGTAATTGGGGTTAGTTAACTTGCGTGGAATTGGTAGTAGCGCGGGTGCTCACTTGGGTGGTGGCGGCCCCATTGTAGGCCAAGGCAGCGCGGCTGATGGGGCTGCTCAGCTTGCCTTTGGGGGCGCGCAGCAGGGGGCGCACTTGCAGGGTGATGCGCTGGCGGCGCAGGTCGCCAAAGCCCAAGGCAAAATTGCGGAGAGCGGGTAGCGCGTCGTCGCCCAGGTATTTGTAGGTGTTGAACTCGAAGGTGAGCGGCACGCGCACCGAGTCGCCGGCGGGCAGCTCCAGGGAGCTTACCAAGCGGCTTTTGCCGAGCGGGCGGCCATCAACCATCACGGTGTAGTCGAAGCCAGCGATGGCGGTGGGCACCGGGTTGGGGTTATAAGCATTTACCCGCACCCGAATGCGCAGGGGTAGCTGCTGGTTGACATAGCCCGCAATAACCTGGTTGCGGCGGGGCAGGTCCATGTCGGCGGGCACTTGCAGCGCCAGCACGTTAAGGCCATTCAGCGAAGCTTCCTCGATGGCCCGCACCTTGAACTCGGGCTCGTGGTGCGCAATGCCTTCCTGCTGGGCGCCGTGCAGAGTGCAGCTGGTGGCAGCGGCCGAAGCAACTACCAAAAGCAAGGAAGCAAAACGAGCTAGAAACCGAGTAGCCTTTTTCATGGGGTTGGCCTGCTAGCATTGGTGCTCAGCGCTAAGCCGATACAAACCAACGACGCAAGCTCCCCTAGATTATGTCCATTTAGCCGAACCGCTTGCTAAGCCCGCTGAACAGCAGGTTTGGCGAGCTTAAGGAAAACAGCCTGCCGGGCTTATTCGCGCCCAGTTTTGGGCTAGCGGCCCGACCGGGCAACCAGCAGCGCCCCCGCCACTCGGCTAGACTGGCTGAGGCGGCCGTTGGCCGAGCGCAGCAAGGGGCGCACTTGCAGAGTAATGCGCTGGCGGCGGGGGTCGCCAAAGCCCAGCGCAAAGTTGCGGAGGGCGGGCATGGCATCGTCGCCCAAGTACTTGTAGGTGTTGAACTCGAAGGCCACCGGCACCCGTACTGAGTCGCTGGCGGGCAGCTCTACGCTGGTTACCAGGCGGTTTTTGCCAAGCACGCGGCCATCGAGAAACACAATGTAATCGAGGCCCGCTAGCTCCAGGTTTTCCAGGCCGGGGTTGTAGGCATTGAGCTGCAAGCGGATGCGCAGGGGCAACTCCTTGTTGACATAGCCCGCAATAATCTGGTTGCGGCGGGGTAGGTCCATGTCGGCGGGCACGCGCAGGGGCAGTACATCGAGGCCATTGAGCGAGGCTTCGTCGATGGCACGCACCTTAAACTCGGGGCCCCGGCTGGGGCCACCTTCCTGGCGCGTTTCGCGCAAGGTGCAGCTGGCAAAAAATACTAACGCCAACAAGCTGGCGGCACGAAACAAGATGGTAACGGACTTCATTAAGTAGATTTACGTAATCAATTGGTAGGTCGGTTGGCCTTAACGCAAGAACTAGGCCAGGAGGTGCACGTACCCTGTTGCACGAGCGCCGAGTAGCCTGATTGCTAAATTGTTGGCATTTACACGGGCGTATAATGCCGATGAGCCGCCGCCAGGTTCCCGCACCCGCCAGATTCTTGCTAAGGCCTTACCAGCTGCGGTAGCCGCTAAAGCGCACCATTGTCCAAAACAGCAGGCCCACCACCCCAAGCACCAAAATGCGCAGCCCGTGCACCCGGTCAGTGGCGCTGTATGCGTACACGCGGCGGCCATCGGGCAGCTGCTTGCGATGGAAATACAGCTGGTAACCAATCATGACCCCAAACAGGCCACCCAGCAGGGCCATAATGTAGCCGCCCGCCACCCAGGCGCGGTGGTCTTGGTCGGGCTGGGCCAGCTCGGCCACGCGGTGCTGCCGCAGCAGGCGCAGGGTATCGGGCGAGATGTCGCGCCCACGCTGCCGCAGCAGCTGGCCCGCCAGCGCCACATCGAGGGCACTCCACTCGTCGGGCTTTACCAGCAGGTCAAATAATTCTTCGTCGGTAAAGCTAAACAGGTAGTGGTTGGAAGCCACTTGGTCGAGGGCGTGCTGGTTGAGGTCGGCCAGCACCTGGCTGGCGCGCTCAAAATCGGCCAGCCGCACCTTCACAATAAACTTGCTGATGAGCTGGTTATTGGCAAAGGAGGGGTCGAAAGCCAGCTGCCCATTATCCATGGAGGTGCGGTAGTCCAAGCCTTGCCGGGTGAGGGCAATCAGCAGCGGCTCTGCCGCCCCGGCCGAGGCGAAGGTCTGAAAATCGCGAAAATCGGAGCTGGCCCAGGCCAGCACATCCTCGTCGGTACCGGTAGCATAAGGCTGGTCGAGTTGGTCGAAGTACTCGCCATCATCGCCCTGCACGCGGGCGTGCAGCGTCTGGGCTACGGCCAGCATTTTGCCCAGCGTTTCTTCGTCGGGGTCTTCCACCGTCACCCGGTCTTGCGCGTGGCCAAACCACACATACTCTTCCTTAAGCCCTTTGCCCGGATGCCCCAGCCAGGCAGCTAGGCCTTCCACATACGTATCGTAGGCCTTATCAGCGGCATTCTGGCCATACTGAGGGTCAACACTATAATCGTTAGCCGCTAGCTCAGGGTCAGCAGCTACATATGCCAGCCACTCGGCCCGCGAAATAGCCGCCGGGTCATTTTCATCATTCCACCCGTTCGCCTTGCGGGTAATGTGTAAGCGATAGCTCATGCGTAGTGTCGAGGTAAATCAGCCCACAAGAAACGCCAAAAGGCCGGGAGCACAAGCTCCCGGCCTTTATATCACACAGCAACAAACTGACAGTCAGGGGCGCAGCCCCGTATCTGGGAAATTCGTTTAATCCGTTTGAATCTGCGGTCTATTTGCCGTCTACTTCTTCGTAGTCTACGTCGGTAACGTGGTCGGCCGGCTGGCCTTGCTGGCCACCGCCCTGCCCATCGGCACCGCCGAAGTCCTGGCCGCCGGGCTGGCCACCCTGGGCACCAGCCGCAGCGTACATTTCCTGCGAAGCAGCTTCCCAAGCCTTGTTCAAGGCGGCTACGCCAGCATCAATGCCGGTGGCATCTTTGCTTTCGTAGGCTTTCTTGAGGTCGGCCAGGGCGCTTTCCACGGCGGTTTTGTTGCCACCGCTCAGCTTGTCGCCAAACTCCTTCAGCTGCTTCTCGGTCTGGAAAATGAGCGAGTCAGCCTGGTTGATTTTAGTAATGCGCTCCGTCTCGGCTTTGTCGGCGTCGGCATTGGCGGCAGCTTCGCTACGCATGCGCTCGATGTCAGCATCGCTCAGGCCCGAACTGGCTTCGATACGGATTTTCTGCTCTTTGCCGGTGCCTTTGTCCTTAGCCGTTACGTTCAGGATACCGTTGGCGTCGATATCAAAAATTACCTCAATCTGCGGTACGCCACGGGGCGCGGGCGGAATGCTATCGAGGTGAAACTTGCCGATGGTACGGTTTTGGCCGGCCAGCGGGCGCTCGCCTTGCAGCACGTGGATTTCTACCGAAGGCTGCGAGTCCGAAGCCGTGGAGAAGGTTTCCGATTTTTTGGTCGGGATGGTGGTGTTGCTTTCGATGAGCTTGGTCATCACGCCGCCCATCGTTTCGATGCCCAGCGACAGTGGGGTCACGTCGAGCAGCAGCACGTCTTTCACCTCACCGGTGAGCACACCGCCCTGGATAGCAGCCCCGATGGCCACTACTTCGTCGGGGTTTACGCCCTTCGAAGGCTTCTTGCCGAAGAACTTCTCCACCTCTTCCTGAATGCGCGGAATGCGGGTCGAACCACCGACCAAGATTACTTCGTCGATTTGCGAAGCGCTCAGGCCAGCATCTTGCAGCGCCTTTTTGCAGGGCTCCATCGAGCGGCGCACCAGTTCGTCGCTCAGCTGCTCAAATTTCGAGCGGCTCAGCTTCACTACCAAGTGCTTGGGGCCGCTGGCGGTAGCCGTGATATACGGCAGGTTGATTTCGGTTTCGTTGCCGCTCGACAGCTCAATTTTAGCTTTTTCAGCGGCTTCTTTCAAGCGCTGGAGGGCCAGCGGGTCTTTGCGGAGGTCGAGACCTTCGTTGTCGCTGGCAAACTGGTCGGCCAGGAAGTTGATAATAACCTGGTCGAAATCGTCGCCGCCAAGATGGGTGTCACCGTTGGTGCTCAGTACTTCAAATACGCCATCGCCGAGCTCCAGAATCGAGATATCGAACGTGCCACCGCCGAGGTCATACACGGCGATTTTCTGGTCGCTGTGCTTTTTGTCCATGCCGTAGGCAAGGGCAGCTGCGGTAGGCTCGTTGATGATGCGCTTTACGTCGAGGCCCGCAATGGCACCAGCTTCCTTCGTAGCCTGGCGCTGCGCGTCGTTGAAGTAAGCGGGCACCGTGATAACGGCTTCCGTTACGGTAGTGCCCAGGTAGTCTTCAGCCGTCTGCTTCATCTTTTGCAGAATCATGGCCGAGATTTCCTGGGGGGTGTAGTTGCGGTCACCGATTTTCACGGCTACCGTGTTGTTGGGGCCGGGCACTACGTCGTAGGCCACGTATTTCTGCTCCTGGGTCACCTCGTTGAAGTGGCGGCCCATAAAGCGCTTGATGCTAGCAATAGTATTCGTAGGATTGGTAACGGCCTGGCGCTTAGCCGGGTCGCCTACCTTGCGCTCGCCCTTGCCATTGTCGAGAAACGCGACAATCGAGGGGGTAGTACGGCGGCCTTCGGAGTTAGGGATTACAACTGCCTCGTTGCCTTCCATTACGGCGACGCACGAGTTGGTGGTGCCCAAGTCAATACCGATGATTTTGCCCATGATAGAGTGGGTGCTTAAATTTAAGAGTGGTGAGGTGTCTGGTTGGAATGGCAGCTATGCGGCCGTCAGGGGCCTTATTACAAGCCGCGTACCAGCCCGTTATTTCTGCCACTTTGGCGCAACTGCCCAGTCAGAAACAAGGGCACGCTGCCAAGCCGGCGACCAACGGCGCGCCGCTTCCTTACTTTCGCGCCAACATCTGCCACCACGGCAGGCGCAACTACTGGTGCGCTGGGCTGTCTTTGGCTTTCCTGCGCTTTTGCCCATTTTTTCTTTTATGCTGAAATTTTCCGTTGCCCTGCTACCGGGCGTACTCCTTGTAGTAGGTGCCGCCGCTCAGGCCCCTGCCCCTGCGGCCCCAGCCCCCGGCCCCTACCGCGCCTCAGCCACCAAAATCAACGACCTGGTGCACACCAAGTTGGCCGTGCGCTTCGACTACGCCAAGCGCTACCTCTACGGCCAGGAATGGGTGACCCTGAAGCCCCACGGCTACGCCACCGACTCGCTGCGCCTTGATGCCAAAGGCATGGATATCAAAACGGTAGCCCTGATGAACGGCACCGCCCAGCAGCCGCTCAAGTACGACTACGCCGATAAGGAAAATCTGCGCATCAACCTGGGCCGCCTCTTCAAGCCGGGCGAGCAGTACCTGGTGTACATCGAGTACACGGCCAAGCCTGACGAGCTGAAAGTGAAAGGCTCGGCGGCTATCTCTGATGCTAAGGGCCTGTATTTCATCAATCCCGACAGCACGGTGAAAGGCAAGCCGGTGCAGGTTTGGACGCAGGGCGAGACGGAAGGCTCATCGGCGTGGTTTCCCACCATCGACCGGCCCAACCAGAAAACCACCGAGGAAATCGCCATGACCGTGCCGGCCAAGTACGTGACCCTCAGCAATGGCAAGCTGGTGAGCCAGACGCCCGCCGGCCCCGGCCTGCGCACCGACACCTGGAAAATGGACGACCCGCACTCGCCTTATCTGTTTATGATGGCGGTCGGCGACTTCAAAATCTACAAGGACACCTGGCGCGGCAAGGAGGTAAATTATTACCTGGAACCGAAGTACGCGCCCTTCGCCAAGCAGATTTTCGGCAACACGCCCGACATGATGGAGTTTTACTCCAAGCGCCTCGGAGTGGAGTTTCCGTGGAATAAATACGCCCAAATAGTGGCCCGCGACTACGTGAGCGGCGCAATGGAGAACACCACCGCCACGCTGCACGGCGAGCAGGTGCAAATGACCGACAAAGAGCTGGTAGACCGCGAGTACAGCAGCGAGTCGGTAATTGCGCACGAGCTGTTTCACCAGTGGTTTGGCGACTACGTAACCGCCGAATCGTGGTCGAACCTGACCGTGAACGAGTCGATGGCTGACTTCTCGGAGGGCCTTTACGCCGAGTACAAATACGGCCAGGACGCTGCCGATGCGCACAACTACCGCTACCTGCAGCGCTACCTCAGCAACCGCCGCGACGCGACCAAAAACCTGGTGCGCTTCTACTATGGCGACAAGGAAGACATGTTTGACCTCGTTACGTACCAGAAGGGCGGAGCCATCGTGCAGATGCTGCGCACCTACCTGGGCGACGACGTGTTTTTCGCCGGCTTGCAGAAGTACTTGACTGACAACAAATTCGGCAACGGCGAAGCTCACCAGATGCGCCTCGCGATGGAAGCCGTATCGGGTAAAGACCTGAACTGGTTTTACAACCAGTGGTACTACGGCGCGGGCCACCCCGTGGTGAGCATCGACTACGCCTGGGACGCGGCTGCTAAAAAGCAGAGCGTGACTGTGAAGCAGACGCAGGACGGCAAGCCGTTTCAGCTGCCATTTACCATTGATTACTACGTGGCTGGCAAGCCCGTGCATCAGCAGGTAATGATGACGGAGGCTACCCAAACTTTCACCATGCCGCTGGCCGCCAAGCCCGAGCTGGTGAACGTGGATGCCGATAAAACCATCCTCTGGAAGAAAACCGACAACAAGCCGCTAACTGAGTTTACGTACCAATACGCCCACGCCCCGCGCTACGTAGACCGCGCCGAGGCCCTCGATGCCGCCCTGGCCAAGCAAACTACCGAT
The DNA here is from genome assembly GCA_050954845.1 of Janthinobacterium lividum. Lineage (GTDB taxonomy): Bacteria > Bacteroidota > Bacteroidia > Cytophagales > Hymenobacteraceae > Hymenobacter. Next base: position 27,619 of record JBPBQK010000090.1, read on the forward strand.
GCCGCCGCCCGCGCCGTGGTAGTGGCTGCCCTCAAGGATAAGTTTTACCAGCTTCAGGTGGCCGCCATCGAAGGCTTGAAAATGGATAATAAGGACGTGGCCAAAGCCGCCGCGCCCACGCTCCGCAAGCTGGCCACCACCGAAAAAGAGCCGCACGTGCTGGCGGCGACCCTCGGTGCGCTCGGCGACCTCAAGGATAAGAAAGATGAGAAGCTGGTAGCCAATGAGCTGGCCAACAACCCCTCGCTAACCGTGCAGGGCGCCGCTCTGCGCGCCCTCGGCGACCTCAACCCGACCGAGGCGCTTGCCAAAGCCAAAGCCTACGAAGTAGACGCGCCCGCCTCGCTCACCGCGGCAATGCTGAGCGTATATGCCCAGCAGGGCGGCTCGGCGCAGTGGGCGTTCATCCGCGACCACTTCGACGCGGCCAGTGGCCGGGGCAAGTTCAACTACATTGGGCCGATGACCCAGATACTCGGCCGCCTCGACGACCCCAAGGCCTTCTCGGAAGACGTGACGCGCCTGCAACAAATGGCGATGCTACCGCAGCTGAAGGCCTACGGCTACGATAAAATGCTGATAGGCGCGTTGCAAAAAGGGGCCGAAACCCAAAAAGGCAAGCCTAACGCCTCCCAAAACCAAGCCACGGTAGATACCGCCGTGCAAGCTATTCAGGCTGCGAAGTAGGCCGTATTGCGGACGCTACGAGTCCGCAATTAGCGTAGTTTTAATTCGAAAGAGCGGGCTCAATAGAGTCCGCTCTTTTTTGTGCCTTTTGTCATGCAGCGCGCCGCGCAGCACCTCGCTCGTTCCGTTGCTCACGCAAGAGGGTGGTAGGGTTGCACTTGGCCACAAATACATCGGTGAAGCCAGCGCTGGTGAGCGTGGTGCTGCCGAAGGTGATACTGCCTTTGAAAGAGCCCACTATATACACGCTGGTGCCCTAATTGGCTAGCGCAGCGAAACCGCTGGCGACGCTGACAATGGTGCTACTGCCGCTTTGCAGCGCCTAGGCAAACGAACCCGAAGCACCCGCATCAACAAGCTTGGCTACGAATGAAGCGCCCAAACCAGAGGTGACCAGCGTAGTGCTGCCAAACGCGGCCGTGCCGCCGGTAAAACGGCCAGCTACATACTCGTTGGTACTGCTGGCCAGCAGGGTTTGGGGCTGGTCAAGGCCCGCGCCGCCAGCCCGTAGCGCCCACCCATAGGTAAGGGTAGAAGTGCCCGCAAGCCACGCCACAAAAACGTCTTCGCCGCCGGTGCTGGCTAGCGTGTGGCCGGCATCGACAAACGTGGTGGCTGCGCTGGCGCCTTGGATAGCCCAGGCAAGGCTACTGGTAGTCAGGCTCTACTTGGCCACGAACATTTCTTGGGTGTTGGTGGTGGTGAGCACAATGGTGCTAAAAGTGGCCGACCCGCTAAAACTGCTCACCAAGTAGAACCCGCTGCCATCGGTGGCAGCCGTCGTGGCCGCTACCGTTGCGTTGCCGGCCGCGGTGGTTGCCGTTTGCCAGGCGGGTGCCTCGGCATAGCCGCGCCCGCCGGCCAGCCTCAAGAGCACAACCATGAGCAGCCAGTGGCTAGCTCGAACAGAGGATAAAGCGGGTTTCATGAAATATGAAAAAGGAATGATTAGGGTATTAACTCCGGCCAGCGGCTTGAATTACTTTAGCCGGAGCCGGGCAAAACCACCTATTAAAGCTTAGTGAACAATGCGCATTTTTCGGTAATAAACAACCCGTTGTGCCTTTACTAGCAAGTCGTTGGCTCGGGGCTAACACTAGCTGAAGCTTTAGCCACAAAATATATCAGGGTATTAATATTCTCCTGCGGCGAACCATCTTGCCGCGTTTCATGTCGAAACAGCCATGCGCAAGACCACTCCGCTGGTGCTGGCCGCCCTGCTTGCAGGCCGCCTCACCCCCGCCCTGGCCCAAAACACGCCGGATGAGAATAACCCCAACGCCGACGCGCCTTTTGTGCTGCACGTGCGCCCCGACCGCCCCGGCCAAACCATTACGGCCGGCGTGCTGCGGCCGGGCGAGTTTCAGCTCGAAACTGGGATTCAGCGCTACACGCCCGGCACCGGCGCGGGCCTAACCAGCAGCACTGCCACGCTCCGCATCGGGTTCTTCAACAGCATGGAGTTTCGGGTGACGCAGCCCTACGTGTTTGGTACGCCCGGCACAGCTCCAGTAGGCGAACACCCAAGCTTGCGCCCCGATTCGGTGGGCTGGGCCCCGGTTACGGTAGGCACCAAGCTGATGCTGACGCCCGACCGCGGTAGCCGTTTCCAGGCGTCGCTGCTGGTCGAAGCCGCCCTCCCCAATACTGGCTCGGCCGGCCTGCGCAGTAAAATTGCCCCCGGTGGGCGCCTGCTGCTGAGCCAGCAACTAGGCCGCCGCGCCGCCCTGGAGGGCAACATTGGCTTCACGCAATATGGCCTGACCGCCGCCGACGTATCACGCGGCCAGTACTTGGGCTCGCTGGCCCTCACCGCACCTATTACTGACAACGCAGGCTACTTCGTGGAAGGCTACGGCCGGGGCCGCGACCAACTAACCACCGGCGCGACCGCCGGCCTTTACTACCGCCCCTGGACCGGCCTGCGCTTCGATGCCACTGTGGGCCGCGTGTTGGGTGGCCTGGGTGCGGGCGCTACCACAGTAGGTGTAGGCCTGGCCTTGCGGCTGGGCGGCAATAGCCATTAATTTTTGCCTTCTTCTGCCATAGCGGCGGCCTGAGCTTTATGCTCGGGTCGCCGTTTTTGATTTGCGCCAGCTACCAACTAATCAGCTAAGCCGACCGGGTTTAGGGAGAGACTTTTAGCCGCCGAGCTTATCCTTCGGCGGCACTCGCCGTATGGGTAATCGCTGGCTTGGGTAATTTTCCGGCCGCGCTGTTGCTATGCTTCGCTCCTTTGCACTGGTTGCTTCGCTAGGGTTGTTTTGCCTAAGCTGCCAATCTACTACCCCCGTTACTAGTGGCAGCCCGGCCACTAGTAGTCGCCCCACGGCTCCAGCGGCCTCCCTTTTTGAAACTCGCTGGGTGCTGCGCCAGTCTGGCACGCAAGCCGTAGCCGTGCCCGAAGGTGGCCAGGAACCCTACCTATTGCTACGCCACACAGGCGTGGCCGAAGGCCAGGGCAGTTGTAATCGCTTCCGGAGCACGGCATTTACCGATAGCACCAGCCACTTAGTTTTCACGCCGTTGCTGAGTACTCGAATGGCTTGCCCAGCGCTGGCCACCGAGCAAGACTTTACGCAAGCGCTGGCTGCTACGCACTCCTACCGCATCAGCGGCGACACGCTGCGCCTATACGCGGCGACCGAGCCCGATGCCACGCCACTGGCCCGGCTAGAAGCCGTATACCTGCATTAAGCCGCCGCTAGCTGACAGCTGGTTTGGCCCACGCTAAGCGCTCACGGGTAGCTTGTACTCTTTGCATGAGCACATCTAACCCTGGATTGTGCACGCTACCTAAATGTGTAGTCGCAAACTCTTTGTGCGGCACGTAGATACCATTGTCCACGGCCTGCCCTACTTGCTTATACGCATCGCGGAAAGGCACGCCTTGCTGAATTAATTGATTGATATTTTCCACCGAAAATATCGCGTCGTATTTCGGCTGATTAATGACGCCCGGCACCACTTTTAATTCAGGGATTGCGAAGAGCAAAATATCTAAAATATCGGCAAACTGCACCATCGGTTTGAAGAGGATTTCCTTCAAAATCTGGAAATCGCGATGGTAACCGCTGGGCAGGTTATTTATCGTCAGAATAATATCCATCGGCAGCGCTTGCAGCCGGTTGCAATGCGCCCGCACCAACTCGAATACGTCGGGGTTTTTCTTATGCGGCATGATGCTAGAGCCCGTCGTGAACTCCTTGGGCAGCAGCACGAAGCCCAAATCCTGGCTGTTGTACAGTACCAAGTCGTAAGCCAGTTTACTGAGCGTGCCCGCCACGCCGGCAATAGCAAACGCTAGCGTTTTTTCGGTTTTGCCGCGTAGCATCTGTGCGCCTACCGCGCTCACCGCCACTTGCGAAAAATTCATCTCCCGCGTCGTCTGCTCGCGGTCAATCGAAAAACTACTACCGAAGCCTGCGCCTGAGCCCAGCGGGTTATGGTCGGCCACAGTATGCGCCGCTTCCAGCAGGCTCATATCCAGCAATAAATGCTCGGCATACGCCCCAAACCACAGCCCGAAACTGCTCGGCATAGCGGCTTGAAAATGCGTGTAGCCCGGCAGCAAATCATCTTTATACTTCTCGCCCTGCTGCAATAATACTTCGGCTAAATCGAGGATTTTCGCGCCAATTTTCTCGGTGTAATCCTTGATGAATAACTGAATCGCCGTGAGCACCTGGTCGTTGCGCGAGCGGGCAACATGGATTTTCTTACCCGCGTCGCCAAATTTCTCCGTCAGGTAATATTCAATTTTCGAGTGGACATCTTCGAAGGCCGGCTCAATTTCAAACGTGCCATTTTCTACTTGCGCCAGCAACTCATCTAATCCTTGCAACAACTGACCTTCTTCCTCTTTGGAAATCAAGTCCACGCTAGCCAACATTTTGGCTTGCGCCTTAGACGCCAGCATATCGAAAGGAGCTAGATACATATCTAATTCCCGGTCCTGCCCTACCGTGAATTTCTCAATTTTATCGTTTACCGAAAAGCCTTTTTCCCAGATTTTCATAAGAATAGGTTGTAGAGACGCATCCTTGCGTCTCGTCGTTGTTCAGCTCGCCTGACGTGAGACGCAAGGATGCGTCTCTACAGCTCGAAGCCAGTCAGTAATTCAATATAATCCGCAATTCCACCACGGATTTCTGACAGCAAAATATACTCGTCCGGCGCGTGCGAGCGGGCACTATCGCCCGGCCCCATTTTCAGCGTCGGAAACCGCATTAACGCTTGGTCAGATAGCGTGGGCGAACCATACGTAGTCTTGCCCATCGCTACTGCCTTCTGTACCAGTGGGTACGTCAGCGGCAGCCCCGACGACTGCAAATGCGTCGAGCGCGGCGTGATTTCAGCCCGCACATTGGTGCGGATTATTTCCAGAACTTCCTCGTTGGTGTAGCACTCCGTGGGGCGCACGTCCACCACGTAGCGGCATTCGTCGGGCACCACGTTGTGCTGCGTGCCGGCGCTTATTTGCGTCACGGTCATTTTCACCGGCCCGAGCATATCCGATAGTTTTGAAAACTGGTAAGTGCGTAGCCAATTAATATCGTCGAGCGCTTTATACAGCGCGTTATCACCCTCATTACGAGCGGCGTGGCCAGTGCGGCCGCGCGCTACGCCATCGAGTACAAGCAAGCCTTTTTCGGCGATGGCAGCGTTCATGCCAGTAGGCTCGCCCACGATGCCGAGGTCGATTTTACCCAATTCTGGCAGAATGCTTTTTACGCCATTTGCGCCCGATATTTCCTCCTCGGCGGTGATGGCGCAGATTAAATTAAACGCCGTTGGCTTATCGTAAAAATATCGAAATACTGCTAGCAGACTCACCGCTGATGCGCCAGCATCGTTGCTGCCAAGGCCGGTGAGCTTATCGCCTTCCAGCGTCGCGCCGAAGGGTGGGTACGTCCACGCTACGCCGGGCTTTACTGTGTCGTGGTGCGAGTTGAGTAATATGACCGGTTTGTCAGCATTCCAGTGCTGGCTTACGGCCCATACGTTATTGCCCTGGCGCTGCGCAGGGATATTGTGCTGCGTCAAAAACGCCGTCAGAATATCTGCGGTAGCAGCTTCTTCCCGCGAAAATGACTGCGTCTGAATCAGCTGCTGCAATAAGGCAATTGCATCGTCGCTCAGCTCGGCAATTAGCTCAGACATAGCACAGTGCATAAGCCTGAATTAATATTCAGCGCATGGCCAATAATTACTTTGCTAACGCCTTGCCTCAGCGCCGCAAATGCGTTTTCCAACTTTGGCAGCATACCATCGGCAATAATGCCCTGCGCTTTCAGCTCTGCATAGCTCGCTGAATTAATTTCAGGGATTACCGAATTATCATCATTTACGTCGCGCAGCACGCCGTTTTTTTCAAAGCAATAGTGCAGCGTTACGTCCATATCAACAGCCAGCGCCACGGCTACGGCCGAGGCAATGGTATCGGCGTTGGTATTTAATAGCTGGCCCTGGCCGTCGTGGATGATGGGGCAGAGCACGGGCGTGATACCGGCTTGCAGCAGATTGAGGATTAAATTTTTATTAACGCTGGCCGGCGTGAGGTCGCCCACAAAGCCGTAGTCGATGTCTTTTGCCGGGCGCTTCGTGCCTTGGATAACGTTGCCATCGGCTCCGCTCAAACCGAGCGCATTCACGCCGAGGCGCTGTAAGTTGGAGACTACTTCTTTGTTGGTTTTGCCGGCGTAAAACATCACAACGATATCGAGCGTGGCGGCGTCTGTGATGCGGCGGCCATTTACCAGTTGTGGGGTGAGGCCGAGGTCGCGCATCATGGCGCTGGCGCCTTTACCGCCGCCGTGCACCAGGATTTTAGGGCCGGTGGTTTGGGCGAGTAATTCCAGGAATTTGCCTAGCTCGGTGGCGTCGTCGATGATGCCGCCGCCGATTTTATATACTGTTACCGCAAGGTTGTTCATATGTACTTCATTCGCGGCCAGCGCCCAGCCTGCGAAAAAAAATGCGCTATCTATTGCAGGCAAAAGTAGGAACTTTTACCTTTGCGGCTCCATTATGGCCCTTGGTTTGCTAGTTCACTTGCTAGCCCACGGCTGCTTCCTGCAATGACTCACTTGGTTCGCACCAATTTTCTGCTTTCCACCACGGCCCGCCTGGGCTCGGGAAGCGTGCGCACGCTGGTTTGCGCATTGCTGCGACGACCCTAGCCGGCTTCAACTGCCGGATGCTGGTCACCATTGCCAGCCTTTTCGCGGGCTACTCTCGTATTTACCACTAGAGAGCCCAACCGCTTAACCGATAGACTTCGGGTTTTCTGCCGCTAACTCGCGTGGTGCGAGGGCCGGTTAACTGCGTCTCTTTCCTTAAGTTATCTTTTAATAACCATGATAATTCGGGTTGCAACGGCAGCAGATACGCACTACGCGGATTTGCTGTGCCAGTGGTACATCGAGTCGGCCAAGCAGCGGGGCACGGGCATCGCTAAGCGCGACCCGGAATATGTGCGCGAAAAAATGCGCCAAGGCAATAGCGTATTGGCTTTTGTAGACGGCGAATTGGCCGGCTTCTGCTACATCGAAACCTTCGAGGGCGGCAAGTTCGTGGCCAATTCGGGCCTCGTCGTGAACACCGAAATGCGCAAGCACGGCCTAGGCCGCGCCATCAAGCGCGAGGTGTTCCGACTGTCGCGCACTAAATATCCGGAAGCCAAGATTTTTGGTATCACCACCAGCTTGGCGGTGATGAAAATCAACAGCGACCTGGGCTACGAGCCGGTTACGTTCTCGGAGCTGACGATGAGCGAGGACTTCTGGAAAGGCTGCAAAAGCTGCAAAAACTTCGGCATCCTGATGGAGAATGAGCGCAAAATGTGCCTCTGCACAGGAATGCTGTTCGACAAGCTGGACGCTCCGCTGCCGGCCGTAGAAGAGTCGAACATTGCCGAGGACATGCGGCTGCCGATAGTAGCCGCAACGCCGATGTAGTCGCAGTGCGGACTTTAACAGTCTGCGGACGCGACAAAAGCTTGCATCGGTCACAGTATTTACGACTATTTACTCGCGGACTGAAAAGCCCGCGCTACTCACTCTAATGAAGAAAAAGGCAATTGTAGCGTACAGCGGCGGCCTCGACACGTCGTACTGCGTGGTGAACCTCTCGCAGGAGCACGACCTCGAAATCCACACCGTTATTGTTAATTCGGGCGGTTTTTCGGCCGAGGAATTGGTGTCTATCGAAAAGCGCGCCTACGAGCTGGGCTCGGTAAAGCACGAGGTAATTGATATTACCGAGCGCTACTACCACGATTGCCTGCGCTACCTGCTGTTTGGCAATGTGTTGAAGAACGATACCTACCCGCTGAGCGTGAGCGCCGAGCGTATGTTTCAGGCGCTCGCTATTGCTGAATATGCCAAGCGTGAAAACGCCGAGTATATCGTGCACGGCAGCACCGGGGCCGGCAACGACCAGGTGCGTTTTGATGTAGCCTTCGCCGTAATCGCGCCGGATGTGGAAATAATCACGCCCATCCGCGACCAGAAATTATCGCGCCAGCAGGAAATCCAATACCTGCAAGACCAAGGCTTTGAAATGAGCTGGGAGAAGGCTAAATACTCCATCAACCGGGGTATTTGGGGCACCAGCGTGGGCGGCGTCGAAACGCTGACTTCGCGCCAGGCTTTGCCCGAGAGCGCCTACCCTACCCAGCTTTCCAAAACGGAGCCGAGCCAGCTGGAAATCACCTTCGAGAAAGGCGAGCCGGTGGCGCTGAACGGCCAGCGCATGGATGCCGTGTCGCTCATTCAGCAGGTCAACGAAATTGCCGGCGCTTACGCCATCGGCCGCGATACGCACGTGGGCGATACCATTTTGGGTATCAAAGGCCGCGTGGGTTTCGAGGCTCCGGCGGCGCTGCTGCTTATCAAGGCGCACCACTTGCTGGAGAAGCACACGCTTTCGCGCTGGCAACAACTTAATAAGGAGCCCATTGCCACGTGGTACGGCACGCTGCTGCACGAGGCGCAATACCTCGACCCGGTGATGCGCGATTTTGAGGCGTTTCTGGTGTCGTCGCAGGAGCGCGTGACGGGCACGGTGTTCGTAGAGCTGCGGCCCTACCACTTTGAGCTATTGGGCATTGAGTCGAAGTACGACATGATGCAATCGAAGGTGGCTACCTACGGCGAGGAGAATAATGCCTGGGATTCGCGCGATGCGCGGGGCTTCATCAAAATATTCGGCAACCAGCTGAAAATTCACGCTAGCCTGAGCGATGAGCAAGTATAAAGCCGGCATTGTGGGCGGGGCCGGCTACACGGCCGGCGAGTTGGTGCGGCTGCTGCTGCACCATCCGCAGGTCGAAATCGGTGCGGTCGTGAGCTCGACGCAGGCTGGGCAGCCGTTGTATTCAGTACATGAGGACTTGCTAGGTGATACCGACCTCACCTTCGCCAGTGAGCTAGCCGGCGACGAGGACGTGGTTTTTCTATGCCTCGGCCACGGCAATTCCCGCGAGTGGCTATTGAAAACGCCTCTGCCCGCCAGCACGAAAGTCATTGACCTGAGCAATGATTTTCGGCTGGCGGCCGACCGCGACGTAGCCGGCCGGCACTTCGTGTACGGCCTACCAGAAATGAACCGCGAGCAAATCCGCACCACCAACAGCATTGCCAATCCGGGCTGCTTTGCCTCGGCTATTCAGTTGGCGCTATTGCCGCTGGCGGCGGCTGGGCAGTTGCACGATGCTGTGCATGTCTCGGCCATTACGGGCAGCACTGGCGCGGGCCGGGGCCTCGTCGAAACGACGGGCTACACCTGGCGCACTGGCAACATTTCGACCTATAAAACCTTCACACACCAGCACTTAGGTGAAATTGGCGAAACGCTGGTGGGCTTGCAGCCGAGCTTCGATAAGCCGGTGCGGTTTATCCCCTACCGAGGTAATTTCACGCGAGGCATCTTCGCGTCGGTTTATACTACCTGCGAACTTTTAATACCAGAGGTACAAGAGTTGTACGCCGACTACTACCGCGATGCGCCCTTCACGATAGTATCGGAGAAGGAAATTCACCTCAAGCAAGTGGTGAACACCAATAAATGCCTGCTGCACGTGACCAAGCACGACGACCAGGTACTCATCACCTCCGCGCTGGACAACCTGCTGAAAGGTGCATCGGGGCAGGCTATTCAGAATATGAACCTGCTATTTGGCTTGGAGGAAACGACGGGGTTGGGGATTAAGGCTTCGTTTTTTTGATACACCTGTTTCTTTCACCGGATGAAATGGAAGCCAAAAGATATTCTAGCCGCGAAGAAATGCTAAATGCCATTGCAGAGGAAACTCAGGACCTAAGAGATTTCCTCAAAAGTATTGATAACAAAGAAAGGAATATAAAACCTCACTGGTTTATGTCAGCAGATGATAAACATCTGATTGATGCTGGCTATGGTTCATGGGAAGAGAATGGTGAATTTAGAACAACCAGGATATTTAATTCACAAGGCGTTACATTAATTGAAGTGAATTTGTTTTCTCTACTTAACTCTATACACTTTTCTATCCGGCAGAAATTACTTAATGGTAAATATTTAAGAGAATCAAGAAAAACGCTTAAAATATTACGCGAATGGGAAAGTAGTACTAAGTTAACGGCTCCCTGCTGCGCAATAATGCAAAACAGAAAGCTGCCGCAAATTCTTGATGGGCACCATAGGATAAGTGCTGCTATTGCTTTAGGAGAAAGCACAATTCCGATAATTATTCCAGAGGCTCAACTCGACAGATTTCGGTATGCTACAAGTCTGGAAAGAAAAGTGCTCATAAAAACGAATTTGATTTAGACTTAGGCCCACGCTAAAACAATCTACAAACCATGAACCTCTTCGACGTTTATCCGCTCGTAAACATCACGCCGGTGCGGGCGCTCGGCGCGACGCTTTGGGACGAGAACGGCCAGCAATACCTGGATTTTTACGGCGGCCACGCCGTGATTTCCATCGGCCACAGCCACCCGCACTACGTGCAGCGTGTGCAGGAGCAGGTGGCCAAAATCGGCTTCTACTCTAACTCGGTGAAAATCCCGATTCAGCAGGAGCTAGCCGCGAAGCTGGGCGAGATGTCGGGCTACCCCGACTACACGCTGTTTTTGTGCAACTCAGGGGCCGAGGCCAATGAGAACGCGCTAAAACTGGCGTCGTTTCATACCGGCAAAAACCACGTTATCGCCTTCAAAGGTGCATTTCATGGCCGCACCTCGGGCGCGGTAGCCGCCACCGACAACCCCAAAATTGTGGCGCCCTTCAACGCGGGCCACGGCGTGAGCTTCGTGCCCTACGACCTCGCGGCCGTGGCGCAGGTGATGCAGGCGCAGCCAGTGTGCGCCGTTATTATCGAGCCGATTCAGGGCGTGGGCGGCGTAGTGCTGCCGACCGACGAGTTTTTGCAGGGGCTAGCGGTGCTGTGCGCGCAGCACGGCGTGGTGCTCATTGCCGACGAGGTGCAGAGTGGCTACGGCCGCAGCGGCGAGTTTTTTGCGCACCAGCACGCGGGCATTCGGCCGGGCATTATCACCACGGCCAAGGGCATGGGCAACGGCTTCCCGATTGGCGGGGTGCTGATTTCGCCGGAGTTCAAGGCGTCGTATGGCTTGCTGGGCACCACGTTTGGCGGCAACCACTTGGCTTGCGCGGCGGGCCTGGCGGTGCTCGAAGTATTGGAACAGGAAAACCTGGTGGCGCACGCGGCTGAACTGGGCGCGTACATCATGCAGGAGCTGCGGGCGCACAGCCAAGCCACGGTAGTGCGCGGGCGCGGGCTGATGATAGGCGTGAAGTACGATTTCCCCATCAAGGAAATCCGCGACAAGCTGATGTTCGAGCATCACATCTTCGTGGGCAATGCCAGCGACCCGAACGTACTGCGCTTATTACCACCGCTTAACATCACGAAGGCCGAGGCTGATTTATTTTTACAGGCGCTATTCGCGCTGGAACCGGCTAAATTTGCGGTCGATAACACGGTAGTCGAGCAGGACTAGCCCCCGTAATCCATCATGTTGAGCTTGCCAAACATCTTATCTCGCCAGAACAAATCGTTCGAGCCTGATAAGATGTTTGGCAAGCTCAACGTGTACAAAAGGCTTTGTGAATTAAGCAAGTAGCGACCAACGGAGCATTCCTCCATTTTACCCATAACTCAACAAGCGTGGAAAATACGAAGCTGGTAAAACTGGTATTAGCCGACGGTACCGAAATTGAAGGCAAGTCGTTTGGGGCCTACACGGCGTCGGCGGGCGAGGTAGTATTCAGCACGGCCATGACGGGCTACCCCGAAAACCTGACCGACCCCTCCTTCCGGGGCCAGATTTTGGTGCTGACCTACCCCATGGTGGGCAACTACGGCGTGCCGATGGAGCAGATAGAGCAGGATATTTCGAGCGCGCTCGAATCGAGCCAGGTGCATATTTCGGGCCTCGTGGTGTCGTATTATTCGGAAGAGTACAACCACTGGAACGCCTCGCAAAGCTTGAGCGAGTGGCTGGCCGCGCACAATATCCCCGGCATCTACGACGTAGATACGCGCTTCTTAACCAAGAAGCTGCGCGAAGAAGGCGCGATGCTCGGTAAAATCGTGACGCCCGACCACGACATTCCGCTGCACGACCCCAACGAGGACAACCTCGTGGCCCAGGTGAGCGTGGACGGCGTGAAGCGCTACGGCAGCGGCAAGCACAAAATCGTGCTGGTCGATTGCGGCGTGAAAAACAACATCAT
>JBPBQK010000091.1:0-35268 GCA_050954845.1 Janthinobacterium lividum
GCTGATTGCCGTCTGCAATAAATTGCTCAAACAGGCTTTTGCCATCGTCAAATCCGGCGTACCCTACCAAGCTGATTTTGCTAAAATTGCCGCTTAAATCAACTTCACTCAACACAGTTCATATAAGCTAGTCGATAGCTAAGCGCCTACGCTGTCCCGATTGTTCCACCCACCGAAATGCGGCCGGAGCGCTTCGCCTATAAATTCGCTTTTGGGCAAACAGCAGCCGGGAGATAGCGGTGAATTTGGTAATTTCGGGGCATGAAACGCAGTTTTTGGTCCAGTATTGGCAGCTTGCTCCTGGCGCTGCCGCTGCACGCACAAACCCTGAATGGCGCTTGGCAAGGCGTTGAAAACGAGCCGCACGGCCCCCGCTACTGGCCGGCCGTGCTGCGGCTGCAAGGCAAAGATGCCCACTTGCTGGGAGTGCTATATGAAGAAGTAGGCGGCCAGCCCGGCACTACCTCGACCTTTCAGGTGCAGGGCAGCTACGCGGGTACTAAGCTGCAAATCAGCCACGGGCGCGAGCTCGACGAAACCGGGTCGGACTTCAGCTACTGGTGCGCGGGCTCAGTCACGTTTACCTACGATGCAACTCAAGAAAAGCTAGTGGGCCGTGCCGCCTATCAACCCATCGGCAAGTGCAACACGGGCACCTACACGTTTTACCGCGTCAAGCTGAAGTCGGCCGCCACCGTGCCGGCGGGCGTGCCCACCACCCTGCGCGTATCGGGCCGCGATGTGCGCTGGTATGCCGACCCCGAGCTACGGCAGCCCCTCGGCGAGGGCAACACCCGCCAGGCCCGGCTCACCAAAACCACTACCTACTACCTCACGCAGGGCTTTTACCCCAGCGCCGAAAAGCTGGTGACGCCCATTACCGTAGTCGTGGCGGGAGCCGTCAAAATGCTGCGCCCGGTAGCCCCGCCCCCACCGCCCGCCCCAGTGGCCGACTCGGTGGCCCGGCCGCCAGTCGCGGTGGTGCCCACTCCGCCAGCCCCCACGCCGCTGGTGCTGCCCACGGTGCTTTTCCGGCAAGGCACGGCCGAGCTGCTGCCCGAGTCGGGCCCGGCGCTCGACAAGCTGGCGGCCGAGCTGCGCGCTACCCCCGCGCTGCGCCTGCGCGTGGCGGGCCACACCGACCGCCTCGGCGAAACCGGTAAAAACCAGGTTTTGAGCGAGCAGCGCGCCGAGGCCGTGCGCGCCTACCTGGTAAAGGCCGGCGTGGCCGCCGCCCGCCTCACGGCCGTGGGCTACGGCGACAGCCGGCCGCTGCACCCCTCACCCGACATTCGCAACCGCCGCGTAGAAGTGGAAAAGCTGCCCTAAACGGCTGGGCTTAGCCAGCCGTACTTTTGCGGCTGCTTTTCTATGGCCGACGACCCGCGCTCTTCTCTCCTAACCCAGCTGGTGGCCCGCATTGCCGCGCTGCAATCTACTGGCGACCACTACCATCCGGCCGGCTTATTCCCGAGCTTGCGCTGGAAAACCGCCCTGGGCTACCGGCGCGAAGATTCCAACGGCTTCTTCACATCGCTCATTGTTTTTACGCTGCGCGAAATTCGGGGGCGGCTGCCGGTTGCCGCCCAGGCTACCGTAGATGATATTGTGGCTAAAGCGCGGGCCATCTATCCATTGTACCAAAATAAGACCGGGCAGGATACGTATAATTTTTACCCGCCCCGCCCCAAGCAGCACTTTCCGCACGGCTACCTGCTGCACCGCAGCCGGCACTTTGCCGCCCCCGACGACCTCGACTCGACCTCGCTGGCTTACCTGAGCTACCCGCGGCCGGCCGCCAAAAACGAGTGGCTCAAAGCTAAGCTGCAAGCCCACGCCAACACCGTGAAGGGCTGGGCCGACACCGGCCCGAAAGCCTTTCGGCAAAAGAAAATCTACTCGGCCTGGTTTGGCGAGCGCATGCCGATTGACCTTGATGCTAGCACGTTATCGAACGGTATGCTGTGGGTGGCCCGCACCGGCCTGCCGCTCAACGAGTTTGATGAAGACGGGCTGCGCTTCATCAATTGGGTTATCGCCTCGGGCGAATACCGCCGCCGCCCGCTCGACGTGTCGGCCTACTATGCCACCGCGCCGCTCATTGCCTACCACGTGGGCCGCCTGCTGGCCGAAACCAACTGGCCGCAGCTGGCCGAGGCCCGCGCCACGCTGCTGCACGAGCTGCCTGCGCTGCTGACCGAGCAGGCGCATTTTATGGATAAAATTCTATTAAGCATCACGTTCCTGCGGCTGGGAGTTTCGGCCCCGCCGCTTATCAACCCTGCGTGGACGTTTACCGAACTTGAAAAGCAAAGCCGGGGGCTGTATTTCTGCATTGCGCCGCTTCTCAATTATTATCCTCAAACGCGCTGGCTGGCTGGCTGGAAGCTCAGTCAGATTGACTGGGAATGCCCGGCGCACTCACTAGCGCTGCTGGCCGAATACACGGCGCTGGGCGGGTTGTAACGCGAACTTTCCATTTCGCGGGCGAGCGCAGCGAGCATCCACACTAGCAGCCGTTCGCTTACGCAAGCTGCTCGCGAACTGGAAAGCTCGCGTTATGGTACTATGCAAACAGCGCTTGGCTCAGCGCCTGCGCCCGCCCAAACTCCGCCTCATTCAGGCCCAACTCCTCCCCTCGCGCGGTTAAAAAGCCGACCAGATTCTCGGTAGCCAGGTTGCCGGTGAGCGTATCGGCGGCCATGGGGCAGCCGCCGATGCCGCCCAGCGCGCTATCAAAGCGGCGGCAGCCAGCCGCGTAGGCTGCCTGCATATTGGCCTGCCAGGTGGCGGGCGTGGTGTGCAAATGCGCGCCAAACGCTATCTGCGGGAAGGCCGGAATCAACTCTTCAAATAAGGGGGTAATGAGGGCCGGCGTGGCCGTGCCCACGGTATCGGACAGCGCCACGATACGGATGCCCAGCGCGGCCAGTTCAGCTGTAAAGTCGGCAACTAGGGCGGGGCTCCACGGGTCGCCGTAGGGGTTGCCGAAGCCCATGGAGAGGTACACGACCAGCGTTTTGCCCCGGCGCTCGCACAGCTCGTGCATGGCGGCCACGTCGGCGCGGGCCTGGGCTAGTGTTTGGTTGGTATTGCGGCGCTGGAAGGTTTCGCTTACTGACAGCGGGAAGCCCAGGTAGCTGATTTCGGCGTAGCCGGCGGCCTGCTCGGCCCCGCGCAGGTTGGCCACGATGGCCAGCAGCTTGGTGTGGGTGTGGCTCAGGTCGAGGCCGGCGAGCACTTCGGCGGTATCGCGCAACTGCGGAATGGCTTTGGGCGACACGAACGAGCCAAAATCGAGCACCTCGAAGCCCACCGCCAGCAGTTGCTGGAGATAGGCGATTTTGGTGGCCGTCGGGATGAATTCGGGCAGGCCCTGCATGGCATCGCGGGGGCACTCGGTGAGAATGAGAGGAGATTGATACACGGGTGGGAAGCGGCAGAATAGCGAAAAGCAAAAGTACGAAACCCAGAAGCGCGGCCTTTTACAGCTCGTAGTTCAACAACAAAATTCGGCCTGATATGGGTCATAGCTTGTGGAGCTACGACTTATCCGCCCCCCGAACTTGCCCAGCCAGGCTGGTGTTGGGGCAGATATGATTTTTTCGTTTTTTACCGCCGCCGGCCGCCGTGGCTGGGTTGGCGGCCTGGTGCTGGCGCTGGGGTTACTCAGCAGCTGCAGCAAGACGCAGACGCTCACGGCACTCTTCCAAAAAACAACCCCGCACGACGACTACGCCCGGGCCCTCGACCGGGCCGGCCTGCGTGAGGCCGCCCTGGGCCAGCGCTGGCAAGCCGCCGCCGACCAGGCCCTGCGCGATTCGCTGGTAGTGACGCTGCCGGTACTGGAAACCGGCTTTTTTCGGGCCGACCAGCCCACCGCCGCCAGCTACCGCTACCCGGTAAAGGCCGGCGAGCAAGTGCACATCCGGCTCACCAGGCAGCCCGGCGCAATAGCCCCGGCTCGCGTGTTTGTCGATGCCTTTGCCCTGGCCCCCGGCCAGCGGCCCACCCTCCTAAAGTGGACCGCCAGCGACACTACGGCCAGCACTATTTCCTTTAGCTATCGGGCCGAAGAAGCCGGCCAAAACCTGGTGCGCGTGCAGGCCGAGTTGCTAACGGCCGGCCGCTACACCCTGCGGCTGTGGCGCGGGCCCAGCCTCACCACCTTCCCGGTGCAGGGACGCACCGACCAAGCCGTGGGCAGCTTTTGGGGGGCCGAGCGCGATGGCGGGGTGCGCCAGCACGAGGGCGTCGATATTTTTGCGCCGCGGGGCACGCCCGCCGTGGCCGCCGTAGCGGGCCTCGTAACCCGCGTAGATGAAACCAAAATCGGCGGCCGCGTGGTGTGGCTGACCGAAACCGCCACCGGCCAGCACCTCTACTACGCCCACCTCGACCGCCAGCTGGTGCAGCCCGGCCAACTGGTGCGCCCCGGCGACGTGCTGGGCCTGGTCGGCAACACTGGCAACGCCCGCACCACCGTGCCGCACCTGCACTTCGGCATCTACCAAAGCGGCCGCGGCGCCGTGGACCCCTGGCCCTTTCTGCACCGCGCCGACCCCGTGCCGGCTGACTTGCCCGCCGCGGCCGGCAACTACCTGAGTGAGTGGGTACGGCTGCGTGGCAAGAATCCCGCACCAATGATTCTCGCCGGCTCTGCCGGGCCAGCACTCACTGCCAATACGCCCCTGCGGGTGCTGGGCCAGCAGGCGCAGCGGCTGCGGGTAGAAGCGCCTAATGGGCAGCTAGGCTACGTGGCCACCCGCGCCGTGGCTATGGCCCAGCCGTTGCGCCGCTTCACGCTGCCGACTGAGGTAGAAATTCAAACCCAGCCGGCCCCAATAGCCGCCGCCCTGGCCGCCTGGCCGGCCCATACCCAAGTGGTAGTGCTGGGCCGGATACCCGGCTACGCGCTGCTGCGCGGCCCCGCCGGGCAAGAGGGCTGGGCTAAGATTTAGAACTGCTTCGGCACCGGGGTACGTAGCGAAGCAATCGTAACGTACCCCGGTGCCGTTCAGATGTAATTGCTTCGCTGCGCTCGCAATGATAGTGGGATGCTGCTGCTACAGTTCTTTGGCTCCGCGCTTTAAAATTGCGGTATGCGTACTTTCAACTACTTGCCGCAAGCTGCAAAACCAAGCGCCGCACACCGTTAGCACTGCTTTTACTATGAATCTGAAAATAAACCGTTTGCAGCACATCGGGCTGCCAATAACCGACCTGCAAGTATCCCAGGCTTTTTATGAAAAGCTGGGATTTGGGGCCGTTATGCGCGCTGCTTTCGACCATGAAGGCGGCCAGGGCCAGGTGGCGATGATGCAGCGCGGCGACATTATTATCGAGCTCTACCAGATGCCGGAGCCGGAGCTGAGCCGGGTGAAACAACGCTCGGATGGCCGCATCGACCATATTGCCTTTGATGTGGATGACATTGAGGAAACCTACGCCCTGCTTAAACGCGAGGGCTTTGCCCTGCTAGAAGCCGAGCCCATGTTTCTCAACTTCTGGGAGAAAGGCTGTCGCTATTTCAACATGCTGGGACCTGATGGCGAGCGGTTGGAATTTTGCCAGATTTTGTGAGAAACCACCGCTTGGTAATCGCGGCAAGCGGCGATTAATTCCGCACGTTTAGCAATCGGCATCGCGCCATAAAATAGCCGGGCCGCCTTATCAAGTGCTTGATAAGGCGGCCCGGCTCGTTGGTTTATTGCCTTGCCTATTGGCTCATGGCTACGGCGCGGTGCAGCTGGCGCGAGTAGGCCAGGCGCATTTCATTGCCGGCGGCACCGGGGTAGTCGAAGCCGACGGCGGCCGGGTCGGCGCGCAGGCTATCCCAGGCTTTGGCATCGAGCTCGGCGGGCTGGGTGGCACTGGTGGGCACGGCGGGGTGGGTGAAATGGTCTTCGGCAAAAAAGCCGTTCATGCGGCGCAGAATGGCGATTTCCTGGTCGCGTACGGTGGCCATCTTGCTGTCTTGCACGGCGCTGCCGGCCAGCAGGGCGCGGGCGGGCATTACTTCGTGGCGCAGTGTATCGCCCTTGGCATTCGTCACAATGAGGTGCACGCGGCTGGTGAGGATGCGCGGGCCGCGCAGCTGAAGCAGGAAATTATCCTTCGTTTTGGGGTCAGAAAAGCTGTGGGTGGCGCGCACCGTGTTGAGTACCGTGGCCCCGTTGATGCGGCGGCCCGCGCTGGTGGGCGGCACGTACACACTACGAGGGTCTTTGGTCGAAGACGCCATTTCGCGCTCCGTATTAACGCAGGAAGTGCCTAGCTGCAAGAGGCCAGCGACGGCGAGCATAGTAAAAATTGACGCTTTCATTGCACAGAAAAAAGATAAAAAAGGACGGGGCTGCTATTGCTTAAAACCAGCAATGTGTACGCGAATGGCCGATAAGAAGATGCTAAAACCACCCGATTTCCAGTCCCACTACAAAGCGGGCGGGCTCGGGTGGGGTGAAGCTTTCGGTGGGTTGCAGGGCATCGCTGAGGCGGTAGCGGCCCACCAGCGCCAGCGAGCCGTAGCCCAGGCGCACGCCCACGCCGCCCAGCCAGCGGCGCAGGTAGGGCGGCTCGTGCTGCGTAGTTTCGAGGCGGCCCTGGCCGGGGGGCTCGTCGGTGGTGGTATGGTTGGCGGCCAGGGCGGGGCCGCCGTAGGCCAGCAGGTCGAGGTAGGTGCCCACCGTGTTGCCACGGGGCCGCAGGCCGGTGTTGAGGCGCAAGCCCACCTCGCCTTGCAGCTGGTGGTAGGTCACGGTTTCGGCATCGTGCACGGCGGCGAAGGGCGCGGCTTTGGGGCCCTCGTCCTGGGCTAGGGCGTAGCGCAGGTAGGCATAGCGCAGGTCGGTGGTGAGGGCCAGGTGGTCGGTGAAGCGCCACTTGAGGCGGCCGCCCAGCTGGGTTTCGGACGAGCCCAGCCCGTAGCGCAGCGGTAGGCCCGCCCCGCTGCCGCCCAGCACCAGCCCGTAGCTGGCGTAGAGGTGGCCAAAGTAGCGGCGATTGGGCCCCGTGCGCGGGCGCAGGGTATCGCGGGCCACGTCGGTTTGCAGCAGCACCTGCTGCGCGTGGGCGGCGGGGGCGGCCAAGCACGCGGCGAGCAGCCACTGGCACTTTATTTTCATGGTATCTGGTAGAAACTACTTGCTTGGGAGGGCACGAAACTAGCGGCTGGCGGCTGGCTTTTTGGCAAACTGCCAAACCAGGCGTTAAGCAACGAACGGGCACTAGGTGTGCAGGACGAACGACTAAGCGACTAGCAGACTAGACCCTCGCCCAGCCCCAATGGTTGCTTACTCCCGGTACTCGCCCGTGTAGCCCTGAAAGGATACTCGCAGCACAGTGCCACCCCGCAATGCACGGCGTGGCACCTGCAGCACCGCCCGCTGGGCCACGGCGCGCACTTCGTAGCGGTGCAGCACGCCCCGGCTATTAGCCAAGTGCCAGTAGAGGCGTGGCGGGTAGCTGGCGGGCGGGGGCAGCGCGGGGCTCCCATCGGCCGGGGTGGGCCGCTCCTGCCCCACGGGGGGCGCGCTGGTGGGCGGCGGGGCCGCAGCCCCCGGCAGCACGGGCGGGTTGGAGCTGGCATCGGGGCCAAGGGCGGCCAGCCAGGCGGGGCTAACTCCCTCGGGGTCAGTAAGCAAGGGCAGCGGGCGGGCTACGGGCACCGTGGCTGCCGGCCGCAGCACCACCGTCACCACCGAGTCGTGGGCGATAAAGTCGAACGTGGGCGTGGCCTTGTGCGGGGCTGTTTTAGTTTCGGTGAAGTAGCTGGCCTGGGGCCGGCCGTAGCCGTGGGCGTAGTCGTAATACGGGTATAAGTCGGCCGACTCGCGCACTTGCCGAAATACCTCCATGGCCTTTAGCTGGCGCTGCTGCTGCCAGGCGCAGGCCGCGAAGCCCGCCACCAGCGGGGCCGAAAACGAAGTACCTTCGAGGCGCTCGTAGCCGCCGGGCGTGGTAGTGAGCACGATGCCAAACGCCGACACATCGGGCTTGAGGCGGCGGTCGGCGCTGGGGCCGGTCGAGCTGAAGGCCACGTGCAGGCCGGTGGCCGGGTCGAGGCCACCCACGGCCAGCACCGAGTCGGCATCGGCGGGGGTGCCAATGCGGCCCCAGTCGTCGTCGCCGTCGTTGCCGGCGGCGCTCACCACCAGCATGCCCTTGCGGGCCGCCAGGTTGGCCGCCCGCCCAATGAGCGAATGGCGGCCATCCATCCACTCCGGAAAGTAGCGCTGCTCGGTGTAGGCCAGCGACGAGCTGATGATATCCGCGCCCTCGCGGTCGGCCCACTCCGCGGCTTTCAGCCAGGCTTCTTCCTCACCAATGCGCTCACGGGTAAGGCTTTCGGTGCGGCCCAGCAGGTAGGTGGCATCGGGGGCCAAGCCCAGGGCGGGGCCGGCGTGCAGGCTATCGGGGCCGGGCAGGCGGCCGGCCAGGCAGCCCAGCACCTCGGTGCCGTGCGAGCCGGTGCGAAATACGTCTGGCCGGTTTTTCAGAAAATCGTAGGTGGCCGCCACTCGCTTTTCGCGCCACAGCGCCCGAAAAGCCAGGTGCTCCCGAGCCCCCCGATACCCCACATCGAATACCGCAATGCGCAGCCCTTTGCCCGTGAGGCCCGCCCGCACCAGGGCCGCGCGGCCCAGCACCGCCGTTTGCTGGCGGGCCAGCAGGTAGTCGCTAGCGCTGATATCATAGCCCTCGCGCTGCACTTGGGCGGCCGCAGGCCGGCTGGCCAGCGCGGCCTGCGGCGAAGCCTCGGGCCAGCGCACCACGCGCACCACGCCCGGCAGCCGCCGCAGTGCGGCCACCTGGGCGGGCGTAGCGCGGCAAGCCACAGCATTAAACCAGCGGCTGACCAGCGTAATAGTATCGCAGCTGGCGCGCATCTGGGCTAGGTAGTCGGGCCGCACGGGCAGGTCAGATGCCTCGTAGGCGGGCAAGCCCTGGCGGCGGCGGCGGGCCTGCGCAGCCGAGCTAAAGTAGGCGGCCGGGTCGAAGGCCACGCCGGTTTTGTCGGCTAGGCTAATCCAGTAACGGGCCGGCGCAGCCGGGCTGGGAGCCGCCTGGGCCCCGGCCCGGCCCGGCAAACCCAGCAGCACGAGCAGGCTTAGGCGCAGCCAGCTGGTCAGGGAAGGCAGGCCGCTCATTTTTGTTTGCATAGCGTCAGAATAGAAAGGCAGCCGCCCACTCGGGCCTAAGCCGGGCGGGACTGCGGCGGCAAAAGTACCCTGCCGCAGCCTACGTCGGTGCCGCTGCCATAGCCTCAGCAACCCAGTGCGCAAGCAACTCGTTTGTAACCTCCGACCCCGGCCGGCCGGCTGGGGCTGCATTTTTTGCTTTTTACCTATGATTAAGCTTCCCGCCCTTGCGCCGGCCCTTGTGCTGGCAGCCTCCCTGCTAGTATTGCCGGGCTGCAATAAAAAGGAAATCGCGATGCTGCAACAGCAAAATGCCGACCTCACCAAGTCGCGCGACCAGCTTCAGTTGGAAAAAGACGTGTTGCAGCGCGACAAAGCCAGCACCGAAAACACCCTCACCAACCGCCTGCTCAGCAAAGACCAGCAGGTAAGCCAGCTCAACCAAGCGCTGGGCACCACCGAGCAGGACCTGGCCAGCAAAAACGCCCGCATTGCCGAGATGCAGCGCATTCTCGACGAGAAAGATGCCGCCACTAAAGCCCTACGTCAAAAAGTGAGCGATGCCCTACTGGGCTTCAACTCGCAGGACTTGCAGGTGAACGTAAAAAACGGCAAGGTCTACGTGTCACTCTCCGAGCAATTACTCTTCAAATCGGGCTCGACCAAAGTAGACCCCGCCGGCCAAGATGCACTCATCAAGCTAGCTAACGCCCTGACGGGCAATAAGGATATCAACGTGCTCATCGAAGGCCACACCGATAATGTGCCCATCAAAGGCGTGGTAAACGGGGCCAAAGACAACTGGGACCTCAGCGTGCTGCGCGCCACCGAAATCACGCGCCTGCTTACTTCGGCTGGCATTGCCCCTGAGCAAATTACGGCGTCGGGCAAGGGCCAGTTTTTGCCCGTGGCGGCTAATGACACACCGCAGAATAAGGCGCTGAACCGCCGTACCGATATTATCCTGACGCCGAAGCTCGATGAGTTGTTCTCGATTCTGAACACCCAATAGACCGCAGATTCAAACGGATTAAACAGATTTAACGGATACGGGGCTAAAGCCCCTGACTAGTCTGGGATTATAAGTCGTGAGTTTATGAAGGAAAAAGGGAAAGGCTGCTCGATTGAGCAGCCTTTCCCTTTTTCCTCAAGGCTAGTCAGCCCGCCGCAGGTGGGCGTATCCGTTAAATCCGTTTAATCCGTTTGAATCTGCGGTTATAGGCCGTATTTGCCCAGCAAATAAATCAGCGATGCCATGCTGGCGCCGCCCAGCTCCAGCTCGCGGCGGTTGACTTGCTCGAAGGTGTCGAGGGCTGAGTGGTGCAGGTCGAAGTAGCGCTGCGAATCGCCGTCGTAGCCGAAGAGGGCGGTGGGGCGCACGGTAGCGGCCAGCGGCTCGATGTCGGTGCCGGCGTGGCCGGGCGTGAGCAGATTGGCGTGGTAGGGGGCCAGCAGCGGGCCCCAGGCGGCCACTTTTTTGAGGAGTTCGGGCGAGGTTTCGGCCGTGAAGCCGCGGGGCGTGAAGCCACCGCCGTCACTCTCGATGGCGGCGAGGTGGGTTTCGTTGTTCTGCTTGGCCAGCTCGGCGTATTTCTGGCCGCCGCGGGTACCATTTTCCTCATTCATAAAAAGCACGGCGCGCACTGTGCGCTCGGGGCGCAGGCCGGCGGCCTTGAGCAGGCGCACGGCCTCGATGCTTTGTACCACGCCAGTGCCGTCGTCGTGCGCGCCCTCGGCGAGGTCCCACGAGTCGAGGTGGCCGCCCACGGTGATAATCTGGTCGGGGTATTTAGAGCCGCGCACCTCCCCTATCACGTTGTAGCTCACTTCATCGGGCAGGGTCTGGCAACTCATTTCCAGCTCAAACTGCAAGGTAGCGTCGGCCTTAAGAAGCTGGCTTAGCTCGTCGGCAGCCTGGGTGCTGAGGGCCGCGCCGGGCACTTTGGTGGGCGTGTCGCCGTAGGCAGTGGCCCCGGTGTGGGGATTGTTGTCGTGGGCGGCGGTGAGCGAGCGCACCAGCGCACCCACCGCGCCGCGCCGGCCGGCCTCGGCAGGGCCGCTGCGGCGCTGGTCGCCCGCGCCGCCGTAGGCCGCGCCAGGCTCGATGAGGGCGTCGTTGAAG
Organism: Janthinobacterium lividum; assembly: GCA_050954845.1. GTDB lineage: Bacteria > Bacteroidota > Bacteroidia > Cytophagales > Hymenobacteraceae > Hymenobacter. Next base: position 11,263 of record JBPBQK010000091.1, read on the forward strand.
GGACGGTTGAAGAAAATGAACTTGCCTTTTACGGCCGCGTCGGGCAGGGCTTTTAGCTCGGCCAGGCTTTTGACTTCTACTACGCCGGCGCGCAGCTTGCCGCCGGTGCCCACCGAGCCGCCGAGGGCACACACGGCGGCGGGCACGCTCCGGCCCTTATTACCAATTATTTGACCTTTCTCCTTGGACCCGCGCACCCAGTGCGGCACCTGGCACTCCTGCAAGTACACTTTGTCGAAGCAGTTGGCTTTCTCCATCGTGAGCTTGCCCCAGGCCACGGCCTGCGCCGCCTGCGGCGAGCCCGACAGCCGCGGGCCGATATTCTTGCACAGGTAGCGCAGGTTTTCGTAGCTTTTGCCGCGTAGCAGCGCCTCATCGTAAATACGGCGCAGGGCGAGCGAGTCGGCTTTGGCGGCGGGTGCGGGGGCCTGGGCGCGGGCCGGGGCAGCGCCGGCTAGCAGGCCAGCTACGAGAAGAGAAGCGAGGAAACGCATAAAGGCAGCAAAAGTGGATTTGGCCAAAAGTAGCCACTTAGCGCCGTTTTACAGCTTCCAGAGGCCGCGCTCGCGCAGCATGCGGGCCACCGGCGAGTCGGGACGCAGCAGCGGCAGTACCTCGGCGTAGGGCACTACCACCGCGAAGAGCAGGTTGCCGCCGTCCACGAAGCTTTGCACTTCATCAAAATAATAGCCGAAGGCCAGGCCGTTGGCAGTCAAACTAAAATCGGCCTGGGAGGAATCGAGGCCGCCCGGCAGCGGCACCAGCCCGCTAGCGGACGCATAGCTGTCCGGCTCGGTGCGGGGGATGATGTCCGGCGTAGAGCCATCGAGCAGGTGCCGGGTAATCAGCCGCTGAAGCAGCGTGTCGGTGCCGGGCCGTAGTACCTCGGCCAGGGTTAGCAGCTGGCCGCTGCGCAGGTCGTACACCGTAGCGCTGGTGCCGTGGCTGGGGCGGGCTGTGCCTTCATCGTCTTCCCAGTTGTGGTGGCAGGCCAGCAGCCCGTAGTCGTTGTAGTCTACTTGCAAGTCTTCGCTGTGGTAGCTACAGCCGTATTCTTTGGCCGCCGCGCGCACCAGTTGGCGGCGCTCACGGGGCATCGGGCACTGGGCGGCCCGCACGCCGGGGCGCAGGGTGTCAGGCCCAAGCAAGTGCAGAAATTGCAAGTCGTAGCCATTGGGCGAATTCTTGACGCGGGCGCGGTATTCCTGCTTGGTTTCATCGTCGTAGCGTTCTGGCCGGCAGGGCAGCACCACCGACTCGCGCAGCACCTCGTAGCCCACAGCCAGCAGGTGGCCGCGCCCATCGGTATAGTCTTCGCGCAGCCTGAACGGCAGCTCCCGCCCTGCCGGGCTGCGCCAAGTGCCCGTGAGCACGGTGCCAACGGGCTGCGTAGCCTGCCAGGTGCCGGTGGGCAGCTGCGGGCGGGCGCTGTCAGCTTCTTGCAAGTGCAGGGGCTGACTTTTGCGGTAAGGTTGCGGGCTGCTTAAAAGTAGCTGGCCGGCCGGGTGCCGGTCGTAGGTGTACGTGCCGCTGCATACTAGCGGGCCGGTGGTGTCGTAGCCCCGCCCAATGGTCAGCTCCAGCGTCACGGGCTGGCCGCCAACCGTGCCCCGGTAGCGGCGGTAGCCCACGGTTATTAGGGCAGCGCTAGGGCTGGCACCGGGGCGGAAGAAGCTGCTGTGCTGACGGCTGGAGTAGCTAGGGGCGGTTTCGAAGCAGTTGGCTTGGGGGCAACTGGCGGGGCGGCGGTGGCTTCGACATCCGGGGCCGAGTGGCAGCCGACTAGTAAGCTTGCGCCTAGTAGCAGGCAGGTGGCAATTTTCACGACGCGAAGCTTAAGTATTCGTGCAAGAATAAATAGGTAAGGACACATTTGTCATGCTTCGCTGCGCGCTGCATGACAGACTACTAACTACCCTACTGCGCCCCATACTGACTCACCTTCAGCTTGGCCGGCTGGCCTTCGCGCAACTCTACTCTGAATAAATACCCAAACTCTTCATCCTTAATCTCCTGCATGGGAGCCTTCACCCCTAGCGCGGCCAGCAATGGCAATAGCGTATTAGAATGACCCACCACGACTACCGTGCGCCCTGCGTACTCTTTGTAGAGGCGAATGGCAAACGCATCGGGGTCTTTGGGGCTGTAAACCAGCGGGGTAAGGCCGGTGGCTACGGCCAGTGGGGCCAGCGTAGCGCGGGTGCGGCGGGTGTCGGTGGTGAAGAGGGCGGCCGGGTGCTTGCCGGCCAGCTTCTGGCGCAGGGCCTGGGCGCGGGCCTCGCCGGCGGGGGTTAGCAGCGGGTCGGCCACGCCGGGCGTAAGGTCTTTTTCGGCGTGGCGCACCAGGTAAATAGTCGTGACGGGCGGGCCAGCCACCGCCGGGCCAGCAAAGGCGGCCAGCAGTAGGCTCAGCAACACGTTCAGCAGCATGGTTTTCATATTCCTCCTAATTAAGCAAGCAAAGAAGCGCCCACAAAGTACCGCGTTGGACGGCTGCGGAGGCAAATTCGACGGGCAAGATGAAGATTTTAGCTAACTTCATCAAACCAACAGCCAATCTTCATCTTCGCCTTACCACCTCGTCCCGTACGTTGTGGTGTCAATTCCCCTTATCCCCTCCCCCAACGACATGCACGTTCTGCTAGTTGAAGACGAAAAAAGCCTGCACCAGGAGGTGCGGCAGTTCCTACAACAGGCTCAGTATCTGGTCGATTCGGCCTATACCTACGCCGAAGCTTCGGAAAAGCTGTACGTCAACTCCTACGACTTCGTGCTGCTCGACCTGGGCTTGCCCGGCGGCGATGGCCTCGATTTGCTGCGCGACACCCGCCGCAACGAAAAGCAGGAAGCCTCTTTTATTATCCTCACCGCCCGCGGCGACCTCGATGACCGCATCAAGGGCCTCGACCTGGGGGCCGATGACTACCTGCCCAAGCCGTTTTCGCTGCTTGAGCTCACGAGCCGCATGCAGGCCATCACGCGCCGCAAGTTTGGCCTCAAGCGCTCGGAAATTACCTTCGGCGATGGCTTCGTGATGGACGTGACCGCCCGCACCGTGCGCCACGGCGCGCCCGATACCCCGGAGGTGCCGCTCACCAAAAAAGAGTTTGACCTGCTGCACTACCTCATGCTGCACAAAGGCCGGGTACTCACGCGCTTGCAGCTCGGCGAGCACCTGTGGGGCAACGTGCTCGAAGACGACTCCGACTCGAACTACATCGACGTGCACATCAAAAACGTGCGCAAGAAGCTGACCCAGTTCGGCTCGGCCGATTTTATCGAAACGGTGCGCGGCATCGGCTACCGCGCGGTGTAGCGGTTGGCCTGTTTTCAACACACAGAACGTCCGTCATGCTGAGCGCAGCGCAGCGGAGTCGAAGCATCTTGGCTGGTGCACTAACCTCTTACGGTTAGCAACGAAGCGGCCAAGATGCTTCGACTTCGCTGCGCTCCGCTCAGCATGACGGTTTTATTTTTGGCTTTGCTTTACTCACGATAGATGAAGTTACAGAATAAGCTGGGTTTGTTCAACGGCCTCTCCAAGCTGCTGCTGGTGGTGCTGGGGGCGCTATTGATTCCGCCCATTGTGCAGCAGGTGGCCGTGGCGCACACCGACCAGCGCCTGCACGAGAAAAAGAGCGAAGTCCTCAGCCTCATTGCCCGCGATGGGCTGGCCACGTTTTTGCGCGAAGAGCGCGACGAAACCTACGCCGACTACAATATTCTCAAGCAGGAATACATTACCATTACGCCCTTAAGCACCACCGACGGCACCGCTACCCCGGCCGAGCGCATTTTTGAGGAGCCGCGCCAGGTGGGCAAGGAGGTCGAAGACTTTCGCATTTTGAGCTACGACGCCCCGCTAGGCCGGGCCAATGCGGCCGTGCGCCGCTACCGCCTCGAAATTGGCTCGTCGCTGGGCACGGTAGAGCTGCTCACCAACACGTTGCGCTCCTTGGCGCTGTGGGTGCTGGTGGCGGGCGCGGTGCTCACGGTGTTTGTCGATGCGGCTTTTGCCCACTATTTGCTGCGGCCGCTGCGCGAGCTTATTTCGCGCAAGCTGCGGGGCATTCGGCAGCCGGGCGAGTTTTCGTTTGCCCGGCTCGACACCGATACCACCGATTTTCGGCAGCTCGACGACTCGCTCTCGGCCCTCATGCGGCAGCTGCAAGCCTCGTTTGAGAAGGAGCGCGAGTTTATGAGCAACGTCTCGCACGAGTTGCTCACGCCCACCAGCATCCTGCAATCGCGCTTCGAAAACATGCTGCAAGACCCCACTCTGCCCGAGCAGCACGCCCAGCAGATAGTGGAAAGCCAGCGCACGCTCTACCGCCTGCGCAACACGGTGCGGACGCTGCTGCTCATCGCCAACATCGAAAACGACCAATACCTGCGCGATGCCAGCGTGAGCCTGCGCCAAACCGTGGACGACGTGGCCGAGGAGCTCGACGACCGCCGCCAGCAGCGCGAAATCGAGCTGCACGTCGACCTCAGCCCCGACTACGTGGTGCCCCAGGCCAACGCCACGCTCCTGCACACCCTGCTGCGCAACCTGCTCAGCAACGCCATCAAGTACAACCACGAAGGCGGCCAAATCCGGGTGCTAGGCCACCCGCGCCCCGGCGGCGGCTACTCGCTGCGCGTCGAAGACGAAGGCCCCGGCATCGCCCCCGACGACGTGCCGCTGCTCTTCGACCGCTTCCGGCGCTTTCACGCCACCGGCCCGAAGGCACCCGAGGGCTACGGCCTGGGCTTGCCCATCGCGCAGACTATCGCCTCGTTTCACCGGGCGGTGCTGCGGGCCGAGTCGGAGGTGGGGAAAGGGACGGCGTTTGTGCTGGATTTTGAGGGGTAAAGAACTTACCTGTTCTTAATAAGCTGCATCACACTGAATAGCAGTAGAAAAACTATTAGGTAAACAATGCTAGCTATTACCAGGCCATAATAGTTTGGTTGCATTATCGCCCACGAAGATGGCAAATAGTCTCTGTGAATGGATGAATACAGCAGTGGCAACCAATAATCTACCAGTAAAAAAGGCACCAAAGCTAGCGAAGCAATTAAACTACAGCGCAGCCTTTTCACCCATAATAGTTGCGGTAACAGACCTTTAAATAGAGGTGCACCCCAATAAGCCCACCAATAGGGGCCAGTTATTCTATTTACCAACGCATATGCTTCGTATTCGTCATTAGTCTTGATTTGAAATAGCACTTGTTGAAGCATTGTCAATAAATACACTATTGCTCCGGCAATCAACAGGGTATTTGAAAAAACTATCAATTGGTTAATAATCTGCTTGTATTTAGGTAATACTACCCACCCAATTAGCAATAAGATTGTTAACAGGAAAAAGCCATTTAATAAGCTACCCGATAGAAACGACACAAATTCCATTAAACGTTGAAAAAGCATAGACAATACTTGTATATGCCCTTATATTTAACAAGTTAACTTAAAACAACCAAGAGCCTTATCCCGCCACCGGCAACGTCAGCGTCAGTTCGGTAAACTCCCCCTCCTCACTCGCTAGTGCAAACGTGCCGCCGTGGCCCTTCGTGATGATATCGTAGCTCAAGGACAAGCCCAGGCCGGTGCCTTCGCCGGTGGGCTTGGTGGTGAAAAAGGGCTGGAAAATCTTTTGCCTGATGGCTTCGGGGATGCCAGTGCCGTTGTCGCGAATCTGGATTTTGACGTGGTCGGCGGCGTGCTGGGTGCGCACCTGCACCTCGGGGCGGTAGGCGGGGGCGGCGCTGCGCTGCTTCTGCTGCACCGCGTAGAAGGCGTTGGTAAACACGTTGAGCAGCACCCGGCTTAGGTCCTGCGGCACGGCCTGCACTGGGCCCAGACTGGGGTCGAGGTGCAGGGTTAGCTTGGCCTCGAAGGCTTTGTCTTTGGCGCGGGCGCTGTGGCAGGCGAGCTTGCCATACTCCTCGATGAGGGCGTTGAGGTCGGTGGGTAGGCGCTGGCCGGTGCTGGTGCGGGCGTGCTCCAGCATGCCCTTCACGATGGTGGAGGCGCGGTGGCCGTGCTGGTTGATGCGCAGCAGGTTTTGGTGCACGTCGGCCAGCAATTCGTCTTCCAGGGCCGGGTCGGGCGTGGGTTGCTGGCGGTGCGCCAGCAGCTCTTCGAGCAGCTCGGTGCTCACCTCCGAGAAATTATTGACGAAGTTGAGCGGGTTCTGAATCTCGTGGGCGATGCCGGCCGTGAGCTCGCCCAAGCTCGCCATTTTCTCCGATTGGATGAGTTGGCTTTGGGCGGTTTTCAAGTCGGCCAGCGCCACTTGCAAGGCGTTTTTCTGCTCCTCGAGTTGGACGTTGGCCAGGCGTTTGGCCCGGTTGTTTCGGCTCAGGAGAAAGGTAAACAGCGCCAGCAACCCCACGCACACGCCGAGGCCCACCACAAATTGCTCTTGCCGCCGGGCGGCCTGCTCGCGCAGCAGTTGCTCTTTGGTGAGGCGCTGAATCTGGGCTTCTTTTTTCAGCAGGGTTTGACGGTATTCGAGCGCGGCCAGCCGGCGGGTTGTGGCCTCGGCCGTGAGGCTGTCCTTGTAGGCGCTGTATTGCAAAAAGTATTGGTAAGCCCTGGCATAGTCGCCCTCCTTAGCAAAGGCGGTACTCAGGGCCTGGCTAGTGTCGCGCAGCTTACGGCGGGCCGTGAGCTGGCGCACCACCTGCGGCGAGCTGTAGCGGCCGGTAAGCAAGGTGTCGAGCCACTTATCGCTGAAGCTGAACTGGGGCAGCGCCAGCCGGCCCAGGGGCACGCCGGGCACGGCCGGCAGCGCGGGCACATTGCCGAGCGCGGCCCCCAAGCCCCTCAGCCGGCGCTTCTCCCCCGCAGGCAACCCGTTGATATCCGCTTCTTTAGGCGCAGCGGCTTTGAAGGCCGCGCTGGTATTCATGGCATCGCTCAGGGCCTGGAGCAGCGGGGCAAACTCCTCCTGACCACTGGGTGCCGGGGCTTGGCGGGCCAGGTCGCCTTGCACTTGGCTCACTTGGCCCAGCGTCCAGCCGGCGTCGGCCACATCGTGCAGCTGGCTGGCCAGTTGGGTGGCTTCTTGCAGCCGGGCCGCGGCGGCTGGGCGCTGCTGCGGCAGTTGCGCAGCGGCCAAGCGGCTAAGCACCACTATCTGTACGGGTACGTAGGCCACGCGGCGGGCCTGTGCCAGCACCGTGTCGAGGGCCCCGGGCTGCGCGTGGTTGACGACTTTTTTCAGGCGTTCGATTTCCCTTGCCCGACCATCAAGGGCGGCGCGGGGCAGCCCGGTTTTTTCTCCCTGCTGAAAATAAATGTCGCCATTGGTGGTGCTGGCCTTCAGCAGCGCCCCGCCCTGGCCCAGGGTGGCCGACACTTCCTTGCGCCCCTCGCTGGTGGTGACAGGCAGGCTGGTGGTGAGGCTGCCGGCGCTGGTGCTCAGCTGCACTTGGGCCGAGTACGTGGCCGGCACCTGCCACCGCACGCTGCCATTGGTGGTGCGCACGTCGAGGCCCTCGCCCTCCCACTGGCTGCCGCTGAGGGTGAGGTAGATATTGCCGTTGGTGATGCTGCCCGTGACTTGGCCGCCCAGGTTGCTGAGCGTGGCGTTGCCGCTGCCGCCCCGAAACTCGATGCGGGCTTGCATGTTATCGAGCCGAATGCTGCCGCCCGCCACCGTGACGACGAGCGCCGTTTGGCGGGGCACGAATACTTCGTAGCGCACCAGGCGCTCTATTTTGTCGTCGGGCAGGGTGGCCCGCAGGGCATTGCCCGCCGCCGTGACAACGATGTCCTGCACCCGCGCCTGGGCCTCTTCGGCAGTGCGGCCGCCGCTTTGCACCAGCACTTTAATGCGCACCTCGGCCCCCGCCCAGCCGTGCACAGTGGTGCCCCCGTTGGCCCCGTCGATGTGCAGCGACTGGCCCACTGGCGCGGGCATGGTCAGGTCGCGGATTTCGCAAAACTGCTGCTTGCCGCTGCCTACCCGCGCCCCCGGCCGGCAAGCTAGCGCGAATGGTGGCTCGGCAGGGGCCTGGGCGGCCCCCGAAAAGGCAGCGCTAACCAGTAACAGAGTGCAGAACCAGGTTTTTAGCGCAGATACCAGCATAACGTAGTCTAAAGCCGGGCCACAGAAGTAGTGCGCGGGCCGACAAATAACTTACCGGCCGGGCGTTCATTCGTTACAAGGCAGTTGGTTTTTAGCGTGGTTTAGCCCGCACCGTGCACAACGCCTTCCTAAGCTACGTGACCACCAAGCAGGGGCGCTACCGCTCACCTGCCCATGCATTACAAGTGCTACTTATGGCACCCTGCCCCAGCTTGTGCAGTGCTCTATTTCAAGTTATTAATATAATAGCCCCCATGCGCATCAATGAATAAAAATTGAATCTTATTCAACTCATGCAACTCAAGCAAGTGATTCTTTTCTAATCGACTATTCCTTAACACAAATCGTCCAACTGACGCAAAAGCCGAAGACAAAAAAAGATGCTTAAAACTGCTGATTGATGTATAATCTATTTCATCAATGCGATTCTCAAAATCTATTAACTCCGAGTAATCTATCGTTTTTAAATTTGCAAAATTGCTACTATCTGCAAGATTGTCAATAAAAAGTTGATTATTGATTCCCGTTTGTACCCTCAGATAACTGAGAGGATGCTCACCTATCTCAAAAAATGAATTGTCTGGCGCAGATGGCACTACCATAGTTTCTAACACTGGCATTTTGGCAAGTAGTTTGGCTACTGCTCCCTTCTCTTCTAAGTTTCCGCCATTGATAATGCTTAGATTATGGTCACCTAAATCTGTAAGCTGCACCTTAAAACTTTTAAGGTTAGGAAATATGACTTTTGAATTGATAATTCGATCGAATACCCATCCTTTTATGCCATTAGCACCTTCATCCTGACCCGTAAACTCGATAGCCAGTAGCTTATTAGCGTTTTCCTGAATTGACAGCAAATCTAGTAAAGCACAGAAAGCAAAATTTGTCTCATAATCCATATCGACTGCTTTAGTGCCTGGGTCATCGTCGTATCCATCAGAATAAAGCGTTATATCAAATAAATCACCAACTTGGAAGAATAATAATTTTGGTGAGTAGTCTACCATGTACCCGTGGCCTTCCTGATTTTCATAGCGCAGGATATCTTTTTGCAAGTTCAGAAGAGCGTCTAACATTAGTCAGTGAATAGTAGAATGATTTATACTCACCCCAGCACTGCCCGCACTTTGGCCACGCGCTCGGCCACCGTGCCATCGAGCAGGGTGTAGGGGATATTCAGCAGGTCGAGCTGCATCAATATGGCGCCGTGCTGAAACTGGCGCAGCGCCTCGGGGCCGCGCCAGCCGTCGTCTTGGAAGGGCACGGTGGGCATGCACACGAAAGTGTGGGCGTAGCGCTGGCGGCACACCTGGGCCAGGCGCTGCAAGGCCACGTCGCAGCGGTGAAAATAGTAGTAGGAATACAGCGCCGTGGTGGCCGCATTAGTGTCGCACACCAGCCAGCCGTGGGCCTGGGCGGTGGCTTCGTCCTCCAGCTCCAGCTGGCGGCGGCCGATGTACACGAGGTCTTCGTAGTCGAGCGCGCCGTTTTTTTGCTCGTGCAGGGTGCGGCCGTACTCGGGCACCCAGGCGGTGCCAAGGGCCTCGGCCAGGGCAATGGAAAGGGTGGTTTTACCGCTGCTTTCGGCCCCCAGCAGCACCAGGCGGGGCACGGGCGTGGCGGGCACCACGCCGTATTGGGCGGCCACAAAGGGATGAATGTGCTGGGCCGGGGCGTTGAAATCTGCGGCATCGCCCGCCAAGTCGGCGCGGAGCTTGGTGCCACTGATGGGCACCTGCTGGCGCGGCACATCCACCGCCACGTGCTGGGCCCCCAGGTACTCGGCAAAGCCGGGGCCGTAGGTTTCGCTGCTAAACACAACATCGACGTGGAGCTGGCGCTGGGTTAGCCACTGGCGCACAAACTCGCGGTGGGTGGCATCGTCGGCCGCATCGGGGGGCACGGCGGCGGCGGGCAGGGCGTGCAGGCGCAGCGGCGTGCCGCCAATGCGCGGGCCCTGGGCGTAGTCGTCGCCGCGGTAGAGCTCGCGCAGCCAGTGGGCGCGCACCGGGGCGGCGTGCCGCTGGTCGTCGGGGTTGGCGTACACGAGCACCAGCAGCTCGGTGACCTGGGCAGCGGCGGTTTCGAGCAGTAGCTGGTGGCCCCGGTGCGGGGGCCAGAATTTGCCTACGACGAGGCCGGTGCGAGGGGGCATGGGGGCGGGGTAAAAACTAAACGTTGCGGCAGCTGGGCCACCGACTTGCCGGCCGGGCGGCAACTACCGGCCGAATGTAGCGGCAAACGGACGGCGCACCCCCAACGAAGCGCGGCTCTCACGTAAAAAAGCGTACTTCGCCCCTTTCTCCCTCTTTTGCTGCATGGCGCTGCCCCTTCTTGCCTTCGAGCATTGTACCATTCGCTACCTCGGTCACGTGCTGTTCACCGACCTCAGCTTTCGCATCGAGCCGGGCCAGCACTGGGCGCTGGTGGGGCCCAGCGGCGCGGGCAAAAGCACCCTGCTGGCGGCGCTGGCCGGGCGCTACGTGGCCACAGGTGGCCCGGCCACCTACCCCCTGCTGGCCGCGCTGGGCGAAAACCTGGCCGACCCACTTTTCTCCTGGCGCAAGCGCATCGCGCTGGTGGGGTCGCAGGCGCACTTTCGCGCCAGCGACAACCAGGGCCAGCTCTACTACCAGCAGCGCTACAATGCGGCCGCCGCCGAGGAAGTGCCCACCGTGCGCGCGTACCTGCAAGCCATTCCGGCCCCGGTTCTCACCCCATTCTGGACTTACAAGCGCGCCGTAGACGTGCTGCATCTCACGCAGTTGCAAGACGAGCGCCTCATCAAGCTCTCTAATGGCGAAACCAAGCGCCTGCGCCTGGCCGCCGCGCTGCTGCGCAACCCCCTGCTGCTGCTGCTCGACGCGCCCCTGAGCGGCCTAGACACCGCCACCCGCGCCTGGTTTGATGAGTTTCTGGCGCTGGTGGCCCAGGCGGGCACCACCGTAGTGCTGGCCACGCCCCCCAACGAGGTGCCCGCGCTCATCACTCACGTGGCGGTGCTGGACAGCCAGCGCATCGTGCAGGCCGGGCCCAGGGCGCAGTTTGTGGCCGCTGCCCCGCCCGCCGCCAGTGCCCCGCCCCTACTCGATGCCGCCGAGCTGCGGGCTCTCAGCGTGCCCCCGCCCGCCTACCGCACGCTGGTGCAACTGCGAAACGTGACCGTGCGCTACGGCGATAAAGTAGTGTTAGACAACATCAATTGGGAAGTAAAACCCGGCGAGCGCTGGGCCCTCACCGGCCCCAACGGCGCGGGCAAAAGCACGCTATTGAGTTTGCTCAACGGCGACAATCCGCAGGCCTACGGCAAGGACATCACGCTCTTTGACCGGCGGCGCGGCACCGGCGAAAGCATCTGGGATATCAAGCGGAACATCGGCTACGTATCGCCCGAGCTGCTGCAATATTTCCCCGGCCAGCTCACCTGCCAGCAGGTAGTCGAAACGGGCTTTACCGATAAGCTGGTGCGGGCAGCCGCCACGCCCGCCCAGCGCGAGCTAGCCCAGCGCTGGCTGCACGTGCTAAACCTAGCGGGCAGCGCCGACCAGCCCCTCAAGCAGCTGCCCGCCAGCCAGCAGCGCCTGGTACTGGTGGCACGAGCGCTAGTCAAAAGCCCGCCGCTACTACTGCTCGACGAGCCCGGACAGGGCCTTGATGCCGGCCAGCTAGCCCACTTCCGGGCCGTGCTCGACCAGTTCTGCCAACTCACCCCCGTGGCCCTGATTTACGTCAGCCATTACCCCGCCGAGATGCCGGCCAGCGTGACGCGAGCCCTGCGGCTGGCGGCGGGTGTGGGCACGGTAGAGGAGCTGACTTAAGTATGCGAGCATCATTTCTTGCTGGCTTAGGGGGTGTAGCCAGCAACCATTTTTTATATGGTTTCCAGCCCTTGAAAAACGGTCGTCAGGCAGCGCGTAGCGAAGCATCTCGCGTGGCGCAGTATCTCAAACGTCCGCAGACGTAACCACGCGAGATGCTTCGCTGCACGCTGCCTGACGACCGTTTTTATTAAGCTCTTGGTCAAACCTAAATTAGATAAGAGAGTCACTTCGATTTAAGCTTTTATTCCTTCCCGAAGACAATGAATTGGCACGACTTGCGCTACCTGCAAGCGGGTAGCCTCCGGCAGCAGCAAGCGTATGCTGCGCTGGTGGCCTCCGGCCTTTGGCCGCTGCTGCACGAGTTTGGCCCGGTGCTGGCGGGCACGGTGCCGCTGGGCATCGACACCGAGGCCAGCGACCTGGATGTGCTGTGCGAAGTACCCGCCGCCGCGCAGCCCCAGTTTGCCGAGCTACTGCGGGCGCACTTCGGCGCGCGGCCCGGCTTCCGGCTGGTGCAATGCAGCATCGGGGGGCACGCTACCACGGTAGCTGGGTTTCGCTACGCGGCCGAAGTGCTGGAGGTATTTGGCCAAGCCCAGCCCATTGCGCAGCAGCACGGCTGGCGGCACCTGCTGGTAGAGCACGCGGTGCTACAAGCCGGGGGCGCTGCCTGGCGCACAGCCGTGCAGGCGCTCAAGCAGCAGGGTTTCAAAACCGAGCCGGCCTTTGCCAGACTGCTTGGCCTGCCCGGCGACCCCTACGCCGCCCTACTCACCCTGGAGGACTTATCAGCCAGTGAATTGCACCGCCTGGTAGCTGCCCGGCCGCTGCCGAGGTAGTGCCTGAGCTACGGCACGGCCACTTCATCGCGGCGCAGCTCGTGGCCCAGCAGGCGCACCAGCAGGTAGCGGCGGCGCGTGGCATCGTAGCGCAGGGCCACGCCCGCGCCGGTGCTGGGCCACGGGGCCGCCGGGGCGGCGGCGGTGCCCCCCAGCGGCCGCCCGGCTCCATCGAACAGCGCCACCTGCTGCGGCCCCGGCTCGGTAACAGCCAGCACCTGGTGGCCGCCCCCAAAGTCAAACCACTGCACCGGCTTGGGGCCCGAGGTAAGCAGCTGCCGGCTCAGCAGCGGCGCGCTGGTCGTGGCGGTGGGGCTGAACACATCGACCCGCCCACCATCTTCGCGCACCACCACGAACGAGCCGGCCCGGCCCTCGGCCTCCGGCACCAGGCTGAAGGTGGCGGTGCGGCTCCAGGTGGCCACGCGGCGGCGGTTGGTGATGTCGCCGCTCAGGGTCAGGGTCAATAGCTCGCCGTGCTGGTTTACCAGGTGCACTACGCTGCGAGCCAGCGTGGCGGCGGGCTGCGCCACCAGCGACCCCGCCAGCCGCGCCCCGGCGCTCACCGGGAAGCCGGGGTAGCGCTCGCCCGTTTGGGTGAAGGCGTACACGTAGCCATTTTGCAGGGCGGCCACTACCACGTCGCGCCCATTCACGGTGAGCAGCAGCGGCGAGCCGGCCAGCGGCGCTTCGAGGCGGCGGGGCCAGCCGGCGAACTGCCGCCCGCTGGCATCGAGGAGGCGCAAGTCGCCGCCGGCCGTGGCCACCAGCAGGTGCGGCACGGGCCGGGGCGCGGGCGAGGCGACCACCGCCGTAATGGTGGCCGTGTCGGGCAGGTTGAGGGGAAAGTTCGGGGCCTCGCGGCCATCGGCCGGGTTGAGCCAGTGCAGGCGGTGGGCGGTGGCCAGCAGCAGGCGGCCCCGCACCAGGCGCGGCGCGCTGGCCTCCAGCACGGGGCCGGGCAGGGTATCAGTCCAGAGGGCGGCATTGTCGCGGCTGCTGAGCAGGCGCAGCACGCCCAGCGAGTCGGCCACCACGGCGGGCGCGGGGTCGTCGGGCAGGGCGGGCAATAGCAGCGGTAGCCCCACCAGCGCCGTGCCAAAGCGCTGGCTGCCGGCCGCGCTGGCCGCCTCGGCACTGGTGGCCGGGCCCTGGCCGGGGCGGCGCAGCAGCAGCTGGGCGTAGTACTGGCTGCCGGCGGTGGCTTCCTCAGTAGGGCTGTCGGGCGGGGAAAGCTGCCAGGCCACCTGCGGGAAGTACTTGAGCAGGCTTTCATTGCGTAGCAAACCAGCGCGGCGGTCTTCGGCCAGGTAGCCCAGCAGGGCGTTCCAGCCCTGGCGGGCATCAGCCAGCACCGTGAGGCGCGCCTGCGGCAACGTCTGCTGTAGCAAGGCCACCTGCGCGGCCGAGCGGCTCCAGGTCTGGCCGGCCGTAAGGTCGGTGAGATAAGCTTGCAAGGCGGGCATTTCGCCCAGCACCAAATAGTCGCGTACCAACACGGCCGACAGTGGCGCGGGGCTGGCACTGGCTGCCAGTGGCGGCAGCAGCGCCGGGGCCAGCTGCTCGGCCGCAAAGCCCGCCCCATACACGTTAAATGCTCCCACCCGCACAAAGGCCGGGGCCACGCCGCGGAGCCGGCGCAGCCGCGCCAGCCACAGCGCCGCCCGGCTGGCACTGGCGCACCGCACCAGCACCAGCCGGGCCGGGGCCACAGCCGGGCTGGGCGCGGCCATGTACGTGAGGGCCGCACCAGGCAGCAGGGCCGCCCGCAGGCTATCGAGCGCCACCTTGAGTTGGCCAGTTGAGTCGGCCCCGGCGGGCGTAGCGGGCCGGTCGGCCAGCGGGCCAGCCACCGCCAGCACCAGGGCTGTGCGCAGGCTGAGCACCTCGGCTAGCGGGCGCAGCGGCTGGGCGGGCTGGCCAATCAGCCGCTGGTGCCACGAGTTAGCCGCCGTTTCGGGGTTGGCAAAGCCGGTGAAGGTGAGCTGGCCAGGCGCGATTTTTATCCCCAATATGCCCTCCCGCACCAGCGTAGTAGCCTGGTCTAGCTGGGCGTGGGTGCCGGGTTGAAACAGCACATCGAGCAGGGCCGGCAAGCGGCGAAAATTGACGAGCACCGTAGCATCGAGGTCGCGCAGGCGCAGCAAATCAGTTTGGCCGAAGCCCGAGCGCACGGTGGGCGCACTGGCGGGCAGCCGCAGGCGCTGCACCACCGCCTCGATGAGCGAGGCGTGCGTACTCAGCAGCAGGTGGTTGCGGTAGTTGAGCACCGTGAGGCGGCCCCCGTCGCGCAAAGTCAGCTCTTGCAGTTCGTAGCCTTCGTAGTCGCGGGTGGTCAGGGTGTAGCGCGGGTCGCGGCCCAGCGTTTCGAGCACGCTCCGGCTTTGGCGGTACTCGCGCACGGTGTTCAGCGGAATCTGGTAGAGCACATCGACCTGCCCCGGCCCGGTAAGGTGCACCGAGGTCAGCACCAGCTTACGGCCCAGCAGCGCCAGCAGCCCACGCCGCTGCCGGGCGGCGGCGCTCAGGTTGCTGCTGCCCACTTCCAGGCTATCGGCCAGGGCTAGCTGCCCGGCCACCTGCTGGAAGTAGCGCACGCCGCTCACGTTGTCCCACACGCCGGCTTCCTGCAAGTGGCGCACCAGGGCGGGGTGGTCGCGGGTGGCCAGCACCAGCACGGCATCGTCGGGCACCAGGGCGTAGGGGTCTACGGGCACGGCGGCCAGCGTGCGGCGGTAATACACGTAGGTGGCCAGCGAAAGCAAGAGCAGCGCCGCCACCAGCAGGGCCAAAAGCTTGCGGGACATAGGAGCAAAAGTAGGCCGGCCGGCCGCTTAGGCTAGCCCGGCAGCTGCGAAGCGGGCCAAGGCGGCCGCGCAATCGCCTAAACCGCCTCGGTAGCCCAGGCCCGCGCCAGGCTGCTATCGGCAAAGAACTGCACCTGGAAGCGCCGCGCGGGCAGCGCCTCCTCGTACATGCCCGCGATGGTCATGCGGTTGATGGCATCGTGCGACTCCAGCAGGGCAAAGCGCTGCACCCCGGCCGCCTCGATGGCCGGCAGCACTTCCTCCATCACCCACACCAGGTCGCGGGGGCGCACGGGCCCCAGCAGGCGGTCGTCGGCAATCCAGCCGCTCAGGGGGCGTAGCCGCGCCAGGGCCAGCGCCTGCTCCACGGCCGCCCGAAAGTCGGCGCTGGGCACGTAGCTGAGCCAGCGCAGCTCGAGCGCGGCGGCCGGGCCGGGGTGCAGGTACACCTCACAGTAGGGCGTGGTAAAAGTGGGCGATAGCATAAGCAGTTAGAATGGCTGCGCCGACCAGGCACGGGCCTCCTCGGCCGTGGTAAAATACTGCGTGGTAATGTTGGTGTCGGGTACCACCGACGACAAAAACGCTGTCACGCCCATGCGGTTGATGGCATCCTGCGACTCGACCACCGCAATGCGCTTCACGCCCAGTTCGTTGAGGGGCGTGATGATGGCCGGCCCCATCCACTCAAAGTCTTTGGGCCGAATGGCCCGCAGCAAGCGGTTGTCGGCCAGCCAGCTCTGGGCGCGGTGCAACTGGGCCAGGCGCAGGCCCTCCAGAATGTTGCGGCGCAGCTCGTCGCTGTTAGCAAAGTCCAGCCACTCCAGCTCCACGGTGGTGGGTGGGCCTTCGTGCAGGTATACGTTGAGGTGAGAGGAAGCGTACAGTTTTTTCACGCAGAAAAAAGATGTTGGTCAGCTAGGGCGCTGGGCTGATTATTTGACCCAAAAGTACAGAATAGCTGCAGCGCAGCTACTTGGGCTGCGCCTTGCAGCAGCGCTAGCGGATAAAAGTTAGCGTAGCTCGCACGGTATCGGGCGGCAGGGCGGCGGGGTTCTGCACTGCCAGCGTCACGGCCGTGTCCTTCACCAATACCCCGGCAGCGGTGTATTGGAAGTAGCGAAATTTCACCCCGGTGGCGGGCAGATAATAATTCCGCAGGTAAGCCGTCGTGTCCAGCGTGTTGCCGTGCAAGTAGCTATAGTTCCACTCCAGGCGCTGGTAGCGCGTGTTGCGGTTGCGAATGCGCACGGCCAGCGTGCGCAGCTCATCGGGCTTAAAGTCGAAGGTATTGGTCTTGCCCAAGGTCAGCTCGCGCTGGTTGGAGCCGAGCTGCGTGCCGCTATTGACATCGTTGGTTATAAAGGCGTAGCGTGAGGGCTGGTAGGCCGCAGTTGAGAGGTACGGCTGTAAGCTTACGGCGTAGTATAACCCTTTCTTGTTGTAGAAATGCAGCGTGTACTGGCCCTGGGCATCGGTCCGCACCGAGTCGCCGGTAGCCGCGAAGCTCCAGAAACTATACCCCTTCGAAAACGACTCAACGGCCATCAGCACGCCAGGCAGCGGCCGCCCATTGTCGGCGCTGGTCACGGTGCCCTGTACCACGGTGAGCTGGTCGGCGGGCGCATTGTTCTCGCAGGCCGTCAGCAGGGTCAGGCAGAGGAAGCTAGTTGCAGCTAACACGCCACAGCGCAAGAGGTAAACAGGAGGCATAAGGAGATGGATGAGTGTGTGCAAAGAGGAGGCCCGGCCGCCCCAATGAGGTTGCATTATACGGCAGCGCCTTTCTTTGGCAAAAATCCCTTCTTGTAATGGCCAATCCCCTACCCGACCCTATCGCCCCTGACGACACCGCCCCCGGCCACTTCAAGCGCGCCCTCACCCTTTTCGACGCCGTGATGCTCGTGACGGGCGGCATGATTGGGTCGGGCATTTTCCTGGTGTCGGCCAATATCGGCCGGCAGGTGGGCAGCACCGGCTGGCTGCTGGTGGTGTGGCTGCTCACGGGCCTCATCACCATGGCCGGGGCCATCAGCTACGGCGAGCTGGCGGCCATGTTCCCCAAGGTGGGCGGGCAGTACGTGTACCTGCGCGAGGCCTTCGGCAAGCTCACGGCCTTTTTGTATGGCTGGACGCTGTTTTTGGTGATTCAGACGGGGACTATCGCCGCCGTAGCGGTGGCGTTTGCCAAGTTTGCGGGCGTTATCTGGCCCTCGCTGTCGGTCGATAATGTGCTGCTACGGGTGGGGCCGCTGCCCATCAGCTCGGTGCAGGTGCTGGCTATTTTGCTCATCGTGGGCATCACGGCCATCAATGCGCAGGGCGTGAAAGCGGGCAAGGTTATCCAAAACGTGCTGAGCTCGACCAAGCTGCTGGCCATGGTGCTGCTCATCGTGTTTGGGCTGCTGCTGGGCGTGAATGCCGACGCCGTGCACGCCAACTTTCACGACCTCTGGGCGGCCACCCGCTCGCCCGCGCCGGGCGTGGCCGGGGCTGCGCTGCCCATCGGCGGCGGGGCGCTGCTCATCGGCATCGGCATGGCCATGACGGGCTCGCTGTTCTCGTCCGATTCGTGGAACAACATCGGCTTTGCGGGCGAGGAAATCCAGAACCCCGAGCGCACGCTGGTGCGCAGCATGGCGCTGGGCACGGCCATCGTCACGGTGCTTTACATTCTGATAAATGTGGTGTATTTGCTGGTGCTGCCGCTGCACGGCTCGCCCGAAGCCACGACGCTGGCCGGCCGCGGCATCCAGTACGCCGCCGACGACCGCGTGGCCACGGCCGTGGCCGAGTCTGTGATGGGCTGGCGCGGGGCCTACGTGCTGGCCGTGCTCATCATGCTCAGCACGTTCGGCGCGAACAATGGCATTATTTTGAGTGGCGCACGGGCCTATTTTGCCATGGCCAAGGACGGCTTGTTCTTCCCCAGCCTGGCCCGCCTCAACCAAGCCGGAGTGCCCGGCCGGGCGCTGTGGGTGCAGTGCCTGTGGGCCTGCCTACTCTGCCTCAGCGGCCGCTACGGCCAGCTGCTCGACTACGTCATGTTTTCAGTTATCTTGTTCTACGTCATCACTATTATCGGCATTTTTGTGCTGCGCCGCACCCGGCCCGATGCGCCCCGCCCCTACCGCGCCTGGGGCTACCCGGTGCTGCCAGGTTTCTACATCGCGCTGGCCTCGGCTTTCTGCATCATCCTGCTCATCGCCCCCGACACGGCCGAATACTCGCGCTACGGCCTGGGGCTGGTGGCGCTGGGCATCCCGGTGTACTACTTGTTTGGGCGGCGGTTGGGCAAGGCGTAGGTTCTGTGGCTCGGCTCTGGAGGCAACTAAAGAGCCCCCGCTGCCACAAGGCAGCGGGGGCTCTTTTTAGTAATCGACCTACTGCTTAATTCAAGTTGCGGCGTACAGGCGCGTAGCGCCGCTAGGTCTATAGCAAAAGGCAGCTAGTATTCAGAGCCGTGTAGCGGCGGCATTACGGGCGGAAAATGCCGCCGCTACGCGGCTCAGTTGCCGTTCTGCTGTTTTTTGCTATAGACCTAGCGGCGCTACGCGCCTGTACGCCGCAACTTGAATTAATTACTCCGCCTGGCGCACCAGGCGCTTGTGTACCGTTTCGCCATCCAGCTCAAACACCAGCGAGTACACGCCAGCCGGCAGCGCACTCACGTTGAGGCGGCCCTGGCGCACGGGGGCGGCCAGCACGGCCCGGCCCAGCACGTCGTAGAGCTGCACCAGCGTGCCGTCGAGGCTGCGCGGGGTTTGCAACAAGACCTCGCCGGTGGTGGGATTGGGGTAAAGGCTGATGGCGGCGGCCTGCGCGCTTTCGCGGGCGGCCAGCGGCGTAGCCACACGAGCGAGCACGTTGGTGCTCTGGGCCAGGTTGGCGAGCGAGTCAGAAGTGGCAGCGCGGCTGCCATCGAGGGGAGCGTAAATTTCGAGACTGGATTTCAGCAGCGAGTCGGCGGCCAGGGCCCGCACCTCGTCCTGGTTTAGGCCCGAGCGGTAGAAAAACCAGTCGCGCAACTGCACGCGGGCTGGCGCGGCGCTGCCGCCCAGGTCGAGGCGGGTGAGGCGCAGGCGCTCGTTGGCCACGCCTTCGTAGAGGCTGTCCACGTACAGCTGCGTCACGCCGCGGGCGTAGTAGTGGGTTAGCACCAGCTTGTGCCAGCGGTTGTCATTCACCACTTTAGTACCCGCAATGGTGCGGCCCTTGGCCGAGGTGTAGAGCAGCTTGCCCGTGGCCGCTACCTGCACGGTGCCCGCCGTGAGGCCCGCGCTATCGAGCACCTGCACCAGGCGGCCGGTGCCGCTGGTGCGGAAGCGCAGCGCCGTGGTGAAGGGATGCACCACCTCCTCGGGCACCAGCCGCACGGTGGGCGCGGGCGCGGCGGCCGAGCTGCGCAAGGTGATGCCCGTGCTGATGCGGCGCGTGGGCTGCGCTTTGCTGGCATTGAGGGCATCGAAGAGCGAGGGCACGATGGTGCGCGCCAGCTCGGCGTGGCCCAGGTCATTGGGGTGCAGGGCGTCGTACCAGTAGCTGGGGGCCCAGTGGCCGGCCACGTCGTCGACGCCGCCCAGCAGGTTGATGCTGGGCACGTTCCAGCCGTGGATGAGGGCGTTCATCTGGCGCACGAAGGTGTACTCGGTGGGGCCATAGTCGTTGCGGCCGTAGTTGTTGCTTACCACCGGCACCAGCCCGTTGGCGCGGGCGTGCTTGATGAGCGCAATCATGTTATCGCGAAACTGATTGAACGTAGCCTGGCCGCCGGTAAGGATACCTTCATTGCCCAGGGCGAGGCCAATTACCACGTACTTGCCATTCTGCGGCAGGGCGTCGTTGTCGAAGCGGCCCGTCACGTCGATGGTATTGTTGCCAGGCACGCACACGTTGGCCGTTGCCCAGGGGCCGCCGGTGCCGGCGGTGTTGCGCTGGGCTAGCAGGTTGGCATACAGCGTGGTGTAGCCCACGTTGTTAGTGGCCCCCACGCCGTAGGGCACCGACGAGCCGATGTACGTCAGCTTAAAAGGATTGGTAGCCACGTAGGGCTCCAGGGCCAGGTCGTCGAAATAGACGCTGCCCGCCGTGGCCCCGCCCGTGCTGCGCCACACGGCCGCCGCCTTCACGAAGGCCGTACCAGCCGGAATTGCCCCCACCGCCGACAGCCGCACCCAGGTATCGCGGGTGGTACTGGCTTGCACCGAGTCCGACTTGAAGCGCCCCAGCAGCGCATTGGCCGAGCTGTAAAACAGTAGCTCAAGATGGGCCGACTGCGCGCCCGTCAGCGCGCTGGCCGAGGCGTTCAGGAAAAACCCGTTGAGGCGGTAGGTACTCACGCCGGCCGTGGCCTGGTAGCTGATTTGCTGCTCCAAACTCAGGCCGGTGCCCGTGAGCTTAGCGGCAAACGAGCCGCTGTGCTTCGGGGCCTGCCCCACGGTGGCCCCGCCGGTGCTGCCGCCCACGGTAGCCCAGTAGGCCAGGCTACCCAGCTCAAAACCAGGATTTTGGAAGGTGTAGTAAACGGGCGGCGTGGTCGTGGTGCGGCCCGGCACAATGTCCATCCGCATCAAATTGAGATAGGCATACATGCCGGTAGTTTTGCTCAGCTCCAGCGTGATGCCCCCGGCCGCATCGGCCGTCAGCGTATCCGAGTGGCTGATGGTGTTGTTGTTGCCCGCGTAGCCATTGGCCCCCACGTTGGTGCCCGTGGTGGTTTGGGTGATAGTGCTGACGTTGACCCCCGTGAATTTGTACTGCGATACCCGCGTCTCGGCCGTGGTCTGGCGGCTGCCAAACACGTGAAACACGTAGCGCTTGCTGGCACTCAGGCCACTAAAGCGCAGCGTGGCCAGGCTGGTGCTGCCCGTGCCCTGCACAAAGAAATAATCCTGGGTGGCCGTGGCAATGGCATACTCGCCCAGCAGCGCCGCCGTAGGAGCCAGCAGCCCGCCGGTGGCGATGCCGTTGGTCAGGAAGTTGGCCCCCACTTTCACTTTCACGCCGGTGGCCTGGTTTTGCTTGTCCACCAGCCGAAAAGTGTCGGCTACGCCGGTATTATTCAAGACGTTGTTCCAGTAGCTGCCGTTGGCATCGGGGCTAGGCGTAATGTTGCCATTGGTCACGTCGTTGACCCCAAAATCGATTAGCATCGAGCGCACGGCCGAGGTTTGCGCGTGCGCTTGGGTGAGGCCTAAGGCTGCCAAGGCCAGTAGTAAAAATTTTCTCCGCATAGGGGTAGAAATAAGGGTGGGAAAAGGTGACGGGTCGGAAGTGGCACGACTGGCCGGCTTTCTGCCGATGCCCAGTGCCCCAAACGTTTGCGGTAATACACTGCGCCCCGGCCCTCACCCTTAGTACCTTTCCAAAAATTCAGCAAAAAAGAAAGCCAGCACCTTTCGGTACTGGCTTTCTTTTTTGGCAACGTAGCCAATCCAAGGCTTAGCAAAGCCTTTTTCAAGTGAAAAAGGCTTTGCTAAGCTTATTGAAACGCAGCCTTCAGGCGGTCGGCGGCGTGGTTCTGGGCGTCGTTGGCAGCGGGCACTACGTCGTAGGTGCCGAAGAACTCGTGCGTAGTGCCCGAGTACAGCGTGTAGTCCACGCTCACGCCGGCAGCCGTTAGCTTATCGCGCAAGGTCATGCCTTCGGTTTGCAGCGGGTCGATTTCGGCCCCGATGATGGTGGCCGTGGGCAGGCCGCGCAGGTCGGCTACATCGACCAGCGAAATGAGGCGGTTGTCGCCATCGGCGGGCGAATTAAAATACAAGCCCGTGAAGTACTGAATATTGGCCTTGTTGAGCGGCACCGCGTTGGCGTAGGTGTTGTAGGAAGGCGTGTTCAGGTTGTTATCGGCCACGGGGTACACCAGCAGTTCGTGTACGGGCAGCGCGTAGCTGCGCTCGCGAGCCAGAATGCACACGGCGGCGGCCATGTTGCCCCCGGCACTCTCGCCAGCCACCGCGATTTTGGCGGGGTTTATTTTGAGCGTGGCAGCGTTGTCGCGCACCCACTTGTAGGCGGCGTAGGCGTCTTCGTGGGCGGCCGGAAACTTGTTCATCGTTTCCGAAGCCAGGCGGTAGTCTACCGAAAACACGATGGCCCCGGTGCGGTCGGCCAGCGCTTTGGCCGAAGGCTCATACACCATCAGCGAGCCAATCACCCAGCCGCCGCCGTGGTAGTACACAATGGCCGGCCGCGTACCATCGGCCGCGAGGTTGGTGGTGTTGGAAGTGGCGGGCGTGTAAATGCGCACCGGCACGCCGTCGGGGGCCGAGCCTGCGGTGTAGGCGGCCGGCAGCACCCGCTGGCTCACTGTGAGATTGGGCGAGGCAGGCGTTTTGCCTTTTTGGGCCAGCAAGGTGTTCACGGCGTCGGTCACGCTGTGGGTCATGCGGGCCTGGCGAGCGGTGAGGGTCGGCAGGGCGGGGTCATTGAAGGCCGTGAACTGCTCGATAACGGCCAGCATCTGGCTGTTGATATTGGGCAAATTGGCCGGGGCGCTGCCAATGGGCTGAATCAGGTCGGGCTCGGGGTCTTCGACGCGGCACGAAGCCAAAGAGCCGGCCAGAGCGGCGGCCAGACCCACCAACGTAGCCAAACGGGTGAGGCGCTTGCCCGGCAGCCAGCGGGCCGGGGAGAAGTTTGCGTGGTGCATAACTTGTTTTTCCAAGATAGAACGGGGGAAGTAGATGGGCCGCTTCTACGGCCCGGCCCGACTGCTTGGTTACAAGTGCCCTTCGCGGGCCCACCCCGGCCACCGCTCAATCTGGGCACTAAAAAAGCCTGTACATTCAGGTACAGGCCTTTTTGCAAACACCAGAAAGCTGGTAAAATTTAGTAGCTAGTGCCCGCGCTAGTGCCGCGCTTCAGCGTTTTGCGAGGGTGGGCTTTAAGCGTGCGAATTTTGTTTTTGGGTTCGGGCGCGGCCGGCAGCAGGCCCGGAATGGGCAGCAGCGTCACGGTCAGGGGCTGGCCGTCGGGGCTTTGGGCCACCTCTTCCTGGTAGCCAGTGTAGGCAAAAACGAAAGTATTATTGCCCAGCGGCACAGCCAGCGAGTAGTCGCCATTGGCATCGGTGCTGGCGCCGCGGCTGGTGCCTTTCAGCAGCACGGTGGCCCCTACCAGCGGCTCGCCCGCCTCGTCGATAATGCGGCCCGACTGAATGCGGCGGTTGGGCGCGCCCACGGCCAGCGCGGGGGCGACCGTGGTAGTGCTTTCTGAGCGAGGAGTGCCTAGCGGGGCACCTGGGCGGGTGCCCGGCCGCCGGGTAGCGAGCGCCGTAAGCGGCATAGCAGCTGAGTTAGGCGCAGCAGCTGCCACCGCCGGGCGCGCCACCCCAGGGCGGCCGGGCACCTGGGCGAGGTGCTCGCTGTCGCCAACGGGTGCGACGTGGGCAGTGCCGACCATAATAGCGCTGGGATGGTGAGTAGCTACCTCGCTGGTAACCCCGCACCCCA
>JBPBQK010000092.1:0-20363 GCA_050954845.1 Janthinobacterium lividum
CACGCCGGCCGGGCCGAAGCCTTTGTGCTCGACCACGAGCGCACCAGCTGGCACGACGAAACCCTGTGGTTTGTGCGCCAGAAGCGCGACAAGGCCGTGTACGCCGTGCCCGAGTTCCAGGAGTTGCGCAACCTGGCCTCGGCCATTAAAGACCACACGCTCAGTAAGCTCGATTATTATCTGGAGAAATTCGAGGCCGCGGCCCAGGCCAATGGCGTGCGCGTGCACTGGGCCGCCGATGCCGCCGAGCACAACGCCATCGTGCTCGACATTATCCGGCAGCGGGGGGCCACGCGGGTGGTCAAAAGCAAGTCGATGCTGACGGAGGAATGCCACCTCAACCCGTACCTCATCGAGCAGGGCATTGAGGTGATTGACACCGACCTGGGCGAGCGCATCATCCAGATGCGCGACGAGCCGCCGAGCCATATCGTATTGCCCGCCATTCACTTGAAGAAGGAAGACGTGGGTGAAACGTTCCATAAGCACCTGGGCACGGCCAAGGGCCTTACCGACCCGCAACAGCTCACGGAAGCGGCCCGACAGCATTTGCGGGCCAAGTTTCTGGCCGGCGAAGTGGCGCTGACGGGCGTCAACTTCGCCATTGCCGAAACTGGCTCGGTAGTGGTGTGCACCAACGAGGGCAACGCCGACCTGGGCGTGAGTCTGGCCCCGGTGCACGTGGCCAGCATGGGCATCGAAAAGCTGATTCCGCGCCTGAGCGACCTGGGCGTATTTACGCGCCTGCTGGCGCGCAGCGCGACGGGCCAGCCCGTTACGACCTATACCTCGCACTACACCAAGCCCATGCCGGGGCGCGAAATGCACGTTATCATCGTCGATAATGGGCGCACGCAGCAGCTGGGCCGACCCGATTTTCGGGCCTCGCTCAAGTGCATTCGGTGCGGGGCCTGTATGAATACCTGCCCGGTGTACCGGCGCAGCGGCGGCCACAGCTACGATTTCACCGTGCCGGGGCCGATTGGCTCCATCCTGTCGCCCAACATCGACCTCAAAAAGCACAGTACCTTGCCCTTTGCCAGCACGCTCTGCGGCTCGTGCTCCGACGTGTGCCCGGTGAAAATCGACATTCATACCCAGCTCTACAAGTGGCGGCAAATCGTGTCGGAAGCCAACCACTTGCCCACGGCCAAGAAGATAGGGTTGAAGTTCATGGGCAGCTTGTTGGCCAGCCCTACGGCTTTCAAATTCAGCGGCTTGCTGGGCCGCAAGGCCTTGCGCCTCCTTCCCCACGGCCTCACCCACAACAAAACCGTGAACGCTTGGGCCATCGCCCGCGAACTCCCCGAGCCGCCCAAGCAAAGCTTTCGCGAGTGGTTTGCCCAAAACCAACCCGACGCATGAGCAGCGCCCGCGAACGGATGCTGGCCGCCATCCGCACCAACAAGCCCGCCGAAACGGCACTACCCACCGTGCCCGATTTTTGGGGCGACGATTCGCTGACGCGCTTTAGCACGGTGCTGGCCAGCATCGGCGGCGAAGTGGTGCCACTGGCTTCTGTAGATACTCTGGAAGCTACGGTGCATGAGCTTTTTCCGAAGGCGCAGCTTATTGCTTCTCCCCTCTTCAAGCCTACGATTAGCATTAATGCCAACACCCCAACCAATGTGCTAGCTGATATAGACCTAGCCGTACTGCCCGGCGAAATTGGCGTAGCTGAGAACGGGGCTGTGTGGCTGCCCAAAGCCAATATGCTGCACCGCGCCCTGCCCACCGTGACCCAGCACCTGGCACTGGTGCTCGACCACCGTCGCCTGGTGGCTACTATGCACCAAGCATATGCGCAACTTACCGATGGGCCGGGTGGCTACGGCATGTTCATCGCCGGGCCTTCCAAAACGGCTGATATTGAGCAGTCGCTGGTAATTGGGGCGCACGGAGCCCGCAGTTTAGTAGTGCTGGTGTACTAGCTGCGGCCGCCGCGCAGGTCTATAAAAAAAGAGGCCGCTTCCATCGGAAGCGGCTTCTTTGTCATTTTATCCACTTTTCAAAAATTCTTGCTCAAAAATCGGCTTTTGAGCTATACTATATGGCTTCGGTTTGCCAGCCGATGCCGTTCTACAGGTCACGTTGCGCCAATCTGGCGATAGCGAAAATGGCGTTGCCGCCAGGCAGTAATTGGCTGCTGAGCACTTCTTTGGTGCCGAGCCAATCCTTATACCAAAGGTGCAGCAAAGCCACCAGGCTACCTACCCGCACTCACCTGCTAGGCACCCTGGCGGCTATATTTCTCAGTGCCCGAGGCTACGGCCGTGCCGCCGCACTTTTAAACTGTGTAATAGCCTGCCGGGTAAAATCAGACAGCACCAGCCGCCCACTGATGGCCGCCCGCTTACTTAACAAGCTGTCCCAATGCTCAGTACCCTCCCAAATCACCTGCTTCATAGCCGCCAGCGCTTCGGGATTGTAGCCAGCCAGCTTCTCTGCCAATGCCTGCACCGCCGCATCTAGCTCGGCAATAGTGGCAAAGCACCCAGCATATAACCCCCGCGCCTCGGCCCAAGCGGCCGAGCGAAATTCGGTCGCATCGAGCGCCAGCTGCGCATAGGCCGCCCGCCCGATTTTCAGCTCTACCACCGGTCCCACCACGAAGGGTCCAATGCCTACCACCAGCTCGCTAAGCTTGACCGAAGCCTGCGTGGTAGCCAGGCAATAATCGGTGGCCGCTGCCACGCCCACACCGCCGCCAATAGCCTTGCCTTGCACCCGGCCGATGATGACTTTCGAGCAGGTGCGGCAGGCATTAATCACCTGCGCAAAGCCGGAAAAGAACTGCTGCCCCTGCGCTTCATCTTCGATGGCGATAAGCTCATCGAAGCTCGCTCCGGCGCAAAACGTGCGCTCGCCTTCACTTCTGAGGATGATAACCTTGGTGGTATCGGCCTGCCCCACAGCCGTGATGGTGGCGGCTAGCTGCCGTAGGAGTTGGCCGGGCAGCGAATTGTGCGCGGGGTGAAAAAACGAGATGGTGGCAATGCCGTGGGCATCGGTGGTGGCGGCTACGTGGCCGGCGGTGAGAGTGCTCATTAGCTATTAAGTATTGCTTCGTTAAAAAGCGTCTGTCATGCGGACGAAGGAAACATCTTGCCAGGTTAGAATAAGTGATTCAACCCTAATAAGATGCTTCCTTCGTAAGCATGACAGACGCCTGTACTCCTGTAATTACGCTTGGTTTTTCTTCTTGACCATTGTCAGAATCGTCGCCACGGCCACGGTCTCACTCGTCTCGTCGGTCACCGTTACAAGCCAGCGCACGATGCCTTTGGCTACGTCGGTTTCATCGCGCTTTTCCTGGCCCACTTTTTCCTTCACCGTCAGCGTCACGCCGATGGTGGTGCCAGGGTACACGGGCTTAGTGAAGCGGCATTCATCGAGGCCGTAGTTCAGCAAAACCGGCCCTTTGCGCGGGTCCACGAACATACCGGCGGCCTTGCTCAGGACATAGTAGCCGTGGGCCACGCGGCCTGTAAACAGCGTACCTTCCAGCGAAGTAGCATCGACGTGGGCGTAGAAATTATCGCCCGACACCTGGGCAAAGTTCGTGATATCTGCCTCTGTTACCGTGTGTTTGTGCGTGGTATAGGTTTGGCCGATTTCCAGTTCCTCGAAGTAATGCTGAAACGGATGTTTGTCCTTCTCAATCTGCTTCGCACCTGTCTGATACACCTCCGTAATGGCCGAAATCATGCTCGGCGAGCCTTGCAAGGCCACGCGCTGCATGAAGTGCTCGACGCCCCGGATACCGCCCATTTCCTGGCCACCGCCGGCCCGGCCGGGGCCGCCGTGCACCAGCTGCGGCAGCGGCGAGCCGTGGCCAGTGCTTTCCTTGGCCATCTCGCCATTGAGCACCAAGATGCGGCCGTGGTGCGTAGCCGCGCCCAGCACGAAGTCCTGCGCCGTGCGCGGGTCGTTGGTCGCCAGCGAGCACACCAGCGAGCCTTTGCCGAGGTTGGCCAGCGCCACCGCTTCGCCGAGGTCGTGGTAGGGCATCAGCGTCACTACTGGGCCGAATGCTTCCAACTCGTGGCTGTCGAGGTGGCGGAAAGGATGGTCGTTACGCAGCACAATGGGCGAAATAAACGCACCCTTAGCCGCGTCGGCCCCGCGCTCCTTGCCCAGAATTTCGACCTTATCGAGGTCGCCGTACACGATGGGCGTGGTTTTCGCCAATTGCCGCACTTGCTCGCGCAGGCGCTCGGCCTGCTCGCGGCCGGCTAGCGCGCCCATGCGCACACCTTCAGCCTGCGGGTGACCGATGGTGGTTTGGGCCAAGGCTTTGCCGAGGGCAATCTGCACGTCTTCGAGCAAATTATCGGGCACGATGGCGCGGCGGATGGCGGTGCATTTTTGCCCACACTTGGCCGTCATCTCCTTGCGCACTTCCTTGATAAACAAGTCAAACTCCGGCGTACCGGGCACAGCATCCGGCCCCAGCACGGCCGCGTTGAGCGAATCGGCCTCCAGCGTAAAAGGCACTGCCTCGCTGATAATGCGCGGGTGCGCCCGCAGCTTGGCACCCGTGGCGGCCGAGCCGGTAAACGTTACCACATCCTGGTACGTGACGTGGTCGAGGATTCCCTGGCCCGAGCCCACCACCAGTTGCAACGCGCCCTCAGGCAAGATGCCGCTGGCGATAATTTCGCGCACCACGGCCTCGGTAAGGTAGGCTGACGGCACGGCGGGCTTCACCACGGCAGGCATGCCGGCCAACAGATTCACCGCAATTTTTTCGAGCATGCCCCAAATGGGGAAATTGTAGGCATTGATGTGCACGGCCACGCCCTCCTTGGGCACCAGCAGGTGCTGCGCCATAAAGGTGCCGCCCTTCGACAACCCCACCGGCTCGCCCTCCACGTAAAACGGCTTGTCGGGAAACTTGCGCCGCAGCGAAGCATTGGCAAACAGGTTGCCGATACCGCCTTCAATATCAATCCACGAGTCGGCCCGCGTCGCGCCCGAGCGGTAGCTCAACTCGTAGAAAATCTCTTTCTTTTCCTGCAAGTGAAAAGCCAGCGCCTTGAGCATCCGCCCGCGCTCATGGAAGGTCATGCGGCGCAACGCGGGGTTGCCCACGCGGCGGCCGTAGGCCAGGATTTCGGCAAAGTCAAAGCCTTCGGTATTGGCCAGGGCGATGACTTCGCCCGTGCTGGCATCGCGGAGTTCGTGCGGGTCGGTGGCACCGGCGGCCCAATGGCCTAGGGTGTAGTTTTCGAGGGTGGGCGTCATTTTTTTAGCTATTAGCTATCAGCTGTTAGCTGTTAGCTTAGTTGTAGATAGAATTAGGGTCGAACTGAACTCTAAAAAGCTACTAGCTAACGGCTACTAGCTAACAGCTCAAACTTTACACCCGCTCAATAATCACCGCGTAGCCCTGCCCCACCCCGATGCACATCGTCACCAGCGCGTAGCGTTTTTGCTGCGCGTGCAGCTCCAAAGCAGCAGTATTTAACAGGCGCGCACCGCTCATACCCAGCGGGTGGCCCAGGGCGATGGCCCCGCCATTCGGGTTAATGCGCGGGTCATCATCAGCTAAGCCGAAGGCGCGGATGCAGGCCAGCGACTGCGCGGCAAAGGCTTCATTTAGCTCGATGAGGTCGATATCGTTAAACGTCAGGCCAGCTTTTTTGAGAGCCAATTCCGTGGCTGGCACCGGCCCGATGCCCATGATGCGCGGTTCCACGCCAGCCACACCCATGCTCACAATGCGGGCTTTGGGCATGAGGTTGTGTTGCTTGATGCCAGCTTCTGAGGCTAGCAGCAGGGCGGCCGCGCCGTCGTTGAGGCCCGAGGCGTTGCCGGCCGTTACGGTGCCGCCGGTTTTGCGGAAGGCGGGGCGCAGCTTGGCCAAGCCGTCGAGCGTGGTGGCGGGCTTCATAAATTCGTCTTCGGCGAAGAGCACCGGCTCGCCCTTGCGCTGCGGAATGGGCACGCCTACAATCTCTTGCGCGAAACGCCCACGCTGTTGGGCAGCGGCGGCTTTCTGCTGCGAGGCCAGGGCGAATTTATCCTGGTCGTCGCGGCTGATGTGGTACTGGTCGACGAGGTTTTCAGCGGTTTCGCCCATCGCATCGGTGCCATAGAGCTCGGCCATCTTGGGGTTGATGAAGCGCCAGCCGAAGCTAGAATCGTACATCTGCGAATCGGTGCCGAAAGCCTTGGATGGCTTCGATACGACGAAGGGCGCGCGGGTCATGTTCTCCACACCGCCAGCTACGAATATGTCGCCGTCGCCGCTTTGAATGGCACGGGCCGCCGCGATACCTGCCGACAGGCCGCTGGCGCAGAGGCGGTTCACGGTTTCGCCGGGCACGGTGTGGGGCAGGCCAGCCAGCAACGCGGCCATACGGGCCACGTTGCGGTTGTCTTCACCGGCTTGGTTGGCGCAGCCCATTATTACGTCGGCCACGGCGGTGGGGTCGGCGCTGGGGTTGCGCTTTATTAGCTCGCGGATGGTGTAGGCGGCCAGGTCGTCGGGGCGCACAGTGGACAAGGTGCCGCCAAAGTTGCCGATGGGCGTGCGGATGCCGTCGATGATATAGGCTTGATTCATGATTCTCTAAGTATAAAATCGTCCGTCATGCTGAGCGCAGCGGAGCATCTTGGCTGGTGAACTAACTTCTGATGCTAGCAACGAAGCGGCTAGGATGCTTCGACTCCGCTGCGCTGCGCTCAGCATGACAATTGCAATTCTTTACAAAATCTCGTTACTCGTGCGGTAGGCCGTGCCTTTAAACAGAGCCAGCACCACGCCTTTTTGATTGACGGCCCGCACCTGATACACCCCCACTTTGTGCTTGAGGCTTTCCTCGCGGGCTTCTACCGTGATAACGTCGCCGGGCCGGCCGGCTTCGAGGTAGTCGATGGTCACGGTGAGGCCCACGCTCTGGCGGCCGTGGCTGTTGCAGGCGAAGGCAAACGCCGTATCGGCCGCCGAGAACGTGGCCCCGCCGTGCAGCGAGCCGAAGCCATTGAGCATATCGGGCCGCACCGTAAAGTACAGGCGGCAGTAGCCCGCGCCTACTTCATCGATTTCCAAGCCAAGGAGTTGACTAAACGTATCCTGCCGGAGCATCAGCTCCTTCACGGCTTCGGCCGGGTGGTTATTGGCGGGTGGCAGCGGGCTCATGCGATAGGAAATGTTGGTGGTTGCGCCCCAGCCGCCGCAGCAGCGGACTGGCGCGGTAGCGGTCGTCGTGGTACTCGGCGTAGAGGCTGTCGAGGGTGGCCAGCACTTGCAGCGGGCCAAGCTCGTCGGCCCAGGCCAGCAGGCCTTTGGGGTAATTCACGCCGGTGGTCATGGCTAGCTCCAAGTCGGGGGCCGAGGCTACGCGCAGGTACAGCGCATCGGCGGCCTCGTTGATAAGCATGGCCAGCACCCGGTTGAGTATGGTGTAGCCGAGGCTTTCGTCTTTGGTCGGCTGCGGCTGCGGCGCGCCGGGCGCGTAGTCGTAGAAGCCGCGCCCCGCCTTGCGGCCGTAGTAGCCGGCCTCAAAAAGCCGCTTTTGGGTGAAGGAAGGCCGGTAGCGCGGGTCGTAGAAAAAGGCGGTGAACACCGATTCTGTGACCCGAAAATTCACGTCGTGGCCAATAAAATCCATCAGCGCAAACGGCCCCATGCGGAAGCCGCCCAACTCGGTCAGGGCCCAGTCGATGGTGGCCATATCGGCGATACCTTCCTCCAAAATCCGTATGGCCTCGCCGTAAAACGGCCGTGCCACGCGGTTCACGATGAAGCCGGGCGTGTCCTGGGCCAGCACCGGGCGCTTGCTCCAGCTTTGCACCAACGCTTTTACCTCCATCGCCAGCCCGGCGCGGGTCTGCACGGCTGGGATTACCTCGACCAGCTGCATCAGCGGCGCGGGGTTGAAAAAATGAATGCCCACGAACCGCTCGGGCCGCTGGCAAGCCGCCGCGATAGACGTAATGGAGAGCGACGAGGTATTGCTCGCCAGAATGCAATCGGCCGATACCACGGCTTCTACTTCCTTGAAAACCTGCTGCTTCACCGCCAAGTCTTCCACAATGGCCTCGATAACCAAACCACAATCGGCGAAGTCAGCCATGACCGCCGTGGGGTGCAGGCGGGCTAGGACCGCCTCAGCAGCTTCGGAGGTGAGCTTACCTTTCTCAGCTATCTTACGCAGGCTGGCGGCGATGCTAGTAGTGGCGCGTTCAAGGGCGGCCGCGTTCTGGTCGAGCAGGCGCACGGGGTGGCCGGCGGTGGCTACCACTTGCGCGATACCCGCACCCATCGCGCCGCTGCCGATGATGCCGATGATTATCTGTTGCATGGTTGAAAAGTGTAGCTTGGACTTTGTAGTCCGAGCGCTCGCGTAGCGAGCATCTACTTCCGAATGGCTTATAATGAGCAGCTAAACTCCCTTACGCGGAATACTCGCTGCGCGAGCGCTCGGACTCGCAGAGTCCAAGCTACTTTCTGCTTTACTGGCCGGTGAAAGTGGGCTGGCGTTTTTCCAGAAAAGCCGATACACCCTCGCGGTAATCGGCGGTGTTGCCGGCGCGCAGTTGGTAGTCACCTTCGGCGCGCAGCTGCTGGGCTAAGTCGTTGCCGAAGGTGCTGTTTAGCAGCTGCTTGGTATAGGCCAAGCCTTTGGTGGGCATGGCGGCTAGCTTAGTCACCAGCTTGGCAACTTCGCTGTCAAAGGCTTCATCAGCAAAGACTCTATAAATCATGCCCATCTGCACGGCTTCGGCGGCGCTCACCTTGTCGCCGAGCATCATCAGGGCGCTGGCGCGCTGCATGCCGACTAAGCGCGGCAAAAAGTACGTGCCGCCGCTGTCGGGCACCAATCCTATCTTGCTGAATGCCTGAATAAACGACGCTGACTCCTTCGCTACCACGATATCGCAGGCTAGGGCTAGGTTGGCGCCCGCGCCAGCCGCCACGCCGTTCACGGCGGCTACCACTGGCTTATCTAAGTCGCGGAGTAGCTGCACGATGGGGTTGTAAAGCTTCTCCACGATTTCGGCCACTTCGGGGGCATCAGGGCCAGTGATTTCGGCGAGGTCTTGCCCGGCACAGAATGCTTTGCCCGTGCCGGTGAGCACCACGGCCCGCACGCTGACATCAGTCTGGCACTCGCGCAGATAATGCTGGAGGGCCAGCGCCACCTCGCGGTTGACGCTGTTGAAGCTGGCGGGGCGGTTGAAGGTGAGCGTGGCAACGCCGTTGGCGAGGGAGAAAAGCAATTGCTGGGTGTCGGGCATGGGAAGAGTATGGTTTTCTTATTCAAGAACGTCCGTCATGCTGAGCGCAGCGGAGCGGAGTCGAAGCATCTTGGCCGCTTCGTTGCTAGCGTAAGGAGTTAGTGCACCTGCCAAGATGCTTCGACTCCGCTGCGCTGCGCTCAGCATGACAATTAAGCGTGGCATTTGAAATAATCGAACGGCTCGCGGCAGTCGTCGCATTGGTACAACGCCTTGCATGCCGTGGAACCGAACTGGCTCACCAGGTGCGTGTGCTCCGACTCGCACAAGGGGCAACGCACGGCCGTATCCTTGCCAAACAGATTGAGGACGTGGCCGCTCGCCGTGCCATCAATCGGCGGGGCGATACCGTAGGCGGTCAGCTTATTGCGGCCCGCTTGGCTCATCCAATCAGTCGTCCAGGCCGGGCTAAGCTGGTTGTGAATGGTGACTTTGGTAATGCCTTCGGCCAGTAGCCGCAGCCGGATATCGGTGGCGATGGCGCTCATGGCCGGGCAGCCCGAATAGGTAGGCGTGATGGTCACGGCCACCTGCTCGCCCTCAACCCGCACGCCGCGCACGATGCCTAGGTCCAGGATGCTGAGCACCGGGACTTCGGGGTCGAACACGTCTTCCAGCAGGTGCCAGATGGCGGCTTCAGTGAGCGCGTCGGCTACCATGTTAGGCCGGGATAAGTGCGTTGCAGGTATTGCAACTCGGTGAGAATGTAGCCTAAATGCTCGCTGTGGCGGCCTTCTTTGCCACCTTTCATGCCGAAGCTGCCGGTGGGCAGGGGCACCGTAGCTTCTTCAAATACGTGCGATAAGTGCGCGGCCATCGCCGGTTGCAGCGCGGCATAATCGGGGATGATGCCGACTTCCTGCAATGCTTTCTCGGTGGCCGTGGGCGTGGTCTGCTCAGTGGCGTAGCGCCAGAGGCTGGCGAGGGCTTTGTCGAGGCGCTGGCGGCTTTCGGGGGTGCCGTCGCCGAGGCGAATTATCCACTCCGAGCTCCATTTGAGGTGGTAGGCGGCTTCCTTTACGGCCTTTTCGGCAATGGCGGCCAGCCGCTCATCGGGGCTGGTTTGGAGCTGTTGCAGAAAGGGATAGTGGAAATTATCGAACAGAAACTGCCGCACAATGGTGGCCGCAAAGTCGCCATTGGGCTGCTCGACCAGCAATGGGTTGCGATATTCCACGGCCGGGCGCAGGTAGGCCAGGTCGTCTTCGGTGCGGCCCTGGCCTTCGAACTCGGCGGCGTACTGGTAGTAGCTGCGGGCTTCGCCAAGCAGGTCGAGGGCAATGTTGGCCATCGCCAAATCCTGCTCCAGAATGGGGCCGTGGCCGCACCACTCCGAGAGGCGGTGGCCCAGGATGAGGCTGGTATCGGCCAGTTGCAGCACGTAGTGAAAGAGCTGCTGCCGCACCTCCGCGGGGTAGGTGGCCAGGGCAGTAGACTCGGAAGAAGCAGCTTGCATAAGAAGCAGAATTACATGTGCTTGATGGAATCCGGCACGTCGTAAAACGTGGGGTGCCGGTACACTTTATCGTTGGCTGGGTCGAAGAAGGCGGCCGCATCATCGGGGTTGGAGGCGTGCACGTGCGTCGACTCCACCACCCAAATGCTCACGCCTTCGAGGCGGCGCGTGTACACGTCGCGGGCGTTTTGGATGGCCATCGTGGTATCGGCCGCGTGCAGGCTGCCGACGTGCTTATGGTCGAGGCCCTGCTTGCTGCGGATGAAGACTTCCCAAAGGGGCCATTCGGACTGGTTCATAATACTATAAATCGTTTATTATGCTTTATTAATCGTTGTCATGCTGAGCGTAGCGCAGCATCTTGGCTGGTCGACTAACTTCTAACGCTAGCAACGAAGCGGCCAAGATGCTTCGACTCCGCTGCGCTGCGCTCAGCATGACGGACGTTGGAAATCAAGATACCACCGCCTCCCGCGCCTTGCGCTTCGCGGCGTGGGCCATCGCTGCCTCGCGTACCCAAGCGCCTTCCTCGTGCGCTTGCACGCGGGCTTGCACGCGGTCGGCATTACACAAACCGTTGCCTTTTACCACGTTCCAGAACTCCTCCCAATCGACATCGCCGAAATCGTAGGCCTGGCGCTCCTCGTTCCATTTCACCTTTTCGTCGGGCACGGTGAGGCCCAGGAACTCGGCCTGGGGCACCATCATGTCCACGAATTTTTGGCGCAACTCGTCGTTGGTGAAGCGCTTAATGCGCCACTTCATACTCTGCTCGGTGTTAGGCGATTCGGAGTCTTTGGGGCCGAACATCATCAGCGTGGGCCACCACCAACGGTTGAGGGCTTCCTGAGCCATCTCCTTTTGGGCGGGCGCGCCTTCACAGAGCGTCTGCATAATCTCGAAGCCCTGGCGCTGGTGGAAGCTTTCCTCCTTGCATACGCGCACCATGGCCCGTGCATACGGGCCGTAGCTGGTGCGGCACAGCGGCACTTGGTTGAGAATGGCCGCGCCATCGACCAACCAGCCCACACAGCCCATATCGGCCCAGCTCAGGGTTGGGTAATTGAATATGCTGCTGTACTTGGCTTTGCCCGAGTGCAGGTCGGCGAGCATCTGGTCACGGGTGGTGCCCAGGGTTTCGGCGGCGCTGTAGAGGTAGAGGCCGTGGCCGGCTTCGTCCTGCACTTTGGAGAGCAAAATAGACTTGCGCTTGAGCGAAGGGGCACGGGTTATCCAGTTGCCTTCGGGCAGCATGCCTACCAGCTCGGAGTGCGCGTGCTGTGAAATCTGCCGGATGAGCGTCTTGCGGTAAGCATCTGGCATCCAGTCCTTGGGCTCGATACGCACGTCGGCATCAATGCGGGCCTGGAACTGGGCTTCGGGGCTGAGGGTGGGGGCTTCTAGCGTTTCCATATACTTACTGAATTAGAGTTTAATGCGTTGATGAAGGTAAAAACGTCTGTCGTGCTGAGCGCAGCAAAGCGGAGCCGAAGCATCTTGGCTGGGGTACTAACTCTCGACGCTAGCAACGAAGCGGTAGAGATGCTTCGGCTCCGCTTTGCTGCGCTCAGCATGACAGACGTTTTCTATTCATTTCCTACTGGTCAAAATCAACGGTCACCTTCTCCGTCACCGGGCGGGCCTGGCAGGTTAGTACGTAGCCACGCGCTATTTCGGCCTCAGAGAGCGAGTAGTTTACGTCCATTTCTACGCGGCCGTCGGTTACGCGGGCGAGGCAAGTGCTGCACATGCCGTTCTTGCAGGAATACGGCGCGTCGATGCCGCTTTCGAGGGCCGCGTCGAGCACGGTGTTGCCGTAGTACGACATTTCGAGCAGGCGCGTGCTGCCGTCGATTTTCAGCGTGACGAGGCTCTTTTTGTCGTCTTCGCCCACGGGTGGCAGCTTGGCGCGGGCCGCTTTGGCAGCGCCAGCGGTGGCCGAGCCAAATAGCTCGAAGTGAATTTTTTCAGAGGCTACGCCGGCGCTGGTGAGGGCGGCGCGCACGCCGTTTATCATGTCCTCCGGCCCGCAGATAAAGCACTCGTCAATCTGGCTGGCGGGCAGCACGGTGCGCAGGAGTTGCTGCGTTTTCTCTTCGTCAATGCGGCCGAATAGCAGGTCGGCATCGCCTTGCTCGCGGCTTAGAATGTGGTACACGCTGAGGCGGTGTAAGAACTTGTTTTTGAGGGCTTCCAGCGCTTCTTTGAAGATGATGGAATTGCGGCCCCGGTTGCCGTACACCAGCGTTACGCGGCTGCGGGGCTCGCTCAGCAACACCGTTTTGAGGATGCTGAACACCGGCGTGATGCCGCTGCCCGCCGCAAACAGCACGTAATGCTTGGCCTGCGTGGGGTTTAGCGGGGTGTGGAAGTGGCCGGCGGGCGGCATCACATCCAGCATTTCGCCGGCGCGTAGGGCATCCACGGCCAAGGTCGAAAAACGGCCTTCGGGCACCTTCTTGATAGCAACCTGCCACTCATCATCGAGCGGACTGCTGCAAATGGAGTACGAGCGGCGTAGCTCCTCGCCGTTGTGCTCGCGCCGGAAGGTGAGGTACTGACCCTGGGTGAATCGGAATGTTTCGCGCAGTTCGGCCGGAATGTCGAGCGTCACGCGCACGCAGTCCGTTGTTTCGCGGGCGATGTGTTTGATTTTTACTTGGTGAAAGCGACTCATGACGTAGGTTTTTTTAGCCCATCCAGGAGCATAGTGATAAGGTCGGCCTCCAGCTCGGCGGCCGACAAATTGCGCCCCGGCCGGTACCACAATTCAACCCAGCGCACCGCTGACAGCAGCGTAAACAAGGCCACCGACACGTTGACAGCTTGCAATTCGCCTGCCGCAATACCCTGCTCAATTAGCACGGCAAAGCCTTTCTCATAACGCTTGCGAGCCTGCTTAAATTCGGTCAGGCGCGGCTCGGTCAGGGCTTTCCACTCGTTGTTGGCCACCGACACGGCGGCTCCATGCGTGGTCATCAGGCGCACATGCCGCCGGATGAGTTCGGTGATTTTTTCCAGGTACGTGCCCTGCATCTGCTCTACTTCGGTCAGCTGCGCGATGTAGGTATCCGACACCTGAAAGCAAATGCTTTCCAAAATCTCGTCCTTCGACTTGATATGGTTGTACATGCTGGCCGCATCCAGGCCCACCCGTGCCCCGAGGTCGCGCATCGACGAATTGCCGAAGCCGCGCTCTTTGAATAGCTGGGCAGCCTCATCCAGAATGAGCTGCCGCTTATGGGGGCGGCGCTTTTTGACTGCCCGCGCCGCGCCGGGGGCGGGCGGCGAGGCCGCTGGAGCAGGGCTAAGGGCGGGTTTGGGAGACATATAAATTTCTATTTTAATTATTTACTCTGTCATGCTCATCTGGCGGCCGCGCAGCGGAGCGGAGTCGAAGCATCTTGGCTGGGGTACTAACTCCTTGACGATAGCAACGAAGCGGTAGAGATGCTTCACTACGTTCAGCATGACAGCCGTTTCGATTAAGCCAGCACCCGCAAGTCGCGCACGCGGCTGAGCTTGCCGCCCTCGCTGCGCGGCAGCGTGCCGAAGCCGAGCAACGTCACCTTCATGCTTAGCCCGATATTATCCTTGATTTTTTTGGCAAACGAGCCCTGCAACGCCTGTAAGCAGTCGTGCTGCTGAATGGTATCTGCGGTCACCGTTTCCAGGCCCAATTCACGCATTAATTCCTCGGCAATTTCCACGCTCACTTCGACCTCATCCATGCTGCCTCGGCGTGAGGCTATCACTTGATAATAAGGACTGACTTGCGGCAGCGTATTAAGAATATCTTCGACCTGCGTATGGAAGAAATTGACCCCGCGAATGATGAGCATATCATCGGCGCGACCGCGAATTGGCCCCATTTTTACGTGGGTGCGGCTATGCGAGTGCTCGTAGTAGAGGTTGGTAATATCGTTGGTCCAGTACCGCATGATGGGCATGGCCTTTTTGGTTAGCGTGGTGAAAACCAGCACGCCCAGCTCACCTTCGGCCACCGGCTCGCCGGTGAGCTTGTCCACGATTTCGGGGTAGAAATGGTCTTCCCAGACGTAGCTGCCGGTGCCGCGCTCGTTTACGTCTTCCTGCGACACGCCGGGGCCGATTATCTCGCTCAGACCGTAGATGTTGGTGGCTTTCACGCGCAGGCCAGCTTCCACTTGCTGGCGAATGGTGTCGGTCCAGGGCTCGGCTCCGAGCACGGCGTATTGCAGATTTATGGCTTCGGGAGCGATGCCGCGCCTCTTGATTTCCTCGGCTAAAACCTGCGCGTAGGAAGGCGTGGCGCAGATAATTTCAGGGCGGAAATCTTGCAGCAATTGCAGCTGTCGGTCGGTGCTGCCGCCTGATACGGGGATAACTGTCAGGCCCAGTTTCTCAGCGCCGTAGTGGATGCCCAGGCCGCCCGTGAAGAGGCCGTAGCCGTAGGCATTCTGCATTTTCATGCCGGGTCGGCAGCCGGCGGCGGCCAGCGAGCGGGCTACTACTTCGGCGAAAATATCGAGGTCGCCGGCTGTGTAGCCGACTACCGTGGCCTTGCCCGTGGTGCCGCTCGAGCAGTGCAGGCGCGCCACCTCGTTTTCGGGCACGGCGAAGAGGCCGAAGGGGTAGTTATCTCGAAAATCCGTCTTCTTGGTGAAGCCCAGCTTGGTCAGGTCTTCCAGGCCCCGAAACGTGCTTGGGTGCACGCCCAGCGCATCGAACTTCTGCTTATAAAAAGGCACCCGGTCGTAGACGTAGGCTACCTGCTCCTTTAGCCGGGCGTTTTGGAGCGCCCGTAGCTGCGGCAGTGGCATCCGCTCGATTTCAGGATTGAACAGCATGAAAGAGAATGTTAGCGGGTGGGAGAGCAAAACAACGGTTGCCGGGAGCGCGCCGTTCTTTCATTCTACAAATAAACACAAACAAATGTTTGTTTAGAAATTAACTTTAGAAAAGCGCTGCCGTGGTGCCTGGTTTTTGTGAGGCTGGCAGCGCTTTTTTATTCTGCTGGGTTGATAAAAACGTCTGTCATGCTGAGCGCAGCGGAGCGGAGTCGAAGCATCTCTACCGATTCGTTGCTCGCGTCAGGGAGTTAGTTCACCAGCCAAGATGCTTCGACTCCGCTGCGCTACGCTCAGCATGACAGACGTTTTATGCTACGCTACTGATAACTCAGCATCAACCGCTTGCGCCTTATTCAAGCCTTGCGCTTGGGCACTTTCCTTAATCATATCCGCCGCCTTCTCGCCAATCATAATGCTTGGCGCGTTGGTGTTGCCTGAGGTCACGAGCGGCATGATGGAGGCGTCGGCCACGCGCAGGTTTTGCACGCCGTACACGCGCAATTCGGGGTCGACTACGGCCATGCTATCGACGCCCATTTTACAGGTGCCGGCCATGTGGTGGTAGGTCACGGCGGCGCGGCGGATGTAGTCGCGCAGAGCTTCTTCGGATTGCACTTCGGGGCCGGGGCACACCTCGCGCTCGCGCCACTCGCCGAGGGCGTTGGCTTCGCCGATTTGGCGGCAGAGCTTCACCGAGGCCAAAAGAGCCTTCATGTCGGCTTCTTCGGCCAGATAGTTGGGGTCGACGTGCAGCGGCGCGTCGGGGTCGTTGGCCGTCAGCTTGATAGCGCCGCGGCTGGCCGGCCGAATGATACCCGCGCAGAGCGTATAGGCATTGGCCGGGCCTTCAAAACCGGGCGCGTAGTACGGCAGGTGCATGAAGAGCGGCTGCAAATCGGGGCCGATGAGGCGCGGGTCGCTTTTCCAGAACAGCTGGCTTTCGAGCATCTGGTGGTTGGGCGCGGCGATGGGCTGCTTGGATTCGTATATCACGCTGGCCAGCAGGTGGTCTTGCAGGTTTTCGCCCACGCCGGGCAGGTCGGCCACTACCTCGATGCCGAGGGCTTTCAGCTCCTCCGCATTGCCGATGCCCGAGAGCAAAAGTATCTGCGGCGACTTCACGGCCCCGGCCGAAATAATGATTTCGCGGCTCGCAAATACGTCGTGCATTTGGCCCTCCGTTTCGTAGCGCACGCCCACGGCGCGGGTGCCTTCGAAGAGGATTTTATGCACGTTGGCCTTGGCGTAGGCGGTCAGGTTGCCGCGCTTCAGGGCGGGGTGCAGGAAGGCGACGGCGGTGCTGCACCGGTTGCCTTCAGGCGTCACGGTAACTTGGTTATAGTTGGCACCCAAGATGTTCTCACCGTTGCAATCGTCGGTGTAGGGCAGGCCGATTTCCTGACAGGCCTCCACCGCCGCGATGCAGATGGGGTTGACTTGCTTATTAATCGTGACTTGCAGCGGGCCGCCTACGCCGTGGTATTTATTGGCGCCCTGCTCGTGGTTTTCCGACTTTTTGAAGTACGGCAGCACCTCGTTATACGACCAGCCGGCGTTGCCGAGGTAGGCCCAGGTGTCGTAGTCGCTGCGGTCGCCGCGCACGTAAATCATGGCGTTCAGCGACGAGCTGCCGCCGAAGGTTTTGCCGCGGGGCCAGTAGTGCACGCGGTCGGCGGTGTGCTTTTGGGGTACGGTCATGATGGCCCAATCGCGCTCGGTTTGCCAGGTGGCGGGCCAGCCGGCGGGCGCATGAATGTTGGGGTCGGTGTCGGGCGCGCCGGCTTCGAGCACCAGCACCCGCAGGGCGGGGTCTTCGGCGAGGCGGCTGGCAATGACGCTGCCGGCGGAACCGGCTCCGACGATGATGT
The DNA here is from genome assembly GCA_050954845.1 of Janthinobacterium lividum. Lineage (GTDB taxonomy): Bacteria > Bacteroidota > Bacteroidia > Cytophagales > Hymenobacteraceae > Hymenobacter. Next base: position 17,406 of record JBPBQK010000092.1, read on the forward strand.
AATCGAATTGCTCGCTTTGCTCGTGGCTATTCATGGGGTGGGGAATGGGTTGTAGGTTAGATTTTTACTATTTGTTAAATGCTGTGCGAACGTGTTACCTCACCCCCCGGCCCCCTCTCCTTAGGGAAAGGGGGAGCCGACCGTTAGCGGACGTTTGTTGTCGTTAAAAAGTCGTCAGGCTCCCCCTCTCCCCAAGGAGAGGGGGCCGGGGGGTGAGGTAAGGCGCTACAGCGCCACCGTCACCGCCTTTTCCTCAGTGAAGGCCAAAATGCCGCTGTACCCATTCTCGCGCCCGATGCCGCTGGTCTTATAGCCGCCCCAAGGCAGGCGCGGGTCGATGGCGGCCCAGCAATTAATCCACACCGCGCCGGCTTTTACCTGCCGGGCCAGCAGGTGAGCGCGGCTAATGTCGCGCGTCCAGATGGAGGCCGCCAGGCCGTATTGCGTGCCGTTGGCAATGGCAATGGCTTCCTCCTCATCATCGAAGGGAATGATAGTGCCCACGGGACCAAAAATCTCCTCCTGCGCGATGCGCATGTTGTTGTTAGCCTGCGCGAAGATGGTGGGGCGCACGTAGAAACCCTTGTCCATTTCGCTGGCTCCGCCGGCCAGCATGGTGGCTCCTTCGGCCTGCCCGATTTTGATGTAATTGCTTACCCGGTCGAACTGGCTTTTGCTGGCCAGCGTGCCCATTTGGGTGGTGGCTTCGAGCGGGTCGCCGAGCTTGATGCCGCTGGCTGCGCCGGCCAGGGCCTCGGCTACCTGGTCGATTTGGCTGCGGTGGACGAGCACGCGGGTGCCGGCCGCGCACACCTGGCCCTGGTTGAAAAACAAGCCCATCGCGGTGCCGCCAATGGCCGCTTCGAGGTTGGCATCTTTCAGGATGATTTGCGGCGACTTGCCGCCCAGCTCCAGCCCGACGCGCTTGAAGGTGTCGGCGGCGTTTTTGGCGATGAGGCGACCGGTTTCGGGACTGCCGGTGAATGATATTTTATTGACGTCGGGATGGCGCACCAGGGCGTCGCCGGCGGCTTCGCCAGTGCCGGTTACCACGTTCAGCACACCGTCGGGGAAGCCGGCTTCCTGCATCAGGCGGGCCAGGTGCAGGGCCGAGAGCGGAGTTTCTTCGGAGGGCTTGATGACGACCGTGCAGCCGGTGGCCAGGGCTGGGCCGAGCTTCCACCAGGTTATCATAAATGGTGTATTCCAAGGAGTTATCGCGCCGACTACGCCGATGGGCTCGCGCAGGGTATACGAGAGCGTGGGGTTGCCGAAGTAACCGGGCGTGGGCACTTGCTGGCCCATGATTTTGTCGGCCCAGCCGGCGTAATACCGGATGCAGTCGATGCTATGCGGCAGGTCGAGCATCTGGGTTTCGACGAACGGGCGGCCGATGCTGAGCGCGTCCATCATGCCGAGCACCACGGCGTCGCGCTCCACGAGGTCGGCGAGTTTGTTCAGCAGGCGGCCGCGCTGAGCGCCGCTCATTTTCGACCATTCACCCTTCTCAAACTGGTGCTTGGCGGCGGCTACGGCCGCGTCGATATCGGCTTTGGTGGAGGCGGGCACGCTGGCGAGTACGGCGTCGGTGGCGGGGTTCACCACCTGCATGGTTTGGCCGGAGGCCGACGGCGTGGGCTGGCCGTTGATGAAGTTCTGAAACTCGCGGGCGGCGTTGCTGCTTTTGGCGAGGGTGGAATTAAATTCTTCGTAAGTCATGCCGAGGGCGATAGGGTGAGTGGGAACGCCTGGCAAAAGTGGGTGGTTACTTACCTTATTGTATAAGCCGATAGTATCATTGTAGTGGTGAATCCTATCAATCGGGTGCTGTGCACCTGCATTGGTCGTTATTCATTTGAAACACTTGGTAAGGAGGCTACTTTTAGCTTTCGCTGTTCTCCTTTTTCCCACTGCCCGTTCGATGGTTGCCGCTACCTACGCCCGGCTTTTCCCCACCCTACCCCAGCACCTCGAAACGCTGGTTGAAAACCGCACGGCCTTTACTTTGGATGAGGCTGAGCTGAATGTATTCGAGACGTTGCAACCTGCCGAGGCCGTCGATTTTCGCTTCGGCCGGCCGATGGTGGCCATGATGCTGAGTGGCCGCAAGGTGCTGCACTGGCCCGAGCAGCCCACGTTTGCCTTTGCGCCGGGGGTGGTATTTGTGCCGCCCGTGGCCGAGGCGATTGGCGTCGATTTGCCGGAGGCGTCGTTTGAAAACCCCACGCGCTGCGCCGTGCTCGATATGTCGGAAACGCACATCCGCCAGACCGTGGCACTGCTCAACGAGCGCTGCCCCCGTGCCGAGGCCACCGACGAGTGGGCGCTCGACCTCAACCAGCACGGCTACTTCGTGACCGACGACGCGCCGACCCGCCAAACCCTGGCCCGCCTGCTCGATATTATCATGGAAAACAACCGCGCCCAGGCCCTTTTTGTCACGGGCGCGCTGCAAGAACTGGTGGTGCGCCTGCTCCAAACCCAAGCCCGCCGCCTGCTGCTCGATGGCAGCGCCCGACAATCGGGCCACCGCCTGGCCCACGTGGCCGAGTACATCAAGCAGCACCTGCGTGAGCCGCTCAGCATCGACCAACTGGCCAGCCAGGCGTGCATGAGCAAGCCCAGCTTCTTCCGCTGCTTCAAAAACGAGTTTGGCCTCACCGCGCTGGAATACATTCAGCAAGAGCGCATTCGTGTGACAAAGGACTTGTTACTCGACCCGCGCCACACGCTGGCCGACGTGTGCGGCCTGGCGGGCTTTCAGGACATGAGCCACTTTATCCGCATCGTGAAACGGCTCACGGGCGCGACGCCGGGCGAGCTGAAGCGGCGGCTGGCGGGTGGGCTGGCGTGACACTGAACGCGTGTACCCCACCCCCGGCCCCTCCCCTCTGGGAGAGGGGAGCCGACCGCAAGCAGACGTGAGCGGACGTAACCTAACGATAGGCTCCCCCCTCC
>JBPBQK010000093.1:0-11001 GCA_050954845.1 Janthinobacterium lividum
AAATTTTCGCGCTACTATTTTCGCCCCATGAATCAGACTCTCGCCGGAAAAGTGGCCCTCATTACGGGGGCCTCGAAGGGCATTGGCCGCGCCATTGCCACGTTGTTTGCCCAGCAGGGCGCGCAGGTTGCGTTTACCTATTTGTCGTCGGTCGAGAAAGGCCAGGCGCTGGAAGCCGAGCTGGCCGCCCACGGCAGCAAAGTGAAAGGCTACCGCTCCGACGCCTCCGACTATGCCCAGGCCGAGCAACTGGTCGATGATGTGGTGAAGGAGTTTGGCAAGCTGGATATTCTGGTCAATAATGCCGGCATCACGCAGGATGGCCTGCTCATGCGCATGAGCGAGGAGCAGTGGGATAATGTGCTTACCGTCAACCTAAAATCGGTATTCAACCTCACCAAAGCCGCCACCAAACCCATGATGCGCGCCAAAGTCGGCAGCATTATCAACATGACTTCAGTGGTCGGCATCAAAGGCAACGCCGGCCAGGCCAACTACGCCGCTAGCAAGGCCGGCATCATCGGCTTCACCAAGTCGGTAGCCTTGGAATTGGGTTCGCGCAACATCCGCTGCAACGCCATCGCCCCCGGCTTCATCGAAACCGAAATGACCGGTGCCCTCGACCAAAAGCAAGTCGAAGAGTGGCGCAAAGCCATCCCGCTCAAGCGCGGCGGCTCGCCGGAGGATGTGGCTAAAGCCACGGCGTTTCTGGCGTCGGACGATTCGGCGTACATCACCGGGCAGGTGCTGCAAGTAGATGGTGGCATGCTTACGTAATTTTCATATAGACAGCTAGTTATAATGGCTTAGTCTTGCTAAGACTAAGCCATTATATTTTCCATGCTGCCTTTCAGGCAATCATGAGAATTTCTGACATTTTTGCTCCAATTGCTTGATAATTGGGGCCAACTGCAAGTCTAGGTAAGGGTCGTCTTCCGTAGGCTTGGCTTGTTTTAATTTAGTCAAAGCCGGAATGCTGTGCAACCATTCAAAAAATTGCTCGCCCAAAGGCGCTGAATCATAAAAACCAGGTAACACCCGCTTTTTCAGTATCCACTTTTCTTTGTCACAGACAAAAAAGGCCAATCGTTGTGCTGCCTCTTGGCTGCCGGCTGCCGCCCACAACTCAAGCAATCGGTTGAAATCAGGGAACACACTGGCAATCGCTGGGAAGTATTGGTTAAAGAGTGTATCTATCCATTCAGACTCTTCATTCAATAATACTTGCCAGAATGCCAGCAAAAACTGATGGACAGCAGCCTGCTCAATGGCAGGCCAAGTTTCATAATGACCGTAATGGAGTTTATTCAGTGCCACCCATTCCATAATGCCAGTTGGCATTATAGTCAGTAACTCAAATATGCGAGGCAGAAAATGCGTGAAATCGTTTACATCACCCCAAGTCGTCATGGCTTTGGCGTAATAAACATTCAAGTCTTCGTTAATAGAAAGCTTCCGTAACGGCTTAGCTAACCCAAGTTGCGGCGTAGTAGGGGCATAAAAAAGCCTGTTCGGCGTGAACAGGCTAGGTTTGGGTCTCTGACCTCCCAAGCCCCTGCTGACCATGCGCGAACAGACCGTTGCAATGTACTGCATACTCGATGATTTACTCCGCTTTACCCGCCCTGCTGCCACGCTGCCCCCAGCTTCGGGTCGGCGCTTGACCGATGCCCAGGTGCTGACGACAGCGCTAGTGGCCGCCCGCTTTTTCGGTGGCAACTTGGTCGTGGCCAAGCATTATATGGAGCAGCACTGGGGGCAGAATCGGTTAGACAAGAGCGGTTTCACCCGCCGCTTGCATGCGCTCACCGATACGCTGCTGGCCCTCTTTGCCCTGGTGGGCGAGGTGCTCAAATACGGGCACACCGAAGCCCGCTACGTACTGGACTCCTTTCCGGTGGCCGTGTGCCATAACACCCGTATTCCACGTTGTAAGCTGCTGACGGGCAAGGCCTATCATGGCCGATGCGCCAGCAAGCGCAGCTGGTTTTACGGCCTGAAAGTGCAGGTTGTCGCCACCAGCGACGGGTTGCCCGTCGAGTTTTACATTCATGCCGGGGCCGAGTCGGAGCAGACCGGCCGGCGCGGCCTGGCACTGGACTTGCCCGCCGGCAGCGTGCTCTACACCGATGCCGGCTACACGGACTACCTGGCCGAAGACCTCTTCAACGAGGCCAGCGGGAGCCAGCAGCAAAGCGCCCGCCGCCAAAACAGCAAACGGCCCCATCAGCCGGTGCAACGCTTTCTAATACAGTATTTTCGCAAGGGCATCGAAACCTGTTTCAGTCAGCTCACCGCCCGTTTTCCCAAACAGATTCATGCTGTGACAGCCGCTGGCTTTGCCTTAAAAATTGCTCTTTTCATCTTTGCCCACGTCTTGGACCAAGTCGGCTTATAGGCCGCAACTTGGGTTAGCTAGCAAGTCCCGATTCCATTGTGCCAAGTCATACATCGGGCTACCATCCATATTCGGATTAGCTGGGTATTTATTGAACACCTTGTATAGCTGCTCGATTGCTTCGTGTAGTTCGGGGTTCATAAATCCTGCGGCTGTTAGAGTTTGGCACTACGTACAAGAGTCCCGCAAAATTTTCAGTCCGAAACATAAGGTTATAAACTGCTTTTCATGCCGGTACTGCTTCGAATTTCTCTTGTCGGCTTGTTATTATTAGTAAGCGGCTTCCTCGCCTACCCACGCCTCACCGCCAAGCTCCACCGCGTGCAGGCCCTGAGCCACGCCGCAGCCACCGTGGCCCCGCTAGCCACCACCCTGCACGAGGGCGACCTCATTTTCCACACTTCCCAATCAGCTCAGAGCCAAGCTATTCAGCTGGCTACGCACTCGCCCTATAGCCATTGCGGCCTGCTATATAAAACCAACGGCAAGTGGCAGGTTTTCGAGGCCGTGCAGCCGGTGAAGCTGACGCCGCTGGCGCAGTGGGTGGCGCGGGGTCAGGGCGGGCACTTCGTGGTGAAGCGCCTGCGCGATGCCACAACTGCTCTCACGCCCGCCGCGCTGGCGCGGCTGCGAGCGGCGGGCCAGCCTATGCTGGGGCACAACTACGACCTGGCGTTTGAATGGTCGGATGAGCGCATTTATTGCTCCGAACTCATCTGGAAAGTGTACGACCGGGGGCTGCACCGGCAGTTGGGGAAGTTGCAGCAACTGCGCGACTTCGATTTGAGCAACCCGGCTGTGCAGGCCAAGCTGCGGGAACGCTACGGGGCGCAACTACCGTTGTCGGAGCCCGTCATTTCGCCGGCCAGTATCTTTAGCAGCCCCGAGCTGGTTACGGTTGTCAATCGGTGAGCGGGCGGCTTTTCTTCGTTTATTGCGCTGCGCTGCTTGAGCGGCGCGCTTCTGCTCTTGCTTTCTACTGCCTATTCTCCCTGGTTTATCTTGTTGTGCCTGGCCGTGGGCGCGGGCTACGCGGCGCTGCTGTACTCGGCCAAAGCGCCGTGGAGCCGGGCCATTAACTACGGTTTGGCGGCGCTGCGCTTTGTGGTAGTAAGCTTTTTATGCTTTCTGCTGCTGTCGCCGTTTGTCAAAACCACGACCACCCGCACCGAAGCGCCCACGGTCGTACTGGCCGTTGACAACTCGCAGTCAATAAGTCTGTTCACCCCTAAGCCTAGCCTCGACCAGCTCACTACAGGCCTGCCGCAGCTGGCGGCCACGCTCCGCGAAAAGGGCTTCCGGGTCGAAACCCGCACCTTCACCAAGGCCGAGGCTGCGCCCGATTCGCTCCGCTTCACCGCCGACCGCACCGACCTCAACCGGCTGCTCACCGACAGCCGCGAGGCCACCGCCGACCGCAACCTGGCCGGCGTGGTGCTCGTGAGCGACGGCATCGTAAACCAAGGCCAGGAGCCGCAGTTTTCGGAGTTTAGCTTCCCCATTTTCGGCGTGGCGCTGGGCGATACCATTGCCAAAAAAGACTTACGGCTAACCGACCTGCTATACAACCGCGTCGCCTTCAGCGGCAATAAATTTCCGCTGGAAGCCGAAATCGGCTACGAGGGCTACGCCGGTGGCACGGCCACTGTGGAGGTGCGCGAGGGCAACCGGGTGCTCACCACGCGCCAGGTAGCGCTGCCGGCCGGCCGGCGGCGGGTACGCGCCACGTTCCTGCTCACGGCCCCCGCGCCCGGCAAGCGCCGCTACGAGGTGCGCGTGCTGCCCCAGGCTGGCGAGTTTACGACGCTGAATAATACCCGCACGGCCTTCCTCGAAATTGTGAAAGGCAAGCTGCGCGTGCTGCTGGCCGGCGCGGCCCCCCACCCCGATTTGAAGGCGCTGCGGGCCGCTATTCTGGCGAATAATAACTTCGACCTGACTCTAAGCGTGGCGGGCGTGGGCGCGCCGCTACCGGCTGGCACTAGCTTCGATGTGGCCGTGCTGCACCAACTGCCGGCCAAAGGTGGCCTCGGCCAGGAGCTGCTGGCGCGGGTGCGCGCCGCCCGTGTGCCGGTGCTCTACGTGCTGGGCGCGCAGTCCGACCTGGGCGCTTACAACCAACTGAATGGCGGCTTGAGCGTGCAGCCGCGCGGCGCGCAAACCGATGAGGTCACGCCGCTGCCCAACCCTAACTTCGCTCGCTTCCCTTTCGATGAGGAGAGCCGCCGGCGCTTTGGACAGTACCCACCCGCGCAGGTGCCCTTTGGCGACGTGCGGCTGGCCAGCGGGGCCGAGGCCGCGCTGTGGCAGCAAGTAGGCCGCTTGCCCACCCAAAAGCCGCTGCTGGCCTTTGGCAGCGCCACCGCTACCCCACGCACGGCCACGCTGCTGGCCGAAAACACCTGGCAATGGCGCTTAGCCGAAGCTACCGCCCACGACGACCGCCCCGAAATCTACGACCGCCTCATCGGCCGCGCCTTACAACTGCTGACCCAGAATGCCAATAAGAAGCGCCTCGATGTGTACCCCACCCAGGATGCCTTCGGCACGCAAGACGATGTGACGCTGGGCGCGGAAACATACAACGCCGTTTTCGAGCGCATCTACGACCAGAAAATAACCCTCACGCTTACCGACTCAGCTCGCAAAACCCGCACCGTCGCCTTCGCCAACCCGGCCGATGGCTCGCCGCTGCACCTGGGGCCGCTGCCGGCCGGCCTCTACCGCTACCAGGCGCGGGCCACGCTCGGCGGCCAAGCGCAGCAGGCAGCGGGCGAAGTCCTGGTGCAAAACCAGCCCCTTGAAGCCCAGGAATCTAGGGCCGACCACCGGCTGCTGGGGCAGCTGAGCCGCCGCAGTGGCGGGCAGCTTTATTACCCCGCGCAGCTGAATAAGTTGGCGCAGGATATTGCGGCCCGTCAGTTCAAACCAGTGCTTTCCAGCGAGGATGACTTGAAGGATTTAATTAATCTGAAGTGGCTGTTTTTTGTGCTGCTGGCGCTGCTGGCAGCCGAATGGGCCACCCGCAAGTACCAGGGCGGCGTTTAAAACGCGTTTGCCATGCTGACGAAGGAAGCATCTTGTCAGGGGCGCATCCATCTGCTTCATTCAGTCAATCTACCCTGACAAGATGCTTCCTTCGTCAGCATGACAGCCGATTTTATGCGTTACATTCTCCTCAACAAGCCCTACGAAGTCCTCACCCAGTTTACCGATGAGCACGGCCGCGCTACGCTCAAAGACTTTGTGAGCGTGCCCGAGGTGTACCCCGTGGGCCGGCTGGATTTTGACAGCGAGGGCTTGCTGCTGCTAACGGATGATAAGCAGCTGCAGCACCGCCTCAGCGACCCGCGCTACAAGGTGCCCAAAACCTACTGGGCGCAGGTGGAGGGCCTGCCCACCGAGGCGGCGCTGGCGCAGCTGCGCCAGGGTGTGCAGATTAAGGACGGCTTCACGCTGCCCGCTGAGGTACAAGCCTTGGATGAGGCTACTACGGCCGACTTATGGCCGCGCACGCCGCCCATCCGCTACCGGGCCAGCATCCCAACGAGTTGGCTGGCTATTACCATTTCGCAGGGTATGAACCGGCAGGTGCGCAAAATGTGCGCCGCCGTGGGGTTGCCCTGTTTGCGGCTGGTGCGCGTGGCGCTGGGCGAACTGGCGATAGCTGGTTTAGCCCCCGGCGAGTGGCGCGAGCTGACGGCCGACGAAGTAGCGGCGCTCCGCAAAACGGCGGGCGCGGGGCAGTCAGTAGCGGCCCGCAAACTAACCCGTCCCCAAACTGCTTTTAAAGGCCGGAGCCGTTCTTAACCCCAACCGTTCGCCGCATGAAACGCCGCCTTATTCTGCTCGGAAGCTTAGCCTTTATTGCTGGCAACGTGGTGGCCTTTATGCACGCCTGGCGCTTCACCCACTTCACCGACGAGCCGGGGCTGCACTCGCCTAACCCCGAGCAGCTAACTACCAGCCACAAGCTATGGGTGCTGCTCACGGGCATCAGCAACCCTAAGCCGCAGAGCCTGCTCGTTCCCAGCTTTCAGGTCGAGAATGTGACCATTGCCAGCCCCAACGGCCCACTCGCCGCCTGGTACGCCCCACCCGATACCAGCACTCCCAAAGGCACGGTGGCGCTGTTTCACGGCTATACCAGTAGCAAGGCGCATTTGCTGCACGAGGCTGGCTACTTTCGGCGATTGGGCTACGCCGTGCTGCTCGTGGACCAAACGGGCAGTGGCAGTTCGGCCGGCAACCGCACCACCATTGGCTATAATGAAGCCGACGATGTGGCGGCCAGCGTGCAGTACTTGCGGGCGCGGCACCCTGCCCATTCGCTCATTCTCTACGGCGTGAGTATGGGGGCCGTGGCCATCATGCGGGCCGAAGCCGAGTTGGGCGTGAAGGCCGATATGAACATTCTGGAGTGCCCCTATGGCACCATGCGCCAAACGGTGTACAACCGCTTTCATTCGATGAAGGTGCCGGCGTTTCCGCTGGCCGATATGCTAGTCTTCTGGGGCGGCGTGCAGAATGGCTTTTGGGCGTATAGCCTGCAAGGTGAGGAGTTTGCCCGCCGCATCAATACCCCCACCCTGCTACTGTGGGGCACCGCCGACTCGAAGGTGACCCGCGCCGAAACCGACGCCATTTTTGCCAACCTGGCCGGTCCCAAGCAACGGCTCGATTTTGAAGGCTCGGAGCACGAGCCCTACTGGGTCAAGCACCCGCAGGCGTGGCAGGGCGCAGTGGCCGATTTTCTGACGAAGTACTAGGTAGCTGGTGGCTGATTTTCGGTCAGCACCAGCAGGGAGTAGCCGCCCAGCGTCTTGGTGCAAAACTTAGGATTTAAGCTAAACAATACCTTGCGGGCGGCGTCGATAACGTGTTCTTTGCGCGTTTTGCGCTTATAGACCGGCTCGGTGTATAGCTTATCCACGATGCGAAAGCCCGACTCGGCCAGCACGCTCAAAATAAAATCCTCGGTGAAATTGTGGATATGCCCCACCCGGGCTTTCGACTCCAGGAGCATTTGCTCGCGTAGCAGCGACCACACGCTCATATCCAGCGGAATGTGGAACATGGTGTAGCGCGCCTTGCCCACGATGCCGCGCAGAAATTCGAAGTAGTTATCCAAGTGTTCAATTACGTCGATAACCAGCAGCAAGTCATACACTTCGGCTACGGCGGAACTGGTAAAGTCTTGCAACACAAACCGAAGCTGGCCGGTAGACTTGGGCTGCGCGATGGCCATGGCCTGCTGCGAAATATCGTAGCCCACCAGGCGCGTGGTGCTGGGTAGCTGCCGGGCCAGCTGCACCAGTATTTCGCCGCTGCCGCAGCCTACCTCGCACACCGTGGCCAGCGGCACAGTATTGCGGGCCAGCAGCCGCCGGATACGCTCGGTCTTGAAGGGCGCATCTTCCTCGTGCCAGGTGGGGTTGTGGGCTAGGTAGGTGGCGTCGTTGTAGATATCGGGCATGGCTGGAACGGGCAAGAAGAACAAAGAAAACACCAGCGCTGCCCGCGCCAGGAGGCAAGCAACAAAAAAGGGCTTACACTTGCGTGTAAGCCCTTCGCTTTGCGGTAGTTGCACTAATTAATGCGCGGCCAGCTCCCGGTTAGCGGGCAGGTCGTCGGCGTAGTGCGTGTGCTCGGCGCGGTAGGTGCGCTCGAAAATCAGCGGGAAGATGAACAGCGTGAGCACCGTGCCCGTGAGCAGGCCGCCGATAACCACGATGGCCAGCGGCTTCGAGGTTTCGGAGCCGATGCCGGTGCTGAGGGCCGCCGGCATGAGGCCGATGATGGCCATGAGCGCCGTCATCACCACCGGGCGCACGCGGGAGGCCACGCCTTCCGACAAGCTGCGGTCGAGGCTCATCTTGTTCAGCATATTCTGCTTAAACACGCTGATGAGAATTACCCCATTCTGAATACAGATACCGAACAGGGCGATAAAGCCAATACCGGCCGAAATCGAGAAGTTAGTATGGGTAATGAGCAGCATCGCAATGCCGCCGATGAGGGCAAATGGCACGTTGAGCAGCACCAGGCCGGCATCTTTCAGATTGCCAAACAAGATGAACAGAATGAAGAAGATAAGCGCCAGCGAGATGGGCACCACCTGCGCCAGGCGCTGCGAGGCGCGGCGCTGGTTTTCAAAGTCGCCAGTCCATTTCATGGAGTAGCCTTTGGGCAGCTGCACCGCTTTATTCACCTTTTCCTGCGCCTCGGCAATGGCCGAGCCCAGGTCGCGACCCCGCACCGAGAACTTCACGGCCGAGAAACGGGTGTTATCGTCGCGGTAAATCAGGCTGGGGCCGGTTACCGGCTTCACGTCGGCTATCTCGTTCAGGGGCACGGTTTTGCCCGATTGGGTGGGTACCATCAGGGCCGCTACCTCGGTGGGCGTTTGGCGGAACTGCGCCTCGTAGCGCACCCGGATGGGGAATTTGCGCTCGCCCTCGTACATCTGGCTGGCCTGCTTGCCGCCCACCGCCATTTCAAGCACCGCGTTGGCATCGCTCTTACTGATGCCGTAGCTGGCCATGCGGCGCTCGTCGAGGTCGGCGTGCAACTCGGGCTGGCCGATGTTGCGCAAGAGGCCCAGGTCGTCGATGCCGTCTACGTGTTGCAGCACTTCATACACTTGGCGGGCCTTGCCCTCCATCAGCTTGAGGTCGGTGCCATATATTTTCACTGCAATGGAGCCTTTCACGCCCGAGGCGGCTTCCTCCACGTTGTCGGTAATGGGCTGCGAGAAGTTAAAGTCCACACCCGGAAAGCGGTTCAGCTTTTCCTTCATGTGCTCGATGAGCTCCTCGCGGTACGCTTTGGATTTCATCTTCTTCTGCACTTCATCGGTGTGCTTTATCTGCACCAGAAACTCGTTGTTGTAGAAGCCCGTAGGGTCAGTGCCGTCGTTGGGGCGGCCGGTCTGGCTCACCACGTCGCTCACCTCGGGGAAGCTGATGAACACGCGTCGCATTTCGTTGCACAGCTTGTTGCTGGCGTCGAGCGAGATACTCAGCGGCAGTTGCGCCCGCACGTAAATCGAGCCTTCGTTGAGTTCGGGCAGGAATTCGGTACCCAAAAACTGGTACATGCCCACGCCCACCACCACCAGCGCAGCGGCAAATAACAGACTCGCCGTTTTGCGGGCGTAAGTGAATACAAACACGCTTCTCGCGCCCTTAGCAATGCCGCGCACGATGAAGTTGTCTTTCTCGCGCACGTCCTTGCGCAGCAAGATGCTGGCCAACACTGGCACCAACGTCAGGGTGAAAATCAACGCCCCAAGTAGGGCGAAGCCCAGCGTCCAAGCCAGCGGCGAGAACACTTTGCCTTCTACTTTCTCGAACGAGAAAATCGGCAGCAAGGCGGTGATAATGATGGCCTTGGCAAAGAAAATCGACTTGCCCATGTCGCGGCCGGTTTTCTTGATGATACCCAGCTTGGCGAGCTTATTAAAGCGCTCCATGCCTACCTCGTGGGCCTTATGGTCGAGGGCCACAAAGAGCCCTTCCACCATCACCACGGCCCCGTCGATGATAATACCAAAGTCGATGGCGCCCATGCTGAGCAGGTTGGCGCTCATGCCCCGCAAACGCAGGCAGATAAACGCAAACAGCAGCGCTAACGGAATGATGATACTGACAATGAGCGTAGTACGCCAGTCGGCCATGAACAAAAACACAATCACCGTCACGAAGAGCATGCCTTCCATGAGGTTGTGAATTACCGTCTCGGTCGAGAAGTCGATGAGCTGCTGGCGGTCGTAGAAGGTGCTGATTTTCACATCAGGCGGCAGAATCTTCTCGTTCAGCAGCTTTACTTTTTCTTGCAAGCGCTCAATTACCTCCGAAGGGTTTTCGCCCTTACGCATCACCACAATACCCTCCACTTTGTCATCTTCCAGGCCCCGGCCCACGCGGCCCAGGCGCGGCAGCGCCGACTCGGCCACCTGCGCCACGTCCTTGATGAGGATGGGCACGCCGTTCACGTTCTTCACGACCGTGTTATTGATGTCGGAAATGTTGTTGAGCAGGCCGATGCCGCGCACCACGAAGTTTTGCTGGCCCTCGTTTATCACGTCGCCGCCCACGTTGATGTTCGAGCGCTGCACGGCGGTGTAGAGGTCGAGCGGCGTCAGGCCAAAGTCCTGCAACTTGCTGGGGTCCACCGATATCTCGTAGCTCTTCACCTCGCCGCCAAAGCTGTTGACGTCAGCCACGCCGGGCACAGCTTTCAGGTTGCGCTCAATCACCCAGTCCTGAATGGTTTTCAGCTCGCGGGTGGTTTTGTCTTTGCTAGTCAGCGTGTAGCGGTAGATTTCGCCGGTGGGTCCATAAGGCGGCTGCACCTCGGGCTCGGCGCCGTCGGGCAGGTCGGCCCCGGCCAGCAGGTTGTTTACCTGCACGCGGGCAAAGGCGTCGTCCACGCCATCATCGAAAATCACTTTCACCACCGACAAGCCAAACAGCGTGGTCGAGCGCACGCTGGTTTTCTTTTGCACGGGGTTGAGCGCGATTTCGATGGGCGCGGTCACGAACTTCTCAATCTCCTCGGCCGAGCGGCCGGGCCACTGCGTGATGATGGTGATTTCGGTG
>JBPBQK010000094.1:0-8154 GCA_050954845.1 Janthinobacterium lividum
GCCGCTGCTCATGCGCTTCTCGCTCGACGACAACACCACCAACCGCTACAGCGGCTCGGTGCTGCTCACGGGCGTGGACCTGAACGGCCAGCTGAAAGGCGCCGCCTCGGCCAGCATCACCCTGCAAGGCACGGGCGAGCTGGAGGAAATTGTAGTAGTTCCCTAGGTTTTTCTTCTTCCATCTCACAAAACCCGCTCCGGTTTCCGGGCGGGTTTTGTGGGTGCAAGCCAATTCATTCTACCTCATTTTTCTGCAAAACATGGAAGTCAACACCACCCCCAATACCGCCCGCGGTGAAGTAAAAATTACGATTGCCGGCCAGCCGTACCCGGTGCGCTTCAACCTGAACGTGATGCGCGACTGGAGCAAGCTCACGGGCCAGGCGGCCACGCAATTCGGCATGGCCATCGTGCTCGACCACGTGGAAGCCTTCTCGGGCGTCATTGCCTGCGCTATCCGTCGCTACGTGCCGGGCCACGCCGACTACACCCAGGAGCAGGCCGTGGATTTGCTGGAGGAGATGAGCCAGCCGGAAGCGGATGCCATTGCCGAAGCCCTTACGGAGGCGACCACCACGGTAAACCCTTTGCTGGCCGCTATGAACCAGAGCGTAGCGGCCAAGAATCTGGAAAACGCCCAGTTGTCAGCGCCGGCCGAGAATGGAGCAACTTCCTCGACTTCGGACTCGGCGAGCTCGAACTAAAGCCCGCCGAATTCTGGGAGTTGACGCTAGCCGAGTTCGACCGCATGGCCCGCGGCTATCTGCGTCGGGATGCCGCCCGGCGCCACCCGCTGCGGTGGCTGGGCACCATCCTGCTCAATGCCCACCGGGGCGAAAACGACCCCGCGCAGGCCCCCGAAGAGGTGATGTGGCTCTACGGCGACCCGGTGCCCGAACAAGCCAAAGGCCTCACCACGGAAGAGGTGGAGGCTGAATTTACCCGCGCTAGTGCGCTTGATGCTGATTTAGTGTAACCATGGCTGATATTCTTGCTTCCGTTTCTGTCGTACTGGGCGCTGAGGTCAGCGGCTTCAAAGCCGCGATGGCCGAAGCCCGTAAAGAGCTAAAGGGCCTGGTGCAGTACAGCGAGGGCCTGAAGGACGTGGGCAGCAACCTCACCAGTTTCGTCAGCGCCCCGATTGCCTTGCTGGGCGTCGGGGCCGTGGCCGCTAGCGCCAAGCTCGAAAGCCTGAAAAATGGCCTGCAAGCCATTGCGCAGCAGGAACTCGGCAAACTCGGCATTACCGGGCTGGGCGGTATGCAGCTGGCTGCGCAGCAGACGGGCGAGCGGTTGAAGGAATTGCAGGTAATTGCCAAGGCACCTGGCCTGGGCCTGGAGACGGCGGAGCAGGCCGATATCCGGCTGCGCGCCGTGGGCACCAGCGCGCAGCAGTCAGCTAAGGAAATCAAGGCGTTCGCCAACGCCATCGCCACCACCGGCGGCGGCCGCACCGAGTTTCAGACCGTCACCACGCAGCTGGCCCAGATGACGGCTAAGGGCAAGGTATTGGCCCAGGACCTGCGCCCCATCATCGAAGCCGCGCCGGCGGTGGCCGCGGCCCTGCAAACGCTCTACGGCACAGTTGACAGCGAAGATATTTCCAAAGCGCTGGCCAAGCAGGGCCAGAGCAGCAAGGATTTCGTGGCGATTCTGACCACTGAGCTGGAAAAGCTACCTAAAGTCACGGGTGGCCTGAAAGCCATCTACGAAAACGACCTCGATGCCCTCCTCGTCAGCAGCGCCAAGGTGGGCGACGGCATTGCCAAGGCCTTCAACCTGCAAGCTGTCGGGCAGAAGGTAGGCGACACGATTACGGCCATCGGCGACGGGTTTGCCAACCTTTCGGCTCCGAGCCAGGCGGCGATTGTGACGTTTGCCGGGCTGGCCGCGGCCATTGGGCCGGTGCTGCTGGGTTTGGGCACGCTTGGGGTAGCGCTGCCCGCCATCAAGGCGGGCTTTGTGGCCGCGCAGTCGGGCGTCACGCTGCTAACCACCAGCCTGGAAACCGGTTTTGTGGCCCTGCTCAACCCCGTCACCGTCGTGGTGGCGGCGCTGGCCGCGCTGGCATTTGCCATCTACCGCGTCGAAACGGCGGGCTCGCGGGCGCTCGATACCTACCGCGAGCAGGCCGCTGCCACCCGCGAGCTTACCACCGAGGTGAGTCCGCTGCTCGACCGCTACGACGAGCTGCGCGCCAAAACCACGCTTACGGCCAACGAGCAGGCTGAGCTAAAAGCGATTGTGGAGAAGGTGACGGCCATCATGCCGGCGGCCGGCCAGGGCCTCGACGACTACGGCAACTACCTGGGCCTGGCCACCACCAAGGCGCGCGAGTTTATCACCGCTAACCAGGGGCTGGAAAAGGCCATCGCACTTCAGAGCCTGCCCACCCAGGTGGAAAAGCTCAGCGAGCTCAATGAGCAGTATAACCAGCTCGTCGAATACCGGGACGAGCTCAACAGCAAAGGCACCTTTCGCGGGGCAAAAGCCGAGGACCTGGGCACGCAGTTTCTAATCGATTTCCGCCAGGAGCTGGCCACGTCGGCCACAGCCCTGGAAAAGCAGAAACAGCTGGTAGCCGAGTTGGGCGGGGCCGCCGGCATAGCCGCCGTGCAGTTCGATGCGCTGGCCGCCACCTTCCCCGGCCTGGCCGCCAATCTGGCCAAGCTGGGCACGCCGTTTCCGCTGGCCAACTACGCGGGGGCCAATGAGGCGCTCACCAGCCAGGTGCGCATCTTGGAAACGCTGAAAGCGCGCCTCAAAGAAGTGCAGGAGCAGCGCGATAAGGAAACGACCGTTAAGGCCATCAAGGTCGATAACACCGAGATTATCAGCCTGCAAAAGCAGATTGCCGCCCTCGAAGGCACCGATAAAGCGGGCAAAAAGGCGACGGATGCCATCACTAAGCTGCGCCTGGAGCTTAGCCGCCTCACGGCACTCGACAACCTGCTGGGCGACACCCCCAGCCAAATGGCCGTGCTGGAGCGGCGCTCGGATACGCTGGCCAAGGGTCTGAAAACGTTGGTTGCTGACGGCGTGAGCACTAGCTCGAAAGCGTTTCAGGGCTTTGCCGTAGACCTCTACAACACCGGCATCGCGCTGGCCAAGCTGCAAGCTGGTGGTCAGCTTAACCTCAAGCCGGTCAGCGTGAAATCGCTGATTCCGCAGACCATTGGCGACACCCTGCCGCAGGACGTGGCCCGGCTGCTGGGTGAGTACGCAAAAAAGCCAATTGAACTGCCGCTGCATCTGGAAATCAAGCCGATTGTAGGTGGGAGCTTCAAGGGCGCACTGGCAGATGCGTTGCTTGGTGCTACGCAGATAGATACCAAAGGCCTCGGTGAGCCATTAGTCAATTATGGCAAAGCATTGCGAGAGGTTCAAGACACAGCAACAAGCTTAGGAGGCACACTTAGCGCTATGTTTCAGGGCTTTGATGCGGGCGCGGCAAAGGTAGGTGCCGCTCGCGCCGAACTTCAGGCATTACGAGAGCAGGGCTTTAATCCACTTAGTCCAGCAGTACAAGCCGCAGTAGCTGACATTCGCAACTACACAATAGAGTCGCAAAACGCACAGATACTAACACAAGGATTAGCAAGCGGCTTTGCGGCGCTGGGCGCTGCGATTGGCGAGTCTCTTGCTAATGGCGGCAACGTACTGGAAGCGGGTGGCAAAGCGATTCTCAAGGCACTGGCTGATATCGGCGCTAAGTATGGCAGCTTTCTAATTGCAATGGGTGTCGCCGATGTTGCTTTTGGTTACACAGCCGCCAAAGGGGTGCTTGAAATCGCAGCGGGCACTGCGCTTGTTGGAGCTTCTACGGCGCTAGGAGCCCTTGGTGGCGGTGGCGGTAGCGCAATGAGTTCAGGTGCAGCCATTAGTAGTCCAAGCACTACTAATTATGGCCAGAACAGCAACCAAACCACTATCAAAGTGCTGGCTGAGTTCAAGCTACGTGGGCAGGATTTGGCTGCCATTGGGCAACAGCAAACTTACCGGAGCAAAGTAACGGGTTAGTATAGCCCGTGCTGAGACTTACTTATAAGCCTGCCATTTTGGAACATAAGTGCTACTGTGCCGCGTGGACCGAAATCCCAAGTATATAATTCTGTTCTAGAGGCACCTATTTGGCTAGAACTAACCTCTACCCCAGGCTTATACATAATTTTCTCGGCTTCGCTTTGAGCCATGCCGAGCTGAATAAGGGCATATGTCTCTAGTGAAATTTTATGTTTATCATCTTCAGCATCACGTTTAAGCTGAGTCATTATGCTGGCTAATTCAGCCGCTTCACGTTTTTTGTCTGCTTCTGATTTACAGCCAAAAAACGTAAGCAGGCAGGTGGCGAGTAGTAGGTGTTTCATAGATAAGTAATGAGAAGTGTCGCTATCACCACCGCCACGCCCAGTATCAGCGTAGCGCGCCGGCTCAGTTGCCCAGCGCGGGTAGGGTAGCGCGTGACGCGCGTGAGGCGGGTGCGGGTTGGGTGTTGGCGCATGGGCCACCAAAGTAAAGCATTGCCCCCGCTTTCCCCCGCCGCCACCGGCACCCCGCCCAAGCCCGGCCGGAACTTCGGGCATGCTAACCCAACTGCGCCGAAAGCTATTTTCCAACCCCGCTGGCAGTGCCAGCCCATTCACGGCCCAGCTGGTGTATTGGGACTCGGAAAATCGCACGCTCTACCGCACCCAGGTTGATAGCCTACTGAACGACCCGGCTGAGGTACCTAAGGACACTATAGTGGACCGCTTCGCCGTGCGGCCGGGCCGTGAGCTGGTGGTGCGCTATAATGGCAAGGGCGGCGCCTACACCACCCGCGCCCTGGGCGCTGTCACCAGTGATTTGCAGGTAAAGGCCAGCCTGCTGCCGCTCTATACCAGCAACGCGGGTGCGGCCGATGGCTGCGTCGACCTTACCGGCCAGTACGGCCTACCACCCTACCAGCTTACGCTCGTCGGTATCAGTGGGGCGGCGCAGGGCTACCAGCAAACGGCCGTTTCGCCCTCCGAATTATTTCCGCAGCGCTTCTACCAGCTGCGCGAAGGCAATTACCTGGCTACGGTGCTCGACCAACTGGGCAACGCGCAAAGCCTGGCACTCACCGTGGCCGCCGGCGGGGGCTACGCGCGCGGCGTGGGGCTTAGAGAGGTAGTAGCCGATATTACCTCCAAAACCAGCTTGCACTGGCGCTACCATGACCACGACATTGTTACCTACCACTACGCCAATGATAACGCTGGCGTCGGGGTGCTCTACCAGTTGCCAATTGGTAGCCTGGTAGATGGCTACTTCACCAGCGCTACCAACTGGCGGCGCGTGTACTCCGATGGCCTGGGCGGGGTGTACTACGAGAACCTGACGATGGGGGCTTTCAGCACGCTGGCGCTGGATAACCTGATTGCGTTTCACCCCGACACGCCGGCCGAAGCCAACGGCGGCTTGGTGCTGGAGATGGCAGCCGACCATTTGCCGCTAACCTACCAGCTCAGCGATACAGCGGGCGTAGTGGCCACCAACCAAACCGGGCACTTCGATAACTTGCCCGCGGCGGCCTACACGGTACTCATCACCGACACGCTGGGCAAGCAGGTCACGGTTACCTACGAGCTAAAGAACCGCTACGCGCTGCGCTGGCAGCACCTGTACAGCGACGTGGCGGGCGTACCCTGCCGGCTGGAGCTATGGACCGCGGCCCCGGCTGGGGTGGTAGAAGAAATCAAGGGCCAGCCTGCGCCCGTGGTGCTGAAATCGGACGGCCTGAATTCCAGCATTGGCGGCCAGGGTGATATGGGCTCGGTGGTGGCCACGTCGGCTGAGCTGAACCTGTTGGTTACGACTGAAACGTTTGAGGAAATTATCACCGACGACCGCTATTGCCGCGCTGATTTCTACTACAATGGCCAACTGCATTTTCGCGGCTTCGTGCAGGCCGGCACCTACGACGCGCCGCTGTTACCAGGCTTGCAGCCCATTCAGCTCACGGCCACTGATGGGCTGGCGGCCCTGAAGGAATTGAATATGCTGGGCCACGAGGGGCAGCGCCTGATTGGCCACCGCCCCTGGCTCAATACGCTGCTGCACTGCCTGAGCCGCTGCGACGTGAGCCTGCCAGTGCGCATCTTCACCAACCGCCGCGATAGCAACATGGCCACGACGGAAGCGCCTGAGCAGGTGGCTACCAGCAACCGCACGGGCTATTTCGACGAAGAGAAAAAGGCGTCGCTCACTCAGCGCGACACGATTGAGGCGGTAACCCAAGCCCTGGGCGGCACACTGGTGCAGCGCGCTGGCGCGTGGGAGATTCGCAACATCCTGGAGGCCGCCGATGAGGCCGAAGGCCGGGCTTACCTGCCCGCCGGCACCCCGATGCCCGCCGTAAGCGCGCCGGCCCCGACCGCCAACGTATTGCCGCCCACCCAAGGCCCGCTGTACTGGCTGGAGCGCAGCCAGGTGATGCAGGTGCGGGCGGGCTGGAAAAGCCTGACGGGGCAAACCGACCTGGATTATCTGAAAAACGCCTACGTGGCCGGTAAGGTGTTTTCTGACAAAAACGCCTGGCTTGATGACCAAAGCCAGCTGCGGCCGGTCAATGGCTGGCGGCCCTTTCCGGGCGTGGTGTTCCCGCTGCTCTTCGGCCAGCTCGGCGCGAATGGCACGGACTACACCACCCAGTGGCCCCGCAGCCCCGGCGGCTCGTACAGCCAGGCCGCGCACTTTCTGCAAGGCCCAGGGCTGCCGCTGGCGGCTGGCCACGAGGCGGTGCCCGCCACCTTACAGTTCACCGGGCGCCTGGTGCCGGAAGCGTACTACCTCGATGCGGCCGGCAACCAGGTGGCCGCCCCCACCAATGCGCCTACCTGCGTGCTCTCGTACGAGGTGGTGGTCGATGGGCTGGGCGCCGGCGTGCAGCAGGTCACCTTCGAGCTAGCCGACAGCGCCACGGCCAAAGACAGCGTAGTAAGTGTGCCACTGCCCGCGCTGCCGAGCGGGGCGCTGGGGGCCGAGCTACGGGTGTACAGCTGGTACGCGGCCGACACGGGCCAACTCGACAGCGCCAGCCTTCCCAGCTCGCTACCCGTGACCTACCCGGCGGGCACGGTACTGAAAACCAGCTTCAACGGCGGCCCGTTGCGCCTGTTCGTTGCTAAGCTCGATGGCGCGCTCTCCACCTCGTTTACGGATGGCACCTACCTAAGCTACTTTGCCGAGATTACCGCCACCAACGCCGCGTATGGCAAGTTTTACCTGAGCGAAGTAGGCGTGCAGCTCACGCCCCAAAACGCCACCTGGGAAGGCGAGGATAACTTTCGCGCTGATGCCACGGGCGGCAGTATCCGGCCTACCGAAACGCTCGACGTGTTTCACGCCGATGTGCCGCTGCCGGCGGGTTTGTACGAGGGCAACCTGCACGCCTTCGCCCGCGCCGTGGGCCTGGCCGATGGCACGCTGAGCACCAGCTGGCGGCGGGCGCTGGACAAAGAGGCGGCTCCGCTTTTCGAAGGCGCTATCTACGACGGCCTGGCCCTGCGCGACGGGCCCAGCCGGCTGCTCACCGGCACGCTGGAGCACCGGGGCGCGCCGCCCGTGCTGCTGCTCGATACGCTGGATTTGCCCCGCGAAGTGCCTGGCGTGGCCGCGCACCGCTTCTGCGTGTGCGTTACCACCTGGAATACTAGGCTGGCGCGCACGGAGGTAAGCCTCGTGCAGAATGGCCCCAGCGCCCTGGCCCCGGACCCCTACGATTTTGAGGGCAAGGTGCTCATCGTCGACTCACTCTATGCCTACGCGCCCGGCCAGTACGTGCCTTACGCGCTGGGCACGGACGATGGCAGCCTACTGAGCTGGGACTAGCTGCCCCCGCTTTCCCCCGCCCGGCTTCCCGGCTGGGCGGGGGTGGGTCGGAGCTTTGGGTATGCCAACGCCTCTACTCAAGCGCATTAACCAGCTGCCCAGCCTGACCACGCCCATCACGCAGCTGGCGGGGGGCTACCTGGTTTGGGACGTGCCGCTGGGCCCGGTGCCCAGCGGCTACAAAAGCTATCGGGGTACTGCTGAGGAGTTGGCGGCCTACCTGCGCGCCCAGGGGTTACTTGGTAGCGAAACGGCGGCCCTCATCTCGACGGACGCTGCCACGGGCATCCTCACGTACGA
>JBPBQK010000095.1:0-2752 GCA_050954845.1 Janthinobacterium lividum
GGCAAATGCAGGCGCTGCTAGGTGCTTGAGATTGCGATAGGAGAAGACTTGCCCTGTGGTAGTACCCGTGAGGCAGTTAGCCACCAACGAAAAGCCCAGTAGCGCTACGCTACTGGGCTTTTCGTTGGTGGCTAACCATAAATTTAAGCCTATTTGCTTGCAAAGCAAGCTAGTGGCTAAAAGCAGCATCTACCAACTGGCGCACGGCGCGGCGCGTATCGGTGGGCCGCTCGATAAAGCCTAGGTGGCCCACACCGGCCAGCCACAGCACGGTGCAGTAATCAGGCAACAGGCTTTCCTCGTGCGTCTTTTCGGGGAGTACGGCCCGGTCGTCCTTGCCCGCAATAAACAAGACCGGGTAGGTCGCTTTTTCGAGCACGGCGCGCCGGTCGGGGCGGTGGGCCATTGCGTCGAGGTTACCCAGGGCCACGGCCAGCGGCACCGCGGCGGCCAGGCGTTGGAGCTGGGCTACCGAATCGTTCATCGATTCGCGGTGGGTAGGCGAAAGCTGCGGCTGTAAGAATTCGTCGGCAAACGCTGCCATCCCGTGCGCTGCCAAAAAGGTGCGGTTGCGGGCCCGCCGCTCGGCGTCTTCTTCCGTGTCAGGCAGGGCGGAGGAGTGAAATAAGCCCAGGCCCGCTACCAGGCCGGGGTATTTTTCGGCAAACGCCAGCGCCACGTAGCCACCCATGCTGTGGCCCACCAGCACGGCGCGTCCTATACCGGCCGCCGCTAGCTCGGCGCGCACTGCCTCGGCCGCCGCTTCCAGGCTGTAGTCGGTAGCGGGGCCAGCGGCTCCGTAGCCCGGCAGGGCGGGCATTAGCACCTGACAATCAGCAAATGCATCGCCAATAAAGTCGGGCCAGATGGCCGGGCTTTCGAGGTAGCCGTGCAGGAAAACGATGGCCGGTAAAGGAGCAGTGGGCATGGGGAGGTGGGTAGCAGGTAGCAGGGTGCCCGTTCGGGCAAATCCTCCTAATTGAATTCTGTTTTTAAGCTTCTTCTACTGGCTGGAGGTCCTGGCCTTCGGTTACCTCATCGTCAGCCTTCGGAGCCTCCCCTACCTGGCTGAATAGCTCGCGCAGGTGCGAAGGGGTAAGCTCGGTAAAATCTTGGATGGCTAGCAAAGGCGCTTGAAAATCGGCGGCTTTCAGGTTAGTCGTCACGGCCACGCAGTGCATACCCGCCTTGTACGCCGCGTGCTCGCCCAAAATGGCATCCTCAAACACCAGGCAGTTGGCGGGGGCTACCCCCAGCTTCTCGGCCACCGTAGCGTAGGTTTCGGGGTGAGGCTTACCCGAATCCACGTCGTCGGCACCCACCACCACGTCGAAGAAGCGGCGCAGGTCCAAGTAGTCGAGAATGTAGCTCAGCGTATCGTTGGCCGAGCCGCTGCCCAGGCCAATCTTGAGGCCCGCCGCCCGGGCTGCTTCCAGAAATTCGACCAAGCCGGGCGCGGGCTGGCGCTCGTCCCAGTATAAGGTGCGGTAGAGAAACTCCCGCTGGTCGGCGTATTTTTTCAGGTCTTCCTTAGGCACGGGGTGGTCAAATACCTGCGCCAGAATATCGGTCGCGGGCATACCGTTGAGGCGACTAAGCAGTTCTTCGGCATCGGCCTTTAGGTCAAGGTCACGAAACAGTAGTTGGAAGGCACGGGCCTGGATAGGCGTGTTATCAATGATAACGCCATCCAAGTCGAAAACAAGAGCTTGTAAATCAGCCATTAAGTAGAGAAATAGAAAGTAAAAGCAACGCAGGTAAAAAGCTAGAAGGAGTATAGCGACCGGACTTTCTCACACGCTTGAGCTTATCGCCTTATTGCTTCCTAGCAGGAGCTTTGCCGGCCTTCACTTACTTGTTTCCATCTGGAAAAGATGTGCTGGAGAGCTCGTAGCAATGCCCCGTGCGGCCAACACCTCATCCGTTAGCTAGCGTATTCTTCTTCAAGTCAGCGCAGGGTAGCGGTTCGCTTATCTTGGCGGGGTAGCGCCGGGAGCAGCAGAACTACCGCTAATGAGCAGTACTTATTTGCTGGTCAGCAGCACAGCTACGCAGCGGTTTTGGGCTTGGCCGGCGGGAGTAGCGTTGCTGGCTACCAGGTGCGTTTGGCCGTAGCCTTGGGCGGCTACGCGCGTGGGAGCGATACCCTTTGCCACGAGCGCATTGCGGACGGCATTGGCGAGTGCACCAGCAACGTGGGTAGGCGCAAGTGGCCTGCCACTAGAGCCTGTTATGTACTCTGAGCGTGTCGAGCGAGCATGAGACAAGCAAAAACGACAAAATGGAGTTGTTGCAAGGTGCTACTGAGCCGCTCGTAGTCGCGGCCCAAGCGCCGGAACCGGCTGAGCCAGGCAAAACTGCGTTCCACCACCCAGCGCTTGGGCAAGAGCACAAAACCCGTCTGGCCTTCTGGCTTTTTAATTACTTGCAGATCAATATCATGCACGGCCGCCGCGTATTCGGCCTCTTCGCCCGTGTAGCCTTGGTCAACGAAGCCTACGGTCACGGTTTGACCTGTGATTTTCTGTACTTGTCTACACAGTTCGCCCACCTGCGCCCGCTCCTGCTCGTTAGCTGGTGTAATAACGACGCTCAGCAACTGGCCGAGTGTATCGACGGCGATATGGGCCTTGCTGCCCTTACGCCTTTTGGCCCCATCATAGCCGGCCCGGTGCCCACTTTCCGGCGTGCTTTGCAGCGTCCGCCCGTCGAGCACGACGACCGATGGCGTGGCTTCGCGCCCCAGCAGCAC
>JBPBQK010000096.1:0-1898 GCA_050954845.1 Janthinobacterium lividum
CGAGCCAGCCGAGGGCGGGCGTGAGGTCGGGCTGATTGGAGTTGTAGTAGTACTGGGCGGCAGTGAGGAAGGGCTTCTTGTCGCCCTTCATGGCCTCTTGAATCTGGGCCAGCACGATGGGGTCGGGGTTGGCGACGAGGGGTAGGCTGACTTGCGTGCGCTCCCAGGTGAGGATAAGGTCGGCGGCCGCGGGGCGTAGGTTTTCGAGGCTGAGCGACATCGACTCTTGCGGCGCAGCGAGCTTGGTGGCTTTGGCCGATAGGCGCACTACGTCGAGGCTTTGCTGGTAGCTGTAGGCGCCCCACTGGGCGGTGTCGCGGTTGAGAATGATGGTCCAGTCGGTTTTGCCGGGGATGGTGAGCAGCGCGTAGGTGCCGGCCGGCACGGTTTGGCCGGCCACTTTCACCTCTTCGCCGAAGCGCACCTTGGTGACCGTGTTGGCGCCGGTGCGCCACACCTGGCCATAAGGCACGAGTCCGCCGAAGACCGTGCGGCCTTTGAGCGATGGCCGGGAGTAGTTCAACTCCACAAACGAAGTCGAGAAGGCTTCGCGCATTTTTACCGCGGGGCTGGGCTGCGGGATGGTGAGTTTCACCTGGGCGTGGGCATTGGCGGCCAGGAGCAGGGGTAGGGCGGCCAGGGATAGACAGTACGGGTTTTTCATGGCCGTAAAAGTACAGCGGGCGGGGAAGGGCGCGGCGCCCCTTGAGGGCGAACAAGTGCATCATTCTTACGTTCTTAGAAAGGCAGCTACCTCGACGCTAGTTGGGCGGTGCTGCGTCCCCTAAGCCACCCTTTGCGCCCTTACCATGAAAATCTTGCTTACCGGCGCCACCGGCTACATTGGCCAACGCCTGCTGCCGCTGCTGGCCGCCGCAGGACACGACGTGGTGTGTTTGGTGCGCGATGCGCGCCGCTTTGCCTTGCCCGACACGCTGAGCGAGGAACTGCGCCCCCGCGTGAGCGTGGCCCAGGGCGACTTGCTCAAGCCCGATTCGTTGGCCGACTTGCCGCTCGATATTGAAGCGGCCTACTACTTGGTGCACTCGATGAGCGGCAACGGCAAAAACTTCTTTCAACTGGAGCAGCAATCGGCCCACAACTTCACCAAGTACCTCGACCGCACGGCGGCGCGGCAAATTATTTACCTCTCGGGCATTGCCAACGACGAGGGCCTGAGCGTGCATTTGCGTTCGCGTAGCGCGGTCGAAAGCGTACTCGAAAAGGCTGAGAAAGCCCAACTCACGGTGCTGCGGGCGAGCATTATTATTGGGTCGGGCTCGGCGTCGTTTGAGATTATCCGCGACATTGTGGAGAAGCTGCCGGTGATGGTGACGCCGCGCTGGCTGAACTCGCGCTGCCAGCCGCTGGGTATTCGCGACGTGGTGTTTTACCTGCAAGCCGTGCTCGACAACGAGGCGTGCCTGGGCCAGAGCTTCGACTTAGGTGGGCCTGATATACTGACTTATAAAGAGATGCTACTGGGGCTGGCCGCCGAGCGCGGCTACAAGCGCTGGATTGTAACGGTGCCCGTGCTGACGCCGCGGCTCTCGTCGTGGTGGCTGTATCTGGTGACGAGCACGTCGTTTTCGCTGGCCCAGAGCTTGGTCGAAAGCCTCAAGAACGACACCGTGGCCGACCCGGCGCGCAGCATCGCGCACGTGATTCCGCACGAGTGCATGACGTACCGCGAGGCCCTGGCGCTGGCGTTCCAGCGCATCGAGCAAAACGAGGTGGTCAGTAGTTGGAGCGACGCCATGAGCAGCGGCACGCTGCGTCAGAACTACATGGACGCCATCCAAATTCCCAAAAATGGGATGTTCTTCGACCGGCAGCTCAAGCCCTTTACCCGGCCGGTGGCCGAGGTGCTCGACAATATCTGGCGCATCGGCGGCGAC
>JBPBQK010000097.1:0-109461 GCA_050954845.1 Janthinobacterium lividum
CCTGGTCAATGGTGAACTGGCCCGTTGCGTAAGCGGCAGCCACCCGTTCGCGCAAATCATTTGAATAAGCTTGCATAGCGCAATCTAAACTAAAAACCCGTACACTTACTCCGAAACCGCTCTAGGTCGGTGGCGAACTCTTCGTAGTAAAGGCGCTGCTGGTCGATGGCAAACGCCTGGCTATGCCCAAAACCCCGGTAATCAAACAACAGTGTGCGGTAGCCGGCATCGGCCAGCGCCCACGCCGTATAGATGTTGCCCGACATATTGTACGCGTCGCCCCCGGCCACCACCAGCGTCGTGTGCCGGTCGGGCACTTTGACGGAGGGCTCAATCAGCCAGGCTACCAGCTTCACATGGTCGGGCGTCGTTAGTTCCAGCTGCTGGTATTTCAGGCCCAGCGTGTCGGGCTTGGCCCACCAGGCTGCCACCGGCCGCAACGCAAACGCGGGCCCGGCCGCCAGCAGCGCCACCCAAAGTAGTAAAACACGAACCATATCTGTAGCACTAAAAAACAAAAAGCCAAGGCACTATGCCCTGGCTTTTTATAGACTACCACTCGCCGGCTGCGTTGCACAGCGTAGCTAGCTCAAAGCTTTATTTCCCAAACCGCACCCCAAAAAAGTCGCCCTTATTCCAGCTGGGCCGGGTGGTGGCCTGCGCCACCTGGTAGCCGACGAGGAAATTGAGTTGGGCGTATTTCGCCCCGGCAGCCCAGTCGAAGGTGCCGCCCTCCACGTTGTCCTGCGGCTTGTGGTAGGTGAGGGCGCGCCATTTCTGCACCGTCTCGCTGAGGTTGTTTTTGCCGTCGGCCGTTTTGTTGCCGTATTTGATATGCAGCGCCGGCACGCCTTGCACTACAAAGCTGTACTGGTCGCTGCGGATGAATCGGTTTTGGGTTGGCTCGGGGTCGGGCTCCACGGCTAGACTCAGGTAGCTGGCGGCGCGGCTTACTTCCGTAAGCAAAGAAGAATGGTCGGCCCCAAGCGGCACCACGCCCAGCAGCGGAGCTATTATCGTCGGCATATCGGTGTTTATGTCGGCCACCAGCGCGGCCTTGGGCACGGTCGGCATTTTGGCAAAGTACGCTGAACCGAGCAACCCCATTTCCTCCCCCGTCATCAGCACGAAGAGCACCGAGCGCCGGGGCTTTTGCTTGAGGCTAGCGTATAGCTTGCTTATTTCCAGCACGCTGGCCACGCCCGTAGCGTTGTCGTGCGCGCCATTATAAATCGAGTCGCCATTGATGGGCGCGCCCACGCCCAAGTGGTCGAGGTGAGCGCTGTGGACTACGTATTCCGCTTTAAGCTTTGGGTCGGAGCCCACGATTTTGCCCACCACGTTGTAGCTGTCCACATCCTGGTAGCGGCTGCGGTAGTGGGCACTCAGGCGGCCGGGCAGTGCCACCGAAGCCGCTTTGCCACTGCGCAAGGCCGCCAGCACCCGCGCCGTATCGGTAGCCGCGCCGGTAAAAAACTGGTGCAGTGCCACAGCGCTGATGGAGCCCACCAATTGCACCGAACCCGGCGCGTAGCTGCGCGACACCGCCACCTGCCCATCGGGGGCCAGGGCGCTCACCACGCCTTTGGGAAAGTCAAGCAAATGCGCGTCGGGCCGGGCGGCGGCCAGTAGCACGCCCACTGCGCCGTGGCTGGCCGCCGTTTCGAGCACCGTGCGCAAGTCGCTGAAATACTGCCGCTCATTGTCGCCAAACTGGCGGGGCAGCTGCCGCGTCACCACCACTACTTTGCCCTTGGCATCGAGGCCGGCGTAATCATCATACTTCAATTCGGGGGCCGAAATGCCGTAGCCGGCGAACACCAGAGCGGCATCCTTCACCGCGACTTCGGGCTGGCCCGGATTGGGATATACCGTGGCGGCCGTGCCATAAGCCAGCGGTTGCGCGGGGCCGGCGCTGGGCTGGTAGCTCACCACCGTGCCCGGCTCTACGAAGGCGCGGCGCAGACGCACTTTTTGGGTATAGCCGCCCTGGTCACCAGCCGGAGCTACGCCGTTTTGCTTGAATTGCGCCGTTACGTAGTCCACAGCCAGTTGGTAGCCGGGCGTGCCGGGTAAGCGGCCGCGCAGGCGGTCGTCGGCCAGGTAGCGCACGTGCGCCTCAAAGGCGGCGGGCTGCACCGTGGGCAGCGCGGCCACTACAGCGGCGGGCGGCGTCCAGGTTTGGGCGGTAGCAGGCAGCGCTAATAGGTTGGCGGCAAGCAGCTTGAGCAAAGTTTTCATACAGATATCGGTATTCGCACAACGGCCACCGTAACGCGAACTTTCCAGTTCGCGTTACGGTGGCCGTTGTGGCCGTTTTCGCGCTAGCTTTCTGTCAGCACTGTCTTAAAGCCCGCCAAGCGCCCAGCCACATCACGGCCCAGCGCGTAGGCGTTTACCTGCGTTCCCGAGCCGATGCGGTACACCTGCGTGCCGTCAAGCTCTTGCTTCATATAGACTTGCAGCGCCTTGTAGCGATTGGCGATATCTACGCCAGCCTTGCTGCTGTCCGTCGTTTGGTTACGCAGAAATAGCGTCAGCTCGGCTTTCTCCACCTTGGCTTTGGCCGGTTCGCCCAGCACTTGCAGCAAGTGCGCATCGGTGAGGTCGCCGGTGGGCGCGGCGTAGCTCACGGCTTCAAGCGGCGCATCCGATTCGCTGCTGAACGACAGGCCTTGGGTCAACTTTTGCAGTTGGGCCAGGGTGGCGTCGTTGGGGTCGGCGGGTGCGGCTTTGGCAGCGGCAGCGGGAGCCGCGTCGGCGGGAGCCGGGGTGGGGAGGCCGCTGCCGCCCGGCACCTTGGCGGCGATGGCGGCGGCTAGTTCCTGCTGGCGCTCGGCGGGCACGGTTATTTTAGGGTTGGCGAAATTCATATCCGCCACCTTATTCATCGGGATGAGGTGAATGTGGGCGTGCGGCACTTCCAGCCCAATAACCGCCACGCCGATGCGGCGGCACGGCACGGCGGCCTGCACGCCCTTGGCCACGCGCTGCGCAAACACGTGCAGCGCCGCCAGCGCCTGCGGCGTCATATCAAAGATGTAGTCGATTTCCTGCTTTGGAATGACCAACGTGTGGCCTTCGACCAGCGGCGTGATGTCAAGAAAGGCCAGATGGTCAGCGTCTTCGGCGACCTTGTAGGCGGGCAGCTCGCCCGAAACAATGCGAGAAAAAATGGTGGGCATGGAGTGTGCGGTAAGCTTTAGCTTGCCGTGCGATAGGCCGGCACTGGGCAAAGAACGCAAAAAAAAGGCAAGCCTAGTCGGGGCTTGCCTTGTACTTTGAGGGGCAATTTTTACGGCAAGCTAAAGCTTACCGCACAGGCTAGCGGCCTACTTCCAGAATCTCAAACTGGAGCTTGCCGGCGGGCACCGTGATTTCGGCCACATCGCCGGCCGACTTGCCCAGCAAGCCTTTGCCGATGGGCGACTTCACTGAGATTTTACCGGCGGCCAAGTTAGCTTCTTCCTCGGCCACCAGCAGGTAGTCGAGCACCATATTATTTTTCAGGTTCTTGAGCTTCACCTTGCTCATAATGAGCACCTTGGTGAAGTCCATATTGGTTTCGTCGATAACGCGGGCATTGCCCAGCACCTCTTCGAGCTTCGATATTTTCAGCTCCAGCAGGCCTTGCGCGTCTTTGGCGGCGTCGTACTCGGCATTTTCGCTCAGGTCGCCCTTGTCGCGGGCTTCGCGCAGGTCTTCAGCTGCCTTGGCGCGCCCCTTTACTTTGAGTTCCTGGAGGTCGTCTTTCAGCTTTTGCAGGCCCTCGGGGGTGTAATAATTAATGGTGGCCATAAAATTCAGGACTGTTTTCGCGTAGCGGGTGGGTCTGATAAAAAAGAAAGAGAACGGCTGGCACATCGGCCAGCCGTTCTCCCCCATTGGTGAGGCAAAGATACAGCAGAAAGTCGGTGCTTGGTGCCCGACGCTTTGTGCCTGAGATTATCCTTTGCCTCCTCCCGAGGCACTAAGCCCTGCGTACCAAACACCAAAATTACGCCCTCAGCACCGCCGCAATTTTAGCCACCAGCACCTCGTTGATGCGCTGGTAGCTCTGGTGCGTCCACCCGCCGATGTGGGGCGATAGCACCACGTTAGCGGCGGTTTTCAGGTAATCGAAGCTAGCCTGCTGGGCGGGCGTGAGGGTAGCCAGCTTTTCATTTTCGAGCACATCGAGGGCCGCGCCGCGCACCTGGCCGCCTTGCAGGCGGGCCACCAGCGCGGCCTGGTCCAGCACCTCGCCCCGAGCAGTGTTCACCAGCCAAATGTGATGCGGGAAGGCGGCCAGAAACGCCTCATTCACAAACTGGTGGTTGGCATCCGAATAGGGAATGTGGATGCTCAGCACCTCGGCACGGGCTTGCAATTCGGCCAGCGGCACCAGCTCGGTGTTGCCGTCGGTGAGCACGGCCGGGTCGTGGTCGTGGGCCAGCACCGTGCAGCCAAAGCCGCGCAGGCGCTTGGCAAAGGCGCGGCCCATATGACCATAGCCAAGCAGGCCCACGGTTTTGGTGCCCAACTCTTCGCCTCGGTTAGCCTCGCGGTGCCACTCGGCGCGGCGCACCTCGGCATCGGCGGTTACGGTGTGGCGCAACAGGGCCAGCAGCTGGCCAGTGGCAAATTCGCCTACGGCGTCGCGGTTGCCTTCGGGGGCATTTACCAGCGTCACGCCGGCGGCGGCCAGAGCGTCTTCGTCGATGTTATCGACGCCGGCCCCGGCGCGGGCCACGTAGCGCAATTGCGGGCCGTGGGTGAGCAGCGCGGCCGTGATGCGCATTTTGCTGCGCACCATTAGGCCGGTGTAGGGCCGGGCCGCGAGGGCGGCGGGCACGTCGGCCGCCGCCAGCTTGGGTTGGTAGTCGCCCTCGACGCCGATGCTGCGGAGCATGGGCAAGAGCGAGGCGTGCATTTCGTCGATTATCAGGCAGAGGTTCATTAACTCAGAATTTTGAAGAAAGCTGGAGGGCGGAATCACCAACGAGCTGCTTCAGCTTCTTTTTAAACGTGTGCATATCCAGTGGACCTAGCGCGGTTTTCCGGGCCAGGTCCAGACTGGCTGCATCACTAACAAACAAGTAGTACGTTTCCTCATCGCGCACGGCTAGGTAGTTGGCAGTTACTCCCAGCGCACTAACATTGTTGAGCAACGGCTCATAGACATCCTCGTGAGGGTCATCAAAATACAATCTGGTTTGCGTGTCGGCAGCGGTTTCGGTGTAATACCGCTTCGTGATATAAACCTGAGTATTTTCATCAAACCAGAAGCAGCCACTTAGGCCGATTACCAACGCTGCTACCAAGCAACTTTGCGCCAAAAGAAACCGCTTTTTCATGGCTGCGCTTGGCTCAGTTGCGCTTACCGCGCCGGTGCATCCACTGTAAAGTCGGCGGCCGTGAGCGCCATAGCCTGCACCGCCGTAGCTTCGCTCACCATCGTAAAGCCCTGCTTGCTATTGGTGACTTCCATGCGCAGGGGCAGTGCGCCATTGCTGGCTTTGAGGTAGGCATAGAAGTCGCCCATGGCGTGCTTGGCAAACCGCTCGGGGTTGACGCGCAGCTTGGGCGCGTAGAAATACACCGTCTTGGAGCCTTCCTCTGCGTTGGTTATTTCCAAACTCTGGCAGGGATAGCCGGCAATGGCAGCCGTTTGGGTGAGCGGCTTCACGGTGCCTGGCGTGCCCTTGGCGGCATCCATTACCGGCATGGCCTGGCCCTTCATAAAAAACCGAAACTCGTTGGTCGCGCTGGTGTACAGCTCCACCAACTGCTTGTTTTCGGTGTACATCTTGTAGCTGCCATCGCTGATGTAGTACGGGTCGTCGGTACCAAAAACCGGGGCCAGCTTGTCGGTGATATCCTGGCCGGCCAGGGTCTTAAACGTATTATGGTACACGATTTTGCCGCTAAACCACGGGCCGGCTTTCGGCAAAATGAAGCCGGTAGACAGTAGCGTGCAAGCGAGGAGAAGTTTTTTCATAAGTAAGATGGCGTACTGCCCGGCAGCTGCCAGGGCTGCCAAAGCTACAAACCCGGCTTTCCTTGGCCGCTTGGCCTGGCTCCGAAAAACACTCTACTGCGCCAGCGCGGTAGCCGTAAACTCATCGGCCGCCAGCGGCCGGGCCTGCACCTCAATGGCTTCGGTGGTGGCCACTATATCGCGCTGGGTATTGATGCTAAAGGTGCGCAGGGGCAGCGCGCCGTGCGTGGCTTGCAGCAGCGCCGCCCAGCCCGCCGCGTGGCAGCGGCTAAAGCTCGCGGCATTCACGCGCACCGCCGCCGAGTAATAAATCAGCGTCGAGACGCTACCTGCTACCATATGAAGCGTTTGGCAGGGATACCCCAGGATGGTCGTAGTGGTCGGCAGGTTTTCGAAAATCGCCCGGTCTGGCTGCCGGGCGGTATCGGCTAGCAGCACGGCTTTGCCTTTGTCGAAGGTATAAAACTCATTTTTCTTGCCGAGATACAGTTCCGTCAGCTTTTTATTGCGGTCATACATTTTCAGGTTGTTGCCCTGCACATAAAACCAGTTTTTGGTCTTGGCCGCGAAAAAGAGCGTTTCGCCGGCCATGGTTTTATACTCGTTTTCGTACACCACGCACCCACTAAACCACGGGCTTTTTTTGGCTGGCAGACAGCCTAGCGAGAGCAGCGCGCAGAGCAACGAAAACTTGAGCATCAGCTAAAGTATAAGTGACTTAAGTTGCAGAGAATCGCCCGTTAACTGTACTACTTTTTGCTCGCAAGCAGCTTCCGTTAAGGGTCCTATCCGGGCGCTGAGGGCTGCTTCGGCCGTAGCAGCAGCAGCCGGAAACAGGTAGCAATTTCCTTCACCGCCTTCACAGGATGCCACATATCCTTTGGCTGTACCAACTAGTGAGGGAGCGCCAAGTTCCGTAGGCCCTAGTCGGGGGTCGTCAAAATACAGCCTTGCATCTCCATCTTCGGTGAACGCAGTGTAGTAACGACCTGCTACCGGTGTCCGCTCAGGGCTAGAGCAGCTACTTATAAAGCCAGCCAGCAAAAAGAGCCCACAGTATGCCAGAGCCTTTTGCCTTTTCATACTTGCGCCACCAAATTCGTCAGCAATACAAAGTCACTCACGCCCAACTGCTCGGCGCGCTTGTCAAACAGCTCCCCGCTCATCGCCTCGGCCGACAGTCCCATTGGCTTCAAGGCATTGCGCAAGGTCTTGCGGCGGGTCGAAAACGCCTGCTTCACCACCCGGAAAAACAGCTTCTCGTCGCAGTCCAGCCGCTCGGTGGCGTTGCGAGTGAGGCGCACCACGGCCGACTCGACCTTGGGCGGCGGCACGAATACGTGCGGCGGCACTGTGAATAGGTACTCAATATCGTAATACGCCTGCAAAAGCACGCTCAGAATACCGTAGGTTTTGGAGCCGGGCGGCTCGGCCAGGCGCTCGGCCACTTCTTTTTGCAGCATCCCCACCACCTCGTGCACCTGCTGGCGGCTCTCCAAAACCTGGAAAAAAATCTGGGTGCTGATGTTGTAGGGGAAGTTGCCGATAATGGCCAGCGGTGCGCCGGAGAACATCGTACTTAGGTTCTGCTTCAGGAAATCGGTGGCGTAGATACGCGGGGCCAGCGCCGGGTAGTGCTGCGTGAGGTACGCCACCGACTCGGTATCGATTTCGACCACGCTAGTCTGGTACTGCTTGTTTTCTAACAAGTACTGCGTGAGCACGCCCATGCCAGGGCCAATTTCGAGCACCTCGCGCACGCCCTCGGGCAAGCGCAGGCTCTCCACGATGCGGCGGGCAATATTGGGGTCGGCGAGAAAGTGCTGGCCGAGGTGTTTTTTGGGGCGAACGGTGTACTGGGCCACGGGCTTGACGGGCTACGGCAGGAAACAGAGCCAGGGCCGGCAGCCAAGTTGCCGCCCCGCGCTAGTTTCCCATCTGGTGAGCAAACTACCCCGGCCGGGCGGCCAAAGGTGCCTCAAATATCGGCAGGCGGGCCCGAAGCCCTCGCCCAACGCCCAAATGGAACGCTCAGTTAGTCCACCGCAAATGCCAGGACAACGTAGGTAGCGCCCGCAAAGTCGAGGCTGCCGACGGGCTCTAACCCCAGCTTCTGCGTGTGGACGTGCAAAGAAGCTGCATTTTCAGCCGCGATAAAAGCCACGCCTACATCAAAGTGCCCAGCCAATGCCCGTTGGTTGGCCTGAAACAGTTGCCGCAGTAGCCCTCGCCCCCGGTAGGCCTGCTGCACTAGCACGGGGCCGTAGAAAAACAGCCGATAATCGGCCAGCGGCCGCTGCCGATAGTATAGCTCTGGCAGCAAGGCAAGGAGCTGCTGCACCAAGGGCGGGTAGTGCTTAGCCGCCAGCCAGGAGTTTACCACAAATCCCAC
Organism: Janthinobacterium lividum; assembly: GCA_050954845.1. Taxonomy (GTDB): domain Bacteria; phylum Bacteroidota; class Bacteroidia; order Cytophagales; family Hymenobacteraceae; genus Hymenobacter. The sequence continues at coordinate 8,373 of JBPBQK010000097.1, forward strand.
CAACTCTTGCTGCCGGTAGGCCACCTGCCCTGGCACCGAGGCTAGCATAGCCTGGAGCGCCGGCACCGAGAAATTGCCTGTCAGAAAACCTCCCTCCCGAGCCGTTGCACTCAGTTGCTGATAAGTGTACTGGTTGGCCAGCCCGACAATTGCGGGCGCGTCGGCCACCTCAGCTACCCGGCATATAAACTCGCTCATTACGTTGGCCTTAGATTAATTAAGCAGCGCCTAGTCCATGAGCACGCCCACGTAATAATCGAACGTATCGACCTCCACATTCTCCCGCGTTGCCCCCGGCAAATCGAGCACCGCCCACTTGGTCGTAGGCGTCACAAAACGGTACTCGCCGCCTTTCGTCCGCAGGCGCACGGGCAGGTCGAAGCCGGGCACACTGGCCACCCAGCGGCCCAGCAGCTGGCCTTTTTCGACGCGCATTTCGAGCACGGGCAGCGTGGCATGCTGGAGGTATTGAGCGAAGACGCGGCTAAAATCACGCCCCGCCTCCCTATTAATGTAGTCGATAATCTGCTGGCCCGTCACGGTCTGGTGGTAGAACGTTTTGCCGAGGCCGCGCAGGATACTGCGCCATTTCGTATCGTCGTTGATACTCACGCGCAGCATGTTGAGTAAGTTACTGCCCTTATCGTACATATCGCCTGAGCCTTCCTTATTCACGCCGTAGGGGCCAATGATGGGCTCATCGTTTTGGATGTTGCGGCGCTGGCCGTGCAGGTACTCCTGCCCCGCCTGCTTACCAAACTGGCTTTCCACAAACAAGGCTTCCGAATAAGTAGTGAAGCTTTCGTGCACCCACATATCGGCGATGTCCTTGCTGGTGATGTTGTTGCCAAACCACTCGTGGCCGCTTTCGTGGATGATGATGAAGTCCCACTTATCGCCCCAGCCGGTGGCCGAGCGGTCGCGGCCGAGGTAGCCATTCTGGTACTTGTTGCCGTAGGCCACGGCGCTCTGGTGCTCCATGCCGAGGTGCGGCGCATCGACCAGCTTGTAGCCATCCTTATAAAACGGGTACGGCCCAAACCAATATTCCATGCTCTTGAGCATGGGCTTCACGTTGGCGGCAAACTGCGTTTTGGCCTTCTCCAGGTTCTCGGGCAACACCCAATAGTCGAGCGTCAGCGGTCCTTTTTCGCCCTGGTACACATCGGAGAAGTGGCTGAAATTAGCCACGTTCAGGGCCACGTCGTAGTTGTTGATGGGGTTGCTTACGGCCCAGTCGTAGCGGGTGTAGCCGCCGGGCAGCTTCTTGGTGCCACGCAGGCGGCCGTTTGACACGTCCTTCAGGCCATTAGGCACGGCTATGCTGATGGCCATGCTATCAACCTCATCGGCCTGTTGGTCTTTGCAGGGCCACCAGATGCTGGCCCCCACGCCCTGGCAGGCCGTAGCGATGAAAGGCTGGCCGGCCGCATCCTGCGTGAAGACCATGCCGCCATCCCAGGGAGCCTTTTTGGCCACAATCGGCTCGCCCGAATATTCGACGGTGAACTCCTCGCGGCTGCCTTGTTTAATAACCTGTGGAAAGGCCACGAACACCGCATTGGCCTCGCGGGTGAAGGGCAATTCCTTGCCATGATACAGCACTTTGCCCAACGCCAGATTGGCAAAAAGGTCGAATTGCAGCCGGGTAAAATCGCGGGTGGCGGTGAAGCGAAACAGGTTGGAGCCGCTGATAAACTTGCGGGCCGGGTCGAGCTTCACATCGAGGTGATAGTAGTTGATATCGTAGCAGGTGCGCTCGGGCCGCTGCCCGCCGCGCAGCGAGTCGGCGCGGGTAAAGGTGGCTTTGGGCTGAAGCAATTGGGCCGAGGCCAGCAGCGACGAGCCGAGCAGCGGCAGCAAGAGCCGCAGGGTTTTCCGAAGAATCATGGATGCAGGTAAAACGGAACCAAAGGTCGGCGAAGCCAGTGGCACTCCGTTTATCGTGGGGGCAGACCGGACGCGAAACGGAGTGCCACTCCGTTTTACAATACCTTCGCCAAAGTTACGCTTCTATAATCTCCCCCTATGTCGCTCACGCTCGCCCACGCCGCCACCGCGCCGGCCCAGTCTACTCAGGTATTTATTTTGCCGCAGGGTACCCCTACCCTGCCCGATGCCGCCGCTACCGACCTGCCCGAGGCGGCCCGCGCCTACGTCGAAACCGCCCTGGCCGACAAGCAAACCTTCGTCGCGCTCAACCACTTTTCGCACCAGCACTACTACGTGGTGCTCGAAGCCAAGCGCACCGCCGCCCTCCAGCTCGAAGCCCTCCGCAAAGCCGGCCACCAGCTGCAAGCCGCGCTGAAAAAGGAAAAAACAGCCGAGGTTTTTATTCATAATCTCAGCGAAAACGTTGACGCCGCGCTCACGCTAGCCGAGGGTTTATTCTTGTCAGCCTACGAATTTGAAGGCTATAAAACGGACGAGAAATCCCGCGCCGCCGCATCGCTCACCACCATTGCGCTAGTCGGCGAAGCTGCTACCGCCGTCCAAATCACCGAGCTGCAACACGTACTAGAAGGCGTAGCCTTCGCCCGCGACCTCGTCAACGCGCCCCTCAACAAGCTCAACGCGTTGCAGCTAGCCGAGCGCTTCGCAGAAGCCGGCGACGCAGCCGGCTACACTACCGACATTCTCGACCTCGCCAAAATCGAGAGCCTGCGCATGGGCGGCCTGCTCGCCGTAAACCTCGGCTCGCCCGAGCCGCCCACCTTCAGCATCCTCGAATGGAAGCCCGAAGGTGCGCAAAACGAGCACCCCTACGTGCTCGTCGGCAAAGGCGTAGTCTACGATACCGGCGGCCTCAGCCTCAAGCCCACCCCCGGCAGTATGGACATGATGAAGTGCGACATGGCTGGCGGCGCAGCCGTCGGCGGCGTGCTCTACGCCCTAGCCAAAAACAAGGTACCCTTGTACGTTATCGGCCTCGTACCCGCCACAGACAACCGCCCCGGCGGTCTCGCCTACGTACCCGGCGACGTGCTCACCATGTTCTCCGGCCTCACTGTAGAAGTCAAAAATACCGACGCCGAAGGCCGCCTGCTGCTGGCCGATGCCCTCAGCTTCGCCAAAAAATACCACCCCGAGCTTGTCATCGACCTAGCCACGCTCACCGGGGCCGCCGTGCGCGCCATCGGCACCGAGGCCAGCGCCATGCTAGGCACCGCCACCCCCGAAACTACCGCCCAGCTACTAGCCGCCGCCCACCGCACCCATGAGCGTCTGGTCGAGTTTCCCCTCTGGGACGACTACGCCGACCACATGAAGTCGGATATCGCCGACCTCTCTAACCTCGGCAAAGCTGAAGCCGGGCATATTTCGGCAGCTAAGTTTCTGGAGCGTTTCATCGAAGGCACGCCGTGGTTTCACCTCGACATTGCCGGCCCAGCTTACCTCACCGCGCCCGATTCGTACCGGGGCAAAGGCGGCACGGGTACGGGCGTGCGGCTGCTGTACGAGTTCCTGACCAAGCAATTGGCGTAGAGTGCGGGGCTTGCCCCCGCCCGTCGTTGAACGAGTTTCGTTGAACGGCGCTATACTGTTTTTTTATCTGGCTGTCGTTTAAACGCTACTCGTCCAACGACGGGCGGGGGCAAGCCCCGCACCCTACTTCCATATGTCCAAAACCCTCCCTCGCCTCGGTTTCTCAGTAGGAGATTTAGCCGGCATCGGCCCCGAAGTAATCTATAAAACCCTGCGCGACGAGCGCCTGCTCCAACAATGCACGCCCGTGGTGTACGGCACCGCCACCGCGCTTTTCGACGACTTTCCCATTGAAGAAGGGGCCGACCCGCTCACCTTCCGTCAATTGCGCAACGCGGCCGATATTGCCCCCGGCCGCCTCAACGCCGTGACGTGCTGGGAGGAGGATTTCCACCTCACGCCCGGCCAGCCCTCGCCCGCTAGCGGCCAGGCCGCCCGCGAGAGCCTGCTCGCCGCCAGCCGCGACCTCAAAGCCGGCCTGCTCGATGCCATCGTCACCGCGCCCATCAGCAAGGAAAACACGCAGGCCGACGACTTCCGCTACCCCGGCCACACCGAGTTTCTGGCCAGCTACTTCGGCGCGGCCGACAGCCTCATGTTTCTGGTCGATGAAAGCCAAAGCCTGCGCGTGGCCACCGCCACCGGCCACATCCCCCTCAAAGACGTTTCGGCCCGCATCACGGCCGACTTGCTGCGCACTAAAATTCGCCTATTGCTCAAGTCGTTGCAAAATGACTTCGGCATCCTCAAGCCCAAAATTGCCGTGCTCGGCATGAACCCCCACGCGGGCGAAAACGGCCTCATCGGCCGCGAAGAAAACGACGTAATCACGCCCGTTATCCGCCAGTTTGAGCACGACGGCCACCTCGTATTCGGCCCCTACCCGGCCGATGGCTACTTCGGCACCGGCCAGTTCCGGCAGTTCGACGCTACGCTCTCCATCTACCACGACCAGGGGCTTATTCCCTTCAAACTCATGGCCTTCGAGCAGGGCGTGAATTTCACGGCAGGCCTGCCCGTAGTCCGCACCTCGCCTGACCACGGCACGGCCTACGGCTTAGCTGGTAAATTTATGGCTGATGCCTCGTCGTTTCGGGCGGCGGTTTATCTGGCATGCGATGTAGTGCGGGCGCGACAGTTGGGCGCGGCTGACCCGCGTTCGGTGCGGTAGATTTTCTTTTTTAGAATTTTCTTTCTATTTTTGAAACGCGGCTGGCAACGGCCGCGTTTTCATTTTAAGGTCAAATGGTTATTCTGAGCAAAAGCACTATCCGGCACTATGGTGATAAATACCCGGCAGCAGCTTCTGCGTTAAATGATTGGTATGACAAAACGCTAGCCGCCAACTGGTCAAGTTTAGCAGATATAAAAACCACTTTCAATCACGTTGACTACATCGCTAATAATCGCTATGTATTCAATATAAAAGGCAACCATTACCGCTTGATAGCGAAGGTGATGCTTCCTATCCGTACCGTCTACATCAAGTTTGTGGGGACGCACGCAGAGTATGACCGGATTGATATTTTAACCATTGAACCTAGCCGACTATGATTATCAATAGCTTGCAAGAATACCGGGAAGTTTTCCAGCAGTTTGACGAGCTTACGGCTACTGATGCGTATGAGCAAAACCCGGCCCTAGTTGAGAAAGCGCGCCTGATGGCACAAGCTATTTCGGACTATGAGGATGTGCTGGAATTGATGCCTATTCCACTACAAAAACCTACCACCCTACCCGCCATGATTGAGTTAAAACGCCAGCAGCGGCAGCTCAAGCAGAAGGACTTGGCGCAATTGCTGGAAGTACCCGCCGGCCGCCTCTCTCAAATACTCAGTGGCAAGCGGCGCGTGACGATGGACCTGGCCAAAAAACTCTACGAACGGCTCGACATTAGCCCCGAGTTTATCTTAAAAACGGCTTGAGCCTGAACTGCTACCCGCTTTTAAGCTTGATAAAGCCAATAAAAACCCGTACCTTTGCCCCCCGTTAATTCGGCTAACTGTGAAGAACGACCCGCAATTTGATTTGCCCATTGCTAGGCTTTCGCTTAAAACGCACGACTTTGCGTTTGAGCTAGGCCGTGCTTTTTTCGAGCAGTTCGACCCGCAAGGCGAATTTATTGCCGATGGCAACCTGCACGCCGACGTAACGCTCATCAAAACTGAGCGCGTCATCACCATTAACTCGCACATTACCGGCACGGTACGCCTCACCTGCGACCGCAGCCTCGACGAGTACGACCAGCCGCTGGACATTGAAAACCGGCTGCTGGTGCGCTACAGCGACGAGGCCAAGGAGCTCGACGATGATGTGCTGCAAGTGACGCCCGAGACGCTGGCGCTTAATATTGCGCAGCATCTTTACGATTATATTGGCTTGGCTTTGCCCATGAAAAAGCTGCATCCGCGCTTCCAAAACGAAGCCGATGACGACCCCGATGCCGAAACCAAACTCATTTTCTCGACTCGCCCTCCCGGCGATGGCCTTGACGATGACGAGCCAACCGACCCGCGTTGGGCGGCCCTCAAAAACCTGAATTAGGACCCTGTACTAATTCATCATTCCTAATTCTTAACTCCTAATTTTCTTCCAAGACCATGGCACATCCTAAGCGCCGGACCTCCACCGCCACCCGCGACAAACGCCGTAGCCACCACAAGCTGACCCCTAAAGCTGTCACCATCTGCCCCAACACGGGCGAACTGCACCTGCGCCACAAGGCCTATGTAGTCGATGGCGACCTGTACCACAATGGCCAGCTGGCTATCAAAAACTACGCCTCGGTAGCGGCTCCGGCCGCTGCTGGCGACACGGGTTCGGACGAAGAATAGCCGAAAGCGTTGTTATTTCGCGGTACCATCGGGCCGGACTGCTCTTTCCGAGATTGGCAGTCCGGCCCGGTTTGGTTTCGCACCTTTGCGCTTTATAGGCTGACTTCTTTCCAATTCCCGCGTTCATGAAAATTGCCCTCGACGCTATGGGCGGCGACTTTGCCCCCCAGGCTGCCGTGGCCGGTGCCGTGCTGGCTGCCCAGCGCCTGGCCGGCAAAGCCCAGGTGGTACTCATCGGCACCGAAGCTGAGGTACGGCCTCTTTTACAGCAGTATGGCCCCGATGCGGCGGCCCTGGAGCTAGTGCCTTCGACCCAGGTCATTGGCATGGGCGAGCATCCCGCCAAGGCTTTCCAACAGAAGCCCGATAGCAGCATTGCCGTGGGCTACCGCCTGCTGCACAGCGGCGAAATTGATGCTTTTTGCTCGGCTGGCAACACCGGCGCGATGCTGGTGGGCGCCATGTTCACGGTGAAGGCTGTGACGGGTGTTATGCGCCCGGCCATTGCCAATTTTGTACCCAAGCTGGCGGGCGGCTACGGTATTTTGGTCGATGTAGGGGCCAATGCCGACTGCAAACCCGAAATGCTGGAGCAATTTGGCGAGCTTGGCTCTCTCTACGCGCAGTATGTGCTCGGCATTGCCCGCCCTACTGTCGGCCTCATGAGCCTGGGCGAAGAAGAAGGCAAGGGCACGGTAATCACGCAGGCGGCGCACCAGCTGCTGAAAGTGAACCCGCACGTGCATTTCATCGGCAATATTGAGGGCCGCGACTTGTTTAATGACAAGGCCGATGTCATCGTTTGCGATGGCTACGTGGGCAATGTGATGCTGAAAATGGCCGAGTCGATGTACGACATCATGGTGGCCCGCAACCTGAACGACGAATTTTTTGAGAAAGTAAACTACGAAACGATTGGCGGGTCGCCCATTCTGGGAATCAACGACAATGCCATTATCGGCCACGGCGTGAGCACGCCGCTGGCCATCTGTAACATGCTGATGCAGGGCTACCAAATGGCTCACTCTGGCATCGTGGACCACATCAAAGACTCTTTCAAATCCTAAGTCTGCACAGCCGGGCTTTGCGGCCGGGCTGCGTGGAGTTTGGGCCGCACCTTTGCGCTCATGAAGATTACCGCCGCCATCACCGGAGTCGGAGGCTACGTGCCCGACTACGTGCTCACCAACCAGGAGCTTGCAACACTGGTCGATACCAACGATGAATGGATTACCTCGCGCACCGGCATCAAGGAGCGCCGTATTCTGAAGGGTAAGGACCAGGGCAGTTCGGTGATGGGCATTAAAGCGGTGCAGCAACTGCTCGAAAAAACCAACACGCGGCCCGAAGAAGTAGACCTGCTCATCTGCGCCACCGTGACGCCCGATATGCTGTTTCCGGCCACGGCCAACATCATTTCCAACGGCTGCGGCATCACTAAGGCGTTCAGCTACGACATGAACGCGGCCTGCTCCAGCTTTCTGTACGCGCTCGCCACGGGCGCGCAGTTCATCCAAGGCGGCATGTATAAGAAGGTCGTCATCGTGGGGGCCGATAAAATGTCGGCTATCGTCGATTACTCCGACCGCGCCAATTGCATCCTATTTGGCGACGGCGCGGCGGCCGTGCTGCTGGAACCCAGCACCGAGGGCTACGGCGTACTTGACCAGGTGCTCTGCACCGATGGCAGCGGCGAACCCTTCCTGCACCAGAAAGCCGGCGGCAGCCGCCGCCCGCCCACGGCCGAAACCGTGGCCAACCACGAGCACTTCATCTACCAGGAAGGCGCTACGGTATTCAAATTCGCAGTAAAAAGCATGGCCGACGTGGCCGCGCAAGTAATGACCCGCCAGCACCTTAGCCACGACGACATTGCCTGGCTGGTGCCCCACCAAGCCAACAAGCGCATCATCGACGCCACCGCCAACCGCATGGGTGTCGGCCCCGAAAAGGTGATGCTGAATATTCAGCGCTACGGCAACACCACCAGCGCCACTATTCCCTTGTGCCTCTGGGATTATGAGAAGCAGCTTCACAAAGGCGACAACCTCATTCTGGCGGCCTTCGGGGGCGGCTTCACCTGGGGTGCTATCCACGTCAAATGGGCATACAATTCTTAACTGAGCTGTCGGCCAATAGCTTATAGCTAGTAGCTTTGGTCGATACCTGCACAGACAACACGTTTTTTATACATCACAACTAGCTAATAGCTAACCGCTAGTAGCTAAAAGCTTCCCAAAATGGCAACCACCGCCGACTTCCGCAATGGTCTGGTACTCATGTACAATAACGACCTGCACGTTATCACCGAGTTTCAGCACGTAAAGCCCGGCAAAGGCCCCGCCTTTGTACGCACCAAGATGCGTAACATCAAGACGGGCAGAGTATTGGATAATACGTTCAACGCCGGGGTAAAAATTGAAACGGCCCGCGTTGAGCAGCGCCCGCACCAGTACCTGTTTAAAGACGACTACGGCTACACGTTCATGGACAATGATACCTTCGAGCAGATTGTACTGCCCGAGGAGATGGTGCCCTTTGCCGACCTCATGAAGGAAGGCCAGGTCGTGACCATCCTCATGCACGCTGAAACCGAGCAGCCCCTCACCGCCGAGCTGCCCACCACCGTAGACCTCATGGTGACGTACACCGAGCCCGGCCTGCGCGGCGACACCGCCACCAACACCCTCAAAGCCGCCACCGTCGAAACCGGGGCGCGCATTCAGGTGCCGCTCTTCGTCGATACGGATACCAAAATCCGCATCAAAACCAGCGACTACTCTTATGTAGAGCGCGTTAAGTAATTCTTTTAAGCTGTTAGCTATCAGCTGCTAGCTGTCAGCTCTCGGCCTTCCCAAAAGCTAACAGCTAGCGGCTAATAGCTAACAGCTTAAAAATGTCGAAAGAACCCACCAAACACCAGCCGAAAAAAGACGCTGCCATGAAAGCCAAAGAACTCCAGGAGCTGCTCGACTTCATCGCCAAGTCGGGCCTCAATAAAGTAAATATTGAAACCGAGGAGTTTAAAATCTCGGTGCAGCGCGAGCCCAATACCAAGCAGATTGTGACCGTAGGGGCGGCCCAGGCCGCGCCAGCTCCGCAGCAAGTGGCCGCGGCTCCTGCCCAGGCTGCGCTGCCGCCCATCGCGCCGATGGCTACGGCCAGCGAGGCTGCCGCGCCCAGTGCCAGCTATACCCCGCTCAAATCGCCGATGATTGGCACCTTTTACCGCAGCAGCGGCCCCGACTCGCCCGTATTTGTGCAAGTGGGTGATACAGTGGAGAAAGGCCAGGTTATCTGTATTATCGAGGCCATGAAACTGTTCAACGAGATTGAGGCGGAGCAAAGCGGCCGCATCGTGAAAGTGCTCGTGGAAAATGCCACGCCGGTAGAATACGACCAGCCGTTGTTCCTGATTGAGTAGCAGGTTTAGAACTTAGAAGTAAGAGCTTAGAGCTTAGATTCTTGCGCGGTGCTTTTGCTACTGCCGAATCTGAGTTCTAAGCTCTCATTGCTAAGCTCCCACCCCCAAAATCTAAGTTCTAGGCTCTAACATCTAAGCTCTTCAAAACCCTGTGTTTAATAAAATCCTGATTGCCAACCGGGGCGAAATTGCCCTGCGCGTTATTCGTACCTGCCGCGAAATGGGCATCAAAACGGTGGCCGTGTATTCGACTGCCGACAAGGAAAGCCTGCACGTGCGCTTCGCCGATGAGGCGGTTTGCATCGGGCCGCCCGCCAGCAGCCAGAGCTACCTCAATATCCCCACGCTCATCGCGGCGGCCGAGATTACCAATGCCGACGCCATTCACCCCGGCTACGGCTTCCTCAGCGAAAACGCAGAATTTTCGCGCATCTGCGCCGAAAACGGCATCAAGTTCATTGGCGCATCGCCCGAGATGATAAACCAGATGGGCGACAAGGCCACGGCCAAGGCGACCATGATTAAGGCCGGCGTACCAGTGGTGCCGGGCTCGGTGGGCCTGCTGGATTCGGTGGAGCAAGGCAAGAAAATTGCCAACGAAATCAAATACCCCGTTATCATCAAGGCCACGGCGGGCGGCGGCGGGCGCGGCATGCGCATCATCCACGGCGACGACGAGTTTCAGAAAGCCTGGGACGATGCCCGCACCGAGTCGAAAGCCGCTTTCGGCAACGACGGCATGTACCTCGAGAAGTATGTGGTAGAGCCGCGCCACATCGAGATTCAGATTGTGGGCGACCAGTACGGCCACGTGTGCCACCTCTCGGAGCGCGACTGCTCCATCCAGCGCCGCCACCAGAAGCTGGTGGAGGAAGCCCCCTCCCCCTTCATGACCGACGACCTACGCGAGCGCATGGGCGAGGCGGCCATCGCCGGGGCCTCGGCCATCGGATATGAGGGTGTGGGCACCATCGAGTTTCTGGTCGATGCCAACCGCGATTTCTACTTCATGGAAATGAACACTCGCATCCAGGTCGAGCACCCGGTTACGGAGGAAATCGTGAACTATGACCTTATCAAAGAGCAGATTAAGGTAGCAGCAGGCATCCCGATTTCGGGCAAAAACTACTTCCCGAAAATGCACGCCATGGAGTGCCGCATCAACGCCGAAGACCCGCGCAACGGCTTCCGCCCCGCGCCGGGCCGCATCACTACGCTGCATATCCCCGGCGGCCACGGCGTGCGCGTCGATACCCACGTGTATGCCGGCTACCAGATTCCGCCCAACTACGACTCAATGATTGCCAAACTCATCACCGTGGCCCAAACCCGCGAGGAGTGCATCGTGAAAATGAAGCGCGCCCTGAGCGAGTTCGTGGTAGAAGGCGTAAAAACGACTATTCCGTTTCACTTGGCGCTGATGGACAGCGAGGATTTTAAGGCTGGGAATTTTACGACCAAGTTTTTGGAGACGTTTGATTTTTCGGTGGTGTAGAGCCTATTTACGCCTGCATCAGCTTCCAACTAAAAACCGCCCGGTTGCCCGCACGCAACCGGGCGGTTTTTTTGTTAGCCTAGTAATATCTTAGCCCTATGCAACCTCACATCCTCACCATCCCCGACGACAGCGTATACGAGCAACTGGTGCAGCTAGCCGCCGCCGCCGGCCTGCACATTGCTGATAATGGGTTGGTTTCAAAACCAATACCTACCACGACCTTACCGGATATCAGCCATCTTACTGAGGCTGAGATTCAGGAGATTCTCAATACCGGGGGTAGTGGTTTGAGCATTCCTGACCCACTAGCTTGGCAACGAGCAGAAAGAGCAGAAAGACCTATGCCTTTTCGTTCATGAAATATCTACTGGATAGCAATGTGCTGATTTATGCGACTAAACCCTTGGTTGAATATACCCCACTTCGTCAGTGGGTAAAACATCCTGATGTCGCAATCTCAGCGTTGTCTCAGGTGGAAGTACTTGGCTTTCACAATTTAGAAGCGCGCGACGCAATTTATTTACAGTTAGCGCTAAAGAGATTGCCGCAATTGGCAATAACTGACGCTGTACTGAAACGTGCAGTGCAGGTGCGCCAACAGTTTCGGCTGAAAACACCTGACGCTATTATTGCAGCTACGGCGCTGGAGCACGATTTGGTATTGGTTACAACTGATAACGGCTTCGGTCGGGTTGCAGGTTTGGGGTTAATTGACCCGTTAGTTTCCTAATTAGTTATTGTGCATAAAAAAACCCTCTTAGCCAGCTTGTTTATTCTGTCGTCTGCGCTCCTCAGCAGTTGCTCGGAGCCCTGCAATGGCCACATCGAAAGCACTGTGCTCTATTTTGCGGAAGCGCCTAATCACCAAGGGCAGTTGGTGTATGCCAACGTGCTGAATAAGGTAGACTTAGGCGTGCAGCATACGTTGATGCGTGCGGATAAAGAATATGGCACGTTCGGCCACGTAGTGATTATCGAAGACCCGAAAAGCCTATTTAAGGGGCGGCGGAGCGTTTGCTTTGATGAGTTCAAAATGCAGCCCAAGCCGGCCGATGGAAACCTGGATGAAGGCGACCTTCCCCGCATTACGATAGTCAAGTAATTGACTTACTCCCGTGTAGGCCGCCGGGGCAGCGTGAGTAACAGTATCAGAAACGCGCTGAACCCCAGGCTGTACCACGTAATGACGGGCAGGCCTCGATAGTAGGGCATTTCGGGCGAGTAGTGGCCGAGTAGGCTTAGGCCTGAGAATAGGATGCTGCCCAGCGCCAGCAGTGCTAGAATGGTGCGGCCCACCAGCTGGTCGGCCTTGCGGAGGAGGCTAACGTAGCCGCTCAGCTCGACTTTCACCCGCAGGTCGCCCTTGCTGATTTTGCGCATTATTTGGCGCAGGTCGATGGGCAGGGTCTGGAGCAGGGCCAGCAGTTGGGTGCCGGTGTATTCGGCTTCGCTGAGGATATTTTCGGGCGAGTATTGCTCGCGGATGATTTTGGCGCCGTAGGGGCGCACAAACTCGAAAGTGTTGAAGCTGGGGTGTAGCACTTTACCGATGCCTTCGAGGATAACTAGGGCGCGCAGGATGAGGAAAATCGCGCCCGGCACTTGCAGCTTGTAGCGGTAGATGATGCCTTGCAACGAATCGGCTAGGTCGCTCATGCTCATGTCTTTGACATCGAGCACGGCGAAGTCCTCGATGAGCAGGCTGAGGTCGGCCTCGAAGGCACGCATGTCGGGGATGTCGCTGCTGAGGGCGAGGCGGCGAAAATTGAGCGCCATGCTGCGGGCATCTTGCCGCGCCATGCCGATGAATACGCCCGCGAAGGCGTATTTCTGCTGCTTGGTGAGTTTGCCCACCATGCCGAAATCGATGAGCACGAGCGTGCCATCGGGGCGCACGAGCACGTTGCCGGGGTGCGGGTCAGCGTGAAAAAACCCGAACTCGAATATCTGGGTCAGGTAGATATCCATGCCGGTTTCGGCTACGGTTTCGGGGCTGAGGCCCCAGGCCAGCAACTGGGCTTTATCGGTTATCTTACAGCCATTTACGAACTCGATAATCAGAATTTTATCGGTGCTCAGCTCGCGGTAGGGCTTGGGGATGTAGAAGGTCGTGTAGCTTTCGTAGAGCTTGCGAAGCTGCTCCATCGAGCGGGCTTCGGAGGTGTAATCCAGCTCTTTGGTCATGCTGCGCTCGAAGGCATCAACCACGTCTTGCGGGTTGGCGAGGCCTTGGTTGCGGAGGAAGTTGCCGGTGAGGCGCACAAACTCGTGCAGCAGGCGCAGGTCGCCTTCGACCTTTTCGCGGGCACCGGGACGCTGAATTTTTACGACTACTTCCTCGCCGCTGAGCAGCCGGGCGCGGTGCACCTGCCCGATGCTGGCCGAGCCGATGGGCACGTCTTCAAATTCGCTGAATACGTCGGCCAGCGGGCGGCCTAGCTCCTGCTCCACAATTTGGCGGGCCTCCTCCACGGGGAAGGGCGGCACGTTGCTTTGCAGCTTCTCAAACTCGTCGATGAGGGCCTCGGGCAGCAGGTCGGCGCGGTTGCTGAGGGCCTGGGCCAGCTTGATAAAGGTTGGGCCTAACTCTTCGATAATGAGGCGTATACGCTCCCAGCGCGTGGTTTCGAACACCGGGCGCTCGTCTTGCTCGAGCCAGCGCAGGCGGCGTTTTTGCGATACCAGCCGGCGCAGGGGCGTGTTCGTCACCACGTCCTCGAAGCCGTAGCGCAGCAGCACCTCGGCCACCTGGCGGATGCGGGTTAGGTTAGAAAGCGTATTCTTAAAAAGCACGAAGCGAAGGTACTACGTCGGATTTTTTGGTTGCCCAACCGGCTAAGCTGAGCCTTGCTTGGGTAGCTTACGTAAGTTAAGGCCTGTTTTTTGCTACGCGTCTTCTCACCCCCCTCTCCCACCCCATGACTCACCGTTTACACCTCCTTATCGAGCAGCTCGACCGCGCCACTGCAAATGCCCTGGCTTCGGCCGAAGCGCTGGGGCCGCGGGCCTATGTGGCCCCGGTGCCGGGGCAATGGGCCGCCGCGCAAGTCATTCACCATTTGCTTTCGGCGGAAAAGAAAATAGCAGATGCTTTGCAGAAAGCATTGACTACCGACGCCGATTCCTGGCGACTGGGTACGCTTAAAAGCAAGCTTCGCAGCCTGCTTCTACGCCTGGCCCTGCGCCTACCCGGCCTTAAATTCAAGGTGCCGCCTGCGCTAACGCCACCGCCTGCCCCGGAGGAAATAGTGCCGCTGCCCGAGTTGCGCGAGCAGTGGAATAGTATCCGCCGCCAGTTGGAGCAGGTGCTCAACGAGTTTCCGAGCAATAAGATGAGTCACACGGTTTTTCGCCATCCGCGCGCCGGCTGGCTCACGGTGGGGCAAACGGTTACGTCGATTCTTGACCACACGCTGCACCATCAGCAGCAGTTGAATCGGATTAGCAAGGCGATGAAATAATCTGTCATTGCGAGGAGGCACGACGAAGCAATCGCACCCGAAGAGAATCCGAGCGGCTCCGTGGATAGCTCGTCCTGGTGCGATTGCTTCGTCGTGCCTCCTCGCAATGACAGGCGTTTCGCTAATTAACCCCTTCTTCCTTTACACTCATCGCGGCAGCCAAGTCGGCCGGGGGCACGGTGAGTTTGCGGCGGCCGAGGTCGAGCCACGCGCCATCGACGGTGACGGTGGCGGCCAGGCGGCCATCGGCTTTGTAGATGGTGTGCTCAATGGTCCAGCGCGAGCCGTCGGGGGCGGTGCTGGCTACCCGGCCTTCGACGCGAATTTGCTCGCCGCCGTGGATTTCTTTGAGGTACTTGGTTTCTTCTCGGAAGAGAATGGGGCCAATCTGCAATTCGCCGAAGCGCTTGACATCGAAGCCCATGCTGGCGAGCCAATGCACGCGCTGGTCGGCGGCAAAATCGGCGTAGGCCGAGTGGCGCATGTGGCCGTTGGGGTCGAGTTCGGCCCAGCGCACGGTATAGGTTTGGGAATGAGGCATCTGGTGAAGTTGTGGTTATATAAAATGCAAAACGAGTCATGCATAGCATTCTGCGCATCAAGCAGAGACGAAGCATCTCGCTAGCTTCATTGCTAACGCAAGGGATTACTGCGCCACGCGAGATGCTTCGACAAGCTCAGCATGACTCGTTTTTATATTTTTTGCTTGATAATACTGCATCGCTACCTACTCAATGCCAGCCTCGAAGCCACCAACTAGCGTGAGGCGTACCAAGTACTGGCCGCCTTCGTCTTCCCCCAGAAAATCAACTTCGTATCCGGCTTGGCGAGCGGCATCTTCTAGCAAAGAAGCGTCGATAAATAGCCAGGGGAACGGCTTACCAGTCTGGTCTTTATACTGGAACGTGTACTCGACTTCGCCGTAGTACGGGCCGTTGAGGTTGAACACCAGCGCGCCATCTTCATCCTCGTAGAGGTAGCTGATGTCGGACGATGTGGCCAGAATCTGGCCATTGGGGGCGAGTAGCGTGCGGGCGTGGGTCAGGAATTTATCGAGGCCTTCTAGCGTGCCGGCCAGGCCCAAGCCATTCATCAGCATCAGGATGGTATCGTGGGGCAATTCCTGGATGGGACGTGCGGCAAAAATATCGCGCTGGGTTGCTTGCTGCACGCCGCGGGCTTGCATTACCTGCACGGCTCCAGCCGATTGGTCGATGGCTTTCACATCGGTAAAGCCGCGGCTTTGCAGCTCTAGTGAGTGGCAGCCGGCCCCGGCCCCAAGGTCAAGCACGCGGCCCCGGCACTCGTCGAGGGCTTGGCGCTCTAGTTCGGGCATGGCAAGCAGGGTGCGGTAGAAGTAGGCGGCGGGCAATTGCTCATCGTCGGCGGCGCTGCACTGCACGGTGAGGGCCGCGCTGTGGTGGCCGTGCTGGTAGTCGAGCAGCGCTTGGCCGAGTAGGTCGGGAGGGGTAGTAGGCATGAAGTAACTATGCGGGCGTAATAGCCGGCCGGGGGCATTTAAACGTAAACGGCCCCAAGCCGGGCAGCAAAGGTCCGGCTACCCAGCATTTTTCCTTCTGTATTTATGGCTACCGCACTCAAAAAAGGCCAGCTTCCCACTAAAATTTGTGCTACTTGCGGGTTGCCCTTCGAGTATCGCAAGAAGTGGCGCAATAACTGGGAAGCTGTAAAATATTGCGGCGAGAAGTGCCAGCGCAATAAACCTACTCCTGTCACGCAGAGCGTAGCGTCTCGCGCGGTGAACTAGCCTCAACGTTAGAAGTTACTGTGCCACACGAGATGCTTCGCTACGCGCTGCCTGACAAGCGATATTTCGACCAAAACACTCCAATACGTTACCCCAAAATGGCTTCCAACCTCGACTACCTCGACCCAGCCCTTCAGCCCCTCGTGCAAAAAGTAGAAGCCTACCTCGTGGCAAAAGAAGACCTGCGCAAGCTCACCATCGCCGACCGCAACGAGGCGGCCCACGATGCCGCCGTGGCTGCCTCGGAGGCCGAGTTTGAGCAGCGCCCGGCCACCGGCTCGTTCGACCAGCACCACGACGAACTGCAACAGCAGCGCCAAGATGCGCTGGACGACCTACACCGCCTCGAAGCCGAGATTTTGCACCTCCTTCCCTCCCGCGACGAGTGGGTAAAAGTGAATCTCGGCTACGGCCCCAGCCGCGTAGGCGCGTGGCGCGTGCCCAACGCCGCCGACGACAAAGCAGAGCACTACGAAATTCGGGTCGTTTTATAATGAGCAATTGACAATGCGTAATGAGCAGACTCAAAATCGGTTCTGCTCATTACGCATTGTCAATTGCTCATTATAAATCAGTGTCCCGCGTCCCAATCGTAGCCTAGTTTGGCCCAGTAATCGGCAGGGCGCTGGTCGGCGAAACTGATGGTGCCGATGCGCTTGAGGTGCTTGATACCATACTTGAGCGGCGTGACTAAACGGAGTGGGGCACCGTGCTCCAAGCTGAGCGGCTGGCCGTTTATCTCGTAGCAGAGCAGCGTTTGGGGATGAATGGCGCTGTGCATATCTAGGCCTACGTAGTATTCTTCGTCGGGCGTGACGAGGCTGACGTAGGGCGCGAGGTCGGCAGGTGGGTTAGCCAGGTCTTTGATGGGCTGGCCGCTACGGCTGGCCAAGGGGTATTGAGCCAGGAAATCGGCGAACCGAGCACCGGCCCAGTTTACCACGATGCTCCAGCCTTCGATGCACTTTAGCTCGGTGGTCATTTCCAAACGTGGCAGGGCTTTGATGTCGGCCAGGGTGAATTCCTGAGTTTTGCCACCGCCGTAGGGTTGCACCACCATGCGCCAGGTCGCTAGGTCGATATCAGAGGTCAGGCCGGCATCGCCGTTGGTGCGCACTTTCGGCACGCCCATGCTTTTTGGAAACTCGCGGGCCAGCCGGGTTTCGCGGAAGTAGGCGGCCGAGAGGCGGCCATTGGCATCGAGCACGCGGCGGAACGGCAAGGGCGTGCCGCTGGCATCGGGCCGCTGCAAGAGGTAGCGCCAGCCCAGTATGCCGCCCAGCGCCGCTAGCCCACCCACAATAAACGAGCGCCGCGTGCGCCGCGCCGCCTCCTGCCGCAACGGCGAATCGGGCGGCAGCGTCAGGCCCTCACCATCGGGCGACTCGTGCAGAGGGATGGGTTTTTCTGGTTGCATAGTAAGGATATTTCTCGCAGCGTTTCGCAGGGTCAGGCGATGCGGGGAATAATTAAGGATTCTTGACTTCAACCGGTTGTGCGGGTATTTCTTCGACTTCAAACCCGGCCACCATCGCCCGGAAGTTATTCCAGCCGGCCCGCGCCACCTGCGCCACGTGCACAATGAAAAACAGCACGTAGCCTAGCGTCAGCACAAAGTGCTCGATGCGGGCGGCCTCGTAGCCGCCCAGCACCCGCGTGAGCCAACCAAATTGCACTGGCTTATAGATAGCCAGCCCCGTTAGCAGCGAACCCAACCCCATGACAATCACGGCGGTGTAGGCAATGCGCTGCGCACCATTGTACTTGCGCACGGGCGGCGCTTCCTTGCGCAAGCCCAGGTCGTGGAGCGTGACCTGCCAGGCTTCGCGGAAGGAATTACGGTCGGGCAGCAGGTAGCGCCATTGGCCCGAGAATAAGGTGTAACCTACATACAGCGAGCCGTTTAGAAAGAAAACCCACATCAGCATAAAGTGCCACGACATGCCCTGCGCCAGCTTGTGCGTGAGGCCGAAGGTGTCATAAAACGACTGCGGGAAGAACTTAAATAGCGTCGTTTTGCCCCAGCCGATGCGGTAGATATCGTTGGCCCAGTATATCCACATGCCGCTCCAAATCATGAGGGCCAGCACCGGAAAATTAATCCAGTGAAACCAACGAATGGCAAGGGGGTGTTTTTCAACAAGTTGCTTCATAATATGGGTGGCATAAGCTTTAGCTTGTGCGTCGGCAGCTTCGCATATACGGCAAGCGAAAGCTTACCGGACTTTTTGCACGCGCAGGTAATCCAGCATGGCTTGGTTCACGGCGCCGTTCATGTTGGTATTGGCCGGCTCATAGGCCAGCGTGAGTTGGTGCGTGCCCTTGGGCAATTGCACCAGCACGGCATTGCTGAAGCCCCAGTTCGACCACTCCTCCACCCCACGTTGCGGCAGCACAATGGTACCCAGCTCCTTACCGCCCATTTGCAAGGTACGGATGGCGCATTTGTTATTCGTATTGGTGGGGCCGTTGCCGTTAGCGTAGCGGAAATCCAGGGCATAAAGCCCCGCCTCCGGCACCGTGACCGGGATGGTCAGCGTGCGGTTTTTGTTGGTATTGATTTCGATAAAGCCCTGGCCAGTGAAGCCTTTGTAAGGCTGGGTAGCTTTGGCGGCCACGGTTTCGAGTTGCACCTGCCGCTCGTTGGCCTTGCTGCCTATCGGCAATGGCTCGCTGGCGAAAGATTCGAGGCCGGCTGCATCCACGGCAACCACCTGGTACTCGGCGTAAGGGCCAGCGGCTACGGTATAGTCCGTGGCCGCGCTAGTGGCTAGCAAGCGGCCGTCTTTCAGTACTTTATATTGCTGCGCGTCAGTTTGCGCCGCCCAGTTCAACTGGTTGTTTTTCAGCGTAACCTCGGGCGTATTGGGCGTGAACCGATTAACTACTTTATTGGTGGGCGCGGTGGCCGGCACTTGGCTGTTCAGCACGATGCGTAGCGCATGGCGGCCCGTGAGCGTGGCGGGCACGGCTGCGCCAGCCAACGGCTGTCCATCGAGCGTAATTGTCTGAATAACATTGCCAAAACCACTCATTTCAATATCCAGCATGGCTTTGCGGTATTTGAAATTGGTCAGCTTGCGGTCGCCTTGGAAAGCCTGCGGCACGAAGGGCTGGAATACCAGCCGGTTGGCCTCGTAGTGCATACCGAACAAGACTTTATACACCAAGCAGATACTGCCCGAGAGGCTCCAGAGCATGTTGCTGCTATTAATCTGGGTGCCGGCGAAATCGCCGTTTTGCGCTACAAAATTCTCTTTGTTAGTGAGAAACAGCGCGGCCGGCCGGTAAATAGCGGCCATGCTCTCGGTCAGTGAGGCCTCGTTGCCAACCTTGGCGGCAGCCAGCGCCCAGTAGCTCTGCACGAAGGGCCACACCGCGTTATTGTGGTACGGCGGGATGCCGGGAATCTGCGGGTAGATGCACGAAATACCGAAATCGGTGGTCGGCGTGCGGCTCACTACGGTTTTGGCTCGTGCCTCGTCGGCGATGCCAAACCACACGCTCAGCGCTTCGCCCAAAGCCTCGGAGCGGGGCGAGAGTGACAGGAAATTGCGGCCGTAGAGAAACTGGCCGTAGTAGCCAGCACTTTCCTGCCAAAGGTGCTGATTGATACCCGCTTTGATGCTCGCGGCGGCTTGCTCGTGCTGCGCGGCCACGGCGGTTTCGCCGAGCTGGCGAGCCATCTGGGCCAGCACGGTATTGGCCTGGAAGTGCACTGCATTAGTCCCCAGGTTTTCGCTCTGGTAAATGTCAACTGGCTGCATCCAGCGCGGGTAGGTCTGCTCGCGCCAGTCGAGGAACGACGACTCACCGCGCACCAGGCCGGTGGCCGGGTCGTAGGCGTTGCGCATATCTTCGGCAATCGACTGCTTTACAATGGGATATACTTTGCGCAGCCACGCCTCGTCGCCGGTCACTTTGTAGATTTCCCAGGCAGCCACGGCCCATATCATGCGGTCGGTCGAGCACGGGTAGGCGCCGCCGGTGCCGGTATCCTGGATGATGCGGCCCTCGGGCGTCACCTTGCGTAGGAGGCTGTTCATGGCCACTTTGGGCTGCAAGGTGGCCTGCGCCAAGATGATGGAATAGCTCACGTCGCGCGTCCAGACACCGCCCCACTCCTTGCCGGTGCGCAGGGTGCTATCGGGCTCCACGGCGCGGCGGGCCTCTTCGAGGGCCAGGTTATAGAGCGCATCGGCCAGCGGGTAGGGTGAGCTATACTGCGGAAAATCAGCGGTATTGATGCTTTTCTTCCAGCTCGTAGCCGTGGTTTTGACATCGGTCGGCGCGTTTAGCGTCAGCGTCACTTCGTAGATACCGTCGCCGTCGGGGTCGTGCATTTCCAGCTCGGGCTTATTCACTAGGTTGTCGAAATCCCAGCTCAGCGGCGCGGTGTTGCCGGCTACAAATACCTGCTTGAAATCCTGCTTGTAGAGCTTGTCGCCCTTGTAGGTGGTGTAGTAGCCTTGCTTTTTGAAAGCTTCCAGCACCGGCCGCATATCCAGCCTGATTTTCAGCTTGGTATTGGGGGCCAGGTACACATCAGCCGGCGCGGGCGTGGGGTCCACAAAGCGCTGGCCGAAGACAAGGACCGGCGTTTCGAGCGGCCCGCCGCCCGGCCGGGGCACGGCCAGAAAGAGGTTATCCTGGCCGGGAGCCAGCTCGTTGTCCTTGCCGTTGATGCTGAATTTGAAGCCTATCTGCGGGCTTTGGAAGGCGTTGGCCGGGCTGCGGTAGTTGGAGGTAAGCTCGGTGGCCGAGAGGGCGCGGGCGTGGTGCGGGCCTTGCACCACGCTGTCGGCATAAATGCTGTAGGCGGCCGATTGCCAGAGCGGGTGGGCCGGCTGCGGCTGCACGGGCGCACCAGAGCCGGGCGCTGGGGCCGTGCCAGCCGTGGGCTTGGGCGTTTGGCAAGAAGTCATTAGCAGGTTGCCAGCCAAGAGGCTAACGGGAAGCAAAAAGTATTTCATGAACAATCGCAACGCCACCCTCGGGTGGCGCGGGTGGGATGGGAGTACGAAAGTAAGGGGCATGAAAAAAGGTCAGGGACATTATCCCTGACCTTTCCAACCAAAACACCTTAAAAACTATTCTTTCACGCAGATACAAACAGCGCGGCGAACAAAAAATTCCAAGGTGCCTTATAATTTCTTAATGCAACAAAGCTAAAATTTACTATTCAGGACTTTACACAACTTGTTTAAGCTGTTTCTGCTATAATTTCTAGCGAACCCTGCTCGTGCTTATCAGTTGCGTCATTCGATTATCAGCCTGATTTTTATAACGCTAGCTACTCGATAATAGCCGTGGCTTCAATCTCCACCAGCAGGCGCGGGTCGATGAGCGCCGCTACCTGTACCATTGTAGAGGCGGGCCGAATCTGACTAAATACTTCGCCGTGGGCTCGCCCCACGGCCTCCCAATTGGCAATGTTGGTGACGAAGATGCGCGTGCGCACCACCTGCTCCAAAGTGGCTCCGGCTTCGTGTAATGCGGCGGATATTTTCTCCAGAATGCGCTTGGTTTGAGTGTATTCGTCGCTGCCAATGATGGTATCGCCATCTTGGGCGGTGGTGCCGGCTACTTCTACTACCTGCCCCACGCGCACGGCCCGCGAGTAGCCCACGGTAGCTTCCCACGGCGCGCCCGATGAGATTAATTTCCTCATAGCTTATAAGCCAATCTATTAGATAGTCTCTACGCTTCCACTGACAGCTCAAATAAGCTCACCGTCGCGTTGTGGTAATGCGCCGGTAGGCTTGCCGTATCGGCCAGCGCATCTAGGCCGAGGTATGTAAACCCGCACGCCGTATAATGTGCGATAAGCCCTTGGTTTTCGCCAACGGTATCTAGGCGCACAAATTTTTTTTGGTGCTGCCGGGCGTATGCCTTGGCCCACTCTACAATATCCTTGACCAAACCTTGGTCCCGACAATCGGGGTTGGTGGCAATGCGGTGGATGTACACGGCTGGGTCGGCATTGCGGGCTCCCCAAATCTCGGGGTCATCGAAGGTGATAGCCCACACGCAGGCCACGGTATCGCCCATCAGTATCTTCCACTGGCGGCCCTCGGCCAGTTCCTGCTCCACCATACTACGCTCGAAATCAGGCCATACTACGGTGGCACCAGGCGTGGCCGCCTGGTAGGCTGAAGCTAGCCGGTAGAGCCGAAAAATCTCATCGATGTCAGTGGGCGTACTGCGTAGCAGCTGCTTATCAGGAAAAGAAGAACCCATATCGGTGGCAAAAGCTGCGTGAGGCAGCGCTAAAAGCAATGCGCCCACCCCCCTTTAACCAAAGGAGAGCGGGCGCAAATTACTTTACTAATTGCCTTATGGGCAGCAACTACACATCGAGCTTGGCATACTTAGCGTTCTGCTCGATAAAGTCGCGGCGGGGGGCTACCTCGTCACCCATCAGCATCGAGAACAGGTGGTCGGCCTCAGCGGCCGAGTCCACGCTCACGCGCTTGAGCGAGCGGGTGGCGGGTTGCATGGTGGTGGTCCAGAGCTGCTCGGCGTTCATTTCGCCGAGGCCTTTGTAGCGCTGCACATTCACGGTTTCGGGGCGGCCGCGGCCAAGCTCTTCGGTGGCGGCGGCGCGGTCGTCTTCGGTCCAGCAGTAGCGCTCTTCCTTGCCGCGCTTCACAAGGTAGAGTGGCGGCAGGGCGATGTAGATGTAGCCTTGGTCGACAAGCTGCCGCATGTAGCGGAAGAAGAACGTGAGAATGAGCGTGCGAATGTGCGACCCGTCGATATCAGCATCGGTCATGATGATGATTTTATGGTAGCGCAACTTGCTGAAGTTCAGCGGCCCGGTTTCATTGCCGTCGTCATCGGTGCCAAAAGCCAGCGACTTACGCTCGTTGAACGTGACGCCGAGCGCGGTAATCATGTTCTTGATTTCCTCGTTTTCCAGAATCTTGTGCTCCTGGGCTTTCTCCACGTTCAGGATTTTACCGCGCAGCGGCAAAATGGCTTGAAACGCCCGGTTGCGGCCCATTTTGGCGGTGCCGCCGGCTGAGTCACCTTCCACGAGGTACAACTCGCATACTTCGGGGTCCGAGTCGGAGCAGTCGGCGAGCTTGCCGGGCAACGAGTTGGAACCTAGTACGTTCTTGCGCTGCACCATGTCCTTAGCCTTGCGGGCCGCGATGCGCGCCTTGGCCGCCAAAATCACTTTGTCCATGATTTTGTTGGCCTGGCCGGGGTTTTCTTCCAGGTACTGGCCTAGAATCTCACCCACCACGCTGTTTACCGCGCCGCTTACCTCGGAGTTGCCAAGCTTGGTTTTGGTCTGGCCTTCAAACTGCGGCTCCATCACTTTCACCGAGATTACGGCCGTGAGGCCCTCGCGGAAGTCATCGCCGGTGATATCTACCTTGGCTTTCTCAAACAGCTTGCTCTTGTCGCCATACGCCTTCAGCACCCGCGTCACGGCCGAGCGGAAACCCGCTACGTGCGTGCCACCTTCGATAGTGTTGATGTTGTTGACGTAGCTGTACACGTTCTCCTGGTAGGAAGTATTATACTGCAAGGCCACTTCTACTGGCGTGCCGCCCTTCTCGCTTTCCACATAAATGGGCTCGGAGAGCAGCGAGGGCCGCTCGGTGCCATCGAGGTACTGCACGAAGTCGCGCAGGCCGCCCGTCGAGTAAAACTCTTCGTAGCGGAAGCCTTCGGCGTTGGCGTGGCCCACGGCCGCGTCGCCGGTCAGCACCTCGCGGCGGTCGGTGAGGGTGATGCGGATGCCTTTGTTCAGGAACGACAAATCGCGCAGGCGGCTGGCGATGGTGGCGTAGCGATACACCGTTTCGGTGAAGATGCTGGGGTCGGGCAGAAACTGCACTTGCGTGCCATGCTCCTCGGTATCACCAATTTCCTTTACCGGATACAGCGGCACCCCAATGCTATACTCCTGCTCATAGAGATGGCCTTTGCGGCGCACGTTCACCTTGAGCTCGGTGCTGAGCGCGTTTACGCAGCTCACGCCCACGCCGTGCAGGCCACCCGATACTTTGTAGCTGTCTTTGTCGAACTTGCCACCGGCGTGCAGCACCGTCAGCACCACTTCGAGGGCCGAGCGGCCTTCCTTGGCGTGCCAGTCTACGGGAATACCCCGGCCGTTGTCGCGGACGGTAACCGAATTATTTTCGTTAATCGTAACCTGAATCAGGTCGCAGTGCCCGGCGAGGGCTTCGTCGATGGAGTTGTCCACCACTTCCCACACCAAGTGGTGCAGGCCCTTGATACCCGTGTCGCCGATATACATGCTGGGGCGCTTGCGCACCGCCTCCAGCCCTTCCAGCACCTGAATGCTATCGGCCGAATAATCGGCGGGGGCTTTCTTTTCTACTACTTCACTCATGCGAGAGAGGGGGTTAAACCGACCGGAAATACGGTCAGAAAGAGAACACTCAAAAGTACCTTTTTTATTCCATTTAGCCTATCTTTTGACGGGTTTTTTCGGGGTATTTTGGGGCAACAAAAAAGCCCTTGCCGGGGTCGGCAAGGGCTTTTTTGTTGAAACACTGGAATTCAATTCAGACCAAAATGAAGTGGCCCCAATTGGATTCGAACCAATGACCGGCTACTTAGAAGGTAGCTGCTCTATCCAGCTGAGCTATGGGGTCAAAAGCTGGGAAAAATGTCGGGGTGGCAGGATTCGAACCTACGACCTCCTGGTCCCAAACCAGGCGCGATACCGGGCTACGCTACACCCCGAGAATTGACTAAGGAAGGCAGCTAGTACTTTCTTCCTAAACTCCTCTCATCAGGAAAAAGTGGTGAAGAACTGTACGTCCTTCGCCGGGAGTAATCCGTTTGATTGGGACAAAGGTACGACAGCGCTGCCAAACGGGCAACTTTTGGCCAACATATAGCCACTCTTGGCGCATATTTCTGCGCGCTGCCTACTGCTAGCCCGGTAGCCTAGCGCTTGAATGGGTCCGAAACACCCGCGCTAGCTACTTGTGCATCTCCGCTTCGGGCCAGTGAGTGGGGCAATTGCGCAGCCACTCATAAGCCGACGCAACATCGTCAAAAATAGCTACCATGGGGCGCGTCGATAGGTAGAGCGCCTGCTCCATAGCCGTGCGGTCGTGGTAATGCTGGCTGTATACCCACGCAAAATACCGGACCCCTAACGTAGCTAGGCGGTCTAAATAAGCCTGCCCAATCCACGGGGCCACGCCTTGCCAGTTGCTGATGAGCCCGCTATGGTCGCTGAGTACTTTGGCACAAGGGTACGCGTGCAGGCACGCCCAGATAGCAGCAGCAGCTTCTTTGATGGATGCCTCATCGTGCACACCCAGCCATTGATTGTAGAGCCACCCGTTGGCCTCGTCGAGGCTCACCCGCAGGCTTGGGGCATCGTAGAGGCAGCGCGGCTCTTCCATTCTGCCAAGATAGGGTAGTTCACCTATATTCAGTTTAGCCGCGCAGCCAGCATTCACAAACTTCCTACCTAGCTAACGGGGGTGTTACCCTTGGCCAGCCTATATAGAGCAGCCCCACCTAAGCGCATTGGGTTGGCGCGAATAGTTTTTGAGAGGCAAATCTTAGTAAAAAACCGGGTTTGCAAGCACTTATAACACAAAAAAGGCCCTCAGCATAGCGCTGAGGGCCTTTGAGCGGAGAAGGGGGGATTCGAACCCCCGGTAACCTTTAGAGCTACGGCAGTTTAGCAAACTACTGGTTTCAGCCACTCACCCACTTCTCCGTACAAGTGGCTTGCCAAGGCGCTGGTAGCCTTAGCGGGTGCAAATATACAGCTACCATCCATATTTCCGCAGCTTTTTTTGAAGTTTTTGGGAACTGATTTTACCTCTTCACTTGCTTTTGCCTGGCAGTGCGCAGGTTAGCCAATTTGGGGCCAGGTAGGGCTAGGCGCTGGCAGCTGCTCGGGCTAGCTTTGTGGCGGCCGGGCCACGCAAGGTTGGCCCGCGGCCTACCGAGTTTTTGCCTTTTCTTTTCGTGTCTTTATGCTCTCCTGGGCTTATCCTGATTTTGCTTCGGTGGCACTGGGCCTGGTGCTGCTGGCGCTGCTGCTAGGGCTGCAAGTGCAGCGCACCCGGCGGCTGGGGCGGCGGCTCGGGCAGGGCATAGCCCGGCTGGCCTGGAAGCTACCGCTGCGGCTCGTAGCGGGGGCCATGCTGCTGCTGGCGTGGCTGGGGCCAGCGCTGGGCGTGCGCTCGCAGGCGGTGCGCACCAGCGGGCTCGATTTGTGGCTGCTCGTGGATGTGTCGCACTCGATGGACGCCGCCGACGTGACGCCAACCCGCCTGCTGCGCACCCAGGCCGCGCTGAATGAGCTGGTCGCCGCTTTTCCGGCCGACCGGCTCGGGCTCATGGTTTTTGGCTCGGAGGCCAGCGTGCAGTGCCCCCTCACGTATGACCAGACTTCGTTGCAGCTGTTTTTGAGCACCCTTAGCACCCGGCTGCTGCCACCGGGGCCCACTACCCTGCAGGCTCCGCTCGATTTGCTGCTGGCGCGCCTCGGGCCCACCGGAGCGGCCCCGGCGGCGGGCAGCGCCCCGCCCCGCGCCACCGCCGCCGTGGTGCTGAGCGACGGCGAGGACTTTGGCGAAAACCTGGAGCCCGTGCTGCGCGAGCTGGGCCGCACCGGCGCGCGGGTGTATACCGTGGGGGTGGGCACGGCGGCCGGCGGGCCCGTGCCCGCGCCGGGTGGCAAAACTGGCCTGCGCGATGCCCAGGGCCGCCCCGTGGTGAGCCGCCTGCGCGAAGGCCCCCTGCTGCAAGTAGCTGCCCAGACTGGCGGCCAATACGTAGCCCTCAACAACCGCGAAAACGGCTTGCCCACGCTGCTGGCCAACCTCCGTAACCTGCCGCCTACCAGCAGCGCCCAAACCGGCCGCACGGTGGCCGTGGCTGATAACCGCTACCGCTACCCGCTGGGCGTGGCCTTGGTGCTTTTACTGATTGATAGCCTGATTACTGTGCGCGTGCTGCGTCCCGAGCAATGAAAACCTGGCTGCTGACTTTCCTGCTCGTGAGCATTGGGCTGCCCAGCTGGCGCTGGCTGGTGCGGGTACGCGAGCACAATGTTGCTCAAACCCAGGCCCAGGCCGCGGCTAGGCAGGGGCAAACCGCCGAAGCTGTGTACTACTACCAGCAGGCGGTGGCGCTGGCGGGCCGTGGTGGCCCCACGCCCGCTTTGCTGCTCGATTTGGCGCATGCCCAAACCCAGGCGGGCCAGCTCGCGGCCGCCCGCGCTACCTACGGCCGCCTACTCGGCCCCAGCGTGCCCACTGCCATTGGCAGCACGGCCCGGCAGCAGTTGGCCGCCCTGTTGGCTAGCCAGCGCCAAGTGGCCCAGGCAGTTAACTTATTAAAGCAGGCCTTGCTGCTAAACCCGGCCAATGCTACTGCCCGCTACAATTATGAGCTGCTGAGCCAGTATCTGGCGGGCCAGCGGGCCGAGCCGCTGCCCTCACCCCCAGCGCTCGGCCCGCCGCCCGCCCCGGCTACCCCGCAGCCCAAAAAACAACCGGGTGCACCCCAGCCTGCCGACCAGGGCACGGCCCCCAGCGCCGGCACCCAGGCCGGCAACGACCGCCCCGGCACCACCCCGGACCCCACGGCCGCCCCGCCGCCCCAGCCGACACCCGCCAGCTCCACCCCCACTCCTAGCCCCGCTGGCCAGCCTGATAGCCAGCTCCCTACGCCAGCTGCCGGAGGCAGCGCCAAGGGTGGCTTTCGCCCCGGCAGCGGCCCCGAGCGGCCCCTGCCCACTGGCACGCAGCCCGGCCGCCAGCGTGGCCTGGATGCCAGCGCTCAAGCCACCGGCCGCGAGGCCCCTACCGGGCGCGGCCAGCGCCCCGGCACCGAGCCCGCCACCGATGCCGACCTGCAGCTGCAAACCCAGCGCGAGCGCCTCAAGGCCATGAACCTGACGCCCGCCCAGGCCCAACAGCTGCTAGAGGCGTTGCGCGCCAGCGAGCAGCAGTATTTGCAGCAGCGGCCCCGCGCCCGGCAGGGCACGCCCCCGCCGCTGGGCACGCCTACGTGGTAGCGCTTCGTGGTTCACCAGATAGGTCGATTTAGCCAATAGTACTTTGGATAAAGTGCTTTTTACAAAGCCACCTTATTAAACTTTTGCCGGCGTGGGCAAGGGCGTAAAGCTGGTTTTGTTCAGACAGTTCGGCCCTTCTTATGCTTCAGGTAGCACGGGCCTGAGTCAGCTTAA
Organism: Janthinobacterium lividum; assembly: GCA_050954845.1. Classification (GTDB taxonomy): domain Bacteria; phylum Bacteroidota; class Bacteroidia; order Cytophagales; family Hymenobacteraceae; genus Hymenobacter. Next base: position 37,055 of record JBPBQK010000097.1, read on the forward strand.
TGCCGCGGCCGGGAAATACCAACACTTCTAGATGCCCAGCCCCGGCCCTATCGGTGGCGCACCGCATCCAGGAGCGGTGCTTAGGTGCTCGTACTCTTATGTGGAATGGGGTTGTCAGGTACTCCTAAGTACACTTGGGCTATTCTCCGCATACCTCGCTCGGCACGGGGCGGAAACTACCCTATGCTTCAGTCAAAGGGAACCCTGCCGAATTATGAAATTGTAAAAATCACGCAAAAAGGGGGCTGCGAGCTGGTCGAGGGCCGGCGGCTGCCGTAGAAAGCGCTGCGTGGGGATAGTGGGAAAGACTTTGGGGTTCTCTTAAATGCAAGTGACTGAGTGCATGAAAAAAACTATTCTGCTGCTAGCCCTTCTGAGTATCCTGGGCCAGGCCCAGGCGCAGTCGGCTAAGCTAAAAACGGAGAATGTTATCCTGGTTACCATTGATGGGCTGCGCTGGCAGGAAGTATTTGGCGGGGCCGACTCGACGGTGCTGCGCCGCAAGCATCGCACGTTTAACTTGCCGACGCTGCCGGTGCACCAGCTCTCGCCGACTACTGCGCGCCGGCAAGCACTCATGCCTTTTTTGTGGACTACCGTGGCCGCCCAGGGTCAGATTTACGGCAACCGCGCCTATGGCAACTACCTGAACGTGACTAATAAAGCCCGGCTGTCGTATCCTGGCTACAACGAGATGCTGACGGGCTTCGCCGCCGATAACAGCATTCGCAGTAATGCCTGCATCTACAACCCCAATACCACGGTGCTGGAGTTTATTAATCGCCAGCCCGCCTTCCGCCAGCAGGTGCTGGTGTACGGCTCCTGGAATGCCTTTCCCTTTATTTGCAACGCCCCGCGCAGCGGCTTGCCCGTGAATGCCGGCTGGCAGCCCGCCAGCGGCCCCAGCCTGTCGGCCCACGAGCTGGCCCTGAATGAGCTGCTGCAAACGCCTGGCGCGGCGCGGGGCTCGGAGCGGCCCGACTCGCTGACGTTTGACTACGCTTTTGAGCACCTCAAGCGGGCGCACCCCAAGGTGCTTTACCTGGCCTTTGGTGACACTGATGAGCAGGCCCACGCCGGCCAGTATGCGCCCTATGTGCGCGCCGCCCATGCCGCCGACCAGCACTTGGCACAGCTCTGGGCTTATTTGCAAAGCGACCCGCAGTACCGGGACAAAACCACCTTAATTATCACTACCGACCACGGGCGCGGCGGCAACAGTTGGGGGCAGTGGACGCAGCACAGCCGCCTGCTGCGCGGCTCGGACCAAACTTGGCTGGCCGTGCTGGGCCCCGATAGCCCCCCCACCGGCGAGCAGCAGGTGCCCGGCCAGCTCTACCAGCACCAGCTGGCCCAAACCATTGCCACGCTCTTGGGGGTAGCCTACACCAACGACAAACCCACCAGCGCGCCCATCGAGGGCATTTTTGGCAAGCCTACCCTGGCGGCCGAAACCAGCGACCCCGCCCCTGCCACCAGCCTTGCGCCCCATTCTCAGACAATGCACTGATACTAGCTGGTGGCCGCAGCACCCAAAGAAGCCTCGCAGGCATGCGCCAAATGCGGGCCAGCCTTATTTGCCCAGCCTTAGGAAGCGCCATTTTCTCTGCCGGCCGGCGTTTCGGTGCGGTAGGCGCGGGCCCAATAGGCCGTAAGGGCAAGCCCCGTGGCCGGGGCTTCCGGCGCTGAATTATTAACTATCTAACTGCCAACCACAGCCAGCGCTGGAAACGTCTCCTGCTTACTTGCCCAGAGCTGGTTGGGGGCGTTTTCGTTGCGTAATCTCAAGAGACAGCATAGCCGCGAAGCGGCGGTATGTTAGCAGTATAGCCGGAACAGGGAAAATAGAGCCGCAAAGCGGCGGCACTCTTTTAATTGAAATGCCTCCGCTTTGCGGCTCTACTAGTACTGCTGCCGATATACTACCAACCTACCACCGCTTCGCGGCTATGCTGCTTCTTGAATTAGCTAGCGGCCCGTTGCCGAGCCCAAGAAACCAGCAAGGGCACGGCAAAAACCGCCACTGTGAGCACGGTAAGGCCCGCATCGGCGGCTTCGCTGCCCAGAAACTGGCTTACGGGGTGGGCCGGCACCAGGTGCTCAACGAGCGAGAGCACCAGCTTGAGCCCCAAAATACCGATGACCACGAAGGCCGCCGTTTCGAGAAAGGGGTACTTGCCCATGAGCAGCACGAAGGCCTGCGCCACCAGCCGCATGGCTAGAATACCGATAAACACGCCCGTTACAACCAGTATCAGGTTGTCGGTGAAGGCCACCACGGCGAAGACGTTGTCGATGGAAAAGGCCAAATCCATCAGCTCGATGAGGGCCACGGTAGCCCAGAACTTGCCGACTAAGCCCAGCGTGCGCCGGTAGAGCCAGCTTTTTTCCTTCTCCACGTGCTCGTCGCCGTCGGCGGCATGGCTGCGAAAGTGGCCCCACACCAGGTACAGCAGGTAGAGGCCGCCCAGGGGCTTGAGAAACCAAAAATTGATGAGAAACGAGGCAAACACCAGACACACGCCCCTAAACACGTAGGCCCCAAATATGCCGTAACGCAGGGCTTTTTTGCGCTGCTCGCGGGGCAGGTCGCCTACCATGGTGGCCAGCACGGCCGCATTATCCACCGAAAGCAGGCTTTCGATGATAACCAGGTTGCCCACGATGGCCAGCGCGGCCAGCGGGTTGTCCAGAATTTGCTGGAGGTGGTGATTCATGCAGAAATAAAGCTATTGGGGCAAAAAGCGCACGCGGCGCTCGGGGTGGTCGGACGACCAGCCAAAGTCGTGGCGCAGGATGAAGGCCACGTAGTTAGAGCGGTTCTGGCCACCGTCGAACTGCGTCATCCAGAGCAGCTCGCCGCCCAGGTTTTTGTTGAAAATGCGGCCCACGCCACCCCACACGCGGTTGCTGTCGAAGGGGTTGGGCTGGTCGCTGATGCGCAGCTCATCCTTAATGGCGAGGTACCACTTGGGGTTGAGGTTGCTTTTGGGGCCCAGCGGCAGGCGCAGCGAAGCCAGGTAGCGAAAGCGCAGCCGGAAGCCGGCGGCCGTCCAGCGCTCCTCGATGCGGTAGCGGTGGATGAGGCGGGCGCGGCCTATTTTCTGGGTGGAAATAACCTGCTGATAAAGACGATTTTCGCGGTTGTCGAATTTTTCAACTTGGTCGGCCGTGGTGTAGGGCTGCAATTGCAGGTACATGTAGCCCGCGCCCACCGACAGGGGCGCGTTTTTAAAGTTGTATTGCAGCAAACCCAAACCCAGCAGCAAGCGCTTGTCGGTGAGGCCACTATAAGCGCGATATTGCACGCCCAAGTTGAGGTCGAAGCGCTCGTTGAGCGAATACGTGCCCGTGTATTGCAGCCAACCGTTGTAGGCGGCGCGGTTGCTTTGGGCCTGGGCGGCGGTGCCAAGTAGCAGTAGGCAAGCGAAAAAGAGGAGAAGCTTTTTCATGGGTAATGGAGTAGGAATTGGGTGGGAAATGCAGATTTATTGAACTGGCTTTGCGGGCAATTAACCCCACCCCCAGCCCCTCCCCAAAAGGGAGGGGAGCCTTACGTCTGCTACCGTCTTTTAGCGATAGGCTCCCCTCCTTTTTGGGGAGGAGCTGGGGGTCGGGTCACACGAGCAGCGAGAAATACTACACCGGCACTACGCCCAGCAGCAGGCACACCACTAGCATCACGACCACGGTGCCGCAGGCCCACTTGAGGGTGAAGCGCTGGTGGTCGCCAAAATCGACCCCGGCCAGGCCGGCCAGCAGGTAGGTAGAGGGCACCAGTGGGCTCAGCAAGTGCACCGACTGGCCCAGCAGCGAGGCGCGCCCCATAGCTTGCACCGAAACGCCGAATTGCGCGGCGGCCTTGGTCACGAGCGGCAGAATGCCGAAGTAATAGGCATCGTTGCTCATAAAAAAGGTGAACGGCGCGCTAGTAATGCCCGTGAGAATGGGCAGGTGCGGCCCCAGCGAGTTGGGAATGAGCGTGACGATGGTTTGCGACATGGCATCGACCATCTTGGTGCCGGCCAGAATGCCGGTGAAAATGCCCGCCGCGAACACCATACCCGCCACTATCACGGCGTTGCCGGCGTGGGCATTGAGGCGGCCGCGCTGCTCGCCCAGGCGCGGGTAGTTGATGAGCATGCCCAGGGCAAAGGCCGTCATAAAGAGCACTGGCAGCGGCATCAAATCCATAAACAAGCCCACGAGCAGAGCCAGGGTTATCAGGGCGTTCAGCCACAAGAGTTTGGGGCGGCGTAGGCTCAGGTCTTCGTGGTTGGCTTCGGCCACCAGCGCCTCCGCGTTTTCGGTGATGGTGGTGATGCCCAGGCGGGCGCGCTCGCGCTTGCCGAAGATGTAGGCCACAAAAATGACCCAGCCCGCGGCCACTACCATGGCCGGAATGAGGGGCGTAAACACCTGCGAGCTATCGAGGTGCAGGGCCGAGAGCACGCGGGCCGTGGGGCCACCCCAGGGCAAAATATTCATCACGGCGCTGGCCAGAAAGGCGGTGGCCGTGAGCACCAGCGGGTTCATTTTGAGGCGGCGGTAGAGCGGCAGCATGGCGGCCACCACAATGATGTAGGTGGTGGTGCCGTCGCCATCGAGCGACACGGAGAGGGCCAGAATGGCGGTGCCAATGACTACTTTGAGGGGGTCGCCGCCCACCACGCGCAGGATTTTGCCCACGATGGGGTCGAAGAGCCCGGCATCGGTCATGATGCCGAAGTACATGATGGCGAAAATCAGCATGACCCCGGTGGGCGCGATTTTCTTAACGCCGTCGAGCATCATCTCCCCTATTTCAGCCCGAAACCCACCGATGAGGGCAAACAGGATGGGAATTAGAATGAGCGCCGTCATGGCAAACATGCGCTTAGACATGATGAGGTACATGAATGTACTTATCATCAAGAACCCTAACAAAGAGAGCATTGGGGTGGGAAGTAGGGAGTGGAAACGATTGGGGTCGCGCCGGACCCCGAGAATGATGGGGCGAAGTAGGTCGACGATTTAGAATACATTTGGAAGAAATTGGCTTTTGGCGAAAAAACTTCGCCGGCTGAGTAAGTGCTTACTGCCAGCCCACTACTTCCTCCCCCACCCCTTGCTAGCTGCGCTTATGCGTCTTTTCCGTTTATGAAGCTGCTCATTGTCGAAGACGAGCCCGAGCTGCTAGACACGGTGATGCGCTACTTGCAGGCCCAGCAGTATGCCTGCGAAACGGCCACCACCTACGCCCAGGCCCAGGAAAAAATGCTGCTCTACGAGTACGACTGCATTATCCTGGATTTGACGTTGCCCGGCGGCGATGGCCTCGACCTGCTGCGCGCCTTGCAGCGGCTGCAAAAGCCTGCCGGGGTCATTATTACCTCGGCCCGGGCGGCGGTCGATGACCGCATTGCCGGCCTGGAGCTGGGGGCCGATGACTATTTGCCCAAGCCGTTTTACTTGCCCGAGCTGAGCGCCCGGGTGGCGGCGCTGGTGCGCCGCCGGCACTACCAGGGGGCCAACCTGCTGCGCGTGGGCCAGCTGGTGGTGGACGTGCCCGCCCGCCGGGCTGCCGTGGCCGACCGGCCCCTGACCTTAACGCGCACCGAGTTTGACTTGCTATTGCTGCTGCTGGCCAACCAAAACCGGGTGGTGACGAAGGGCGCGATTGCCGAGCACCTCTCGGGCGATGCGGCCGAGCAGTTCGACACGTTTGAGAACGTGTATGCCCACGTCAAAAACCTCAAGCGCAAGCTGAGCGAGGCCGGCGCGCCTTCCTACATCCGGATGGTATATGGCCTGGGCTACCGCTTCGACCCCGACTCTGCTAGCTGAGTTTTCAGGCCCCCGACCCCGATGAAGCTGCTGGCGCGCACCACCATTATTTTCTTGCTGTATGCGGCCGTGGTGGCGGCGGGCGGCACGCTGGTGTACTACGCCATCATTCATAAGCTGTACTACGCCTATGTAGACCGCACCCTGACGCGGCGCAAGCTGCGCGTGAAGCAGGCCCTGCGCCACGAGCTGCGCACGCCCGCCGACTTGGCTTTCTGGCACCGCATCGACCACAACGTGGAGTTTGCGCCGCTGCCCGCCGCTCGCGCCGATACGGCCCGGCCCGACGAGTTTCGCGACCGCATGATGTATAACACGCTCACCAACCAGCAGCAGCGCTACCGGCAAGTAGCTGAGACGGTGTGGTTTCGGGGGCGGCCGCACCGGCTGGAGGTGCGCTCGTCGCTGCTCGGCACCCAGGACTTGCTACTGGGCATAGTGGCGGCGGGGGTGATTTTGCTGGTGCTGCTGGTGGGCGGCATGCTCGCCATTCAGCACGTACTGACGCGGCGCTACTGGCGGCCGTTCTACCACACCCTGAGCGTGTTGCAGCAGTACCAGCTCGACCAGCACCACGCGCCGGTGCTAGCGACCACCAATATTCCCGAGTTTAAGGCCCTGAACGCGGCCCTTACCAAGGTGCTGGCCCGCCACCAGCGCCTCTACCAGCGCCAGCGCGAGTTTGCCGAAAACGCGGCCCATGAGCTGCAAACGCCCCTGGCCATCCTGCGCACCAAGCTCGACTCGCTGGTGCAGGCCCCCGGCCTCACCGAAGAGCAGGCCAGCCACATCGAGCCGCTGCTAGCCGTGACGCAGCGCCTGACGCACCTGTGCCGCAGCCTATTGCTACTCGTGCACCTCGACCAGCAACTGTACTTCCCCACCGAAACTGTGGACCTGAGCGCCAGCCTGCGCACCCTACTAGAGCAACTGCGCGAGCAGCTCGAAGCCAGCCAGCTGACGCTGCAATGCGCGCTGGAGCCCCGCGTAATCGTGTCGGGCAACCGCTCTTTGCTGGAAATTCTGGTGAGCAATTTGGTGGTAAATGCCATCCGGCACAACCTGCCCGGCGGCTTCGTGACCGTGACCCTGACGCCGCAGCAGCTGACGGTGGAGAACAGCGGCCGGCCCCAGGCCTTGCCAGCCGACCAGCTGTTTGCCCGCTTTCGGCCCAACCCCGGCCGCCCGCCCGGCAGCGTGGGTTTAGGCTTACCCATTGCTCGCCAGATTTGCGAAACCAGTGGGTTTTTATTGACTTACCACTACGAGGTGCCCGGCCGGCACGTGCTGCGGGTACGCATTCGGTAAGCTTTCCTGCTTGCTATAGAAGAGGTAGAAACGCAACACTTTGCGTCTTGCGTTAGGTAAACATCTCCACCGTAAGACGCAAAGCATTGCGTCTCTACCTCTTCTATGCAAGCTAGAGCCATTTTAAATCTACCCGCCCGCGCGCACGGTGTAAAAGTTGCCGCCGTAGTCGCGGGTGCGGTCGCGCCAGATGCTGTGGTAGTGAATCTGGTTGTGGAAGACGATGCCGTTCTGGCACACAAACTCAATCCAGACATTGGGCCCGTCGAGGCGCAGGTAGTCGCCCTCCTGGGTGAACTTGCCCGTGCCGGAATAAGCCACATAGGTGCCGGGCAGCTGCTTTTCGTAGGCGGCCAGTAGGCTGGCGGCGGTGGCATCGTCGGCGTCCTGCACCCAGGGTTTCATGGCGGCCAGCAGCAGGGCGCGCTGGCTGGCGCTGAGCGCGCTGCCCGGCACGCCCACTTTCGCGTCTGGAAACTGTCCATCGCGGCCCGGCCCCACCAGCACGTCGCCAAAGCTCTGCGTGAGCTTGGCCGTGGCTTTCTGGGTCAGGGTCAGGCTATTGAATAGCGCCAGCGTGGTCGCGGCTTCGTTGGCGAGTGGCGCGCAGGTGGTGCCCGCGGGCAGCACCTGCGTATCGGCGGTGGCGAATGTCAGGGGCTCCGCGCCCTCAAACTTGGGCGATGCGCCGCTCACGGCCCCGTTGTGAAAGGTAATATTGGTAGCCAGGTGGTGGCCGCCAAATTGCAGCATCCAGGTGCCAGTAGTGGCCGGCGTGCCCAGAAACGCAATGGCGTAAATAGCTGACCCATAGCCACCCCCTGGTCCGCCGGGGCCGCCGGGTGGCCGCCCGCCGCCCATGGGTGGCCCGCCGCCGGGTGGAGGCCCCGGCGGGCGGCCGCCGCCTGGACGGCCGCCCCCTCTGGGGCCACCGGGGCCGCCGGGCCCACCACCGGGGGCCGCACGCAGCACGTCATCGGCGGCGCGCAGCTGCTGTATCTCGTCGTAGCCGTCATTGGCCACGGTGCCGGTGGCGGCTTTTACCACGGCCAGGGCGGCGGCCTGCTGAGCGGGCGTGAGCGATTGCAGCAGCAGGCCCGCACGGCAGCCGAGGCCGCACGGAAAATTCGACCACTTGGTGACGTTGGTAGCGTTGAACTCTACCACTACTGCCTTGCGCTGCTCGGCCGACAGGCTGGCCAGAAAGGTGTTAGCGGCCCGCACGACCTCCGTTTCGGCGGCCAGCGGCTGGTGGGTGGCCGCGGGCGGGGTCGGCGGGGCCACCCGCGGCAGCTGGCTGAAAGCGGCTAGGCCAAACAACCCAATTAGTAAAAAGCTACTGCTACGCATGGAAGGAAAGAGGTGGGTAAAAACAGCATAAGCTACTGCTATGGCCGCGGTAGCACGTGGCGCAGCCAGGCCTATAACCAACCGGCAAAGGCCGCTGACAACGGGCTTTCTAGCAGCGATTTCGCTAACAAGATACCCGCAAATCATCCTCAGTTATCGCCTCCATCCGGCAGAAACATCAGAATTATCGCTTATTCGGGGAAATCTACCGACTTGTCGATTACCTCCTTCACCGACCGGTTTGGGGTAGCAATAAGGCCAAAAAAGCCGTCATGCTTGCCTTTGTTAAGCATGACGGCTTTTTTAGTTAGCAAGCGGCTATTACTTAGCCTGTTTCATCATTTCGCGTTCCTGCTGGGCGTGGTTGGCGGCAAACTGCGCGTGCTGCTCTGGCGTGCGCTTGGTGCCCAGGCTGGCGAGCTGCTGCGTGAGCTCGGCGGCGGGCAAATCGGCCCCGTAGCAGGGGGTGCCGGGCTGCTGCCGCCACGACTCGGGCAGGCTGCCATCGTCCACGGCGTCGAAGCCCAGCTCTTCTACCAGGGCCATCACTTGCTGCTTAGCGGCGGTCTCGTTGCCGGCCACAGGCAGCGCAATGCGGCCGGGCGTGCCGGCGGGCTGCCCTTTTTTCTCAATGTGCTCGGCGTAGATGTTGTTGAACACCTTCACCACGGGGCGGCCCAGGTGCTGCTGCACCCATTCGCTTTCGGTCAGGTCGCCGGTTTCCAGCTCGGGTATCCGGCCATCGCGCAGCAGGGGGTAGTAGTTGTTGGTGTCAATGACTGGCACGCTGGCGGGCACGCCCTCGAACAAGTTTCTGGGCAGGTCGGGGATGTTTTTCAGCGGAATGGTTACCACGATGAGGTCGGCGTGGCGGGCTGCTTCTTGGGCCGTGGTGGGCGTAGCGCCGGTCTTTTGGGCCACGCCGCCCAGCGTTTCGGGGCCGCGCGAGTTAGCAATAGCTACCGTGTGGCCGAGGCCGACGAGCCGCACAGCGAGGGCGCTGCCGATGTTGCCCGCCCCAATAATTCCAATATTCATCTTAGAAGCTAGTTAAAGGATTTGCGCCGCAGTTTTAACCCGCAGCAGGTAGCTAAACCGCTTCGAAGGCAAAATGCTTTTTGGCAGTAGCTGCGGCCGCTTGTCTGCTATTTCTTAACTACTTGATTTACTGAATTATTTTTTGTTTAAGCTAGCCCGGCCAGGGTGCTTTTGCGTTTCGCAAGCAGCCAGTGCCATGCTAAAGTCTAACGGTTTTTTTTCACTGCTTAGGAGCAGCGGGTGGCACTGTGGCCAACGGGGCAGCCGCTACGCTACAAAAGTCACGCAGTTGGCCTCGGCCAGGAACAACGGCTCAACCTATCCTTACAAAACACAAACGGCTGCGCTGGGCTGGTAACGGCCGCCGGACCCAGCCCGTACCGGGAAGCCAGCGATTCAATTTCCCTTACCAACGCCATTTCCGCACTTCCTGCCCGTGAAACCACACGTCATCTGCCACATGGTGGCCTCGCTCGACGGCCGCATTATCACCAGCCGCTGGGGCAAAAAGCCCAACATTAAAGCCTACGAAACCACCGCCGCCACCTTCGATTCGCAAGCCTGGCTCTGCGGCCGCGTCACGATGGAGCAGGACTTCACCGAGGGCCTGCAGCCCGACCTCCAGCCCGGCACCGCCCCGCCCGACCGCCACGATTTTGTGGCCGATAAAGCAGCCACGTCCTTTGCCATTGCCATCGACGCGCACGGCAAGCTGGGCTGGGAAGCGGGTAGTATCGACGACGACCACCTCATCAGTGTGCTCACCGAGCAAGTCGGCGATGAGTACCTGGCCTATCTGCGCCGCCAGGGCGTGTCGTATATTTTTGGTGGGGCTATGGAGCTGGATTTCAAGCTGGTGCTTACCAAGCTCGGCAAGCTCTTCCCCATCAAAACCATCTTGCTCGAAGGCGGCGGCCACCTCAACGGCTCGCTGCTCAAGGCTGGCTTGGTCGATGAATTAAGCTTGCTACACTATCCCGTTATCGACGGGGCGGCCAGCTCGGCGGCGGTGTTTGAGCAGGGCGAGCAGCCCGGCCCGCCCGCCAAACTGCGCCTGAAGCACGTGGAGCAACTACCCGACAACCTGGTGTGGCTGCGCTACGACGTGGTGGGCCATCCCTAAGTTTACCGGAAGAATAAACGCCAGAAAGCCGGACATAACAGTACGTTATGCCCGGCTTTCTAGCGTTTGTTTGCTAAGTCCCTAGTTTATTATTAAACGGGCGCTCAGCACAGCAGCTTTGTAATAAACGCGAAGTGCGTACACGCCCGTAGCCAGGCCGGTTAAGTCGAGCGAAAACTGCTGGGTAGTGGCGGCGAGCGTGCGCTGATACACCACTTGCCCCAATGCATTCACCAGCTCAACCCGACTAATCAGCAAAGCGGCGGGCAGGCGCACTTCGGCCGAGAGGTGCGCCGGGTTAGGATACACCTGCAAACCGGCCGCTGGAGTGGGCGCAGTGGCGGCCAGCACCACCGCCTGGCTGGCCGAAGGCAGCGACACACAGCCGGCCGCCGACGTTACGACCACCGTGTAGCTGCCCTGCTGGGTGGCGTTGGCTACCGTATAAGTAGGCCCCGTAGCTCCCGCAATCAACACATTATTCAGGTACCACTGGTTGCCCGTGGCGCTGCTGCTGGTGAGCACGGTGCCAGTGCTGCCCGGCGCAGCCGTAATAGTGGGCCGCGGCGGCGTGGGGCTGGCCGACACCGTAATAGCCACCGAAGAGCCGGCGCAGCCAGTGGCACTGCTGCCCACCACGGCGTACTGGCCCGCCGCCTGCACCGTGATGCTGGCCGTAGTGGCCCCCGTGCTCCAGCGATACGCAGCTGCCCCGCTCGCCGTGAGCACCAGCGTGCCGCCCTGGCACAAGCTGAGCGAGCCAGTGGCCGCGATGCTGGCCATGGGCCCGGTTTCGATAGCCACGGCTACTGGTTGGCGCGGGCCCTCGCAGGCCGTGGCCCCAGTGCCAGTGCTAATGGCCACGTAGTACATAGTGCCTTGGCTGAGGCTGGGCGTGTTAAATACGCTGTTGCCCGAGCCCGTGGCGGCCAGCGGCTGCCCGCCGGTGGCCTGGTCATACCACACGTAGCTGCCGGCCGTGCTAAGCCCCGCGCCAACCAAGGCTACCGAGCCTACGCCGCAGCGACTAACCCCCGCCGTAGTAGCCAAATAGTGCACGCAGAAAAAGCCCGTCGGCGTAGCAGTGCCCCCGGTGGTAGTGACTACCAGCGGGCCGGCCGTAGCGCCGGCCGGCACCGTGCAGGTGAGCGTAGTGCCGCCGGCCCCCACGGTTACAACCTGGGCCAGCACGCCATTGAATGACACGCTCGTGCTGCCCGCCAGGAAGTTGGTGCCCGTGATGGTAACGACGGTGCCCGGTGGGCCGCTCAGTGGCGAGAAGCTGGTAGCAGTAGGAACTGGATAGGTGCCCGTGCCAGTCAGCATTACCTGGTAGGTGCCCAGGCTGGAAACTACTTCGAGCACGCCCGTGCGGGTGCCCACAGCGCTGGGCGTGAAGCTGACGAGCACCGTAGCCGCGCCGCCCGCGGGCACTGTAGCTGGCACCGCGCCGCTCAGCCCAAAGTCATTGGTGGCGCGCACAGTGGTGAGCGTCAGCGGGGCCGTGCCCGCATTAGTTAGCGAGAAGCTGATGGCCGCCGATGAACTACCAATAGCCTGCGGCCCGAAATTATAAGTAGAGCCACTGGCATACGCGGTGGCGCCCACGGCCAGCGCCAATTGCGGGGTCGTTACCACAAAAGGAGTGGCGCTAGTGGCGGTGCCGCTGGGAGTAGTCACGGCTACCAAGCCAGTTGTGGCACCCGCCGGCACGGTGAAGGTCAGGCTGGTGCCCGCTGCATTTACCACGAAGCTCGGAATAGCTTGCCCGTTCAGTAGCAGCGTAGTAGCGCCGGTCAGGTTGGTGCCGGTCACGGTTACGACGGTGCCTACTACGCCGCTGCCGGGGCTGATAGTCGTGAGGGTGGGCGGATTGCCCGACAGCACCAGCACGGCGTTTGACGTAGCCACGCAGCCATTCAGGGTAGTCGTTACGGCGTAGGTGCCGGGCTGCGTTACCGTTAAAGTAGGCGTGGTTTGGTTGCCGGGGCTCCAGGTGTAGCTTACGCCGGTCGCCAGGGCAGTCGGCGTCAGGTTGGGCGAGCCATCGGCACTCAGGCGCACCAAAGAAGCGGGCCCCGACTGGCCGTTGTAGGTGGTGAAGTTGCCGCCCACCAGCAGGCGGCCATCGGGCAGTTGGGTTAGGTCTTGCACGTAGCCGCCCAGGTTAAAGCCCGCGCCGCCCGCGTTAAAGTTGGGGTCGAACGCGCCGGTATCGGACACCCGCAGCAGGTAGCGCGATAGATTATTCTGATTGTTGAAAGCGGGAAACGAGCCGCCCACCACAATCTTGCCACCGGGCTGCAAAACCAGCGCGCCCACGCCCCCTACGAAGCCCCGCCCGCCCAGGTCAAACGCCGGGTCGACCGTGCCCGTGGTCGTGAGGCGTATCAAGCCTTCGGCGATAAACTGGCCATTATACGCGCTGATGGCACCGCCCGCCAGCAGCTTGCCATCGGGCTGAATCAGTAGCACTTGCACAAAGCAGTCGGTACCCGTACCGCCGGGGTTGAAAGTGGCATCGAGCGCCCCGGTGGTGGTGAGGCGCGCCAGGTGGTCGGGGCAGGCGGCATTGCCATTGAAGGTCGAAAACTCGCCGCCCAGCACCACCCGGCCGTCAGCTTGCAAAGCCAGCGCATACACCACCGAGCCCACGCCGCCCGAGCAGACCGACGAGCGCCCCGTGACGCCGGTGCCGGTGCTAAAGCTGGCGTCGCGCTGGCCAGTGGCGGTTACCTGCATGATGCCCTGCGGGCAGGTGGCCCCATTGAACGAGTACATCGAGCCGCCCACCACAAGCTGGCCGGTGGGCCGCAAAGCCAGCGCGTTTACGCGGCCGCCAAAGCCACTGCCGCCCGCATTGTAGCTGGTATCGAGCGAGCCATCGGCATTGAGGCGCACTAGGTTGTCGGGGCAGTTCAGGCCATCGTAGCTGCCAAAGCCGCCGCCCACCAGCAGCTTGCCATCGGGCTGCTGCACCAGGGCAAACACGGCCGCATCGACGCCAAAGTACCGAAAGCCATAGCCGCCGGGATTAAATGTCGGGTCGAGGGTACCATCGGGCAGCAGGCGCACCAGAAAGTCGGGGCAGTCCTGGCCGTTGTAGCTCGTGAAGCCGCCGCCTACCACAATGCGGCCATCGGCCTGCACCAGCGTCACCAGTACCGGCCCATCAAAGCCCTTGCCGCCCGCATTAAAGCCGGGGCTGCTGGCCGCGGCCGTCAGCACCTGGCTGCCGCCCGCGGGCAAGCTTACCGGGCCGGCCGGGCTCACCTGCACCACGTGGCCACAGCTGGCGGCCGCGGGCAGCGAGCCCGTGCCGCTCACCACCACCACATTCGAAGTGGCCGAGCACCCGCCCCGCGTGGCCGTCACCGAATACGTGCCCGGCTGGGTCACGTAAATGCCGGGCGTAGTCTGCCCGCCAAGGCTCCAGCTATAGCTGATATTCTCCGTCAGGATTACGTGGTCGTTGAGCGCGCCATCGGGGAAAACGCGGCCCAAATAGCCCGCCCCATACGATTTGAGGGTGTTATAGTCAAAGTAGCCCGTGAACGAGCCACCCACCAGCAGCTGCCCATCGACCTCGACCACAATGGCCTGCACCACGTTACCAAAAGCCCCGCGACCCCCGTTAAATGCCACATCTAGCACGCCGCTGGCGCTCAGGCGCACCACGCCGCCGACGGGCTGCGAGTTGTAGTTATCGAAGCCGCCGCCAACCAGCACTTTGCCATCGGGCTGCACTGCCAAGGACATCACGTAGCCCGCAAAGTTGCTGGTGCGAAAGCCGGCGCCGCTGTTGAAAGCTTGCAGCACGCCGTTGGTATCGAGGCGCACCAGCGCATCGGGGCAGTCCAGGCCATTGTAGCTCGAAAAGCCGCCGCCCACCAGCACCGTGCCGCTGGGCTCCAGCAAGATGGTGTACACGGTGGAGTTGAAGCTGCGCCGGGTAAACGTGGCGTCCAGCGCGCCATCGGCGCTCAGGCGCGCAATGCCGTAGCCCGTGGCCACGCTGTTGTAGGCCGCGAAGCCACCCACGGCCAGCAGCTGCCCGCTGGGCAAGGCCACTACGCCGGTCACGCCCGCGTTAAACCCACCCAGTGAGCCGCTAAAGCTGTTAAAAGAATTGTCGTAGGAGCCATCCGCATTCAGGCGCATCAGGTTGTTGGGGCAAACAAAGCCGTTGTACCGCGCAAAGCCCCCGCCCACCACGATTTTACCATTTTGCAGCACCAGCACCGACACCCCGGCCGGCGAGCCCGTGCTGCCCGTGCCAAAGCCGCTGCCGCCGGCGTTGAACGCGGGGTCCAGGGTGCCATCGGCCAGCAGGCGCACCACGCCGTCGTTGGCCGCGGCGCTGCCGTTGTAGCTGGTGAAGCTGCCGCCGACCAATATTTTCCCGTCGGGCTGCAGCAGCAGCGTCGCCACGCTGTTGTTGAAGCCCGCCCCGCCGGGGTTAAAGCTGGGGTCGAGCGTGCCATTGGCCAGCAGGCGCACCAGCCGCGCCGGGCAGGGCTGCCCGTTGTAGGTGCTGAAGTTGCCGCCCGCCAGCCGGCGGCCGTCGGGCAAAGCTAGCAGCGTTTTCACCTCGGCATCGAAGCCGCTGCCGCCCACATTAAACGCCTGCGTAACCACGGTGGGCTTGAGGAGCTGGCCGCCGTTGCCGGGCAGCGTCAGGGGGCCCGGCGGGTCGATTACTACCGAGATGGCGCAGGTGCTCGGCGGCGTCACCACCACGGTATTCGAGCGGGTGGTGCAGCCGTTGGCCGTCACGGCCACCGAGTAGCTGCCGGCCTGCGTCACCGCGATGCTGGGGGTGGTTTGGCCGCCGGGGCTCCAGAGGTAGGTAGCGGGCGTGGTCAGCGGCGAAGGCTGGTTGTCAAGGGTGCCATCGGGCAGCGTGCGCATAAAGTAGGGCGGGCCGGCCACCCCATTGTATCGCAGCAGAAGGCCGCCTACCAGGGCTTGGTTGCCGTTTTGCAAAGCCACCACCCGCACGCTGCTGGCCATATACGGCGCGTCGCCCACGCCCGCCCCCGTGCCATTAAACGAGGGGTCAACCGCGCCGGTGGCCGTCAGCCGCATCAGGTGGTAGGGTACCGCCTGGGCGTTGTAGCTCGTGAAAACACCGCCCACGAGTACCTTGCCATCGGGCTGCAAGGCCAGGCTATTGAGGATGTAGTTCAGGGTGCTGCCGCCTATGCCCGCGCCGCCGGGGTTAAAGCTCGTATCGAGTAGCCCGGTGGGCAGCACTCGCGCCACCCCGGAGGGGCAGGCTACCTGGTTAAAGGTGTTGAACGCACCGCCCACCAGCATACTGCCATTGGGCTGCAAGGCCAGGGTTTTCACCTCCGAGCCATAAAAAGAGCCATACGTGCCCCCGCTAAAGCCCATGCCCCCGGCGTTGAAAGTGGCATCGAGGGTGCCATTGCTGTTGAGCCGCGCCACGCCGTCGGGGCAGCTGGGGTTGCCATTATACGAGCCAATGGAGCCCCCAAATACAATTTTGCCGTCGGGCTGCACCAGCAGCGCGTTCACGGTGCCGCCGCTAATGCCCCACTGGGCATTGGTGACCGTAGGCCTCGGAATGAAAGCCGCGTCGATGGCACCATCCGGGTTGAGTCTGGTCAGGCTTTGGCTACAGTCGAGGCCATTATAAAGCAGGTAGGTGCCGCCCACCAGGATTTGCCCATTGGCCGCAAGGGCCAAGCTCAATACCGACGAAGGGTACGTATCGAAGCGGCCGTAGCCCGTGCCACCCGCGTTAAATGCGGCATCTATCGAGCCATCGGCATTGAGACGCACCAGCTTATCGGGGCAGCTGGCCGCGCCGTTATACGCTAGAAACGAGCCGCCTACCAGCAGCTTGCCATCGGGCTGTTGCAGCAGCGCGCTCACGCTGGCATCGAAGCCCCAGGCCGTTTGCCCTGCCCCGACGGGGTTAAATGCTTGGTCGATAGAGCCATCGGCGTTGAGGCGCGCCAGGTAGTCGGGGCAGTCCACCCCGTTGTAGTTTTTAAAGCGGCCCCCCACCAGAATTTTGCCATCGGCCTGCACCAGAATGGCTTCCACCGCCGCATCGAAACCGGTGCCGCTGAAGTTGTAGCCAGCGGTGGAAATACCTGCCGTCAGCGTGTGCGAGCCGCCAGCCGACGGCACCGTCAGCGGGCCACCTGGGCTCACCGTTACGGAGAAGTTGCATTGCGCCTGCGCCGCCGGCCGCAGCACTAGCGTCAGCAGCAGTGCGCTAACCAGCCTTAAAAACAACGAGTACGTTTGTTTCATATACAGTAATTATCTTATAATGAGTGCAGTAGAAGTAGAGCTAAGTGCCAGCAATTATTGCCAAAAGCTGAGTAGTCGCGTCGTTTAACCTGAATAGGAGCAGCCAGTTGCCCAGCTTACTAGGTGAGCAATTTGAGCAGGCCGAATAGGTCCTCAGCCTTTAAAAAACCACTTGACAACAAGACACAAAATTACTTAGCATTCAGCAACAAATACTTTCTATTTCCGCTGAATACTCAAAAAATAAGCTCCAGTACAAACGAGTGCTAGCCTTATACTGAGGCCGCGTTGCGCCGTTAGCTTCTGCTTGCCACGTCAACTAGTACCTACATGCTGGCGTTTGGCTTAGAAGCCCGGCTTGAAAAGCAGGGGGTTGTACTTTTGCGCCTCACAGTGCTTGGTTGCCCGCCGGCTACTTCCTAGGCAGCCGGGCCCCACATACTAAGTTCTAACCTCCCTCCCACCCCAACGCAGATATGCAAGTAAAAGAAGTAGTTATCGTAGCCGCCGTGCGCACGCCGATTGGCTCATTTGGCGGGGCGCTGGCCTCGCTCACGGCCGTCGAGCTGGGCGCCATCGCCCTCAAAGGTGCCCTGGACAAAGCCGGCGTAGCGCCCGAGCTAGTCGAGCAAGTAATAATGGGCAACGTGATTTCGGCCAACCTGGGCCAGGCCCCGGCGCGGCAGGCGGCCAAGAAAGCCGGCCTGCCCGATACCGTAGAATGCACGACCGTGAACAAGGTGTGCGCCTCGGGCTCGAAGGCCATTATGTTTGGGGCCCAGGCCATTATGCTAGGCCAGGCCGACGTGATACTGGCCGGCGGCATGGAGAGCATGAGCAACGTGCCCTACTACCTCGACAAGGCCCGTTTCGGCGCTAAGTATGGTAATGGCCAGATGATTGACGGACTGGTGAAGGACGGCCTCTGGGACCCTTACCACGACTTTGCAATGGGCAACGCGGCCGATGCCACCGCCGAGCACTACGGCATCACCCGCGAAGAGCAGGATGCCTTTGCCCGCCAGAGCTACGAGCGCAGCGCCGCCGCCGCCCAGGCCGGCAAAAAGAAGGAAGAGATTGTGCCCGTGACCATTACGGTGCGCGGCAAGGACACTGTGGTGAGCGACGACGAAGAGTATACCAAGGTGCAGTTTGACAAGTTTGCGGGCCTCAAGCCGGCTTTCACCAAAACCGGCACCGTGACCGCCGCCAACGCCTCGACCCTCAACGACGGGGCCGCCGCCGTGCTGCTCATGAGCCGCGAAAAAGCCAATGAGCTGGGCATAAAGCCGCTGGCGCGCATCCGCGGCTTTGCTGATGCCGAGCAAGCCCCGGAGTGGTTTACGACCACGCCTTCGCTGGCGATTCCGAAGGCTTTGAAAAACGCGGGCCTGGAAGCCAAGGATGTTGATTTCTACGAGATTAACGAAGCCTTCTCGGTGGTTTCGTTGGCCAATAACAAGCTACTTAATCTCGAAGGCACCAAGGTAAACGTGTACGGCGGAGCCGTGAGCTTGGGGCACCCGCTGGGGGCGTCGGGCGCGCGCATCGTGACCACGCTGCTGAGCGTGCTGGCGCAGGAAGGCGGCACGATTGGCGTCACCGGCATCTGCAACGGGGGCGGCGGGGCCAGCTCGATTGTGCTGGAAAAACTGTAGCGCGAGGGTTCGCAAGGTTAAAGAAGGTTTCGCAAGGTTTGGGCTATGACAGCGCGTCTGGCCCGAACCTTGCGAAACCTTTTTTAACCTTGCGTCACTTTGCGCTAAAGATTGCTGCTTTTACGTTGTGTTTACTATGCGCTACCTGTTGCTCTTATTACTGCTGCCGCTGGCGGCCCATGCCCAGCGCCAGCAGCGCGTTATCGTTTATTTCGACTCGACCAAGACCCGTCCCCGCGAGATTTTCCGGGCCCTCGTGGCCGCCGATACCGTGATGCAGGGGCCGTACAAGCGCTTTTACCGTAGCGGCCGGCTCGAAGCCCAGACCCGCTACACCGACGGCAAGCGCGACTCGCTGTACGTGGAGTTTCACCCCAACGGCCAGCGCCGGCTCGAAGCCACCTACCGCGAGGGCATTCGGCAGGGGCCTTTCAAAACCTACTACGAAGGTGGGCGCGTGGCCCAGGAAGGCACTTTTGTGGACGACCAGCCCAGCGGGCCGCTCACCACCTACCACCCCACCGGCGAAATAAAGCTGCAAACCACCCTCGACGCCAAGGGCCAGCCCACCGGCGCGGTGCGCGAACTGTACCCCAGCGGCCAGCCTGCCGCCGAGGTGGCCTACGTCAACGGCCAGCCCAACGGGGCCGTGAAGTTCTTTTACCCCAATGGCAAAGTGCAGAGTGAGGGCACGCTGCGCGGCGGCTTGCTAAGTGGCTCGTACAAAACTTACTACGACACCGGCCAGCTCGAAAGCGAAACCGTAATGAACGACAAAACCGGCAAGGGCAGCTACCATTCGTACTACGTTACGGGCCAGTTGCACACCGAAGGCACCTACTCGCCGGCCGCCGTGCACGAGCGCGCCGTGACCAACAAGCTCGGCGACGACCTCACCAAGCGCGTGGCCCCGCGCACCGGCACGGCCGCCCTCGACGGCCTAGCCACCTCGTACTACGAAAGCGGCAAGGTGAAAAGCAAGACCACCTACCGCCTGGGCGTGCCCACCGGCCGCGCCCTCGACTACTACGAAAGCGGCGTGGTGAAGGAAGAAACCGACTACTCGGCCCAGGGCCGCGACCGCAAAGTGCTGCGCTACTACGATGCCGCCACGCCCACCCGCGAGGCCGAAGAGCAGTACAAAGGCAGCCACCCCGTGGGCACCTGGCGCGAGTTTTACCCCGATGGCAAAACGCCTCGCAAGCTCGAAACCTACACCCCCACCGGCAAGCTGCAAGGCGAGCGCCTGACCTACTTCGACAACGGCCAGGTGCAGACGCGCCAGCAGTACGAAAACGGCCAGCAGACTGGCCTCGGCGAGCAGTTTTTTGCCAATGGCAAGCTCTGGAAGGAAGGCACTTACCTGAAAGGCGTGCTATCGGGTCCCTACCGCGAGCTGCGCGAAGACGGCACCCTGGCGGAGGAAGGCCAGTACAAATTTGGCAAGACCAGCGGCCAGTGGACGTATTACAAAGCCAACGGCACCAGCATCGACCACCAAGTCACGTTCCGCGATGGCAAGCCCGTGGGCTCGGGCTCGCGGCCCAAGCTCAATGGCAAGCCCTACGTGCCGAAGGCGAAGAAATAACCGCCGTAGAATCTTCGTACAAAGCCAGCTTATCAGCCGTAGTAACTGCTGATAACCTGGCTTTGGCGTAGCCTGTAGCCACTGCTGCTTCATGGCCGTACCCAGCCGCTCAGTAATACTAGCGGCAATATGCTGACTCCCTGCATGCTCCATTTGCTGCCCATACATAAGCTCGCCTTCGCTCGCAAAGACTAATTGAGCAAGTGAGCAGCCACCGCCTGGGCCCCAAAATAAGTTGGGGGGCCGCGTTGCCAATGGACCTAAGGGGACTACCTTTAGAAAAATCAAGCTTTTTTGCGGCAAGCTGTCCTGAGGAGGAACGGAACCGAGTTCCTTTTCTTCCCTCCTGCTTATGTCGTGCGCTTGTAGTTCTGCCCCGCAGCAAATTGGTCTGGTGCACGCCCCCACCGACTGGGGCCGTCCGGCCAACTACTGGCTTCTAGTCGGCCCGCCTTTCGGCCCCTGAGACTGCTTTTGCCCCCGCCGCATGGCGGGACGGGGCTGCTGTTTTTAACAGGCAGCCTTATGGCTACTTAAACCACGGAGGAGAAATTCAGCCCATTGCCAAATGGGGCCTACCGGTGCGCATTTTCATTCCTGACAACTTGGGTTCGGGGGCCTTTTGCGGGTTCACGTCGTTGGTGGCGGGCTGGCTGCGCATGCGCTAAAAGGAAGCGAGCCATTGGCACACTACTGGCTGCAAGGCAGCAAATTACCTAGTTATACTAAGCCCTTATCCGTATGAAACGCATCCTGCTACTAGAAGATAACGCGGCGGACCGGCTGCTCTATCGGCGCTTCCTGACCCAGCAGCCGGGCGGCGAGCGGCTGGAATTTGAGGAGGCTTCGTCGGGCGAGGAAGGCTTAGCCTTGTTTAAATCGTGGCGGCCCGACTGCGTGCTGCTCGACTACCACTTGCCCGACACCGACGGGCTGCTAATGCTGGCCAGCTTCCAGGCCCTGTGCCCGCCCGATACGCTGTGCGTGGTCATGGTGACGGGCCGGGGCAGCGAGACGCTGGCCGTGCGGGCCCTCAGCAACGGCGCCCTCGACTACCTGGTCAAGCAGCAGTTCGACAGCCACATCCTGTACCAAACGGTGCGCCACGCCATCGAAAAAAACGAGTGGCGGCAGTACGTGGTGCGCTACCACGAGCAGCTAAAAACCGTGAACCACCAGCTGCGCGAATCGCTGCTTGACCTCACCGCCAGCCGGGAGGAGGTGCACGAAAAAAACACCCGCCTCAGCGTGGCCAACCAGGAAATAGGGGTGCGTAACCAGCAGCTGGCCCACACCAACCAAGACCTGGACAACTTCGTGTACGCCGCCAGCCACGACCTGAAGCAGCCGGTAAATAACCTCGTGGGTTTGTTTGCCGAGCTGCGCCGCACGGCCACCTTTCACGACGAAGAGGAGGCGCTGGTATTGCGCCTGGTCGATGAGGAGCTGGGTAATCTATCCACTACCATTCACGACTTGGCGGCCGTGGTGCAAGAGCAGCGCCACCCCGGTGCCCAGGCCGCCGAGCCAGTACTGCTGGCCGAGCTGGCAGCCGAAGTGCGGCTGGTGCTGCGCCCCGAGCTACTCGCCACACAAGCCGAGCTAACCTTCGACTTTGCGCGCTTGCCCACCGTGGCTTACGTGCGCGGCAGCCTGCGCACTGTGCTGTTCAACCTGCTCAGCAATGCCCTCAAATACCACCAGCCGGGGCGGGCGCTGCGGGTGCAGGTGCGCACCTACGAAGATGCTGGCAGCGCTGTGCTTGAGGTACAGGACAACGGCCTGGGCATCGACCTGGCCCGTTTTGGCGACGAGCTGTTTCACTTGTTTCGTCGCTTCCACCCGGAAGCCGCCGAGGGCACCGGCGTCGGGCTTTTCTTGGTCAACCGGCTGGTAGAAGGGGGCGGCGGCCACATCGAAGTGGATAGCCAGCAGGGCCACGGCACCACCTTTCGAGTGCATCTGTGTGACTAAGCCTCACGGTCGGCTTTCACGCTTAGGCACGTACTAGGCGCTGCATTTTTTACAGCACTCGGGTATATGCAACTGGCGACTGGGCCAGCTCACTTTACAAATTACTGAAACACCGGTATCACGCGGCCCTCATCCACTTTCAGCGCGGCATCGTATTTCTTGCCGGTTTTGGCCGATAAAAAACCTTTGATAACGCCCGTTTCGCCGCGGCGCAGCAGCTGGCGCAACTGCGTGTCGGTCAGCTTCTTGCCGCCCCACTCGAAGGGCACCCGAAACTGGCAGTCTTCGCGGAAGCGCGAGCAGCCGAAGGCGCTGCTGCCCTTGAGCATGGTGCCAAGCTTGCACACCGGGCACGGAATCTGGCCGGGGTCGGTGGCAGTGGTGGGCTTGCTTTCGGCGGCGGGCACCAACTCGGGTTGCAGCTTGGCATCGAGCGTCAGCGCGCCATCGAGCTTCTCGCCCGCGCCCGTCACGAAGCCTTTGATGAGCTGGGTGCGGCCTTTGGCAAGCAGCGCTTTTACCTGCGGGTCGCTCAGCTTTTTGCCCAGTACCTCCGCCGGCAGCCGCCACTGGCAGCCCTCCCGGAAACGGGCGCAGCCAAAGGCCGTTTTACCTCGCAGAATGTGGCCGGTTTTGCAAGCCGGGCAGGTGCCGAGGCCGGCGGCCGCTGGCTGACTAGCGGCTTTGGTAGCAGTGCTGGTAGTGGCTGCTGGCTGGCCGCTGGCCTTCGCCGGCGGGGCGCTCACGGCCGAGGTAGAAGTCACGGCCCGACCGCTCCTATCCATCTTCACTTCCTGCACCATCTCGCGCACCAGGCCCTTCAGCTCCTCCAGAAACTGGTCGGAGGGCAGCTCATTCCGCTCAATCTGGCGCAGCTTCTGCTCCCACTGGCCCGTTAGCTCGGCCGATTTTAGGGTGGGATTGCCTATCAACCCAATCAATTCGACGCCGGTAGGCGTGGGTAGCAGGCGCTTTTTATCGCGCCGCACGTAGTTGCGCTTAAACAGCGTTTCGATGATGGCGGCGCGGGTGCTGGGACGGCCGATGCCGTTTTCCTTCATGGCCAGGCGCAACTCGTCGTCGTCGATGTTGCGGCCGGCCGTTTCCATGCCGCGCAGCAGGCTAGCCTCGGTGTAGTCTTTGGGCGGCTGGGTCATCTTGCTTTCCAGGCGCGGCTGGTGCGGGCCGCTTTCGCCCTTGCTGAAGCTCGGGAGTACCGTGCTTACCACGTCGTCATCGTCGTTGCCGGTGGCAGCTTTCTCGCCGGCCGGGGCGGCGGGCTTGGGCGCAGTTTGCTGGGCCGGGTCGCCGTAGACCACGCGCCAGCCGGGGCTGAGAATCTGCCGGCCGCGCACACGAAACAGGTACTCGGCCGCTTCGGCCAGCACGGTGGTGTTGCTCACCTCGCAATCGGGATAAAAGGCGGCGATGAAGCGGCGCACGATGATGTCGTACACGCTGCTTTCCATGCCGCCGCTCGGCCCGCCGCTCCCCGTCGGAATAATGGCGTGGTGGTCGGTTACCTTGTTGTTGTTGAAGACTTTGGTTGTCTTCGGAATCTTATGCGCCAGCAGCGGCCCAGTGAGATTCGGGTACCCGATGCCCTTTAAAATACCAGGGATTTTGGGGTACACATCGTCGGGCAAAAATGTAGTATCGACCCGCGGATAGCTCACCGCTTTCTTCTCATACAGCGCCTGCACAATCTTGAGCGTGTCTTCAGCTGACAACCCTAACTGGTTGTTGCACTGCACTTGCAACGAAGTCAAATCAAAGAGGCGGGGCGGTGATTCGCGCCCCTTCTTAATCTCGACGTTCGTAACCGTGAGCGGCGCGGGCTTCACCGCTTCGAGCGCTTTTTTGGCCTCGTCTTCCTTCACGAAGTAGCCCAGCGCCCGCAGCCGCGACTGCTCATCGGGCGCATCCTGGGCTTCTTTCTGCTCGGCTTCGGTGTTGATGCGGGTGAAGGTGGTGTCGCGGTACTGCGTCTTCAACACCCAATACGGCTCGGGCTTGAAATTGGCAATTTCGTGGTGGCGCGCCACCAGCAGCGCCAGCGTGGGCGTTTGCACCCGGCCGATGCTCAGCAGCTGCTTGTCCTGGTAGGTGGTGTATTTGAGGGTGAACAGGCGCGTAGCATTCAGCCCCAACAGCCAGTCGCCCACGGCGCGGCTGCGGCCGGCCTGGTAGAGGCTGTCGAACTCCTTGCCATCGCGCAGGTTATTGAAACCCTGGCGAATAGCTTCTTCGGTGAGCGACGAAATCCAGAGGCGCTTGACCGGCTTGCGGCACTTGGCTTCGTGGATTACCCAGCGCTGAATAACCTCGCCCTCCTGTCCGGCGTCGCCGCAGTTGATGACTTCGGTGGCCGCGTCGAGCAGGCGTTTTATGGTGTTGAATTGCTTTACTACGCCGTCGTCGCGGCGCATGAGCTTGATGCCGAAGGCATCGGGTATCATGGGTAGGTCGTGCAGGTTCCAGCGCTTCCACTCGGGGCGGTAGTCGTCGGGCTCCTTGAGCTGGCAAAAGTGACCAAACGTCCAGGTTACCTGGTAGCCGTTGCCCTCGTAGTAGCCGTCCATGCGCCGGTCGGCCCCGATTACCTGGGCAATTTCGCGGGCTACGCTGGGCTTTTCGGCAAGGCAAACCTTCATCGCAGATTATAACGGATTAAACGAATTTCGCTGATACGCCCCTGGTGGGGGCTGGCTTTAATCAACAAAAATACGTTGCGAAAAGGTCGACTGGCGGCTATCGAAAGTACCGTGGCCTGAGCTTGCGGCGCAGGTGCTTAGAAAGCTGATGCGCCCGGAAGTCCTCCAGCGCGTATTGCTCGTTTCGCTGGCTGAACTCACTGCTGAAGGCAAAGTCGACTCCTACCGCGGCGGCCGCCGCTAAGCCATAAAGCTTTGCATAATCGCCGGTGCTGAATAGCTCGTGTGCACCAGTCGGACTGGCTGCCACTCCCACCAGGGCGGCAACCACGATACCACCAGCGATTAGGTTGCGTTGCCGGCGCTTAGCCACAAACAGCCGGTGAATGGCCGCCACCGTATCGGGGGCGGCATGCGTGGCCGACAGTGAATCGGGCCGGGCAGCTGGTGGTGCCTGGGCTACTGCCGGGCCAATGGCTACTAGCAATGCAAAGAACAAAACCAAGTACTTCATAATCCAACGCGTGAAATTTTAGGCAAAACACTAGCTGTTAGTTAGTTATATAATCACTATGAGCTGCCTCGAAGTATGCTGGCTGGAGGTGGCGTTTAATTCTTTCGGGCAGCTTATGGGCTTCAAACGCCGCTATGGCCCGCTGCTCTTTGCGGCGGGTGAAATGCTGGTAATACCCTATCTCGGTGATGGTTGCCGGTATGCTGAGCAGGCTAATACCCGTAGCAAGGATGGGAGTAGCATCAATGGTAGAAGAGTGCCGGGTATTTTCGGCCACGAGCAGGCCGAGCAGCCCCGCACCAACTGTGGCACTGATTACCACTGCGCTCTGGTGCCGCCGGGCCGCAAACAGCCGGTGAATGGCCGCTACCGTATCGGGCATGGCGGCTGGTAGCGTTTCGGCCACCTCACGAGGTATTGCGTGGGCCGCCAGCGGCGAGTGAGGCCGGGCGGCAGCCAAGGCGTCTTGGGCGGCAGCGGGGTTAGCGGCTAAGAGCAAAGCCGGCAAAAGGAACAAGTAGCGCATGGGGCACAGAAAAATTGACCCTGCGAAGTACGGGGCCGCGTGCCGCGCTCACTACTCGGCTAGCAAGTGTGCTAAACTCCCTTTAGGCGACGCCTAACCAACTGCTTTACTGAACTATAAACCGGTATGATTAAGGAAAGTAAAATCGAATGATTTCAGAAATAAAGTGCGCGGCCTGGCGGCGCAAATGCCCCACTCCTACTGCCTACTCAGCCGCTTTGGGCCTGATGTGCACCGTGCAGGCGCAGCGGAAACCGAGCCACATTTGCGGCTGCGCGTAGGGGAAGCTGGTTTCCAGGGTAAAATCCTTGGTAGAGTGCCAGAAGGAGCCCCCTTTTGCCACGCCGGGCGTGGCCGTAAGCTCGGCCACATTGCCAATCATATTATAGAGGCCGTAGTCGTTGGGCGCATAGGCGTAGATGTAGCCCGTAATCGCGGTGCCATCGTTGAGGCTGCCCAGCGGCTGGGGCAATGCGGGGCAATTGAACGCCTGGCGGGGAGTGCCCGCGTAGTAGTGCTCCCGCACGTTGAAATCCATGTGAAAAACGGCGGCATCTGCCCAGCTGGGGTCCATTTGCTGGTGGCAGGCGGTGGCCGCCGCCTTGGGCACCAGCTGCTTGCGGTAGCGCTGGCTGCCCGGCACTGGCGGATACAGCTGGCCATAGGGCTGCGCAGCGGGCGCTAGCCGGCCGGCGGCGGCCAGTTCCCATTCGCGGCTGGTTGGCAACCGGTATTCTAGTCGAAAATCATATTTTTTCAGCTTCGGATGCTTGCGCAGGTATTCGGCCGAGTGCATTCGCTGGTTGACAAGGGCCGAGCGCCAGCGGCAGTAGCGCACCGCCTGCGCATAGCTCACCCCAACCACCGGAAAATACCGAAAGCCCGGATAGCGCAAGTAGTAGCGGGTATACGGGTCGTTGGCCGACAGCTGCTCCCAAGCAGCTGTGTCGGGCTTGGCAGCCTGGTACTGCGCCTCAGTCGAGTCTTGGCGCAGCAAGTGCAAGTACTCCAGCCAGTGCAGATTAGCCACTTCCGCCTCATCCATAAACAGGCTGTCCTGCACGAATACCGCCCCCGGCGTTTCTACTAGCCGAATAAGGTCTTGGTAAGCAGTCGCTTGCTGTGCCCAGCCCCCGCGAGCCGCGAGCAGCAGCACCAGTAAAAACAACAGTCTTTTCATGTTGTGAAGCATTTAGCCAATTGCCTTATTAGCAATACCCCAACCTACCGCCGCAGCGCCACCCGCACGCCTCCCATGAGCCAGCGCGTGGGCATTTGCGCACCGAGCAAGTCGGCGTACTTCGCGTTGAATAAATTCTGCACCTGCCCCGTCAGCCAGAGGCGCTCGGGCAGCAGGGCCACATCGAGGCGGGCGTTGAAAACGGCGTAGCTCGGCGTGAGCTCGCGGCTGATGGCGGTGGCCGCTTGGGCATCGCGCTGCTTGAAAAGACCGCTGATGGTGAGCGTGCCCCGGCGATGCGTCAGGCTGGCGGTGCCGGTCACGAGGTGCTTGGCCACGTTGGCGAGGTACTGCGACACGACATCGCCCTCGCTGTTGAGGTGAATCCAGGTGTAGCCCACCGAGGCGTCGAGGCGCAGGCCGGGTGCGAGCTGGGCGCGGGTCGTTACCTCGGTTTCGATGCCCTGGGTGGTCACGGCAAACAGGTTTTGGGCGAAGCGGTAGGTGGCGGCCGGGTTGAGATTGGTGAAGCCCGTGGCCTCAATCACCTGCGAGCCCGACTGATTTACGTAGTCAATCAGGTTCTTACCATACCGATTGAAGTAGGTGCTGCGCACGGTCAGCGCCCGCCAGGGCTGGTAGTCGAAGCCCACTTCGTAGTTGAAGGTGCGCTCGGCGGCCAGGCCGGGGTTGCCCACGTTGAAGCCGGTGGGCACGATGCCGGGGCGAATGTTAGACGTGTACTGCTCGGTAAAATTGGCTGCTCGAATAGCCCGGCCCACGGCCCCGCGCACGGTCAGCTTCTCGCCCACCTGCTGGCTGGCATTGAGTTGCGGCACCAGCTCGGTGCCGTAGGCCTGGTCGTGGTCGAGGCGCAGGGCGGCCGTGAGGTTGAGGCCCACCGTGGGCGCAATAGTCGCCACCGCAAACGCGCCGGTGTGCCACACCGCATGGTCGCCCCGGTCGTTGCTCTGGATGGCGCGGCGGTCGGCCTGGCCGCCCAGCGAGGCGCGCACCTTGGGGCCCAGCTGCAATTGGTGCTGGCCCTGCACGTTGAGGTAGTGCATGAGGTGGTCGCTGGGCGCGGAGGTCGGCGTAAAGACGTATAAGTCAGTGCTGGCCGTGCCCACGATTTGCAGCTCGGTGTGGGCGCGCTCGTTCCACTCGTAGCGCAACTGGCCTTGGTACCAGTCGCGGGTGGCGGTTTCGCGGGCTTGGTCGGTGGTGTTGGTGGTGTAGAAATACTGGGCGTTGAAATCGCGCCGGTCGAAGCTAGCGCGGGCGGCGGCGCTGAATTTTTCGGTCAGTTGATACGCGCCCGATAGCGAATAGGTATTCAGCTTCACATCGTTGCGCTGGCCGCCGCTGGGCGCATCGCGCAGCTGGCCGCTGGCCGTGTTGTTCAGGATGCCGCCCGCCAGCCGCAGGCCCTTATCCTGCCCGTAAAAGCCCGCGTTGGTGCTTTTCAGCCCATACTCGCCGGCCATGAAGGTGCCCGCCAGTTCCGTGCCATCAGGGCGATGGGTGGCGGCAAAGGTCTTGGTCACAATGTTGATAAAGCCGCCCACCGCATCGGGGCCGTAGAGCGCCGCGCCCGGCCCGCGCACTATTTCAATTTGCTCAATCTCACTGGGCGCAATGGGCAAGTAGCCCGCAAAGTGGCCTGTCAGCGGGTCATTCAGGCGCATGCCATCCAGCAGCAGCAGCACTTGGTTGAAGGTGCTGCCGCGCAGGGTGATGTCGGCCTGCGCGCCCATGCTGCCGCGGCTTTGCACCTCCAAAGCCGGCAGAAAGCGCAGCAGGTCGTCGAGCGAGGTCACGGGGTAGCGGCTGAGCGTGCTGCCGGGCACCACAGTTACGTAGCGGCCGGTTTGGCCGGCCAGCTGGCCGAGGCGGGTGGCGTACACGGCTACTTCGGTGAGACGGCGGGCGCTGTCGGCGGGGGCAGGCAGCTGCTGGGCGGAGGCCGCCAGCGGCCAAGCCAGCGCCGCACTCGCAGCAGCCAGTAAAATTCGGGGCATAAAAAGGGGCAGAAAGGGCCGTAAAGGTAGCCTCACCCCAGCCGGCCAGTTGCAGGAGCACACCCCGCTGCCCAGCGCCCGCCGCCCAGGCAGTTTGCCATTCAGCTAAAAACCCTGGCTACTTTTAAAAACCTCCGCTGCTTTTCATCTTGCGCGCCGCCGCCCCGTATAAGCTGGCCAGCGCGTTGGCTAATGGCCGCCCGCTTTCTACCGTGGCCGATACTATTCTTCATTCTGAGCCCTACGGGGCTATGTTATTAGCACCAGAAGTTCCCTGCCTCATTGTGGCATGGTACTCGTTTGCCAATAGCGAGCAGTTTCGCTTTCTTATGAACCGGGGCCTGGAGCTCTATGCCGCCGAGGCCCAGCGCACGCAGCCGCTGGGTTGGCTGGCAGACACCCGCGGCGTGAGCGCCATTCGGGTGGCTGACCAAGAGTGGCTCGACAAGGACTGGAACCCCCGCGCCTACACGGCTGGCATCCGGCACGTCAGCTTTGTGGTGCCCGAAACGGTATTCGGTCAGATGGCCGTGAACAACTACTCGGATAAGGCCACCGCTAGTTCTTCCTATACCATCACCCCCGACCAACACCGCACGCTGGCCGAAGCTAAAACCTGGCTGCACAACGAGCTACTAAGCAGCAAGTAACGCCGAGTTGGAGCTTGGCATTACTTGGCCGTGGCGGCCCGCTCGCGGCTGAGCAAGATGCCAATGGCCAGGCTCTGGCTGTACTGCACGCCGGCATCCTGGTCGTAGTCGTAGAGCACAATGCCGCTGAGGCTCACGTTGATGTACTTATTGACTTTGGCCGTGAGGGTGAGGTCGAGGCGGTGGTCTATTTTCTGGGGCGTGAAGGTTTCGTAGTTGGCAAATAGCACGTAGCGCGCCTTCAGGTTGGCATTGGGGCCGAGGGGCTGGTCGAGCTCGGCCAAAGCCTGGGCAGCCAGCACTTCCCAGCGCGTGCTGTGGCCGGGGTTCACGCCAAAAATAACATCGGTGGGCGCGCCCTGAAATCGAGCAATATTATTCACCACCGTGAGGCGCGGCGAGAAAGGCGACAGCCGCAGCTTGAAGCGCGTGCTGGGGTGGTACTCAAGGCCATAAGAGCTGGTGATATAGGCCGGGGCAAACAAGCCCGATACCAGCCGCGCCTGGTCGTCATCGTACTGGTAGCCGGGTGCAAACTGCGTCAGCAAATTCAGCGACGTAAACAAGCCCCACTTCTTGGTGAGGTCGTAGCCGTAGTTGGTATCGAGCCACAGGCGGTCGAGGGTTTTGCGGTAGCCCTGGCCTTTGGCGTACTGGAAAGCGAACAGAAAATCGGCTTGGTTGGCCCAGGTTTGGCGGGCGAGGTGGTAAGTAGCCTTGCCATTAAAGAGGGCGCTCAGCCCCACGGTGCTGGCCCCACCGCCCTTCCAGTTGTCGGAGAGCAGCGCCTCATTGACATTGAGGCCAGCCTTCAGGCTGGTAGCCCAGTAGCGCGGCCGCGCGGTATCGGCGGGGGCCGCCGTGGGCGCGCTGGGGGCCGGCGGTGGGGCGGCGGGCGAGGCAGTTTGCGCCTGCGCCGCCACGGGCAGTAGCAGCGCTAGCAAGGCAAGGGTAGAAAGCTTCATCGATAAACAGAATTTTGGCAAAGCTACCAGGGCCCGGCGGGCAGCCCTGGCTACTGCCGCCCAACGCCCGCAGTTAGTAGGCCAACGGCCGGGGCGGACCGATTAGCCTTATTTTGCGCGGTAATGCCCGCTGCCCCTGCCGCTCCTCGCCCCGCTACTCTGCCTTATTACCCGGCGCTCACCGGCCTGCGGGCCGTGGCGGCGTACCTGGTTTTTGCCCATCACTTTCGGCCCGCCGACAGCCCCGGCTGGTACGAGCGCCTGTCGGGGCAGCTTTTTGTGGGGGTGAGCTTGTTTTTTGTGCTCAGCGGCTTTGTCATCGCCACGCGCTACCAGCAGGGCGTGCGCCTTACGGGGCCTTGGTGGGGGCACTACTTATGGCGGCGCGTGGCCCGCATTTATCCCGTTTATTTTTTGCTCAATGGCTGGTCGCTGTATCAGCAGCTATTTCCCATTTTGCCAGGGCAGTGGGGCAATAAATTGCTGCTCATCTTCATTAGCCAAAGCCTACTGCGCGGCTTTTCCAATACGCTGCTCTACGTGGGTTTGCCGCAGGGCTGGTCGCTCACGGTGGAAGAGTGCTTTTATTTCACGGCCCCGCTGCTATTGCTTTGGCAGCGCCGATGGCGCGGGGCACCCCTGGCTTTTGTGGGACTGCTGCTGGCTGTCGGACTGGCATTGACGGCGCTGTGTAGCGGCCGGCCGGCGTTGCACGGGCTGTTTGGGTCGTATAAAGCGCTGCTGTACTACACGTTTTTTGGGCGGGCGCTGGAGTTTATGCTGGGCGTGCTGCTGGCGCGCTGGTGGGCCGAGCGTAGCGCGGCCGGGGCGACCACTGACGCGGGCCGGCCCTGGCGCACGCTGGGCGGCGCGGCCCTGCTGGCAGCCACCGTGGGGCTGCTGGTGTGGGTCAATTCGCCCATCGATTTCTACCAAGGGCCGCGCTACCCCATCGCCATCGCCCTGAATAATGTGCTGTTTCCGGCCGGGGCCGTGCTGCTGCTGGCCGGCCTGCTGGCTGAGCGCAGCTGGCTGCGCACCTTGCTGGCTACCAAGGTGCTGCAAGCGCTGGGCCGCAGCTCTTATTTCTTTTACCTGCTGCACGTGGGCGTGTTCAGCGTGTGGTGGCACGCCCGGTTTGGCTGGGGCCAGTACATAGGCGGGCAGTTTGTGGCCACGGTGCTGCTCTCGCTGCTGGGCTACCGCCTGCTTGAGGCACCCCTGCGCCGGTGGCTACTGGCCCGCTCGCCGGTGGCGGTTTCTTCTTCTACTTCAAGCTAGCTACCGCGCATGTCGCCTACTTTACCTGCTTCCCGGCCCGCTTATTACCCGGCCCTCACCGGCATCAGGGCCATTGCGGCTTACCTGGTTTTCTTCGTGCACTTCCGGCCCATAGGCACGCCCGAGTTGGTGGGGCGCGTGGCCACGGCCTTTTACATCACGCTCAGCATGTTTTTTGTGCTCAGCGGCTTCGTCATTGCCTCGCGCTACCAGGGCAGTGTGCAGCTCACGCGGGGCTGGTGGCGCGAGTATTTCTGGCGGCGGGCGGCGCGCATCTACCCCATCTATTTTATCCTCAATACCTCGGCGCTGGTGCGCGTGTACTGGCCATTGCCCAAAGGCAAAATAGCCAACGCCCTCCTGCTCATATTCTTGAGCGAAAGCATGTTGCGTGGCTTTTCCAATACCCTCAAGTACGTGGGCCTGCCGCAGGGCTGGTCGCTGACGCCCGAAGAATGCTTCTACTTTTCGGTGCCGCTGCTGCTGGTGCTGTGGCAGCGGCGCGGCACGCTTGGGGCGGTGGGTTTTGTGCTCGCCACCTTCGCTACGGGGGTGCTGCTCACGCTCGTTTGCCGCGACCGGCCGGCGCTGCACGGCTTGTTTGGCAGCTGGCACCACTTGTTTGGCTTCACATTTTTTGGGCGGGTGTTTGAGTTTACGCTCGGCGTGGGGCTGGCGCGTTGGTGGGGCGGCCGGCCGTCGGGCCAGGCCACCGGCCGGCCCTGGCTCACCCTGGCAGGCTTGCTCTGGATGGTGCTCACGGTGGGCGCCCTGGCCTGGATAGACTCGCCCCAAACCGCCTACGATGGCAACCTATATCCCTCCACTATCTTCCTCAATATCATTGTCTTCCCCATGGGCATGACGCTGCTGCTGGCTGGCTTGCTAGCCGAAAGCAGCTGGCTGCGCACCTTCCTGTCTACGCCGCTCATCCACGCGCTGGGGCAGCGGTCCTACATTTTTTACCTGCTGCACGTGGGGTTGCTCAGCATCTGGTGGCACGATACATTTGGCTGGGGCCGGCACACCTTCTTGCAGTTTTTTGCGACGGTGGCCCTGGCCGAAATCGGCCATCGCCTGCTCGAGCAGCCCATTTACCACTGGGTTTTGGCCCGCACGGTGGGCCGCAAGAAAGCCGCGGCATAGGTCGGTAGTTTCGGCAGCCTGCGCCTGCCAAACTACTGACCTATGCCGCGGCTGAATCAGCTTTGGTTACTCAGCTGGCTACGACGCCGGCTCCGTGGCCGCGTCGGCAGACTCCGTGGCTGGGTCGATTTCAGGGCCTTCGTAAGAGTTAGCATCGTGGTCGGGCACTGTGGCGGGCGCGGCCTCGGTGCCGTAGATGTGCTCCATCTGCTGCATCATTTCGTAGCTATTCACTTCCAGGTCTTTAAGCACGCCATCGGCAATGTCATATACCAGGCCATGCAGGCGCGGGGGCTTATCGCCGCGCATCGCATTCTGAATAATATTGACTTTGGCCAGATTGTGCACCTGCTCAATCACGTTGAGCTCGACCATGCGGCGCAGGCGCTGCTTTTCGTCCTGAATGCGCAGCAGCTCAGTTTCGTGCAGGCGCACCACGTCACGGATATTCACCAACCAGTTGTCAATCAACCCGTACTGCTTGTTGTTGGCCGCCGCCGCCACGCCGCCACAGCCGTAGTGGCCCACCACCAAGATATCCTGCACGCCCAGCACTTCCACGGCGTATTGCAGCACGCTTAGCAAGTTCATATCGGTGTGCACCACCATGTTAGCAATGTTGCGGTGCACAAACATCTCGCCCGGCCCAGTGCCCGTGATGCCCGAGGCTGGCACCCGCGAGTCGGAGCAGCCAATAAACAGGTAGCGGGGCGTTTGGCCATTGGCCAGGCGGTGGAAAAACTCCGGGTCCTTGGCGTTTTTATCGGCCACCCATTGCTTGTTGTTTTCCAGAATTTGCTGAATACCAGCCATGATTTGCAGAAGCTAAAAGTTAAAGCTGCGGGAAAGGCCGCTAAGGTACTAGATGCAGTACTGCTTCATATAGAACTCATACTTTACCCAAGCGCAGCACTCGCTAGCCCGCCTTATACGGCTGGCGCACCACTTGGTATAAGTGGCCTGCGCAGGGTGCGAGGCTGGCCACCGCCCGTTGTTATTAGAGCGGTTTCGGAATTGGCGTACAGTTGTCATTGCGAGCGTAGCGAAGCATCGCACCTGAGCGGCTCGTCTTGATGCGATTGCTTCGCTACGCTCGCAATGACAACTATACACTGACTCTGAATTTGCTGTAAGTGACAAGTAGCTAATGCCGAAACTTAGTTTCGCCAAGTAGGCCGCCCCACTCCGGTGCTTTGCAGCAGCCCGCTGCCAAAGCCCGGCTACGCTAAATGCTACTTGCCGCACTGGGGTCACGGCGGCTGGCTAGCCAGTAAAACCACGTATTTCAAGCTGCCCAGGGCGTTGCAGAATGCTACTGGCAACGTTGCCGGCAACGATAGCGCAAATAAATAGGCCGCGATGCTTGCACCGCCAGCCCGGGGGCAGTAGTATTCCCTGCTGATTTTGGGCTGAGCCAAGCTGGCTAGCGCTGAATTGTGCTATTTGCGTCGTTCCCACCCCCTCGCCTCGGCTACTACTGGCCGGGCTGCTCTTTTCCTGTTTATGAAGCACTTGTTGCTCGTGCCCGGTGCGCTGCTGGCGCTCGCGGCCGCTCGCCCGGCCCCGCTCATGCCCCCTACCCTGCCCACCACCGCCGCCCAATTGCCCGCTGTGCGGCAGGCCCAGTTCAAAAAAGACACCTTCAGCCTGCGCCAGTACGGGGCCGTGGCCGATGGCCAAACGCTGAACACCAGCGCTTTTCAGAAAGCTATTGCCGACTGCGCCGCCAAGGGCGGCGGTACGGTGCTGGTACCGGCTGGGCTGTGGCTCACGGGCCCCATTGTGCTGCAAAACAATGTGAACCTGCACCTGGCCAATGGCGCGCTGGTGCAGTTCACGGCCGACCGCTCGCAGTACCCGCTCATCAAAACCACCTGGGAAGGTGAGGATGCCATTCGCAGCCAGGCTCCTATCTCGGGGGTTGATTTACAGAACATTGCCATCACCGGCAACGGTACGTTTGATGGCAACGGCGATGCTTGGCGACCCGTCAAGAAAAGCAAGCTCAACGAGACGGAGTGGAAAAACCTGGTGGCCTCGGGCGGCGTGCTCAACGATAAAAAGGACTACTGGTACCCTTCGGCCGGCTCGCTCAAGGGCAACCTAATGGCGGCCAGCAGCCAGAAGCGCAAGAGCCTAAATCCGGCTGACTTCGACGACATCCGCGACTACTTGCGGCCCAATATGCTGAGCCTCACGCGCTGCAAACAGATTCTGCTCGAAGACTTCACCATCCAAAATTCGCCGGCCTGGACTATCCACCCGCTATTGTGCGAGGATATTACCGTGCGCCACGTCACGGCCAAAAACCCTTGGTACGGCCAGAACACCGACGCCATCGACTTGGAGTCGTGCCGCAATGGCGTGGTTGAAAGCTGCGTTTTCGACGTGGGCGACGATGGCATCTGTATCAAATCGGGCCGCGATGAGGAAGGCCGCAAGCGCGGTGTGCCCACCGAAAACTTCATTTTCCGCAACTGCCGGGTGTACCACGCCCACGGCGGCTTCGTGATTGGCTCAGAAATGTCGGGCGGGGCGCGCAATTTGTTCGTGAGCAACTGCTCGTTTATGGGCACCGATGTGGGCTTGCGCTTCAAAACGGCGCGCGGCCGCGGCGGCGTGGTTGAGAATATCTACGTTGATGGCGTGGCCATGCGCGACATTGCCGGGCAGGCCATCCTGTTTGACATGTACTACGCGGCCAAAGACCCCGTGCCGCTGGCCGGCGAGTCGACCGCGCCGCCCGTTATCGAGGCGCAGCCGCTGGGCGAGGGCACGCCGCAGTTCAAGGGTTTCTACATCAAGAATGTCGTATGCAAAGGCGCTGATACCGGCATTTTGGTGCGCGGCCTGCCCGAGATGAGCATCAAGGATATTAGCCTGGAAAACATTACGTTGGAAACCAGCAAAGGCCTGCTTTGCCAGGAAGCCGAGAATATTCGCTTCAAAAACGTGACGCTGCTTTCGGCCGAAACCAAGCCCGTGCTGGAAGTGCAGAACAGCAAGAACATCAGCTTCGACAACATCCGCTACGCAAATGGGGCCGACTTGCTTTTGCGCGTAACCGGCGACCGCAGCCAAGGCATCCGCCTGACGAATACCAATACCAAACTGGCTAAGAAAGACGTGGAATTGGGGCAGAAAGTGGGTAAGAAAGTGGTGGTAGTGGCGGCGCGGTAGCAACTAGTTACACGTCTGTCATTGCGAGGAGGAACGACGAAGCAACCTTTCCTTTGCGCATGCGGACGTTCGCTTACGCAAAAGAAAAGGTTGCTTCGTCGTTCCTCCTCGCAATGACAGACGCATTGCTTACATTCTTCTATGAAATTCCCCTCCCTCCTCACCGCCGCCCTCGCTACCCCGCTCCTCGCCCACGCCCAAACGCAGCCCATGTCGCAGCGCATGGCCGATGCCTTTATGGCCCGGCAGCCCGACTCCATCGTGGTGGGCGGCCGCAGCACCGCCCGCTGGGACTACGAGCAAGGCCTGATGAACCGCGCCCTGGAGCGCGTGTGGCAGCGCAGCGACAACCCCAAGTACTACAGGTATATCAAGAAAAATATCGACCAGTTTGTGAATGCGGATGGCAGCATCCGTACCTACAAAATGGAAGATTATAACCTGGACAATCTGGCCGTGGGCCACGCCGTGCTGCTGCTGGCCCAGGTATCTCAGGCATCAGCCGCCGACCAAGCGAAGTACCGTGCCGCCGCCGCCACCCTGCGAAAACAGCTCGATGGCCAGCCGCGCACCAAAGCCGGCGGTTTCTGGCACAAGCAGAAATATACCAACCAGATGTGGCTCGATGGCCTCTACATGGCCGAGCCGTTCTACGCCGAGTACAGCGCGCTGAACAGCGACAACAAAGGCCTCGACGATGTAGCGAAGCAGTTCGAGTTGATTGAGAAGAACCTCGTCGACCCCAAAACCGGCTTGCTCTACCACGGCTACGACGAAAGCCGCGAGCAGAAATGGGCCAACAAATCCACTGGCCAGTCGCCCAACTTCTGGGACCGCGGCATCGGCTGGTACGCGATGGCGCTCGTGGATGTGCTTGACTACCTGCCAGCTGGCAACCCGCACCGCGCCGAATTGATTAAAGACATTCAGCGCCTGGCCCCCGTTTTAGCAAAATACCAGGATGCTAAAACCGGTACCTGGAGCCTCGTGATGGGCCAGGAAGCCCGCAAGGGCAACTACGCCGAAGCGTCGGGCTCCAGCATGTTCGTCTACGCGCTGGCCAAGGGTGCCCGCATGGGCTATCTCGATAAAAAGTACGCTGCAGTAGCCAAAAAGGGCTACGATGGCTTGGTAAAAAGCTTCGTGGCGACCGAAGATGGTGCGCTGGCCTTCAATGGCACCGTGAGCGTGGGCGGATTAGGCGGCTCGCCCTATCGCGATGGCTCGTATGAATACTACCTCAGCGAGCCGCTACGCAAAAACGACTTGAAGGGCGTGGGGCCGTTCATTCTGGCGAGTGTTGAAATGGAAATCGCGGCCGAAAATGCCGTGGGCCAGGGCAAAACCGTGGGATTGGATTATTACTTCAACCACGAAATGCGCAAAAATGCCTTCACCGGCCAGCCCGAGCAGTGGCACTACACTTGGGAAGACCGCACCCATGGCGGCTTCTGGCTCTGGGGCACCCAGCTGCGCGAACTTGGTGCGAAAACGGTAGCCGTAACTGGTGCGCCCACCGCCGCTTCGCTTAAAGGACTGAGTGCCTATGTCATCGTGGACCCCGACACTAAGAAGGAGAATCCGAACCCGAGCTATATTCAGGCGGCTGATAGCAAGGCGATTACTGAGTGGGTAAAAGCGGGCGGCACGCTGGTGCTGCTGGCCAATGACACGGCCAATTGCGAAATTCGCCACTTCAACGAGCTGGCTAAAAACTTCGGTGTACAATTCACCGACAAGAGCATTAACATGGTGCAGGGCAGCCAGTTTGAGCAAGGCCGGGTGGACTTGACGGGCGGCAAAACGGTGTTCCCACAGGCCAAAACGGCTTATGTGAAAGAGCTATCGGTGCTGAGTTTGCAAAACCCGGCAAAGGCGCTGGTGAGCAACGCGGCGGGCCAGGTTATCATGGCTACGGCGGCGCTGGGCAAGGGCAAGGTGTTCGTGCTCGGCGACCCGTGGCTGTACAACGAGTACACCGACGGGCGAAAAATTCCGGCGGTATATGAAAATTTTCAGGCAGGTAAGGATTTAGGCGGCTGGCTGTTGGGAAAATAAAAACAACCGATAGGTGGTCGGATTGCGGCGCAGCGCTACTTTCGCTGTCCAACTGCTAATCCCGACCTTTTACTTTCCCACCTTGAATAAGCTCGCTACCCTCGACTACATAGTCTTTTTTGTCTACTTCCTGATAGTAGCCGGCTATGGTATCTGGATTTACAACCGTAAAACCGGCCACGAAAGCACCATAGAAGGTGGTGATTCAAAAGACTACTTCCTCGCCGAGGGGTCGCTGACCTGGTGGGCCATCGGCTCGTCGCTCATCGCCTCCAATATTTCGGCCGAGCAGTTTGTGGGCATGGCCGGCTCGGGCTTCAAAATCGGCCTAGCCATTTCGGCCTATGAGTGGATGGCGTCCATCACGCTCATCATCGTGGCCACGTTCTTCATTCCGGTGTATCTGAAGAATAAAATCTTCACAATGCCGCAGTTCCTGCACCAGCGCTACAACGGTACGGTGGCCATGATTATGGCTATTTTCTGGCTGGCGCTGTACGTGGTCGTGAACCTGACCTCGATTCTGTACCTCGGGGCCATCGCCGTGAGCAGCGTATCGGGCCTGAATTTGACGTTTTGCATGTACGCGCTGGCTATTGCCGCCGTCATCATTACGCTGGGCGGCATGAAGGTTATCGGCTTCACCGACGTTATTCAGGTGTTCTTCCTCATCCTGGGCGGTTTAGCTACTACCTACCTGGCCCTCAACCTGGTATCGGAGCACTTCGGCACTACCGGCGTGATTAATGGCTTTAACCTGTTGATGGGTGAGGCCAACAATCACTTCCACATGATTGTGAAGCGCGACGACCCCAACTACATCGACCTGCCCGGCCTGACGGTACTATTCGGCGGTCTGTGGATTGTGAACCTCAACTACTGGGGCTGCAACCAGTACATCACGCAGCGCGCCCTCGGGGCCGACCTGCCCACCGCCCGCGGTGGCCTGCTCTTCGCAGCTTTCCTCAAGATGCTGATGCCCGTGATTGTGGTGCTGCCCGGCATTGCGGCCTTCGTACTCTACAAGCAAAATGTGTTCGGCGCGGCCGAGTTTGGTCAAGGCGCTGACCTCAACCCCGACCGCGCTTATCCGGTGCTGCTCAACATCTTGCCGGTGGGTTTGAAAGGTTTGTCGTTTGCGGCCCTCACGGCCGCCGTGGTAGCTTCGCTGGCCGGCAAAGCCAACTCGATTGCGACCATCTTCACGCTCGACGTGTACAAGAAAGTGCTGAACGTGAACGCTTCGGAGAAGAAGATGGTGGCCGTGGGTAAAATCTCGGTGGTGGTGGCCATGTTGCTGGGTATCCTCATTGCACCACACTTAGGCATCGATAAGAAGGGCGGCTTCCAGTTCATTCAGGAGTACACGGGCTTCGTGTCGCCGGGTATTTTCGCCATGTTTATCCTGGGTTTCTTCTGGAAGAAAACCACGTCGAGCGCCGCGCTTTTTGCTACCATCGGCGGCTTCGTGTTTTCGATAGTGCTCAAGTTCCTGCCCGGCATGATGGACCTCTCATTCCTGGCACCTTTCGGCTTCGCGGTGAAGCCTGAAGGCTCTAACATCTACGAGATTCCGTTCCTCGACCGCATGGGCTTCGTGTTCATTTTCTGCATCGTGGGCATGGCCATCATCAGCCTGATTGAGGGCCACGGCCGCACCAACCCCAAAGGGCTGGAAATCGACAGCAGCATGTTCCGTCCCAACCGCAGCTTCGCCATCGGCTCGGCTGTCGTGTTGGTAATCATCACCACGCTTTACACTGTTTTCTGGTAAGCTAGGCGCGGCTCCGTGGCCCGGCAGGGCTTGGGAATGCGCGGGCTGGCCAGCCTTGCTTTCCCACCCTGCCTTGCTATGCTACGCATTGCCAAAACTTCGTTGTTGACACTTACTGGGCTCTGCGCTCTAGCCTTCGTGGCTAAGGCGCAGAGCCCGGTTGTTTCTACGCTTTCCAAAGTCTGGGTGCCCGACTTGGGCAAGACGCAAGCTTATTGCGGCTCTACAGCCAAAGTCAATACCAATCCTATGTACATATCCAGATTATGGCTGGCAATCTGCTGGCTGACACTACTTAGTACCAATTCTACCTTTGCTGCTGCACTGCCGCACGCTGGCCCCATCGGCACGTTTACCGTGGCCCAGAATGGCTCGGGCGACTTCCGTACCGTGCAGGAGGCCATCAATGCCGTACCCGATTTTAGGAAGCTGGTGACGACCATTTTCATCAAAAAAGGCATTTACAAAGAGAAACTGGTGCTGGCCGGCAGCAAGCAAATGGTTCACCTCGTGGGCGAAGACCGCGACCAAACCATCCTGACTTACGACGACTACAACCAGAAGAAAAACCGCTTTGGCGAGGACATGGGCACCTCGGGCTCGTCGAGCATTTATATCTACGGCACGGAGTTTTCGGCCGAAAACCTGACCTTTCAGAATTCGGCCGGGCCAGTGGGGCAGGCCGTGGCCGTGTGGGTAGCCGGCGATAAAGCCAAGTTTAAAAACTGCCGCCTGCTGGGGTTTCAGGATACCTTATACACGTTTGGGCCGGGCAGCCGGCAGTATTACAAGGACTGCTACATCGAGGGTACGGTCGATTTTATTTTCGGGGCGGGCACGGCGTGGTTTGAGGATTGCACGATTTTCGGCAAGCGCGGCGGCTTCTTCACGGCCGCTTCTACGCCCGACACGGCCCGCTATGGCTACGTATTTCGGCGCTGCAACATCACGGGCGACGCGCCGGCCGGCTCCTTTTTCTTGGGCCGGCCTTGGCGGCCGTATGCCAAAGTGGTTTACCTGGATTGCAAGCTAGGCGCGCTCGTCAAGCCCGAGGGTTGGGATGAATGGGGCAAGGAAACCAACAAGCAAACGGCCTACTACGGCGAGTATCAGTCGACTGGCCCCGGCGCAACTCCGAAGAGCCGGGTAGCTTGGTCGCACCAGCTTACGGCCGCCGAAGTTCAGCGCTACACCCGCGAGAAAGTATTGCGCGACTGGAATCCTGAGCAGCCTTAAACTTCACTATGAGACCTTTATATTTTCTCGCCGCCAGCCTACTGCTGCCGCTTGCTACCCTCGCCCAAACTACCCCACCCGCCAATGGTATGCCGCCTGCCCGCCCCGCGCCCCCACCCCAGGTATTGCGGATAAACGTGGCGGCCGATGGCACCGGCGATTACCGCACCATCCAGGAGGCGGTGCTGGCGGTGCGCGACTGGTCGCAGGTCACAGTCACGATTCAGGTTAAAAACGGCGTGTACCAGGAGAAATTGGTGGTACCATCGCACAAGCCACGCATTCAACTGGTGGGCGAAAGCCGCGAGGGCGTAATCATTCGCTGGGGCGACCATACGGGCGATGCGGCGGGGCACAATACCTACTCCTCGCACACCGTGCTGGTGCAGGCCAACGACTTCACGGCGGAGAATATCACCTTCGAGAACTCGGCCGGGCCGGTGGGCCAGGCGGTGGCCCTGCACGTGGAGGGCGACCGTGCCACCTTCCGCCACTGCCGCATGCTGGGCAACCAGGACACCCTATTCCCGGCCGTCGAAAACAGCCGGCAGTACTACCAGGACTGCTACATCGAGGGCACGACGGACTTTATTTTCGGCACTGCCGTGGCGGTGTTCGACAACTGCGAAATTCATAACAAGCGTAATTCCTACATCGCAGCGGCGGCTACTACCGAGCGGCAGGAATTTGGCTTTGTCTTTATGAATTGCCGCCTCACGGCCGACTCATCGGCGCACAAAGTGTACCTGGGCCGGCCCTGGCGGCCGCACTCGCACACCGTGTACCTGCATTGCAACATGGGCGCGCACATCCTACCCGTTGGCTGGGACAACTGGCGCAGCGCCGACAACGAGAAGACGGCCTACTACGCCGAGTAT
Source organism: Janthinobacterium lividum (assembly GCA_050954845.1). Lineage (GTDB taxonomy): Bacteria > Bacteroidota > Bacteroidia > Cytophagales > Hymenobacteraceae > Hymenobacter. Next base: position 79,271 of record JBPBQK010000097.1, read on the forward strand.
CAGTCTACCGGCCCTGGGGCCAGCCCGACGGCTCGCGCCAAGTGGTCGCACCAGCTCACGGCCAAGGAAGCCAAGCGCTACACGCTGGCCAATATCTTCGGCGGTGGTGCGCCGTGGGTACCAACTGGTAAGTAGCCCGGGCTTTCAGTACGCGAGGTGGTGCGCTGAACACTTGCGGACTGAAAGTCTGCGCTACGCCACTACCGGCAGTTGCGTCGACTCGCGCAGTATCATGGTGGTGGGCACGGTGGTCGTGGTAGCGGGTAGCGCTGCCCGGTGCTTGCGCTCGATGATATCCAGCAGGCGCTCAGCGGCTTCCTGGCCGATTTCCATGGCTGGCTGCACCACGGTGCTCATGGAGGGCGAAAGCATATCGGCCACGTTGAGATTGGTGAAGCCAATGAGCGACACATCATCGGGGATGGTGATGCGGCGCTGGCGCAGGGCGGCCAGGCAGCCCAGCGCCAGGCGGTCGCTGGCCGTGAAAAAGGCATCGGGCCGGGGCGTAAGGGCCAGCAGCTCGTCTACCAGCGGGCCTACCTCGTCGGGGCCGAAAGAGCCAAAGCGCACCAGGCTTTCATCGTAGGGCAAGCCGTTTTGCTCTAGCGCAGCGCGGTAGCCGGCCAGCCGCTCCTGCGTGATGCTGAGCCACGGCTGAATGGTGAGGTGCGCAATGCGCCGCCGCCCGGTTTTAATCAAATGCTCGGTAGCGGCGAAGGCCCCACCGAAGTTGTCGGCCACCACGCGCGGCGTATCCACGGCCGCCGATACGCGGTCGAACTGCACGATGGGCGTGCCCTGTCGCTGCAACTCTTGCAGGTGCGTCACATCAGACGTTTCGCTGCTGAGCGAGATGAGCAGGCCATCGACGCGGCGGGCCAAAGCCTGGCGGAGGTTGGCCACCTCGCGCTCGTAGGTTTCGTGGGTTTGGAAGATGAGCACGTCGTAGCCCCGGCGCTGCGCCACGTCCTCGATGCCATTAATAGCCTGCGAAAAGTAATAATTGGCAATCTGGGGCACGATTACCGCGATGGCCTTGCTGCTGCTGCCTTTCAGGCTGAGGGCGATGGGGTTAGGGCGGTAGTGCAGGCGGGCGGCGCACTCCATCACGATGCGCTTGGTTTCGGCATTAATCTCGTAGCTGTCGCGCAGGGCGCGCGACACGGTCGATACCGAAATATTCAGCTCACGGGCAATGTCTTTGAGGGTCGCGGCTTCCAAGCTAACTTATGGGTAAAATTCTATTTCCAGGTTATTAAATCCTTCCGGCTTCTGACACTAAAGGTATAACCCAAACGAATCGTGACGATGCGAAACGCTAGGTGGCGTCCATTTTCGACTTGTTGGGAACGTTACCGATAACGTTTGCGCAAATAAAAACGGTCCACTCCTTCATCCTCCCCCCATCCGGGGCTAAACTTCGGAACCACCCAAGCCCTAATTCGGCTTGGCAACAGCTTTTTATCCTGTAAAAGTTTTAAAAACTGTTTTCGACCAAGGTCCACGGCTAGCAGCCCGTCCACCCTGGCTTCTTTGGCTCGCTGGCTCCATTGCCGGTTTGTAGCCTCCTTGCTCTCGCTTTCCCAAGTCCCATCCACTTTTACCTCTGCTGCTTTTATGAAAAGACATTTTCTCTTGCTGTGGCTCGTGCTATGCGCCAGCATTAGCGTAGCCTTGGCCCAAACCCGCGCCATTACGGGCGTGGTGAAAGGCTCCGACGGCGAAACCCTCCCCGGCGTGACGGTGCTGCTGAAAGGCACCACCAACGGAGCCTCGACCGGCATCGATGGCAGCTACACCATCAACGTGCCAGCCGATAACAAGGCGGCTACGCTACGCTTCAGCTTCGTGGGTTTTGTAAGCCAGGAAGTCGCCGTGGGCGAAAAAACGGCCATCAACATCACGCTGGTTTCGGATGTGCAGTCGCTTGACGACGTGGTAGTTATCGGCTACCAGGAAGTGCGGCGCGGTGATGTAACCAGCGCCATCTCGTCGGTGAGCGCCCAGCAAATCAAGGACATTCCGGTGAACTCGGCGGCGGAGGCGCTCACGGGCCGCCTGGCCGGTGTGCAGCTGACCTCGGCCGAGGGCACGCCCGGCAATAACAACGTGCAAATAAAGGTGCGCGGCGGCGGCTCGATTACCCAGGATAACTCGCCGCTGTACATCGTCGACGGCATTCAGATTGAGAACGCGCTGTCGGTTATCGCGCCGCAGGACATTGCCTCGGTCGACGTGCTGAAGGACGCTTCTTCGACCGCCATTTACGGTGCGCGCGGCGCCAACGGCGTGGTTATCATCACCACCAAAAACGGCCGCGAAGGCCGTACTTCGGTGACGTACAACGGCTTTGCGGGCTTACGCAAGATTACGAAGACGCTCGACGTGATGAAGCCAGCCGACTACCTGAACTGGGAGTATGAGCGGGCGCAGCTAGTAGGCGTGGCCGTGGGCACCACGGGCAACCTGAGCACCTTTAAATCGGTGTTTGGCTCGCTCAACTACAACAGCGATACCCTGAATAACCTGCGCAACGCGCCCTACCAGGACTGGCAGAAGCAGGTTTTTGGCCGCAACGCCTTCCAGCAAACACACAACGTGTCGATAAGTGGCGGCACTAAAGCTACCACCTTCAACCTGAGCCTAACCCGCAACCTGGAGGACGGCATTCAGCTGGGCTCGAGCTACGACCGCAAGCTGGTCAACTTCCGCATTGACACGAAGGCCAGCGACCGCTTCCGCCTGGGCTTCAATGCCCGCTTTAATGACCAGGAAAACCTGGGCGCGGGCACCGGCGCGGCGCTAGGCACCTCCAGCACCGGCACGCTGGTAAACACGGGCTCGAGCGTGACGTCGCGCTTGCGCAATACGGTGCAGTACATTCCTTTCAACCTGCCCACCGGCGCGGGTGCTGACCCGACCGCCAACTTCGACCCGGATTTCTTCAACAACTCAACGCTGATTAACCCAGTGCTGGTTATCAACAACGAGTACCGCTCGGATAAGCGCCGCACCTTTAACATGGGCGCTACGGCGGCGTTTAACATCCTGCCTACGCTGGTGTTCCGCTCTACGGGCGGCTTCGACATCACGTATGCCGACTTGAGCACTTTCAACGGGTTTTATTCGCCGACCATTCGGCAGGCGGCGGGCGCCTACAACACGCAGCCGTTCATCACCATCACCGAAGGCCTCACGACGACGCTCAACAACTCGAACGTGCTGGACTACACGCTGAAGAAGAATAAACACACGTTTACCGCCCTGCTGGGTGAGGAAACCTACCGCCAGCGCACCACGCAGTATGCGGTGCAGGTCAACTACTTCCCGAACGATATCACCGCCGACCGTGCCCTGGCCAACATCAACCAGGCAGTGCTGCCGATTGGCATCTCGGCCCAGCCGGTGCTGCCAAGTACGACTATCCCGGTCGACTACGGCCTGGTGTCGGGCTTTGGCCGCCTGAGCTACGACTTCGATGGCAAGTACCTGTTTTCGGCCTCGGCCCGCCTCGACTACTCCTCCAAGTTTGAGCCCGGCCCCAACCGGCGCGGCGTATTCCCCGGTTTGTCGGCCGCGTGGCGCATTTCCCAGGAAGACTTCTTCAAGGATTACCTCACCAAAGTATCAGACCTGAAACTGCGCGTGAGCTACGGCCAGGCCGGCAACAACCGCATCCCGGACTTCCTGACCAAGCCGCTCTACCAGGCTGGCAACGTCAACTACGCCCTCAACCACATCACGACGCCCGCCACGGCCCTCACCACGCTCTACAACCCCAACCTGAAGTGGGAAGTGACCACCACCCGCGACGTGGGTGTGGACATGGGCTTGTTTAACAACCGCGTGCAGTTCACGGCCGACGTGTATTACAACACCACCAACGACCTCCTGATTTCCCAGCCGCTGCCGGGCTTCTCGGGCTACACTTCGCAGTACCGCAACATCGGCTCGACCTCGAACAAGGGCCTGGAACTGCAACTGAGCGGCACCATTATTCAGACGCCGGACTTCACCTGGACGGCCTCGGCCAACGCTTCGTTCAACCGCAACAAAATCACGGATTTGGGCGGGCTGTCGGAAATTCCGAGCATTCAGTCGGGCTGGGCGGGCACTGGCCTGTCGGGCTCCGACTACGTGGCCCGCGTGGGCCAGCCAGTAGGCCAGATGTTCGGCTACATCACCAATGGTTTTTACACGGCCGACGATTTCAAGTCGTATAACTACGCCACCCGCACCGGCGTGCTGGCCGATGGCGTGGCCAGCGACCTGAGCGTGGTGGGCGGTACCGCCTTAAGCATCGGCTCGCTCAAGCTTACCGATGTAAACGGCGACGGCCAGATTACGGAAGCCGACAAAACGGTAATCGGCAATTCGAACCCCAAGATGATTGGTGGCGTGAACCAGCAGTTTACGTATAAAGGCTTTGATGCCAGCATCTTCCTGAACTTTGTGCTGGGCAACGACATCTACAACGCCAACAAGATTGAGTTTACGACCAGCACGGCCAACACGCCCTACGCCAACCTGCTGAGCGAGATGAACAACCGCGTGCGCTACACCGACAACAACGGCGCGCTCATCACCGATGCCACCACCTTCAACCAGGTGAATGCCAACGCTACCATGTGGAGCCCCGTGCGCGGCAACTACGTGCTGCACTCCTACGCCATTGAGAACGGCTCGTTTCTGCGTATCAACAACATCACGGTGGGCTACTCGCTGCCCAAGGGCCTGCTGAGCAAGGCCAAAGTGCAGAACCTGCGCTTCTACGTGACGCTGAACAACTTGTACACCTTCACCAAGTACTCGGGCTACGACCCGGAGGTGAACACCCGCCGCAGCACCCCGCTCACACCGGGCGTCGACTACGCCGCTTACCCCCGCAGCCGCGCCTTCTTGTTCGGCCTGAACCTGGGGCTGTAAGTTAATTATTAATGGTTAATTGTTAATGATTAATGCAAGCCTTTCATTGGCTCGTTGCTAATCATTAACAATTGACAATTAACCATTAACAATTAATCAAAAATTTCCCACCCGCATTTTAGCTAGTTCCTAGCCTTATGAAAGCTTTTAATTTTACTTCGCGGAAGGCCACGGTGGCCGTGCTGCTGGCCGGGGCGGCCGGGCTGGCCAGCTCCTGCAAAAGCTACCTCGACATCGAGCCTACGGCCCTCACCACCACCGAGGCCACCTTTAGCACCGTGAGCGGCGCCACCAGCGCCGTACTCGGGGCCTACGACCCACTCTCGGGCGACAACACCTACGGTACCCGCCTGAGCATGTACTACCCCTACGATACTGACGAGCTAATTGGCTCGTCGGGCACGTATGACACGGGCCGCCGGGGCATTGCCCGCTACAAGGCCTTCGCCAGCAACACCGAAATTATCAACCCCTGGAACAACCTGTACCAGGGTGTGGAGCGGGCCAACGTCTGCATCAAGTACATTCCGCAGATGGCCTTGTACACCACCGGGGCCAGCGCCGATACGGCCGCTCTGCACCGCCTCTATGGCGAAGCACTGACCCTGCGGGCGCAGTACTACCTGGAGCTGATTCGGAACTGGGGCGATGTGCCAGTGCAGCTAGCCCCGTCTAGCTACGACCAGAACTTCAACGTGCCGAATGGCGACCGCGTGCAGGCCCTTACGGCCCTCGTGGCCGACCTGGCCATTGCCGAAAAGCTGGTGCCCTACCGCTCCAACTCGGGTGTTATCAACGAGCGCATTACCAAGGGTGCGGTGAAGGCTTTGCGGGCCCGCCTGGCCTTGCAGCGCGGCGGCTACATGCTGCTAAACAACACCATGACGCGCCAGCCCGACTACCTCGATTACTACCGTATAGCCCGCCAAGAGTGCCAGGAGCTGATGAACCAGCGCAGCCAGCACACCCTGAACCCGAGCTTCTCGGACTTGTGGCTGGGCGTGAACCAGCAGCGCCACGATGCTGCTAATGAGATTTTGTTTGAAGTAGGCATGGCTGGCTCCACGGCCACCGGCGACTCGAAATTGGGCTACTACAACGGCCCCCGCCTGAACGCCTCGACTATCTATGGCTCGACGCAGGGTGCTGTGACGGTAGTGCCAACTTACTTCTACGCCTTCGACTCGACCGACGTGCGGCGCGACATTACCATCGCGCCCTACCAGATTGCGGCCAACAACAACCAGGCGGGCGTGGCGCTGAATACGATTTATGACGGTAAGTTTCGGCGCGACTGGCACAGCCCAGCCCTGCCCGGCACCAACAACTACCTGGGCTACAACTGGCCCATCATCCGCTTTGCCGACGTGCTGCTGATGTTTGCCGAAGCGGATAACGAAATCAACGGCCCGACTACGGCCGGCCGCAACGCGCTGCTCGAAGTACGCACCCGTGGCTTTGGTGGCAACGCCGCCCGCGCCGCCCTCAACGTGAACACGGGCTCCAAGGCCGACATGTTCAACGCCGTTGTGAACGAGCGCCTGCTGGAATTTGGCTCGGAGGGCATTCGCAAGTATGACCTGCTGCGCTGGAACCTGCTGGCCTCTAAGCTCAGCGACACCAAGGCCGCCCTCAACCTGCTGCGCCAGGGCCTGGCCCCATACAATAACGTGCCGCTGTACCAATTCTACCGGGTAGTGGGCGGCGTGATTCAGTGGACGCGTTCCTTCTACCGGCCCACGTCGACTGCGCTTTTGCCTACCGTACCGGCCACCCCATTGCCGTCCGGAGTTTCCCGCATCAACTGGCGGCAGTCCATCGATGCCGCGTATGTGGGTAACCTGCAGCCTAATGGCACCGTGGTAAACGTGAGTGGCACCAGCGTCAACAGCGTGGGCTCGGGTATGGCGGCCGAGTACGTGCCTGGCTTGGGCAAAGAGTTGCTGCCCATTCCGCAGACTACGCTGGACACCGACCCGGCACTGAAGCAGAATTTCGGCTACTAGCGCTAAGCGAAATGAGCGGCTACCCGTGGGTAGCCGCTCATTTTCAAATTACCCTCCCGCCTCTTTCCCATGAAATACTCTTCGCTGGTTATCACTGCTCTTAGCCTGGCTGCTACACTGCCGGCCGCGGCCCTTAGCCGCCCGCCAGCGGCGGGGCCGAGGCTCGTGGCAGTAGCCGTGGGCCAGGACACCACCGCCGAGAAGATGCTGGCTTTTCAGCGCAGCATCGGCGGCTGGCCCAAGGCTGTAAACGACGTGAAGGTGGACTACCGCCGTCCCATGAGCGAGGCCGACCTGAAAGCCGCCCGCCGCGACGCCGGCCGCGAAGATGCCACCATCGACAACAACGCCACGACCCGCGAAATCACCTACCTGGTCACGGCCTTCAAAACCACCCAAAACCCTGCCTACCGCCAAGCCGCCGAAAACGGCATCCGCTACCTGCTCAAAATGCAGCAGCCCAGCGGCGGCTTTCCGCAGTACTACCCCGAGAGCAACCTCTACCGCGCCCAGATTACCTACAACGACAACGCCATGATAAAGGCGCTGACGGTGCTGAAAGCGGTAGCTCAGAAAAAAGAGGACTTCGCCTTGGTTGACCCTGCGCTGGTAGCGCCCGCCCAAAAAGCTGTCGATAAAGGCGTGCAGTGCATCCTGAAAACGCAGTATGTGCAGCACGGCAAGCTAACGGTGTGGTGCGCCCAGCACGACCGCGTGACCTTGCTGCCGTGCAAGGCCCGCGCCTTCGAGCTGGCCTCGTTGAGCGGCGACGAGTCGGTGGGCATCACCGAGTTTTTGATGAGCTTAGATAACCCTTCGCCTGAAGTGCGGCGCGCCATTGCAGCGGCTGTGGCGTGGTTTGAAGCATCAAAAATCCCTAATACAGCTATCGCCGATATTACCGACCCGCAGCAGCCTAAGGGCCGTGACCGCGTACTGGTGGCCTCGCCCGGTAGCACCCTCTGGGCGCGCTTCTACGACCTCGATACCAACCAGCCTATTTACGTGGGCCGCGACGGCGTGAAGCACGCCCGCCTGGCCGACATCGAAAACGAGCGCCGCACCGGCTACGTGTACGCCGCCACTTGGCCCGAAAAACTACTGAACCGTGACTACCCGAAATGGCAGCAAAAGTGGCCCGCACCCTGAGAGCAGGTGAGCGCATGACGGATTGCCGAGAACTACTTGGTTCTTTTGAAATGCGCTCAGCATCAGCTCAGTTGCTCCGTTTGCCCTTCACTTATTACTCATTTATTGCTGTAACATTTTAGCAAGAATATGCCTGTTCTTTCCCAATCTTTTACCCAGGCTGGCGCGGCGGCGGCCACGGTTGCCCTGCCCACCCCAGCTTTATTTGAGCTACCCGAAAAAGTTTTGCAATTCGGCACCGGTGTGCTGCTGCGCGGTTTGCCCGATTTTTTGATTGACCAAGCCAACCGCCAGGGTATTTTTAATGGCCGCGTGGTGGTAGTTAAAAGCACCGACGGCGGCGATGCCGCGGCCTTCGAGCGCGAAGACAACCTCTACACCGTGTGCGTGCGCGGCGTGGAAGACGGCCAGACCATCAACGAAAATGTGGTGTGCGCCAGCATCAGCCGGGTGCTGTCGGCCAAAAGCCAATGGGCTGAAGTGCTAGCGTTTGCCGCTAGCCCCGACCTGCAAGTGGTGCTTTCAAACACCACCGAAGTTGGCATTGTGCTGGAAGAAAACGAGGACTTGCAGGCCACGCCGCCGCGCTCCTTCCCCGGCAAGCTGCTGGCGGTGCTGCTGGCTCGCTACGAAGCTTTTAGCGGCGCGGCCGACAAAGGCCTCGTCATTGTGCCCACCGAACTGATTCCCGACAACGGCACCAAGCTGCGCGGCATTTTGCGCGAGCTGGCCGACCGCGCCGGGCTCGATGCGAAGTTTATCGAATGGCTCGAAAAAGCCAATACTGTTTGCAACTCTTTGGTTGACCGCATTGTGCCGGGTAAGCCGGCCGCTGAGGCGCACGCCAAGCTGGCGCAGGAGCTGGGCTATGATGATGAGTTGCTCATCATGTCGGAGGCGTATTTGCTGTGGGCCATTGAGGGCGATGAGCGGGTGAAGGACGTGCTGAGCTTCCAGCAGATTCACCCCGGCGTGATTGTGCAGCCCGATATCAACCTGTTCCGCGAGTTGAAAATGCGTTTGCTCAACGGCACCCACTCGCTTACCTGCGGGCTGGCCGTGCTGTGTGGCGAGCCCACAGTGCGCGGCGCCATGGAAAACGACTGCCTCGCCACCTACATCCGCAACCTGATGCTGGCCGACTTACTGCCCGGCATCCCCTACCCCGTCGATGAAAAAGTGGGGCAGCGCTTTGGGATGCAGGTGCTTGACCGCTTCCGCAACCCCGCCGTAGAGCACCGCTGGCTGGCTATCACCCTCAATTATTCGGCCAAGCTGCGCATGCGCGTGCTACCCGATTTGCTGTATTACTACGAGCGCTTCAAAACTGCGCCGCAGTACGTGGCGCTGGGCTTTGCGGCCTACTTGCAGTTTATGCGCGGCACCCGCCAGGAGGCCGGCAAGTGGTACGGCGAAGCCAACGGCCAGGAGTATCTCATTCAGGATGAGCAGGCGGGCTACTTTGCCGGCCTCTGGCAGCGGCCAGCCGATGAGGTAGTGCAAGCCGCGCTGAGCAACCAAGCCCTGTGGGACACCGATTTAACAGATTTGCCCGGCTTCGCCGACAGTGTGACGCGTTATTTGCTGCAGATGCAGCAGGACGGTGCGCACGCTACGCTGGCCACCATCCTCAACAAAAATCAAAAGGCCACCGCCTGATTATCGGCCCCGAGCAGCGAGTAGCCGGTAAAAATATGCTAAAATCCTATTGCAAGGCACCGCAAACTCGTCAGACATTTGCGCGACCTGCTTGTTTAGTAAGCTATACTTGCTCACTGCGTTTTAGAAGCATTTGCTGATTAGATATGAAACATTTAGTTGCTAAAATCCACCCCGCCGATAACGTGCTCGTCGCCCTCACCGACCTGCCCATCGGCACACCCGTAACCTGGGACGGGGTGACGGTAACGACGACCGAGAAAATCCCCGCCAAGCACAAGCTGGCCATTCACGATTTCGCCGCTGGCGACGAAATAACTATGTACGGCGTGCTGGTGGGCAAAATGGCTGCGCCCGTCGTGACGGGTGGCCTGCTGACGACTGCCAACATCAAGCACGCCACCAACTCGTATCAGGAAGGCCAGCACCCGCACAACTGGGCGCAGCCCAATGTGACCAAATATGAGGGCCGAACCTTCATGGGCTTCCACCGCCCCGATGGCCGCGTGGGCACTGCCAATTACTGGCTGGTTATCCCGTTGGTTTTCTGCGAAAACCGCAACATTCAAGTCCTAGAAGAAGCCTTGGTGAACGACCTCGGCTACGCCCGCCGCAAGAGCTACCAGCCCCAGACGCACGCCCTCATCGAGCTGATGCAGGCCGGCAAGTCGGTGGAGGAAATTCTGGCAACCGACCTGCACTCGGCCGAGGTTGACTACCAGAAACCTAAGCTGTTCCCCAACGTGGACGGTATCCGCTTTCTAAGCCACGAAGGCGGCTGCGGCGGCATCCGGCAGGATGCGCAATCGCTCTGCGGGCTGCTAGCCGGCTACATCACACACCCCAATGTGGCGGGCGCGACGGTGCTCAGCCTGGGCTGCCAAAACGCGCAAGCCAGCATGCTGCAAGATGAAATCGCGAAGCGCGACCCCAACTTCAGCAAGCCTCTTTTCATCCTCGACCAGCAGAAGCTAGGCACCGAGGAAACCCTCGTGAGCACCGCCCTGCGCCAAACCTTCGCCGGCCTGATGCAGGCCAACCAGCAGCAGCGCCAGCCCGCCCCTCTCAGCAAGCTGACTATCGGCTTGGAGTGCGGCGGCTCGGATGGCTTCTCGGGCATCTCGGCCAACCCGGCCGTGGGCCACGTTTCGGATATGCTGGTGGCGCTCGGTGGCTCGGTTATCCTAGCCGAATTCCCTGAATTGTGCGGCGTGGAGCAGGAAATCGTGAACCGTTCGGTGGACCATGACACGGCCCAGCGCTTTACCTCACTTATGAAAGCGTATGGCGACAGCGCCATTGCCGTGGGCTCGGGCTTCGACATGAACCCTTCGCCCGGCAACATCCGCGACGGTTTGATTACCGATGCCATGAAATCGGCCGGCGCGGCCCGCAAAGGCGGTTCGTCGCCCGTGGTGGCCGTGCTCGACTACCCTGAATTGGTGACCAAGCCCGGCCTGAACCTGCTCTGCACGCCCGGCAACGACGTGGAATCGACCACCGCCGAAGTCGGCTCGGGGGCCAACGTGGTGCTCTTCACCACCGGCCTCGGCACGCCCACCGGCAACCCCATCGCGCCGGTCGTGAAAATCAGCTCGAACACCAAGCTGGCTTTGCGCATGCCCGACATCATCGACCTGAACACCGGCACCGTGATTGATGGCGAAGAAACCATCGAGCAAGCTGGCGAGCGCATTCTAGATTACGTGATTCAGGTGGCCAGCGGCCTGGAAGTGAGCGCCGTGCGCCACGGCCAAACGGACTTTATTCCGTGGAAGCGCGGGGTGTCGCTGTAAGCTTAGCAGTGCAAAAAATAGTTGTCATTGCGAGGAGGAACGACGAAGCAACCTTTCCTTTTTGCTTTTCTGACGCTAGCAGTACGCGAAGGAAAGGATGCTTCCTCGTCCCTCCTCGCAATGACAACTTTTAATTCATAACTCATAATTCATACTTAATTATGACTCCTTTCCTCTCCGACGACTTCCTGCTCCAGTCGCCCACGGCGCGCCACCTCTACCACGAGCACGCCGCGCCGCAGCCCATCATCGACTACCACTGCCACCTACCGCCCGACCAGATTGCCCAAAACCGGCAGTTTGCCAATATCACCCAGATTTGGCTCTACGGTGACCATTACAAGTGGCGGGCCATGCGGGCCAATGGCGTGAATGAGCGCTTCATCACGGGCGATGCGTCGGACTGGGAGAAGTTTGAGAAGTGGGCCGAAACGGTGCCCTACACCGTGCGTAACCCCTTGTACCACTGGACGCACCTGGAGCTGCGCCGCTACTTCGGCATCACCGAATTGCTGAATAAGGACAGCGCCCGCCGCATCTACGACCAGTGCAATGCCCTGCTGCAAACCCCCGAGTACTCGGTGCAAAGCCTGCTGACCAAGATGAACGTGAAAGTCGTCTGCACCACCGACGACCCCGCCGACTCGCTGGAATACCACCAGACCATTGCCGGTCAGGAGTTTGGCACCCAGATTCTGCCCACCTTCCGCCCCGACAAGGCCATGACGCCCGAGGCTAGCGACTACCGCGCTTACCTCGACCGGCTGGGCGCGGCGGCCAGCATGCGCATCCTCACTTATGCTGACTTGCAAGCCGCGCTACGCCAGCGCCACGACTTCTTCGCCTCGCTTGGCGGCCGGCTATCCGACCACGGCTTGGAGCAGATTTATGCTGCCGATTACACCGAGGATGAAGTAGCCGCGATTTTCAGCAAAGCCAGCGCAGGCGATGCGCTGACTGCTAAAGAGATTGAGCAATTCAAATCGGCCATGCTGATTTTCTTGGCCGAATTGGATTGGGAAAAAGGTTGGACGCAGCAGTTTCATTTGGGTGCGCTACGCAATAACAACGCCCGTGCGCTACGCCAACTCGGCCCTGATACGGGCTGGGACTCGATTGGTGACTTCTCGCAGGCGCAAGCCCTATCGCGTTTCCTCGACCGCCTCGACAACCAGGATAAGCTGGCCAAAACCATCCTCTACAACCTGAACCCGGCCGATAACGACGTGTTTGCCACCATGATTGGCGACTTTCAGGACGGCTCGGTGGCCGGCAAAATGCAGTTTGGTTCGGGCTGGTGGTTCCTTGACCAGAAGGATGGCATGGAAAAGCAGCTCAATGCCCTCAGCAACATGGGTTTGCTGAGCCGATTTGTAGGTATGCTCACCGATTCGCGCAGCTTCCTGAGCTACCCGCGCCACGAGTATTTCCGCCGCATCCTCTGCAACCTAGTGGGCCGCGACGTGGAAAACGGCGAACTGCCCGCTGAAGAACTGCCTTGGCTGGGTCAGTTGGTCGAAAACATCTGCTATGGCAATGCGAAAGACTATTTTGGCTTTGAAAAAGCCACTGCGCCGGTAGGTTCAGGTGAGTTAGTCGGCAGCTAGCACCTTTCTTTGCTTACCTCTCCTAGCGGACTTAGTAAATCGTCTTAAAACGTCCGTCATGCTGAGATTGTGGAAGCATCTCGCGTGGTGCAGTAATCAATAATGACTACAATGAAGCGAGCGAGATGCTTCGACAAGTTCAGCACGACAAGCGTGTTTTTTACCACCCGATTATATTGACGTAGGTTTTTAGCAGCCGTAGCTGTCGGAATCGTTTACGTTAATAAAGATGCCGGAGCCAGCTTTTACGCTGGTTCGGGGGCTTACCTTTCCACTCCTAAATTCTCCTTGCATTATCATATTTCGCCGAGATGGCTATGATGAGCAAGCGTTGTGTCCCACCCTACATGAAGCAAGTCGTAACCTTCGGCGAAGTGATGATGCGGCTCTCGCCGCCGCTGAACTACCGGCTCCCCCAGACCGACACCCTCGAAGTAACCTACGGCGGCGGCGATGCCAACGTAGCCGCTGCCCTCGCCCAAATGGGCGTGCCAGCCGCCCACGTTTCGGCCTTCCCCGCCAATGAATTGGGCTACGCCGCCGCCAACCACCTGCGCCGCTACGGCGTGGACATGAGCCGCTGCCTCTTCACCGAAGGCCACCGCCTGGGCCTATACTTCCTCGAAGTAGGCGCGTCGTTGCGGCCCAGCCGCATCGTGTACGACCGCGCCGAATCGGCTTTTGCCCACCTCGACCCGGCCGATTTTAACTGGGATGAGATTCTAAAAGATGCTGGCTGGCTGCACTGGACGGGTATCACGCCCGCCATTTCCGCCGCCGCCGCCCAGGCCACGGCCGATGCCATCGCGGCCGCTCGCCGCCTGGGCATCACCGTTTCCGCCGATGTAAACTACCGCCGCAACCTCTGGCAGTACGGCCAGAAAGCGCAGGACGTAATGCCTCCCCTCGTGGCTGGCTGCGATATTGTAGTCTGCACCGAGGGCGACGCCGACGACTTATTCGGCATCAAGGCCGAGGCGAATTCTGAAAACGGGTTCATCTCGATGAGTCTGCAATTGACCCAGCGCTTCCCCCAAATAAAGCGCGTGATTGCCACGCGCCGCCAGACGCAAAGCGCCTCGCACGAACGCATTTGCGGCTTGCTCTGGGACCAAGGTGAGTTCTTTGAAACGCCCTTCTACGACATTTCGCCAGTGGTAGACCGCATCGGTGGCGGCGACTCGTTTATCTCGGGTTTCATCTACGGCTCAAACACTTACGAGAGCCGCGAGCAAGCGCTTTCCTTCGCTACCATCGCCTCGGCGCTGAAACACACTATCCACGGCGACATCAACCTGGTGACGCCCGCCGAAGTCGAGCACCTCATGCAGGGCAACCTGACGGGGCGCTTGCTGCGATGAGTTGCTGATTTCTAGTTGCTGGTTTTTCTACAAACCTTAAAACCAACAACCAGAAACCAGCAACTAGAAACCAGAAACTAATAATCCGAAATGCTTTCTTCTTCCGACGTTCTTGCCCAAGTACTCGCCGCGCCGCTGGTGCCGGTTTTTTTCCACGCCGACGCCGCGTATGCGCAGTCGATTGTACGGGCTTGCTATGCCGGCGGCATCCGGGTATTTGAGTTTACCAACCGCGGGGCCAACGCCTTTGAGGTGTTTCAGGAACTAGCCAAATTAACTGCGACCGACTGCCCTGACCTCGTGCTGGGCATCGGCACCATCTACAACGCGGCCGATGCCGAGCGCTTCATCGCGGCCGGAGCCAGCTTCATCGTGCAGCCCGTGACCACCGCCGACGTGGCCGCCGCCTGCCAGCGCCACGACGTGGCCTGGGTGCCGGGCGCGCAGACACTCAACGAGATATACAATGCCACCCAAATGGGCGCGCAGCTAGTGAAGATATTCCCAGGCAACGTAGTCGGCCCCGATTACATCAAGGCCATTCGGGGGCCGCTGCCCGCTACCAAGCTCATGGTAACGGGCGGCGTCGAAGCTACCGAAGCTAGCCTCGCCGAGTGGTTCGGGGCTGGCATTAATGCGGTAGGCATTGGCTCGCAGCTATTTAAAGGAGCCACCGACCCGGCCGCCATCACGGCCCGCGTCATTCCGCTCATGCAGTTCCTTGCCTCCCAAGCTCGCTAATTCTATTCTATGAATCCCACCCTTAGCAATTCGCCGCCTGGCACCGTCACCGCGGCTATCGGCAAGTATCGCTGGACTATCTGTTCGCTGGTATTTTTTGCCACGACCATCAACTACCTCGACCGGGCCGTTATCTCGCTGCTGAAACCTACCTTAGAAAAGGTTTTTGATTGGAACGCAGGCGATTACGCCAACATCGAAATCGCCTTTAAGCTGGCCTATTCGATAGGCATGGTGGGCGTGGGACGCATCATCGATAAGATGGGCACCAAGCTGGGCTACGCACTTTCGACGGTGCTCTGGAGCATCTCGGCGATGGGCCACGCACTGGTAAGCAGCACATTAGGGTTTGGCATAGCCCGCAGCTTCCTGGGGATTACGGAAGCCGGTAACTTTCCGGCCGCTATCAAGACGACGGCCGAATGGTTTCCGCAGCGCGAGCGGGCGCTGGCCACGGGCATCTTCAATTCGGGGGCTAATGTGGGCGCTATCGTCGCCCCACTTACGGTGCCTTTTATCGCCGCCTCCGGCCCCAATGGCTGGAAATGGGCTTTCCTTATCACGGGTGCGCTAGGGTTTATCTGGCTGGTTTTGTGGCAGTTCGTCTACGATACGCCGGCCAACAGCAAACGCTTGAGCAAAGCCGAATTTGACTACATCAACGCCGATATTCCGGCGGGCCTACCGGCTGAAAGCGTCGTAGTGGAGGAAAAACCTAAAACCTCTTGGGCCACGCTGTTGGGCTTTCGCCAAACCTGGGCCTTCGTGTTGGGCAAGTTCCTCACCGACCCTATCTGGTGGTTTTACCTGTTCTGGTTGCCCGATTTTCTGAGTAAGCAATACCACCTTACGGGCACAGCCATTGCGCTGCCGGTAGCGGCCGTGTACGTGCTGTCGAGCATCGGTAGCGTGGGGGGCGGCTACCTGCCACTGGGCTTTATCAAGCGCGGGATGCCGGCTTTCAAGGCCCGTAAAACGGCGATGCTGCTCATTGCTTTTTGCGTGTTCCCGATTGTGTTTGCGCAGTATTTGGGCCAGATGAATATGTGGCTAGCGGTGCTGGTAATCGGCATTGCGGCGGCGGCGCACCAGGCTTGGAGCGCTAATATTTTCACCACCGTATCGGATATGTTTCCGAAGCGGGCGGTGGGCTCGGTCACGGGCATCGGCGGCTTTGCGGGCGGCATGGGCGGCATTGCGCTGTCGGCGCTGGTACAAAAGCGCATGTTTGTGCATTTTGAGGCGCTGGGCCAGCTCAATAAAGCTTACTTCATCATGTTTCTGATTTGCGGCGGCATCTACCTGCTGGCTTGGGTTATCATGTTCACACTGGTGCCGCGCATGGAGCCCATTCAGCTTGACGCCGACGATATTCTTCCCACCGCTTCTTAAGCTGCTTTTTGCATGAATAGCTCTTTCTCGCTGCTAGCCCTGCTGGCTTTGCCCGCCGTCACCTTCGCCCAGACGCCCACCAAGCAACTTCCTCCCAACCCCATGAGCCGGGCGCTCGTCACGACCACGCCCCCGCCCAGCGGAGCGCCGATGAGCAAGAAAAACGCTGCTGCTGCTCAAGAAGTTGAGCGGCTAGAGCGGGCCCGCTTTGCTGCCCAGGTCAGCAAGGACTATGCTTTCCTCGAAAAAGTCTTTGCCGACGACCTCATCTACACCCACGCGGGCGGCAAGCAAAACGGCAAGCCCGACTACCTGGCGAGCATCCGCGAAGGCAAAAGCGTGTATGACAAGATTGAGGTTGAAAACCTGAACGTGCGGGCTTACAACGACGGCACAGCAGCGGCGGTGAATGGCCAAATCATCATTTACCAGCCCAATAAGCCCGACGGCACGCCCAACATCGCCCACCTCAAGTACGTGACCATGCAGATTAAGGACCCTAAAAAAGGGTGGCAAGTCGTGCTGTGGCAGTCGCAGAAGCAACCAGAAGCTAAATAGAAACTAGTTGTCATTGCGAGCGCAGCGAAGCAATCGCACTCGAACGGAATCCGAACAGCTCGTCCTGATGCGATTGCTTCGCTGCGCTCGCAATGACAGACGTTTTTTGCTATACTAACTATGTCCCCCACCCCTACCCACGACGAACTAGCTACTCCCGTCGGCACCACGCTTGAGCGCTACATCATGCGCAAGCAGGCCGAATTTCCGTTTGCCACCGGCGAATTGTCGCAATTGCTGCGCGATATCGCGTTGGCCAGCAAGATTATGGTGCGCGAGGTGAGCCGCACCGGCCTCAGCAGCATTGCCGAGGCTACGGGGCCCGAGGGCGAACAAACGGCCCCGCGCCACCGCTTGGGCGAGGAGGCGCACATTCGCTTTGTGCGGGCGCTCACTAATGGGCGCGAGTGCTGCGCGGTGCTCAGCGAGGCCCGGCCCGATTTCATCGATACTGGCAACCACGACGGCAAATACGTAGTGGCGCTCAATGCGTTGAACGGCTCGGTAAGCCTCGATTTCAACGTGAGCACGGGCACTATTTTTAGTATCTACCGGCGCGTGAGCCGCTACGGCGGACCGGCGCGGGCTGAGGACTTTATGCAAGGCGGCCGGGCGCAGGTGGCGGCGGGCTACATCCTGTACGGCTCCAGCGTGATGCTGGTGTACACCACCGGCCACGGCGTGGCGGGCTTCACCTACGAGCCTAGCTTGGGTGAGTTCTTCCTCTCTCACCCCAAACTGACTATTCCGCAGCAGGGCGCGGTGTTCTCGTGCAACGAGGGCAACTGGTTTGACTTCCCGGAATTTGCCCGCACCTTCCTCACTACCTGCAAGGAGCGCCGCTACACGGCCCGCTACGTGGGCTCGCTGGCGGCTGATTATCACCGCAACCTCTTCACGGGCGGCATCTACCTCTACCCGCCCACGGGCGAGTGGCCCAGCGGCAAGCTGCGCTTGCTGTACGAGTGCTACCCCATCGCCTTCGTGACCGAGCAGGCCGGCGGCGTGGCCGTAACTGGGGCCGATGATGTGCTCGACGTGCCGCCGACCCAGGACTTGCACCAGCGCATGCCGTTGTTTGTGGGCTCCTCGGAATTGGTGCGCGAGCTGCAAGCTGTGGCGGCGGTATAGCCAATCGCCTGTCATTGCGAGCGCAACGCAGTGGAGCGCGGCAATCTTTCCTTCACGCTTGGATTACTAACCCAACGATAAGGAAAGATTGCCGCGCTCCACTGCGTTGCGCTCGCAATGACAGCCTTTTTTAACCTCTCGCTGGTTGGCCTGTTTCTGATAATATTCTTTCACCGATTCGCGAAGCTGAAGCTTTGCGCTACTTCTCATGCCCAAAATCATTGCGCCCGAGGTCGAATTCAGCAAATTGCTGAGCGACGTGAAGCAGGCTGTACCCGAAATATTCGCTGCCGATGGCGGCTACCTCAACCTTTTTGAAGGCAAGTGGCAGGCTCCCGGCGCGCCCCGCCCCTTCCACTCGCCCATCGACGGCTCGGATATCGGCTCGCTGCCCATGCTCAAGCACGACGAGGCGCTGCGGGCCGTGCGCTTCGCCAAGGGCGAAAGTGCCGCCTGGGCCGCCACCGACCTGCAAACCCGCCAGGCCAAAGTACAGGACTGCCTCAACCAGCTGCGCCCGCATATCGACCTTGTGAGCAAGCTGCTGATGTGGGAAATCGGCAAAACCTACAAGCTGGGTTTCAATGACATCGACCGCTGCATCGAGGGCGTGCAGTGGTACGTGGAGAATATCGAAAGCCTGATTGGTGACCGCCAGCCGTTGGGTCTCGTGAGCAATATTGCCTCCTGGAACTACCCCATGTCGGTGCTGATGCACGCCGTGCTGGTGCAGGTATTATGCGGCAATGCGGTGATTGCCAAGACGCCTACTGATGGCGGCTTTATCTCGCTTAGCCTCACCTTCGCCATTGTCCGCCGCGCCGGCCTGCCCGTGACGCTGGTGAGCGGCCCCGGCGGCGAGCTGAGCGATGTGCTGGTAAAAGACGAAGCCGTGGACTGCCTCTCCTTCGTGGGTGGCCGCTACAATGGCCGCAACATCGCCGACGCGCTGGCCTCGCAGCACAAGCGCTACATGCTCGAAATGGAGGGCGTGAACACCTACGGCATATGGGATTATTCGCAGTGGGACTCGCTGGCCGACCAGCTCAAAAAAGGCTACGACTACGGCAAGCAGCGCTGCACGGCCTACGTGCGCTGGGTGGTGCAGCGCGACCTTTTCCCGCAGTTCCTCGAAACCTATACCCAGGCCATCGGCAGCCTCAAAATCGGCAACCCGACGCTGGTAGATGCGGCCGGCGACAAGTTGCCCGACCTCGCTTTCGGCCCGGTAATTAATGCCACGCAGGCCACGGCGCTCGACGAGCTGTTCAGCGACGCTAACAAGCACGGGGCTATCCCCTTCTTCCAGGGCAAGCTCGACGACTCGCTTTTCCTGCCCGGCCAGGACCGCTCGGCCTACCGGGCGCCCCGCGCCCTGGTAGGTTTGCCCCGCCAGGCCGAGCTGTACTTCAAAGAGCCCTTCGGCCCCATCGACTCGGTGGTGCTCGTAGACCGCGTGGAGGAGCTGGTGGGCGAGATGAACATCTCGAACGGTGCCCTCGTAACCGCCCTCGGCTCGGACGATGAGAAGTGGGCCACCCGCACCAGCAAGGAGCTGCGCGCCTTCAAAGTGGGCATCAATAAACTGCGCTCGCGCGGCGACCGCGAAGAAGTATTCGGCGGCCTGGGCGAGTCGTGGAAAGGGGCTTTCGTGGGCGGCAAGCTGCTGGTAGAAGCCGTGACGCAGGGCGACCACACCGGTCCGGTATTGGGCAACTACCCCGACGCGGTGCTGCTGCCGGAGAAGGCGTAGCCGACGCAATATGTCTCTTACTGGCCGGGGCCGCTTTCCTGTGGGGAGGCGGCCCCGGCTTTTTTGGTGGTGTCGGCGGGGGCGGCTGGGTGGGGCGGCACTGGCGGCCGGCGGGCCCGCGCCACTTGCCGCCAGTGCCGGGCCAGCAGGCGGCGCACGGTGGCGGGGGTAAACTCCTCGGGATGGGGGCCGGGGGTTTCGTCCTGCCGATATTCGAGGTAGGGGTAGGGCGTTTCGTCCTGGCGGTAGCGGGGGCGGCCGGCGGCGTCGAGGCCGGCGGTGCGCCACACTTGCACCCGGTAGTAGTTGTAGTGGCCGGGCGGCATCCCCTCCCCGCCCGACACGCTTTGGCTGTAGGTGACGAGCGTGACCAGGTCGGGGTGCCCGTCGTGGTTGACGTCGGCCACGAAGGGGGTTACCGACTGGTCGGACAGGTCGCCAATATTATTGAGGTGAAACTGCTGCACGGCGTAGGTTCCGGGTGCGTAGGGGTCGAGCACGAACAGGTCGGTATCATACCAGCCATAGCTCCCGTTGGCAACTGTGGGGTCGAGTGCGCGCCGCGCAAATACCAGCTGGCGGCCGTAGGGGCTGGGCCGCCAGGCCAGGGCGTGTAGCTCGTCGTTGTACTCGCCCAGCAGGTCAGTTGACAGGGGCAGCACCCGCCGCACGAAGGTGCTATCGGTCTCGCCGGGCAGGCGCACGGCGGTGCGCTGGTAGCGCGTGGTGGCCTCGCGGCGCTGGGCCGCGCTGGCCGCGCCGGGGGCCGGCACTTCTAGCGTGTAGTACACGGATGGACGGTAGTACCCCGGCCCGTTGTTGAACCAGAGCTGGTGCACGGCGGCCAGCACGGCCGAGTCGGCGGTGTGGCTCAGGCCGCGCACTATCCATTGGTTTTTTACCATGCCGCCCCCCACCTCAAAGCGCACCACCACCCGGCTGCCGGGGGCGGGCAAGGGGGTACCGAAGGGCAGCACCAGTCGGCGCTGCACCTCGGCCAGCACGGCGGCCCGGCCGGTGGCGCCGTAGGGCTCCTGCAGCACCGGCACCCACTCGGCGGGGGGCTCCGGGGCGGGCGGGACGGTGGCGGGGGCTTTGTCGGCGGGGGTGCAGGCGGGTAGCAGGGCAGCCAAGGCAAGCAGCGAACGCGAAAAAATAGCAGCAGAACGAGTTGGCATAGCCGGGGTAATCTTGGAGGGAAAATGCGTGACCTGAAGTTGATTGGCTTGTAAATTATTTCAGGCCTTACTCGCTAATAATTTACATTCTCGCGGTGCTGTCGGGGTGCGGCACTAGTGGCCGGCTGGCTTGCCGCCGCCGGTGCCGGGCCAGGGCCCGGCGCACGGCAGCGGGTGTTGCTAAATCGTTGAGGTAGGGGCGCTCGGTTTCGTCCGCTTTGTAGCGGGGGCGGCCGGCGGGGTCGGGGCCTATGTAGTGCCAAACCTCGGTTCGGTAGTTGTTGTGGCAGCCCCCGTAGCTTCCGCGCAGGCAGCACACGCCGATGGCCAGCAGCTCGGGGCGGCCGTCGTGGTTGACATCGGCTTGGAATAAATCGACCAAATCGGTATCGTCGCCTTGCGAGGGCACTACTAGCTCCTGCACGGCATAGGTATTTTCTTGGTAGGGGTCGAGCACAAGCAACACCGTGCTGTAGCCGCAATACCTTTCGCAGCTGGGCAGGGTAAAAAACAATTGCTTGCCAAACGCGCTGGGCCGCCACGCACGCGTCAGCAGGTCGCGGCTGCGGTTGTTGTACGACAGCGGTAACACGCGCTGCACAAACGTGCCGTCGGTCTCGCCGGGCCAGCGCTGGGTAGTTTGCTGCCAGCGCGTGGTGGCTTCGCGGCGCTGGTCGGGGGTAGCCGCGCCAGGGGCCCGCACGCACAGCGAGTAGGCCAATTGCTCGTGCTCCTCAAGGCGATAACGGGTAAACGAAGGCAGATGAGTAAGCGCAGCTTTCCACACCGCATCATCCACCACTGGGCTGCTGCTGGGCCCAATTTTTATATCCTCCACCACCCCTATGTTGCCTATCCGGTAGTGCACCACTACCTGGCTGCTTTCGGCCGGCACTGGCGTGCCAAAAGGCAGCACAGTGGCTTGCTGAATAGCTGCTATAGTCGCCTGGGCTTCGGCCTCGCTCAGCAGCGGCTCCTGCTCCTGAAGCACTGCCGGGGCAGGGTGCGCTGCCGGCTGCCGGGTAGCTGGCCCAGCCTCGCAGCCGGCCAGCCCCAGCAGTATACTACTGCCTAGCAGCAGGTGGCAGAAAAACAGGTTAGTCATGCGGCAAAGATGAGGTAAGACGCAGGTGGCAAGTGCTTTTTTACGCAACCTCGGCAAAAGATTAGTTGGGGCTGGCTAGCTGCTAGCTCCGGAGTATAAGACGCGGCCGGAAACTGCTTGTAAACTATTCTTACCTTTCTTTCAGAATAATTTACAAGCCTTATTTTTATGCCTCGCCCTGCTCCTTATACCGGCTCGCGGCTGGCGCGGGTGTGCCAGCATTTTGGCTTGCAACAGCGCGAGCTGGCCGCCCTGCTGGGCATCAGCAATGCGTTGGTGCACCAGCTAGAAGCCGGCCGCCGCACCCTCACCCCCACAATAGCCGCCCGCCTGGCTCCCTTTCTGGCCTCGGTGCCCGATGCGGCCACCGCCGCCGCCCAGCTGCTGGCCCAGGCCCAAGCCCACGTTCTTCTCCCCTCTCCACCACCCGGCTCCTTCGACCCCGGCCCGCTCGAAAAGCGCCGCGCCGCCTGCCTGCACGAAGCCGCCAACCTGCGCCACCGCCTGCGCGCGCTGCCCACCCAGGCGCAGCAGGCCGCCAACTGGGCGGCGGCCCGGCCGGCTATTCTGGCGGCCCTGCCCCCACCCCTGCCCGAGGGCTCGGCTCCCACCACCCGCGAAGAAGTGCGCCTGCGCTACGTGCATAGCTGGCTGGCCACCGTGCCCCTGGCCCTGCCGCCCGCAGTGCTGGCGCAGTGGCACCTGGGGCACCAGCGCGCCCTGGCCCTAGAGGCCGAAGCGGCTGCCTTGGCCGCCCTGCTGGCCAGCGCTTAAGAATATTGGCCTGCCCCAGCTTAAAAGTTGCGCCAAGCACGAGCATACCGCTATATTTGGGCATCACTTTTCTCCTCTTTTTCTCAGCAGCTATGGCAGCCAACGTAACCCTTCTCACCACCCGCGCCGCGTGCGACCAGGCTCTGGCCAGCCTCACCAAAGAGCGCGGCACCTACGCCCACCGCGACGCCAACCAAACCTATGCCGACGCCCAGGCTACCGACCGGGCCGGCACCATTGCGGCCCAGCTCGCCAAAGCCACCGACGACGTGACCCACTACACCGCCGAAGTGGCCCGCCCCGGCCTCAGCGATGCCGAGCTGCGCAGCGCCCGGCGCTCGCTCATCGCGGCCACCAGCCGCCGCGACAACCTCACCCTGAGCAGCGAAACCACCAGCGGCCCAGCCGCCTACCTCGCCGACGTAGACGCCGACCAGGTAGATGCCCAAATCGCGACCCTGGATGCCGCCCTCGCGGCCGTCGCGGCCCACAAAGGCACCCTGCCGTAGGGGCAGTTTTGGGGTGCAGCACCCTTGGCCGGTCCGCGTTGCGGGCCGGCCTTTTTTGTGGGCGGTGGCGCTCGCAGCGGGCCAGCACTTCGCACAGCAAACTAGCGCCTTGGGCGGCCCACGCCCTCAGTTAGCCGAATAGCACCCCGCCGCGGCCAGCCAGGCTGCCACCTTTGGGGCACTACTCGGGGCTGGTACCAGCGCCAGCCCCAAGCCACCGCTACTTCTGCAAAATTTATGCTTACCCGCGCCCTCCTAGTATTCGGCCTGCTCGCGGCCGGCTCCTTTTCAGTTCACGCCCAGAGCCAGTTTCCCATACCGGCCGCTTTTGCACGCCCCACGGTGCGGCCGCTCACGCGCTACCTTGCCGCCATGCTGCGCCTGTCGCCCAAGCAGGCGGCGGCCGTGCAGCAAGCGCTGCGCAACCGGCCCGACCACACCCTCGCCCCCGAAGACTTGACGGCAAGTTTGAGCCCAGTGCTCAGCCTCGATGCTCAAGAGCGCCTCCTGTCTTTGCAGGGCAATGCAACTACGTACCGGGCGCTGTACTACCTCGCGGCCCAGCACTAGCAAGTAGCGCGGACTTTTAGTCCGCGAGTGTTAACGCTTGACTCAAGTTGCGGCGTACAGGCACGTAGCGCCGCTAGGTCTATAGCCCAAAGCAACTAGTAATCAGAGCCGTGTAGCGGCGGCAGTAGGGGCGAAAAATGCCGCCGCTATGCGGCTCAGTTGCCATTTTGCTGCTTTTTACTATAGACCTAGCGGCGCTACGCGCCTGTACGCCGCAACTTGAGGTTTTAGTCCACGCTAGTTACTCTATCACTTCCGAATCTTCCCGCCCCTCAGGAGCCGGGAGGCGCGTGGCCACTTTGCCGGCTTCGGGCGCGGGGGTAGGTTGCTGGGTTTCTTCGGGCTGCTGCACGGTGGCCAGCTGGGTATCGAGGGCTATTTCGAAGCGGTCGAGTTCCAGCTCTACCTGCCGAATAGCGTCTTCGCTGAACTTGGCCTGGCGGTGCAGGTCTATGAGCAGGCGGCGCTGATGCTCCGTCACATCGAGGCGGCAGCGCAGTAGACTTTCGAAGCTGATGGCGGCTTCGGCTTCCGCCTGAGGCGGGGGCTGAAGGTCGGTGGCCTCGTTGGCAGCGTAGGCTCCGTGCAGGCGGTGGGCCTGGCGGCGCATCACCGTGCGCAGGGTGAGCAGGCAGGGATTGGGCTGCGCGCCTTCGCGCTCGATGCGCGTATTGAGGTAGTGCAGCGAACTTTTGGTGAGGGCCAGGCGCAGTTCCTGCTCTTCGGCAGCGCGCTGGGCCGGCGATTCCTGCACGCCCAGCCGGCGCACCAGCCAGGGCAAGCTCAGGCCCTGCACCACCAGCGTAACCAGGATAACGGTGAAGGTGATAAACAGAATAACATCGCGCTGCGGAAAGGGCTGCCCATTGCGAAGCGTGAGAGGCAGGGCCAGCGCCGTGGCCAATGATACCACGCCCCGCATGCCCGCCCAGGAGGTGATAAATAGGTTGCGGCGCGGGGCTGGCACTTCATCGCGCCCCAGCCATTTGCCCAGCCAGTGGCCGATATACGACACCGGAAATACCCAGCCCATGCGAATGGCAATGGCCACCACACTCACCAGCAGCCCGTAGCCGAGCGTCGACCAGAAGTGCCAGCCACCCAGTCCCGCCAAGATGCTGCGCAGCTGCAAGCCTATCAAAATAAAAACCAGGCCATTGAGCAGAAAGCCCAGCACGTTCCAGACGCTGTGCTTGAGCAGGCGCGTCTGGTTGTCGTAGATGTCGTGCGAGCGGCGGCTCATCATCAACCCCATAAAGACCACGGCCAGCACGCCCGATACTTCGAGGTGCTCGGCCGCCAGGTACACGCCAAAAGGCAGCAGCACCGTGAGGGCCGTAATGAGCGTGGCATCGGTAAGGAAATTCTGGATACGGACCATCGCAAAGCCCACCACCAGCCCAATGGCCGCCCCGCCCAGCGCCACCAGCACAAAGTGCCAGCTGGCATCCCAGAGGCTAAAAACCCCGCTCACCACCGCCGCCACCGCGTAGCGGTAGGCAATGAGCGCCGAGGCATCATTGATAAGGCTTTCGCCCTCCAGAATGCTCGTGATGCGGCGCGGCAGCCCCAGCCCCTTGGTGACGCTGGTGGCCGCCACGGCATCGGGCGGTGAGATAATAGCCCCCAACACAAATCCCATCGCCCAGCTAAACCCTGGTATAAAGAAGTGCGCCAGCGCCGCCACCACCGTGGTCGTCATAAACACCAACCCAATCGCCAGCAGCGAGATAGGCCGCCTATTTGCTACAAATTCGTGCCACGAGGTATTGTAGCTGGCCTCGTAAAGCAGCGGCGGCAAGAAGATAAAAAAGACCAGGTTGGGGTCGAGTATCTCGTTGGGCAGGCCGGGGATGAGCGCCAGCCCGCCGCCCACCAGCACCAGCAGCACCGGGTAGGGCAGCTTGATTTTGGGCGCAATGGCCGACAGCCCCACCAGCAGGGCCATGAGAAAAATTACAACGGAAAGGTGCTCCATAGAAGGAGGTAGTACGCAGGCCGGCCTGTTTTAGGCTGAACGGTGGCGGTAACACCAAGCTCCAGCTTGGTGAATCGTTGTTGAGTTAAAGTAAACAAGCTGCCCAGGCGCATTACCAAGCCGGAGCTTGGTGTTACCCCGCCAATATTTCCAGCTGCCACTCTAACTCTTCCGGCTTTATCGGGTACGGCTGCCCGTGGCGAATAGCCTGATATACCGCTTCAAACAACCCGGCGTAGCTGCCCGGCGCAGCCGCAACCGGCGTAGCCACGAGCATACCATCGGGCTCAGCGAGCGTGAAGCGGCCTTCTTGGCCGGGCTGCTCGTGGCCGTAGGCGAGGTCGGTGGGCCGCATGCCGGCCAGTAGCTGCGCTTCCTGCGGGTCGGTGCGGTCCTTGCGGTAGCTGCCCTGCGTACCGTGCAGGATGAACGCCGGGCCAGGGTCGGCCACCAGCAAACTAGCGCTGAGGTACACGTGCAAGCCCTCGGGATAATGCAGGTGCAAACTGAAATAATCGGCTACCTGCGAGTGCTCGCGGTAGCTACCTTGGGTTTTCTCTACCTTCAACGGCTTGCCAAACAAGCTGATGGCCTGGTCGAGCACGTGCGGCCCGAGGTCGAACACCAAGCCAGAACCGGGCGAGCCATCTTCCTTAAATTTCTTCGGATTGAGCAGCGGCTTAAACCGGTCGTAGCGAAAATGCACCTCGATGAGGCGGCCCAGCTGCCCGCTTTCCACCACCCGGCGCACGCTGCTGAAGTCGGTATCCCAGCGGCGGTTTTGGTAGGCTAGTAATTGACGATTTTGCTGCCGGGCGAGGTCGTATAGCTCGCGTATTTCGGCGGCGGTAGTGGCTACCGGCTTTTCGAGCAGCACGTGCTTGCCCGCCAGCAGCGCCTGCCGCGCCAAGTCGACGTGCGTCGCGCTGGGCGTATTCACTACTACCAGTTCCAGACTAGGGTCAGCGAGCAATTCGGCTACGCTGCCGTAGCTGTGAATGTGCGGATAGTCGGCCTGCATGCGCTGCTCGTGGCGCTGCACCACAGCTTGCAAATCGAAGTCGGGGTGCATGGTCAGAAACGGCGCGTGAAAAAGCTTGCCCGACATGCCGTAGGCTAGTAAGCCAGCTTTGATAGGAGAAGAATCGGTGGACAGCATCATAGAGCGCGAGATTTCGGGAAGTAAAAAGAGGTTTCGCAAGGTAGCTAACACGCCACTTTGCGAAACCTCTTTTTACTTCCCGAAACCTCGCGTTTACGCTACTGCCTCGGCCAATTCTTCAATTAATACCGCCGCCCGCAGTGGCTCAGCTAGCCGCACCACGCACACGCCGGGCTGGCGCAGCCACGCCGCCCGCGCTAGCTGCGCCAGCCCAATAGTACCAGTGAGGTAATTGCCCCGCTGACTAGAGTGTAACTGCTCATGTACTATCGTGAAATCGGCCACATCAGGCGCGTTGGCTTCGTCGTCAAACGTCACTAACACATCAACTTCGGCCGCCTCAGGTGCCAGTGTTAAATGGCTGTTTTGCTGAAGCTTCTTGTACTCGTAGCGGTAACCGTAAGTAAGCGCCGACAAGTCGCTGAGCACCGCCGAGGCCGTGGGAAACGCCCCTGCGCCGCGCCCCAGAAAGAACTGCCGGTCGGCAAAACCGCTCTGCGTCACCAACCCATTAAACTCATCGTGCACGTTACTCAATTCGTGGCTGGGGGCTACCAGCGTCGGCAGCACCGCCGCCGCAATACCGCCATCGGGCAAGCGCCGCGCCTCAGCTACTAGCTTGATGCTCAAGCCCTGCTCACGG
This sequence comes from Janthinobacterium lividum, assembly GCA_050954845.1. Classification (GTDB taxonomy): domain Bacteria; phylum Bacteroidota; class Bacteroidia; order Cytophagales; family Hymenobacteraceae; genus Hymenobacter. The sequence goes on from JBPBQK010000097.1 coordinate 107,269, forward strand.
GCATAAGCCGTCGCCAACGGGCTGATGCGGTCGATGCCTACGGCCAGCAATTCCTCTGGCCCCGCCACCAGCCCGAAGGCGTGGGCGAGCAGCAGTACCAGCTTGTTGCGAGCGTCGAAGCCTTCCACATCAAGCGCTGGGTTGCTTTCGGCAAAGCCCAGCTTTTGCGCCTTGGCCAACGCGTCGGCGTAGGGCTGCCCGTCGCGATTCATTGCCGTGAGGATGTAGTTGGTCGAGCCATTGATAATGCCTTCGACTGAGTCGAGCAGGTCGGTATCATAATACTCCTCCAGATTGCGGATGACTGGCAAGCTAGCACAGGCAGCGGCTTCGTAGAGCAGCGGCGTGCCGGTGCTACGTTGCAACTCAATCAGTTCGGGCAGGTGCTCAGCCAGCATTTTCTTATTAGCCGTTACTACAGCTTTGCCTTTTTGCAGCGCTTCTTTTACAATGAGATACGCCTCGTCAGCATTATCAATCAACTCCACAATTACGTCGAGGCCGGGGTCGTCGAGCAGGTCTTGCTTGTCAAACGTGAACAGCTCGGCGGGCAAGGTGCGCGCCTTATTCCGGTCCTTCACCGCGATGCGGCCGATGCGGGCGCGCAGGCCGGGTGTGCGTTCCAGCACCGCGTGCAAGCCCTGGCCCACCACGCCGAAGCCGAATAGGCCAATGGTTATGTTAGTACGGGTCATAATTCAGCAGTAGCGCGAACTCGCAGAGTCCACGCTACATTCTTTTATGCTAAAGCCAACTCTCCTTCTGTCGTAACCACATGCTCCGCCTTAGCCGCCGCCAATTGGTCAAGCGCCTGTGCCAAGTCCGCAATCAAATCCTCCGCATCTTCCAAGCCCACGCTCAACCGCACCAACCCATCGCACACGCCGGCAGCCCGGCGCTGGTCGACAGGCGTCGACTTATGAGTCATAGTAGCTGGGTGGCAGAGCAGGCTTTTCGCACCGCCCAGGCTTTCAGCTAGTTTGAAGTATTTGGTCGAAGTCACCAACTTAGTAGCCGCCTCAATAGTGTCCTCGCTCAAAGCCAAAGCCACGATGCCGCCGGCCCCGTCGGGCTGCTGGCGCTGGGCCACTGTGTAATTGGGGTGGCTTTCGAGGCCGGGATAATATACGCGGGCCACTTCGGGCCGCGTTTCGAGGAATTTAGCCACCGCCAAAGCCGATTTGCTGGCGCGCTCAATGCGTAGCGGTAGCGTTTCAATACCCCGAATAACCAGGAAGCAATCGAACGGCCCCAGGATACCGCCCGAAGCATTCTGAATGAATTTCAACTCTTTAGCAATCTCCGGCGTCTTTGCTACCGCGATGCCGGCGATGAGGTCGGAGTGCCCGCCGAGATACTTCGTGCCGCTATGTACTACGATATCAGCGCCCAACTCGATAGGCCGTTGTAGGATAGGCGAGGCAAACGTGTTATCCACACAAAGTAGACAATTATGCGCCTTGGCAATGGCCGAGATGGCGGTGATATCCGACACTTTCAGCGTGGGGTTGGAAGGCGATTCCAGCCAGATGAGCTTGGTTTTGTCGGTGATGGCGGCGGCCACATTCTCGGCTACCGTCGTGTCGCAATACACGATATCGATGCCCAAGCGGCGGTACACGTGCTCAAATAAGCGGAAGGCACCGCCATAAATATCGTCAATAGCAACTATCTGGTCGCCAGCCGAAAGCAGCTTCACCACGGCATCGATGGCAGCCAGGCCGCTGGCGAAAGCGTAGCCCGAGTGGCCGCCTTCGAGAGTCGCTACTAGGTTTTCGAGGGCGAGGCGAGTGGGGTTGCCGGTGCGGGCGTAGTCGAAGCCTTTGTTGACGCCGGGTGCTTCCTGCACATAGGTGGAAGTCTGGTAGATGGGCACTGCGATAGCGCCAGTTTGCTCGTCAACGGGGATGGCGTGGAGGAGGCGGGTTGCAATAGACATGGCAAGAGAAGTTTAATGTTGATGGAACAATAAACCCCTATTTCCCAAGCACCTAGTCAAGAATCCCTTACCGAAAGGGCGTAAAAAAGCCCTCCCGACAAGTCAGAAGAGCATATACCGTGGCCACGGCAAGGCATCTACGTAGACTTATCTTCTCCTGAAACTGGGCCAAAGCCGCGTCTCAGAACAGGAATTAGCACCTTCGCATTGCTGCTGGTTGCTAAGGCATCACAGGGCCTGTCCCTCCGCCTTTC
>JBPBQK010000098.1:0-99195 GCA_050954845.1 Janthinobacterium lividum
TGGGTCGCTACTTGCGCCAGACTCCGACCTGGGGTGGCACAGGCGGCAGCCACTCGCTGGCGCAAATCGTCCGAATAAGCTTTCATGCTCCTAAAATAACCCGTACACTGACTTTGAAACCGCTATAAAGCGGTCAATACGAGCGGGCAGGTTTTCATTTGTATGGTGGCGGTAAAAAAGGCGGATGCTACGCTTGGTTACTGGGTCAAGCCTTGCTTAGGAGCGGGCAAGGTTTTCAGCAGGTAATAAGCGACCACCAGGCTCAGGCCGGCGAAGAAGAAGATGGTGGCCGGGTACACGTAGCTTTGGCTTCCCACCAGGCTGGTCAGCCCGGCCCCCGCCGCAATGCCGGCCGCGATGCCCATGCTAAGCACCCCCAGCAGCAGCAGCAGGGGCAAATAGCTTCTGGACTGTGCAAAAGAGGTGGGAGGCAGGCCCTTTTCGATTAAGGCCAGACGCTCGCGGGACCGGGTCGTGAGGTAGTAATAGGCGATACCGAACCCGGACAAAGTCAGGCTGATGGTGATGGGTATTGCCGCAGCAAAAAAATTTTCCATGAGAAAAAGCAGGAGTAGTTTGCCCTTAGACTACGGCGCCCCTCCCCTGGTCACACCGTGTGACCGCAAGCGGCCCACCGTAGTCTAAGCCTGCACATGGATTTCTTTCACCCTCCTTCTGCCGAAGACCTGCTGCTGCGGCAAGCGGGCCTGGGGCAGCCGCAAGCCCTGGCCCAGTTGGTGCAGCGCTACCAGGCGCTGGCGTATACGGTGGCCTTGCGCGTGGTGGGCAACCCGCAGGATGCCGAGGAGGTCGTGCAGGATGCCTTCCTCAAAGCGTTTGCGGCCCTGGCCCAGTTTCAGCGGGCGGCCAAGTTTTCGACCTGGCTCTACCGTATTGTCTACAACACGGCCCTCACCAAGAAGCGCAGCCGGCCGCTGCTGAGTGAGTTGCCACCGACCACTGAACCAACCGCGGAGCCTTCCGCAACGGGCGATGGGTGGGCAGCCGTGCGGCACGCCGACCAGCAGAAGTATCTGGCGCTGGCCCTGGCCCGCTTACCCCCGGAAGATGCCCTGGTGCTCACCCTGCACTACCTGGGCGAGCAAAGCATTGCCGAGCTATGCGTCATCCTGGGCAAAAAAACTTCCGCAATTAAAATGCAGTTACTCCGCAGCCGCAAGCAGCTCGAACAAGCGCTTACCCAGCTGCTCCCCACCGAATTTCAGCACCTCCTATGAGCCAGCGCCCCTCCTCCCCCCCCGAGCCGCTCAAAGCGCTGTTGCAGGTGCATGGCTTAAGCCAGCCTTCCGCCGCTTTTTCCGCGTCGCTGACGCAGCTGGTGGTGGCCCGGTACGTGCCCCCCCGGAAGGAGTCGTTTCGGGCCGGGGCCTGGCTGGGCAAGGCTATTCTGCTCGTGCTGGCCGGCCTCTTGCTGCTGGTCAGCTACGCGATGCCAGGAGCTGTTTCCGCTGTCCTGGCCGCCTCGCTCGTCGCCTCGGTGCTGGGCATCGGGGGCGTTATCTGGCTGCTGGAGCAGTATCGCCAGCACCTGCCTGAGCTGGAAACAAATGACTACTAGCTATATATTCTCCGTAAGGTAGTAAAAAACGGATAACATAGGCCTTGGTTAAAAGTGTGGTTTAAAAATCGCATTTGGCCTTACCAAGCCTCTTGTCCCATTTGCTTGACCAACTGTAAAGCGGCTGCTGGTAGGGAGCCAGGTGCGCTGCCATTCGGTGAGAAGACGAGGCAACAATTCACCATTCTACCGCATTTTCGAGGCATGAAAAAACCAGGTTTCTTTAGCCTCCTAAAGGGTCAGGCGCAGGAGCAATTATAAGCATCTACCTAAATAAGTGAGCCTTACCTGGTTTAACCAGCCGCTGGCTTTGGGTGCAGTGCTCAAAGCTGGCATTGCTCACCTTTGGTTCGTGACCATCCACCCTTTTGAAGACGGCGATGGCCGGGTAGCCCGGGTTCTGATGGAGCTTCAGCTTGCCCGAGCGGATGTTATAGGGGAGCAAAGCAGCAGGCAGGCTTCTATGCGAAGAAATTTCATCAATGAGTAGAACCTGAAAATCTTGTTTATCCCGGCCGTTGTACTGGGCAATAGCTGCATAGATGGGAGTCCGAAAGGGGACACGCTCAAAGATATTACCGGGCAGGCTCCGCAAGTGCTGCTTAGAGCAGGTCGCTCAACTCTGCCGGTTATGAAGTAGCTCACTGCGTTGGAAGCGGCTTCGCGGAGGCTCCTATTCTGGCTTTCTTGCGACCTCTAAAACAGCCCTGCGCAACAGGCAAAATGTTGTGCTTGGTTGTCTAGCAAAATTCGCCCCCCCGGTGCGCGGAGCCAAACTACTTTGGCAGCGAGGGTCGTTGGGGAGGCTGCGAACGACCCCAACCTTAAATCTTAAAAAAAACACTAGACTAGTCTTTATTACTTATTAACTCTTATAAGTCTTATAGGGGCTGTAACTAGTTGATTTACAATGCCCCCAGAGGCCTTATCCCTACCAAAACCCCGTCAACCCCCTACCAAAACCCCGTCGACCTCCTACCAAAACCCCGTCGACCTCCTACCAAAACCCCGTCAACCCCCTACCAAAACCCCGTCAATCTCCTACCAAAACCCCGTCGACCTCCTACCAAAACCCCGTCGACCTCCTACCAAAACCCCGTCGACCTCCTACCAAAACCCCGTTCATTTCTCAGTGTCTGTTGTGCCTATCCAGGCACAAGTAGCTCTGGGTCTTGTATCTATTATAGGCGCAAGCTGGTCAGCTCGTTGTATCTACATAGGCACAGGCTGACCTGCTCACTGTAACTGGATAGGCACAGCCCAGGAGGGAATTTTATGCGCTATTGAGCCGTATTCAGCAACTGTTAACCCCTACCAAAACCCCGTCCTGGTGGCAATTATTTCGCCTGGCTAGGTATCGCTGACTGGTAACCCCTACCAAAACCCCGTCTCTACTGGCGGCTAATCCCTACCAAAACCCCGTCCTGACCAGGGGCTGCTGGGTCCGCACCGGCTAATCCCTACCAAAACCCCCTTCTGCCGGGGCCAGAAATTGTAGGCGAGGCCCTGCTACCGCCAGCAAGGTGTAGCTGGTAGGTGCTAAAAGCGGGTTGTATATTAGCCGACGCTCATGAGTTCATCTTCCCCTTTAAAAGCGCCCGTAGTGCCGGCCCCAGTACCGCCGTCACAGATGGAAATAAGGCAGCATAATGCCTTAATTAATAGCCCATTTACGTTAAGCACCCTGGAATGGCGCGCCTTCACTGCCCTGTTGCAGCGTATCGGCCCCGACGACGACGAGTTGAAGGAGCATTTTATTCCGGTAGCTGAGCTGGTAGATACCGGTAAAGGGGGAGGCAAAGCCTACGCACAGATTGCAGAGCTAAGTGACCAGATTACGGAGCGCAAGCTTCGGGTGGAGCAGCTCGGTCCCAACGGAGAACGTTTGAAGCAGCCTGATTACCGGGTGATTCCCCTTTTAGCGCTGGCTAGCTATGTCGAGAAGCGTGGGGGGTTGGTGCTCGTGCTCAACCCGTTGTTCCGGCCCTATCTGCTACAGCTAGCGGAGAAAGGTAATTTTACGAAGAGTCAAGTGGCCGAGCTTAAGCACTTGAAGGCCAGTCATTCCTTTAAGCTGTATTGGCTGCTGTCGGAGTATCGCACCTTTGGTACCCGTACGTTCACCCTGAGAGAGCTGCGTTTTCGCTTGGGAATCAAGGAAGATGAGTATAAAGGTCGGTTCGATAACTTCAAGACCAAAGTGCTGGACAAAATTCAGAAAGAGCTTGCCAAAACCGACTTAGCTTTTCAAATGGAGCTGATTCGTAAGGGGCTGACGGTAGAGCAGATTCGTTTTACATTCAGTGCCCGGCCTCTGTTACTGAATGAGGTGGCCAGCAGTGAAGTGGTTGAGCTGCCTGTGGTTACTATGCTGCCTGATGAGTTGGAGTTGGAGCCCTGGGCGCAGCAGTTGCGAGCAAAGGGAGTTAGTGTCGAAGGCTGCGAGTTAATTCGGCGCCATCTGGCTGAGGAGCAATACCCAGAAGCATACCTGAGCTACGTGCTGCATGTGCTACAAAAGCCGCGTAAGACACCAATCCGTAAGCCGGCTGACTATCTTTTCAAGTGCATTACCGGGAAGCTGCTGCTCGACGAGTTTAAGCGCAGTCTGGTTCCCCCTCCGGCCGCGCCAGCTAGCCCAGCACGCACAAAGGCAGTAAAGTCCGCCGCCCCCACTGAAAAAGTGTTTGACTTAGTAGAGGTTCGCGAGATGTACGAGCAGCCTGGTCCATTTGCCAAGCGCTCGGAGCGGGCCGCTACTTTTGAAGAGCATCTGCAGAAAATATACCTTAGCCAGGGTTTTGTACTAGAAAGCCGGGGGGGTAGGGAGACCCTGGTTCTTCGGGAGATTTAAAGGTAATAAAAAGCACAAAACACATTAAATTTTTGTGCTTTTTATTACTATTTATCAAGACTTTAGCTGTCATAAAATGAAGAGCTTATTTGCTAACTCACAGCTGGATTCTCTTTATAACTGGGACGAAAAATTAGGAGAAGCTCAAAGCGTTGCTTCTCAATGCACTTTATTGTTATCTCATTAAAAGCTCGTTTTACGTGACAAGCGATAGACAGGCAAAAAGTGGCCTCAGCTGCTCGGGATACAGACCTTTTAGTGGCGTTTCACAAATTAATGAATCACTTACCTGTGACCTATAGCCTGTTATGTACTTTGCGCGTGTTGAGCCAGCATGAGACAAGCAAAGGCGACAAAAGTAGAGCGCTGCAACGTGCTACTGAGCCGTTCCTAGTCGCGGCCCAGGCGCCGGAAACGACTGAGCCTAGCGAAGCTGCACGCCACCACCCAGCGCTTAGGTAAGAGCACAAAGCCCGTCTGGCCCGCTGGCTTTTTATCTAGCGCTAAAAGCTAGTTCCTCCTCTTCTCCATGGGAGAGGAGGCTAGGGAGTGAGGTCCCCGCGAGGCGAGGCTACACAAGTACACTACCAATGAAAAACGCAAACACCCGCCGCAATTTCCTAAAACTAACTGGCCAAAGCTTACTCGCCGTCCCCGTAGCCTCGTCGCTCCTAAGTCCGGTAGCTGTTGCCGCTCCCACTACCCCTAAGCCTACCCCTACCCCACCCAAAATCACCCTCAACGTCCGCGATTTTGGGGCTACTGGCGATGGCGTTACGAAAGACAGCACCGCTATTCAGCAGGCGCTGGACCGGTGCTGGGTGCTGGGCGGCGGCGAAGTGCGAGTGCCCGCCGGCAACTACCTCACGGGAGCCATTGCCCTGAAGTCGAATACGATACTGCGCTTTGAGAAAGATGCCGTGCTGCTTGGCTCGCCCGATTTTGCCGACTACCCGGTGATGCAAGTGCGCTGGGAAGGCAAGTGGATACCGGGCCACGTCGGCCTCATTTATGCGGTGGAAGCCAACAATATCGGCGTGGTCGGGCCGGGCAAAATAATGGGCAACCACGCGCTGGGCGGCCGGCCCACGCCCGAAAACCCCTTGCGCCACCCGGCGCTCATCGAACCCATTGGCTGCAACGGGCTACGGTTCGAGGACTTCTCGACCGACTACTTCCGCATGTGGTGCCTGCACCCGACGTATTGCCAGAACATCAGCATCAAGAACCTCACCATCCGCAGCACGGGCGGCAACGGCGATGGCATCGACATTGACTCGTGCCAGCACGTGCGTATCGAAGGCTGCGACATTAATACCGGCGACGACTGCATCTCGCTCAAATCGGGGCGCGGCATGGAGGGCTATTCGCTGCTGCATACCACGGAGGCTGTGCACATTAGCAACTGCACGTTTGCCGACAGCATTTTTGCCTGTATCGGCATTGGCAGCGAAACCTCAGGTGGCATCCGCAACGTGCGCATCGAGCGCTGCAAATTCACCTACGCCCAAACCCACGCCATTTACATCAAAACGCGGCCGGGGCGCGGGGCGTTTATCGAGGATATCATCGTCGATGACATTGACGTGACGGGCACCGTGGCGGGCTTCCTGCGTTTTAATATGCTGGGCAGCGGCCTGCAAGACCAATACCCCGTGCCCGGCGATGAGGGCATTCCGACCGTTAAAAACTGGCAGTTCTCCAACATCCGCGTCAAGGACGTGCCGGTGCTGGTGGAGGGCACCTCGGTGCACCCGCGCAAGCCGCTGGAAGGCTTTTCGCTGACGAACGTAACGGGCACCTGCGGCAAAGGTATTTTCCTGGCTAACATCAAGAAAGCCAAGCTGCGCGACATTAAGGTAACGGGCTTCAGCGGGCCGCTGCTCAATACTAGCAACGTGACCGGCACCGGCCTGGATGGGGCCGTAGCTACCGAGCCGCCTAAGCTGCCCGACCCCGTGCCCGCGCCCACGCAACCTTACAAGCTGGGTTAGCCCGCTCCTGCCATGCATTTCCGGCTGCTAGTTTTTTTGCTGGCGTGCGCCACCTTGGCGGCGCGGGCGCAGGTAACCGCCACGGCCCTGCCGTGGAAAAACAACCTTGCTTATAATGCCTACCTGCTGCGTATTATGCACAAGCAGTACGCCGACCGCCTGACCGAAATCAATACCGCGCTGGCCTCGCCGGCGGCGCTGCGGCGTTACCAGCAAACCCGGCGAACGGCCTACCAACGCATACTCGGAGACTTGCCCGCGCGCACCCCGCTAAATGCCCACGTGGTGGGCACGTCGGCGCAGGCGGGATTTCGCATCGAGCGCATCATTTTTGAGAGCGCGCCGCACCGCTACGTCACGGCCAATCTGTACTTGCCGAAGGGCCAGGGGCCATTTCCAGCGACGCTGTCGCTGGCCGGGCACGGGCCAAATGGCAAAATCGGCGACCAGCGCGTGGGGGCCTTGTTTGCGCGGCACGGCATCGCCGTGCTGGCCGTGGACCCGGTGGCGCAGGGCGAGCGCTTTCAACTGGTGGATGCTCACGAGCTCGACCTCACCCGCGGCTCGACCACCGAGCACACGCTGCTCAACGCCGGGGCCAACTTAGTGGGTACCAGCGTAGCGGCTTATGAGTATTGGGACAATGTGCGGGCGCTCGACTACCTCGAAACCCGCCCCGACCTCGACCGCACGCGTCTGGGCTGCATCGGTAGCTCGGGCGGCGGCACCCAGGCCACGTATTTGATTGCCTTGGATGAGCGGATAGAGGCAGCCGTGGTGTGCACCTACGTATCGCGCCGCGAGCGGGTGCTGGAGCTGAGCGGGCCGTCGGATGGCTGCCAGCACATTCCCGGTGAAGGCCGTGAGCACCTGGAAATCGGCGATTTTCTGGCGCTGTTTGCGCCTAAGCCGTTGCTCATTATGTCGGGCTACTACGACTTTGTAGACTACTGGGGCGCGGTGCAGACCGCCGACGAGCTGCGCCGGGTATACCACGTCTTCAAGGCGGAAAATAAGGTCAAGCAGTTCAGCGTCGAGAGCGGGCACGGCATGCCGCAGCCCAAGCGCGAGGCGGCCATTACCTGGTTTCGCACGTGGCTGTGCCACGATGCCGCGCCGGTGGCGGAAAGCCCCTTAGCCCCGATACCTGACAAAGAGCTGCTTTGCACGACTACCGGGCAGGTAGCCACAGCCTTCCCTGATACCGAAAGTATGCCGCAGGCCAACGCAGCCCTGGCGCAGCACTACGCCGCGCAGCGCGCCGCTTTTGGCAAGCAAACCCAAACTGCCGCCCGCCAGCAAGTGCTGGCTACGCTGGGCATCACGCTGCCGCAGGAGCCCGTGCGGGCCGAAGCCACCGGCTCGGCCGCGGCCCGCACCTACTCGCTGAGCAAGTACCAGCTCATGCGCCCCGGCCAGCTGCCCGTGCCGTGCCTGGTGCTGACGCCCGAAAATGCCACGCCCACCAGCCCGGTAGTCCTCTACCTGAATGCCGCTGGCAAAGAGGCGCTGCTGAACGACGGAACGACCCTCAATACCTACCTGAATCGGGGCGAAATACTGGTACTGGCCGACCTGCGCGGCATGGGTGAAACCGCCGACCCCGCCGAGCTTAACGACGCCAAATACTGGTCAAAGGAATACCGCAACGCCATGCTGAGCCTGCACCTGGGACCGTCGCTGCTAGGCCAGCGGGTACTTGATGTGCGGACGCTGGTTGATTTCAGTACTACTACCCCGGCTTTGCAGGGGCGCGCTATCAAGCTGGTGGCCAATGGGCTGTACGGACCGGCCGCCATGCACGCAGCTTTTTTAGATGAGCGCATTGCGAGTGCTGAGGTAGCGCGGTCGCTTAAGTCATTTGTGGAATTGGTGCAGAATCCCATGCAATACGACGCGTACACCAACGTGCTGTACGGGGTGCTGAAATACTATGATTTGCCCGATTTGGTAGCGAAAGCGGGCGGCAGAATCCGGTTTATTGATTAGGTAACACTTCCCCCAAAATGCGCTGCTATTTCCTGCTTTTTCTGCTCCTTGCCCGCATCGCGCAGGCCGCGCCGCCGCGCCAAGTAGTCGTAGCCCAAGTTGGCAAGGCTGATTTTCGCACCATTCAGGCGGCTATCAACAGCTTGCCCGCTACCGGGCCGCTGCCCGTCGTATTCATCAAAAACGGTACGTACCGCGAGAAAGTCACCATCGACGGCAAGCCCGGCCTGGTGCTGCGCGGCCAGAGCGAGGCAGGTGTCGTGCTCACCATTTCGCAGGCCAATGCCACGTTTCGCTGCGACCCGGCCAACGCCGGCCGCTGGGACGTAGCCACCCTCAACCTGCGCAACAGCCCCGACGTGACGCTGGAGCAGCTAACCGTGGTGAACAGCTACGGGGCTGACCACCCGCAGGGCGAAACCATTGCCTGCCCCAGCGCGCCGGGCGGCCAGCAGGTTATCGCCAGCGCCGACCACCAAATGGCCCTGTACACAGCCCAGAATACCACGCGCCTGACGGTGCGCCACTGCACCTTCCGCACCCTCGGCAACGACACGGTGAGCCCCTGGGACAAGGAAGAAGGCTTGTATTATTTCGCCGACTGCACCCTGGAGGGCTCGGTCGATTTTTACTGCCCGCGCGGCTGGGCCTACGCCGAAAACTGCCGCTTTATCTGCCACAATCTCAATGCCGCCATCTGGCACGATGGTTCGATGAACCAGGACGCCAAGACCGTGCTCAAAAACTGCACCTTCACCGGCGACCCTGGCTATAAGCTCGGGCGCTACCACCACGATGGGCAGTTTTATTTGCTTAACTGCCAGTTTGATAATAACCTGGCCGATGCGGATATTTACCCGGCCGAGTCGGGCGATGCAGCCCCGCTATGGGGGCGGCGTGTGTACTACTACAACTGCCACCGCACGGGCGGCGACTACGTCTGGCTGCACGACAACCTGACCACGGCCGCCCACGCGCCCACGCCGGCGCAGCTCACCGCCAACTGGACCTTCGGCGGTCGCTGGAACGTGGACCCCAAAGCCCCCAAATTACCGCCACCCGGCCCAGCTGCGCAGGACACCGTGGCCGAGCGCATGCTGCTCTACCAGCGCCTCGATGGCGGCTGGCCCAAGGCCATCGGCGACACGAAAGTGGACTACCACCACCCGCTGACCGTGGTGCAGAAGGCTACCCTGCGCGACGATGGCGGCCGCAACGATGCCACCATCGATAACGGCGCAACCACCCACGAAATCACGTATTTGCTGCACGCCTTCGTGGTGACCAGCAACCCGGCCTACCGCGAGGCCGCTGGGCGCGGCGTGCGCTACCTGCTCAAAATGCAGTACCCCAACGGCGGCTTCCCGCAGTTTTACCCCGACCTGAGCGGCTACCACCACGAAATCACTTACAACGACGATGCCATGGTGCGCGTGCTGGTCTTGCTGCGCCAGGTGGCCGAGCGCCGGGGCGACTATGCCAGCGTGCAGGACTTGCGGGCGCCGGCCCAGGCGGCCGTGGCGCGGGGCATCGCGTGCATCCTGCAAACGCAGTACGTGCGCCAGGGCCAGCGCACGGCGTGGTGCGCGCAGTACGATGAGAAGACCTTGCAGCCGGCCAAGGCCAGGATGTTTGAGCTGCCCTCGCTCAGCGGCAGCGAGTCGGTGGGCATTGTGCGGTTTTTGATGAGCATCGACCAGCCTTCGGCCGAAGTCAAAACGGCTATCGAAAGCGCCGTGGCGTGGTTCGAGAAAGTCAAAATAACTGGCTACACGGTCAAGGACATCGCCGCGCCGCAGCAGCCGCACGGACGCGACCGCGTCATGGTGCCCGCGCCGGGCGCGGTGCTGTGGGCGCGGTTTTATGAGCTGGACACCGACCGGCCCATCTACGTGGGCCGCGATAGCCGCGTGCACTACCAGCTCAGCGAAATCGAAAATGAGCGCCGCACCGGCTACGGCTACGCCGGCACCTGGCCCGCCACGCTCCTGAGCGAAGAATACCCCCGGTGGCAACAGAAGCAAGCCGGTGCAGCGGGCAAGTAAGCAGTGGCGGGCGAGCACGCACTTTTTAAGCACCTAATGGGATAAGCAATGCTGTTTGAAAAGTTTGGGCCAAAGGTTAACCGGGCAGCATACTGGAAAAGACACTACGCAACAGCGCTAGCTCGGCCGAGTTGCATAGGTAGCTGTCGGGAACCGAGCGGCACTGGCTTGGAATAACTCATTCACGGGCTGTCCGCCAAGCTGGGGCAGTAGGGCGGCCGTTAAACCAAGCCCAACTTCCGTAACGTCCTGTTGGAGCAATTAAGGAAATACGGCCTCGCAAAACTCCTCCACTGGTACCCCATGCGTGGCACCAGGGCCCGCCAAGCCCGTGCGCACCGCTGGCGGCATCAATTCGACTACGCGACACGACGTACCGACCAGCGCCTGACGCAAGGTTAGCGTGTAGCTGTGCACAGCGGTTTTGCAGGCACTGTAGAGCGGGGCGAATACCTGCGGAATGTATGCGCCCCGCCCGACGTAACGTTTACGAGTAGACTGGATTGGGATTGCGCCAGCAACAGTAGTACCAGTAGGGGTCCTCTCAGGAAACGGAAAAAATAGCACGTTAAGGGATTTGACCGACCGAGTGGCCCAAAACTCACTCGGTCAGCTTGCTTTCTGTGGCTTTGCGGTGACTAGGAATGACGACACCCCGATGGCGCAGGTATTTGTAGAGCGTGACCTTGGAGATGTGCAGGCGCTGGGCAATCTCATTGACGCCTAACTGCTGTTCCCGGTAGAGGGTCTCGGCCACGATGGCCGTGCGCTCCGCTTCTTCGGACAGCCCCCGCTGGCGGCCGCCCACCCGGCCCCGCGCCCGGGCCGCGGCCAGCCCCGCGTGCGTGCGCTCGCGAATCAGCTCGCGCTCAAACTCGGCCAGCGAGGCGAACAGGTTAAACACGAGTCGGCCCTGGGCAGACGTGGTGTTGATGGCATCCGTGAGCGAAACCAGGCCCACGCCCCGAAACTCCAGTTCCGCTACCATGTCCAGCAAATGCTTGAGCGAGCGGCCCAGCCGGTCAAGCTTATAAATGTAGACCGTGTCGCCCGTGCGCAAGCTGGCCAGCAGGCGGTCCAGCTCGGGGCGTGCGGTGGTGGCCCCAGAAGATTTTTCCTCTTGCAGTTGGGCGCGGCTTTTCTCCTACTGTTCGGTGCCGCCCCTGGGCTGGGCAGGTGAGGCACAGGGCAATGGCCTGGCTGACCAGGGCGGCCAGCAGGTCGAGCACCCGTTGCTCGGCGGCGGTGAAGGTGCGCGGGCGGCGGTCGAGGAGGCAGCGCGTGCCCAGGGGGGCGCTGGTCGGGCAGGCGCAGCAGGGACCCGGCGTAGAAGCGCAACTCGTTGCCTCCGGCGGCGTGCAGGGCCTTCGAGTGGCAGCCCCCTGCCTGGCCTGCAAAAAGAGCTACTAGGACAAGCAGCTGCTACGTTGGGACCCCGTGAAGAGGCGCAGGGGGTAAAACGCCGAGGCAGCGGGGTACGTTATACCCCGAAACTCCCGTCTAACTCCTTCCCATGCCTAACCTCCTTGGCACCCTGCGTACGGGCACCAGCGGCATCGTAGTGCCCGGCCCCAAGGTCACCTTTCCGGAGGCCTACCAGGCGACGAGCCGCCTCACCTACTATGCCACCCTGTTTAACTCGGTGGAGATTAATAGCACCTTCTACCGCATCCCCCAGCCCAAAACGTTTGCGGCCTGGGCCGCTGAAACCGGCCCTGCGTTTGACTTTACCCTCAAGCTTTGGCGCGATATCACGCATACCAACGCGCTTGCCGATGACCTCTCCGGCCTGGTCCGCTTTCTGGAGGCAGCCCGGGAGTTGGGGCCCAAAAAGGGCTGCCTGCTCCTTCAGTTCCCGCCCAGCAACACCATTCGGCAGCTAAACGCGGTTAGTGCCCTATTGACTGCGCTTGCCGCGGCAGACCCCGCCCACGAGTGGCGCAAAGCGGTGGAGTTTCGCCACGCAAGCTGGTATGCAGAGGATACGTTTGAGATGCTGGACCACCACGGCGCCAGCCTCGTGCTGCACGACAAAGGCCCCGCCCGAAACGCCCAGCTCAACGAGGGGGCAGACTTCGTCTATCTGCGCTTCCACGGCCCGCAAGGAAACTACCGCGAGTCCTACGAGCGCGACTTTCTGCACGACCAGGCCGAGCAGATACACGACTACCTTCAAGAGGGAAAAGACGTGTATGCCTACTTCAACAATACCATGGGCGCCGCTTTTGAAAATGCCCAAGACCTGTACCGGCTAGTAGCTGAGCGGGCGTGAGCCGTACTACTTGCCACCACTGCTCACTCCCAACTGCCCAGCGCAAGAGCTAAGCGCTTGCCCCAGCGGCGGCCAGGCCGTTCCTTTAGGGCATGGCTCACTTCGCTACCTGCCTGCTGGCCCTCGTCCTGGGGCTGAGCACCGCCCCCCACCTCTACGCGCAAGCGGCGGCCCCCACCGTTACGGTGGCCGTACCCAATGCCCTCACGGCTCGGCAGACCGACCACGTGGCGGCGCTGGGCCAGGTCTGGGGGCTGCTCAAGTACCACCACCCGGCCGTGGCGGCGGGGCAGCGCGACTGGGACGCCGAGTTTCGGCGGCAGTTGCCGCTGGTGCTGGCGTGCCGCTCGGTGGCCGAGCGCAGCCGCCTGCTGAGCGCCTGGGTGGCCAGCCTCGGCCCGGTGCCGCCCTGCACTAGCTGCGCCACGCCGCCCAAGGGGGAGGTGCGCTTAGTCCCTAACCTACGCTGGGCCGAGAACAAGCACCGTTTCAGCGCCAAGCTGCGGCAGCAACTGGCCTACATCCAGGCGAATCGTTATCAGGGCACGCCCTACTACGTCGGTCAACTGGGCGGCAGCACCCAGTTTCTACACGAGGAAGCCTACGCCGACCAGCCGTGCCCCCCGGCTGAGCTGCGCCTGCTGGGGCTGTGCCGCTACTGGAATATGTACCAGTACTACTACCCCTATCCCTACGTGTGGCAGGAAGAGTGGGCGCACGTGCTGCTTGACGTGCTGCCGCGCTTCGCCGCCGCCAACACGGCCCTGAGCTACCGGCACGCCGCCGCCGCGCTCTTCACCCGGGTCCACGATGGCCACGCCCGCTACTATCCCCTCGACCCGCTGCTCGAAGTGGAGCGCGGCAACTACCTGGTGGCAGCTGACGTGCAGTTTATTGACCAGCAGGCCGTGGTGACGCATGTGCGGCAGGATGGTCTGGTGCCTGCCTCGCCTCTGGCGGCGGGCGACGTTATCCAACAAGTAGCCGGTACCCCAGTGGCCGAGTTGGTGCAGCAGCGCCTGCCCGAAACGCCCGGCTCGAACCTGCCCGCTCAACTCAATACCATCGCCGGCAACCTGCTTTACGCCACTACCCCGCTGGTGGCTATGCAAGTGGAGCGGGCCGGCCAGCTGCTGCGCCTAGCCGTGCCCGCCGGGCGGGTAGGCACCGTGCCGGCCGAAAAGCCCGCCGCTGACAGCGCCTATCGCTTCCTCACCCCCGACGTAGGCTACCTCGATATGGCCCGCCTCAGCCGCCGGCAGGTACCGGTGGCCATGCAAACCTTCGCCCACACCAAGGGCATCGTGGTGGACCAGCGCAATTACCCGGCCCCGATATTCTATGAGTTGGCCTACTACCTAGCACCCCGCCCAGTGCCGTTCGCCACCTTCATCCAGCGCGACCCAAGCTACCCCGGCCGCTTCCTATGGCAGCCCGCCGATAGCGTGAAGGCCAGCGGCCCGGCCGCCTACCCCGGCCGGGTAGTGGTACTGGTGAATGAGAAGAGCCGCAGCATGGCCGAATTCACGGCCATGGCCCTACGCGTTACCCCTAACTGCCGGCTGCTGGGCAGCCAAACCGCTGGGGCCGATGGCAACACCAGCAAAATAGTGCTGCCCGGCGGCCTGAATACCCTCATGACGGGCCTCGGCGTGTACTACCCCGACCGGGGCGAAACCCAGCAGGTGGGCCTGCGCCTCGACGTGACGCTGCGCCCCACCGTGGCCGGCATCCGGGCCGGCCGCGACGAGCTGCGCGACCGGGCGGTGGAACTTATTCAGCGGCCGGTCACCCGCCCGAACTAGGAGCGGAGCTTCTATCCTCTTCTTCTGTGGCAACTCAAGCTGCCTCTTGGCGGCGGGTGGGTTCGGAAAGTACCTCCTGAGCCACCCCTCCCTACTTCCTGAGGCCCTGAAGGCGCGCCTTGCTGGCCCCTAAGCGCTGTTGACTTCTGGCTTACCAGATTGCGCCACATCAACTGATACCTACTGTGCGCGCGGTGGTTGGAAAAGCCGAAACTTGGCTTTTCCAACCACCGCGCGCCGGGGCCGCGTCAGGTCAGTGACTTAGTGCTTGAGCAATCGACTCGTCCGAAGGTACCCTTCTTCGTCGCGCATCAGAATAAGATACACGCCCGGTTTAACGGCTTTCAGGTCAACCAGCTGGTTGGTGATTCCGGTCTTCACCAAGCTGCCCGTGAGGGTGTAGAGCGAAAACGCCCGTTGGCTTTTCCACCCTACCAGCACTTCCTCGGCCGCCGGATTCGGGTACACCTTTATGGCCAGCGCTTCTTGTTGAGGTAGCGTGGCCAAGGTGCTCGCATAGACGGTACTCATGTAATAGATGTTTGCCGTTACGCTTTTGGCGATTTGATGTGCACCAGCCGCGAGGGGCATCGTGAGCCGGCCCGCGCTTACCGTTTGGTTGGCATTATCTACTTTCACCGTTCCGCTAAACGCATCGTTGAACACCAGCGTTAACGTGGCGGCTGCGGTGGTCGTAAAGGCAATGTTCGTGGACGACTCCAGTTTCAAACACTGCGTCAAATTCAAGCCGTTGTACACGACCGTGCCCTGCGAAGTCGACAGGTTGCCGGTAATGGTGTAAAACGAGCTGGTGGTGCCGGACAGCGTGAAATTGTGCACCATCCCGGACGTGCCGGTGCCGGTGCCAGGACCAGGGTTAGGTGGCGTGGGGCCATCGCCCTGCACCAGAACAAGCCCGGTGGCATAGTTTATCAGCGCTGTTTGCAGCGGGATATTGACCGAGGAAGAAGCATCATCGACCCCGTTGTTAAAGGTCCATTGAAAATCGCCCCCCTTCACGCGCCCCGAGGATAGGACTACCTTGCCTTGTGCCGCCGCCGGGCTATCCGGCGTGTAGGTATACATGATGGCTGGGTTGGTGTCAAAATTATTGTACGTATTAGCCCCGTATGCCGACACGACGGTGCTGGGGATGGTTTGCGCCCGAGTGGTCACCACGTACGCATCAAAGTCAACCGTCGAGTTGGGATAGCCGGTCGCGCCATAGGGCACGAAGCGCTGCTGCCCAACCATATAGTTATCGAAAGCCTTGATACTGCCGCCATCCTCGTTGGAGAAAATCGGCTGGGTCGTGTAGTTATTGGTTTGCGTGATGGGGTTGTAGACATCCGTGCCCTGCATCGAGGTCAGCATCGGGTACTTGCAATTGCGGAAATAATTGCCTTCCATGAATACAGACGAGCCTAACGTGGAGCCAGCTCCGTATTTGGCGTTGCCATCGTAGTAGTTGTTGTAGACGTGGGCCGAATAAAACCGCACCCTAGGATGCCGCGAATCCGAATGGTCGTACCAGTTATGGTGGTAGGTGATGTAGAGACCCTGCGTCGTCGCTTCGCTCAAACCCAGCAGGTTACACTTGCCCGAATCCCAGAAGTGGTTGTAGGCAAAGGTCACGTAGGTTGACTTTTTGCAATCCAGCGCCCCGTCGCCCTTCACCTGGTCGGGGTCGCTGCCCGCGTGCCCGTAAAAGAAATCGACGTTGTGCACCCAGATATGGTCATTTTCCTGCTGAAGGCCAATGTTGTCGCCCTCGTCACTGTCGCAGTTCATCGTGCCGATGTTGCGTATTTCTACGTTGGAGGCATTTTTCACCCGAATGCCCCAGCCATTGGCCACGGCATCGTTGCCCACGCCTTCCAGGGTGATGGAACCAGAAGCGAAATTGCCGTTTTCGATAACAATATCGCCACTCTGCATATAGCTCAGGTCGGTAATGTTGCCTATCAGCCGCACCAGCAGCGGCCGCGCATCCTGGCCTTTCTTGAACCCCTCCAGAATGGTTTGCAGCCCCACGCACGGGTTCACCGTGGCCCCAGTCACGGTGAGCGAGACGGTGTTCTTGGTGTTTTGCGTGATGTAGAGCACCACCGCGTTGCTTTTCACGGTGCCGTTGGCGTTATAAGCCCCCGGCACCCGGCCCCCGCTAAAGGCAAATCCGGCCCGGTCCTGGGCCAGCACCGTCACGGAGCTAGTCACCGTGGCTGTCCCTTCGACCCCTCCGATAACGGGCGCAATCTTGAGCGTGTACGTGCCCGGCGCAAGGCCCAGGGCATCAGCCCGGTAGAAGGAGCCATAGCTGCGAATAAGCTGGGTGTCTAGCTGCTGATTGACCACGCCGCCGCCGCTGTAGTACACATTGTAGCTTTGCGCCGTGGCTAGGGGCTGCCACCGTACATAGGCCGATTCCAGCCAACCAGACGATTCCAAGATGGTTAACGTCTGCGCCCGTAGCGCTAACGGCAGCAGCAGTAAAAGTAAAGAAAGCAACCGCTTCATAATCTGAGACTTTTGGGTGGGTAATGGCAGATGCCATTGGAGAGAAGAATACCCACAAACCTACCCGTTAAACTTCAGAAAATGAGTATATAGCAAGATAATGACCTGCGTAAAACTGCGCAAACGTTTCCGGCAACGTTGCCGGGCGCAAAAAGGCGGCTAGTCATAGGAAAAGCTTTTTATAAGCATGGGATTGGAATTGATATTAGGTTAGCCCTGCTGCACAGGCTATTGACGGACCTTTTTTGGAGAGTAAGGAATAGATAGGTATTAGACTCGGAAAGTATAGAATCCAAAAGCTCGGTTAATTTTTCTGGAACCCACTTCTTAAGTAATAAGCATCTGAAAGGCGTGCGCTTTCAATTGTAGCTCGACTATAGCGATTTCTTGAACTACTCACCCTATTTCAGGCGGGTTGCACGTGGTAGCCACAGTGGTCAAATCAGTGCTGGGCGTCGGCACTGGTAATTCAGTCCACGGCGGCCTGTACGGCTTCTTCCAGGGCTTGCCGACTGCAGGCCTGGGCGGTCGCAAGGCCGTTTTGAGCTTGCTCCAGGCTTGTTTAATCGGCGAGAAGTCGGGGGAATAGGGCGGCAGAAACAGAACCTGCACCCCGCGTTGGGCTAGCCACTCGCGCAATCCGCAAATCTTATGGACGGCTAGGTTGTCGAGCACCAATACGTCGCCCGTGCGCAGAGTGGGCGCCAGTAACTGGCTTACATACAGCCCGAAGCGCTCGTAGTTGAGCGCCCCCTCAAAGAGTTGCACGGCCCCGATGCCCTGAGCCGAAAGTGTGCCGATGAGTGTTAGCGAAGCGCTCCGCTTGAGCGGCACGGCTTGCCCCACGCGCTGGCCGCCCTGCGCGCGGGCGTAGCGGCGGCACGCGTCCAGGCATAAGCCCGTTTCATCCAGAGAGTGAAAGCGACGCGTATCGTAGCGCTGGGCCACGGTTTCGACAAAGTCTTGCCGCTGCGCCACGACGCGGGGCATGTCACGCTCGCTGGCGTGCAGGCTTTTTTTTGCGCCGTAGCTCGTGCTCCTGCAGCACCTGCCAGAGGCAGGTTTGGCCCACGGGCCGCCCGCCGTGGGCGAGCCAGGCCTGGCCTAACTCGGCCAGGGTAGCATCCGGCTGCTGGCCTATTTGAGTTGCATGTATCACCTACTTAAGCTGTATGACCTTCCAGCCTATTGCCTGTCCGCGCTGCGTGACTTCGTAAAATTATTGCACCCATCGCTAATGCCTTGCAAATAACATATATTTTATATACATTTATACCATCTTTTCTTCTGTACATGCGCCAATCAGTCGCCGCTACGTATTCTACCGCCCCTAGCCGGACTACTGCCCGCGCCAGCAGTGCTTACTCGCGCGGCCCGCTGCAAGCGCGGCTGGACGGTAGCCCCCGGCAGGCCCGCCAGCTGCAAACAGCGGCTGCCATTCAGCGCCAGGCGTTGCAACGCAAAGACGGCCTGCCCGAAGGCCTGAAAGCGGCGATGGAGAAAATGTCCGGCCTCTCGCTCGATGGCGTGAAGGTGCACTACAACTCGCAAAAGCCCGCGCAGGTCAACGCCTTAGCCTACGCGCAGGGCGCCGATATCTACCTCGGCCCCGGCCAGGAGCGGCACCTGCCGCACGAAGCCTGGCACATTGTGCAGCAAAAGCAAGGCCGGGTGCGCCCCACCATGCAGGTAAACGGCTTGGCCGTGAACGACGACCGCAGCCTAGAGCGCGAAGCCGACCTCATGGGCATGCGCGCCAGCCGCTGACGCTTTAGTATGAAACCGGATAAGACCACACCCAATGCCGCTGTACGCTTCATCTTTGAAAGGTTCTGCCACTAGCCAAAGTGCTGCTGCAACCCCGCTTTGGCCAGTAGTACAGGCAAAGAACTTTTTGCAAAAGCAACTGGATGCTTCTCCGCGGATAGTGGCTCAGCGCCAAGCTGTAGCCAGGGTTTCAACAGCGCAGCGAATGCCAACAGAAATAGCCTTTGCGCCCGAAACCAGCAAAAATGCTGCTCATTCAGCGCACCGGCCTATTCAGCGGGTAAGGACAAAACTCGGCGTTAGAAGCAAGGTGCATAAAACCCGCAGCCGGACAACTAAAACCCAGCGGATGAAGGCGGAGGTTTTAGCTGTCAATGTGGTCAATGGCAGCCGGGTTCGTAAGGGAGTCAATCGTTATGGGCGAGGCGATGGCACACGCTACGGGGTAGGGAGCTACGCCACGCACAGTGGTGTAAGAACGACCAACATCACCCGTCGATTCTCGCCCCAGGAAAAAAACGCCGTAAACCGGCTCGGGACTACCTCTGGCTGCCACATGTGCGGCACCAAGGTTTCAGGCTGGCCAGACAGCCATTGGACCCCCGACCACCAGCCGCCCTTATCGCGCAGCAATCTGGCCAACTACCGCGGAGCGCTGTATCCGCATTGCAAACGGTGCTCCAGCCACCAGGGTGGGGTGCTGGCAGGGATGCAACACTAGTGCCCGCTAACTCACGCGTTGATTTTCACTGAAGCTACTCAAGCAGCTATTACTTAACCGGTTGTTTTTCGCGCATGAAAAAGCAAGCTTCTCCCGCTCCCACACCTCGAGCCGCGGCCTTGTCGCAGTCGGCCAGCCGGTTTTCGGCGGGGACCACTTCGGCCTGGCAAAACATCGCCAGCAAAAGCCCCCGGCTCGCGGCCGCCAGCCAACGCGAGCCGGGGGCTGCTCGCACCGCTGCGCCGTTAGCGCCACCTAGTGCACCACGAGCCAGCCGCGTGGCGCTGGAACCCCAACGGGCGCTGCACGCCGTAACTCCGACCGCCGCGCCAGAAACCATTCGGCAGGTAGGCTGGCGCGAGGTAGACCGGGCAGTGGGCATGAGCACCAAGCGTAAGTACAGCTTGTTCGGCGTCGGATTTGGGCCGAAGGTGCCAGTGTTTGAGACGGAGAAAGTGAAGCTACCGGTGTACCAGGAAGCTGACCGAAACAAGCGCTATTATGCGGCGGTAAAGGCGGAGGACGTTGACCGGATTAAGCGGGAAGGATTTACTACTATGCAGGGTAGTAAGGACCGAGGCTTATCGTCCCTACAAATGGTAAAACAGTATAATGCTAAAGGACAGATTTGCTTCTTTAGCAGTGAAGCCAATGCCCTGAACTATACACGAAAGAATATCGATGAGAATTATGCCATTGTAGCATTTGTGCTACCCGAATACCAGGAATTTACTTCCTATGTATCTGCTAGTCTTGATACTGTTGAAACTAGTGGAGCACCTGCCCTGCAAATTTCTGCTCAAAATATTTTAGCCAAACATATTAAAGGAATTATAGCTGACCCTAAAGTTTAATCGCCTTAGCTAAGCGCTTAATATCAAATATTTTAAAAAATGGAAACTTTATGAAAGCACTTGGTAAATTGAGTGGCACAGTTGCCCAAGCCAATGCCATTCAGGCAGTTAAGCAATCGTCAGCGACTGTGGTCGACAACCGGCCTGCGATGGCCCGGCAACTGAAAATGAAGGCCAGTGTGGCTGGTAGTAATCTACGGCTGGTTAATCAGTATAAGCTAGCTGGGCAAGGAGCAAATTACGTGGCCGCTCAGTTGGTAAAAGACAGTAAATTGGTGGTTGCGCACGGGGGGAAATACAAAAAGAAACAAAAGGAGCGTGACCAGGAAGAGAAAGTCCAGCAAACGCTTGACCAACAGATAGAAACTTGGACCCATGAATATGGGCACAGTGTTGACCGTCACGTCAATATGACGAATGCTGCGCTTGACAACAGGAACATTCCGCTTGCCACAACTTTCGAAACTGAGGCCGACCTAGCTAAAGCAGCCAAGCATCTGATTATGGCAAATGAAGCAAAGTTGAACTCGTGGTATAAGAATGAGGATACAGAGCGCATTGTCATCTGGGCCTACCTGCCAGATGAGTGTCAAGTAAGGGGAAGACGACGACCTGACCGGCCAGAGTGGCACCAGTATTTGAATCCTATGCCGCCTCGCCCAGGTTTCACTAATACGGACCCAGGTGAATTGCCCTATGTTATTGGTGTGTTTGACCGCGATAACTGGGCCAATAAGCCCAAAGGTTTGGTGACGTGCTTTCCGGCTGATGAAAAGCCAAATTAGCATAGCTATAGTAAGCTACTGACTGCTTTTTACCTGAGATTAGTGCTCTTTTCCACCTCTTCCAGCGTCCTGCCATCCTTATAAAACTCCTTCTTCAACCCCGTCAATACATCGTCCTGCTTGATGGGCCGCTTATTCTGCGCCGACGCCAGCACGCAAAAGCGCAGCACGTTGATAATGGCCCCGCCCGCGATGCTGTACTTCTCGGCGATGGTATCGAAGTTCACATCCGGCGCTAGCTCAGAGCCACTAAAGGCCTGCTTCCAGAGCCGGGCGCGGCGCGTAGCATTCGGGGCGGGGAAGTGGATGATGGACTGAAAGCGCCGAGCGAAAGCCGCGTCGATGTTGTCTTTGAGGTTGGTGGCCAAGATGATAACGCCAGGGAAATCCTCGATGCGCTGGAGCAGGTAGGCCACTTCTTGGTTGGCATGGCGGTCGTTGGAAGAGTTGGTTTCGGAGCGCTTGCCGAAGAGCGCGTCGGCCTCGTCGAAGAAGAGTATCCAGCGGCGGTTCTGGGCCATGTCGAACACGCGGCCCAGGTTTTTCTCCGTCTCGCCGATGTATTTGGAGACCACCATCGAGAGGTCAATCTTGTACACGTCGAGGCCGGTGGTATGGCCCAGCAGGCCAGCCGTGAGCGACTTGCCCGTGCCGGGCGGGCCGTAGAACAAGGCGCGGTAGCCGGGCTTGAGGTACTTTTTGAGGTGGGCATCGCCCAGGATGGTATCGCCGTGCTCAATCCAGGCCTTTATTTCCAGTATTTCGCTCATAATCTGGTAGTCTACTACCAGGTCGTCCCAGGCCATGGTGGTGCGCACCAGGCTGGCCGGAAAGTCAGGGCTGAAATTGGGCTTGCTTTGCTCGCCGGTGGTGAGGTAGGCTACGTAGTCGGGCGTGAGGGCCAGCGGGCCACTGAGGGCCGGCTCCTGCGGGTCGGTGACTTCGAGTCGCAGGATGTTGGTACGAAACAGCGGCGACTCGTGCAGCAGGTGCGTTTGCAGCGTGATGCGGCGCGCCAAGTCGTCGCCAGCCAGCAGAAACAGGGCCGTTTCGCCAGTGGGCAAAAAGCCGCCGTGGTTTTTGCCCTTCACGCCCCCAAACTCGGTGAAGCCCCGGTCGTAGGCGGTGTTGCGCACGAAGAAATAGTCGAGCAGCTGCGGGCGCACGTGGGGCGCCAGCGTCAGGATGAGCACCAGCCGGTCGGGGGCCGTGAGGGGGCGCTCGCGCACCAGTTGGGCGTAGGGCGAAGTATCGGCGTTGAGGTCGGGCAGGGGCACTTCCTCAATGGTTTCGTAGTCGCACTCGGTCTGGAAATACAGCTTGAGGCGGGTATCTACAATAGCTTCCAGCCAAGCCAGCTCGGCCTGAATGGTGTCGCTATTGGCCAGAATGACGGAAGTTTCTATAGCGGCAGTGGAAACCGATAAAGCAGGTTGCATAGCAGATAGCAGGAGTGGAAGAAGGAACGGCCGCACAAAAAAGGCCCCCGGCAGCGGTAGCTAACGGAGGCCTTTCAAAGGCAATAGAATAAAGCACCATTTGCTAAAGGCCGTAGCCAATAAGCAACTTAGGCGTGCCCCCAAACGCAACGCGCTGGCTAGGCAAAGCCGTAGCTTAGCTCGTAAGCGGCCACTTATTGTCTAGCTTGGCCGCGCCAACGGTTATTATCTCGGCCGAGATATTGAATGAGCACGAAAACTCACTGCCGCCGGTCATGTCAAAGGCTTCCTGGTAGCTGGTGATGTAGCCGTTCGTGAACGAGATGGTGCGATATACGCCTTCCGTCTGGGCGGTGGTAATTTCGATTTTACCGCTGGCAATAGGCTTATTTTGGGCATTAATCATGCCTTCGACCAGCTTCGACTCGGCCGTAGTAAGGGCTGCCAGCGCAATGCTACCCCCATAAACCATAGAGGCGGGGCGGCCATCGGAGCCCGTGTCGCGCTGAAACGAAACGCTGACAGAAGTGACCTGGAAAGGGCCGCCATCGGGGCCGGTAAGCACCGCCTGGAATTTTTCCTGTGCCATAAGTTTGTTTGTGAAAAAGGGTGGGGTATTAGGTGAAGTGACCTACTTAAAAGAAAATGAGACGCTAAAGAAAACCAGACTACGCTTCGCTGTAGTCGGATGCCCATTCCGGGCTTTCCACGTCATCGCCTTTGCGCCCATCTAGCCGGATTACAAAGCTTTTGGCCGGGAAATAAGGGGTTAGGCGGATGTCCAGATAAATCCGGTCTTTAATCTTGTCGTCGCGCTCGAAGCGCACAATCTTAAACTTCTCAATCAGCTTGTCGGGGCCTTTAATGCTGTCCAAGTACTTGACAATCTGCCCGCGCAAGTCGGCCTCAATCTGCGAGTTCCAGTTTTCGAAGGCCCGGCGGTTCAGGAAGTCAAACAGCACCTTCACCACGTAGTCGAACACGCGCACCACGGAGTAAGTCCGCAGGCCCATATTATCACCGTTGAAGAGGGTTTTGGCCGAGAAAGCCATCACCTTGCCGTACTCGTTTACCATAGGCACCAGCCCGAGGCGCTCCAGGGCCGACAGTTCGCTCTTGAGCGTGTCGTAGCGCACGCCGTCGACCTCGTTCATGCTGCCGTGCTTTTTGCCAGCCGTTACCTGCGACATGAGCGTGTAGTAGATTTTGCCGCCGAGCGCCGTGGAGGGCGGCACAAACAGGTCTTCTTCCTCACCTACCTCGCTCACGCGGCTGCGGCCAGCCAGCCAGTTGCAGGTCATGATAACGTTGGAGCGGTAGAGGTCGCCGCCCGTCAGGTTGGCCGCTTCGAAGAGGTCGATGGTGTCCTCCGAGCTTTCGAGGTCGGCAAAGTCGGTGAGCAGCATCACCTTGTGCGCGTGGGCCACTTTAGCCCATTTTTCCAGCACGCTGTTGCTGCCCAGGTAGCCGGGCACCATCAGCAGCGAGTAGTTGCTGCGCATGTCGAGGCGGTCGTACGAGCGCTTAAACTCGTTGGACACCTTGTCGACAAAGAGCGGGTTGTCCAAGTCTTTCAACTGGTCGAGCGACGCATTCAAGATGGTCACGTTCTGCACCTTATCCGTCTCCGTGTTCTTGTAGAACAGCGACAGCGCTCGGTAATTGCGTTCCAGCTTGCGCGAGGCCGTGAGGGCCCGCAGAATGTTGGTTTGGAGCAGCGCCTCGGCCTGGGCGGCCTTTTCTTCGGTTTTGGCCAGCAGCGCGGTCTGGTCGTCGCTCGATTCGAGCAGCTCAATCCAGAGGTCCAGCTTTTGCTTGAGCACCGACCGGTCGAGCTGCTTGCTTTCGTCGGTCATGAAGATGCTTTTGCGAGCCTGCCGCTGCGGGCTGATGTTTTGCACCCCTTCAATCAGACTTTCCAGAAACTGGAAGCCGCCGTAGGGGGCCAGGGTGCTCTGCCCCGGCAGGGCACTGGGCGCGGGGCGGGTAGCTACTTCCGCCGACCGGGATTTTTCGGTTGCCATACGAGTTGGTACGCGAGGGTAAGGTTTGTTTTACGAGACAAAAACAGGCTTATTCGTTGTCTTCCAGCTCTTTGGCGAGTGACTTGAGCATCTCGACCATGGCAGCTTTGGTTTCGGGATTTTCCAGCACTGTTTGCAGCACGCGGTGGCCCTTCAGGCGGCGGTTTATCTGCGTGTACTCGTTGTACTGCCCATCCAGCGAGCGCAGGTAGGCACTCTGCGTGCTGATACTCTTGGGCTTGAAGTCGGCCACGCTGTTGAATTGCAGCGTTTCCTTCACCGGTACGCCCTCTTCGTTTTCAAACTCAACTTCTACGCTGGGCTTGAACTGGCCGAAGACTTCTTCGACCGTCTTGAGCTTGTAGACGAACTCCGGCGAGACAGGCTCTTTATCGGTTAGCTGCAAGGCGAGCAGCGAGCGGTTGAACGCGATAGCGCTGATGCCTTCGGAGGCTTCGGGCTTGATTTCATTGCCGCCAATTTCAAATTCGAACATAGACGTGTAGAGGAATAGAATTAGACCACTAAAGTACTATTTGCATGTTACTTTCCAATTTTAAGGAAATAAAAACTGTAATTATTGCTAAAAATAAGTGTTTCCCGCAAAAACCTGAAGTTTAGATGTACGTAGCAGAATGCCTTCTTTTAAGGTAATAAAGTCTGCGAAACCGGCTCGGCCTGAATGCTCCAGGTGAGCTCATCGGTGACCGACCAATCCACGTACAGCTCGTGCCCGGCGGTGAGCTCGCCACCGATAAGCATGCGCGAGATGGGCCGCCGCAAGCGGTTGCGAATAACGCCGGCCAGCGGGCGCGCGCCGTACTGCGGCGAGTAGCCGCTGTAGGCCAGCTGCTGCCGAGCTTCGGCACTCACCTCCAGGCGAATACCCTGACGGTGCAGGCTATCGGTGAGGTGCTGGAGCTGAATGTCAAAAATGCGCACCACGTGCTGCGCGCTGATGGGCCCAAAGGGCACAATCTCCGTGATGCGAGCCAGAAATTCGGGCCGGAAACTGCCGCTCATGCGCTCTAGCAGCTGCGGCGAGCTGGGTATGCGCCCTTGCCGGAATTGCTCGCTCACCCACTCGCTGCCGATGTTGGACGTGAAGATGAGCAGGGCATTGGAAAAATCGCCCTCTTTTCCGAGTTTGTCATGCAGGCGGCCTTCGTCCATTATTTGCAGAAAAACGTCGAAAATGGAGCTGTGGGCCTTTTCGATTTCATCAAATAATACCACTGCGTAGGGCTGCTGCCGGATGCGATTTACCAGCAGGCCGCCCTCCTCATAGCCCACGTAGCCGGGGGGCGCGCCGTAGAGCAGCGCGGCGGCGTGCTCTTCCTTGAACTCCGACATGTCGAACCGAATCATGGCCTGCTCGTCGTTGAACAGAAACTCGGCCAGCGACTTGGACAACTCAGTTTTGCCGGTGCCGGTGGGGCCGAGCAAAAAGAAGGTGCCGATGGGCTGCCCGGCTTTCTGCAAGCCGCTGCGCGATTCCAGAATGGCATCGGACAGGGCCTTGAGGGCGTGGTCCTGGCCCACCACGCGCTGGCGCAGGTGGTCTTCGATGGCCAGCAGCTTTTCCTTTTCGCGCTCCTGCACCTTGCCCATCGGGATGCCGGTTTTGTAGGCCACTACGGCAGCGAGGTCGGCGCGGGTCACGTGCTTTTGGCGCACCTTGGCCAGCTGGTGCAGGAAGTTGAGCTTGGCGGTGAGGCCGGCCAGGTAGGCTTCGGGCGTGGTTATTTCGCCGGCGTCTTCGGCTTCGGGCTGCCACTGGCCCATGAGCACGGGGCTGGTTTGGTGCTGTAGCTGCTGGTCGAGCCACTGGTACTCTTGCAGGCGCTCGGCGGGCGTGAGCTCGGCCCCGGTGCATTCCTCCAAGGTCTGGCGGAAGGCGGCCAGGTCGGTGCTGGCGATTTCGGCCACGGTGCGAATGGCCGCCATCGTGCGGTCGAGCAGGTCGAGGGCGGCGTCGGGCAGGCGGCGGTCTTTCACGTAGCGCTTGGCCAGGCGCACGCACTCGGGCACCACATCGTCGGCCACCGTGAGCTGGTGGTGCTGCTCGTAGGCCCCTACCAGGCCGTGGAGCATGCGCTCGGCTACGGCCACGGTGGGCTCGGGCACATCAAGCACCTCGAAGCGGCGGCTCAGGGCCTGGTCGGGCTCGATGAGCTTGCGGTATTCCTCGCGGGTGGTGGCCCCGAGCAGGATGAGCTCGCCCCGCGCCAGCTCGGGCTTGAGCAGGTTGGCGGCCCCGCTGCCGGCCGTACCCTTGGGGTCGAGCAGCACGTGGATTTCATCGATAAACAGGATGCAGCGTTCAAACTGCTTGATTTCCTTGAGCACGTTTTTGAGCCGGTCCTCAACCTCGCCCTTGTATGATGCCCCCGCTACCAGCGCGCTCGGGTCGAGCTCCAGCAGCACGGCATCCTTGAGCCAGTAGGGCACCGGGCCGGTTACCAGCTGCTGGGCGAGGCCATCAATCAGGGCCGTTTTGCCCACGCCGGGGTCACCGGTGAGGATAACGTTGGGCTTGCTGCGGCGGCCCAGAATCTCGATTATCAGCCGCAGCTCGCGCTCGCGGCCGATGATGGGGTCAAACTTGCCCTCGCGGGCCAGGGCCGTGAGGTCGCGGCAGTATTTACGCAGCACGCCATCGGCCTTGGGGCCGGTTTTCGGGCCGGCCGGCAAGCCTGCGGCCGGCCCCGCGCCCCCCGCCATCACGGGCTCTTTCAGAAAATTAGCCAGCAAGTCGCGCTCCTGCAAGGGCAGCGAGCGCAGCTGCTCGGGCGGAAACCCTACGTTGGGCTTGGTGAGGGCGGCCAGCACGCACACAGGGTGCACCTGGTCGAGCCCGAGCCGCAGGCGGGCGTAGTTGGCTTCTTCCAAAACCTTATTAATAGAGTCGTCGCCCGCTAGCTCGGTGGGCGAAAAAGCCAGGCGCGGTAGTTCCTCCATGCGCACCTCGGCCCAGTCGCGCAGGTAGGGCACATCCTTATCGAGGGCGGCTAGTAGCTCCGCGCCCGGCGAGTCATGCTGAAGCAGCGCCCGCAGCAGGTGGGCCGCCGAATAGCGCTCGTTGCGGTACTCGCGGGCCAATGATTTGGCTGCCTGTAAGGCAGCTTGAATGCTGTCGGCTAGCAGGATGGCTGGAATCATAGCTAAGATGGATTGCTTGACGGTGAGTGGTTTACCTGAATAAATCCTCGCTTAGCCAGTAGTAGGTGCGGCCATTGGAGGTAAAGCGGCTGTTGGCAAACGCCGGCACGCGCTGGTAGTAGTCGCGGCGCTCGCGCAGCAGGTACAGCAAGCGCGCCCACACGCCGGCCGGCATCACGCCCGGCGTGGTCAGGTCGCTGAAACGCAGCTGGGTGAGCAGCGGGTGCCGCACGGGCAAGCCCAGCAGCCGGCTCAGGGGGAGCGCCAGCGCAGCGGTATCGGACAGGGTGGGGCCCACGTGCGCAATGAGCTGCCGGAAGTAGCCGGTCAGCTTGTTGCGGTCGCGGGTGTGGGCGGGGTTGAGGGCGTCGGCGGCCAGCAGGTCGAGCCATTGGCCCAGCACCGCGTAGGCATCGGGCGTGAGCAGCCGCAGCTGCCGAAAAGTAGTATCGGACTGGCTGATAGGCACATATGCTTGGCGGTAGAAGGGGTACGCTTGCAAGGCCACCAGCGCGGGGGCCACGCTAGCTTCGGCCACGGGCGGCTCGCGCCGGGCCAGCAGCGTGCGGCCTATCTGCGGGTCGAGGCGACTACGGAGCGGCAGCGCGGCCGCAAAGGCCTGGTCCATAGCGCCCATCGTTTGGGTGGCGTCGTAGCGCAGCTGCGCCAGCATACTAGTGGTGCTGGCCAACAGCAGGCTAATGGGCAACTCGCGCTCTTTAATGGGAAAAAGCACCCAGCCCGGCACCATGCTCTGCTTGGGGAAAGCCAGACGGTAAATAATATTCTGTGTGCCGCTCCGCATCTCATACGACGGCCGGGGAATGACCAGCCGGGGGCTGACCAGCCGCTCGCGCTTGGCGAGGCCCACCTGCCGGGCCGACTGAATAACCAGCTGCTGCGCTTGCAGCACGAAGTTGTTGGCGACTGTGTCGGGCGGGGCGGCCACCTGAAAGCACAGCAGCCGGGCTTCGGCCGAGCGCAAGCTCTTCAGCTGCGCCACGTCGCGGCTATCGCCATCAATGCCGACCAGTATCACCAGGTTGTTTTCCCCCTTGTGGTTGTCCAGCAGGCGAAAAGCGGCGGCCAGCCCTTGCTGGGTAGGCTGATACCAACCGGTGCCGGCCCTGGTCGAGCTGGGCCGGTGCTGGTTCAGCCAGCCAGCCAGCCGCGCCAGATTGCTGCTGAGGGGCAAGGCCGCCAAGCCACTCCCACGGGAGTGGCTGTGGTAAAGCACCGCGCCCATGCGCACGATTCGCTGGCGAACCGAGTCTTGCAATTGGCCCACGGTGGTTTGTACGGTGCTCACCACTTCGGGCCAGTGTTTCTGCATGGCAGGGCTGTCTTCGAGCACGTAAACGATGTTGTATATCCGCGATTTATCGCGCCAGCGGGCATACTGCCGCCGGGTAATGATGGTGCCATCGACGCTGAGCACCGAGTCGCCGGGCACCAGCAGCGGCGACAATAAGCCCAACTGCGCCACCACGGGGCTATTATCGCGGCGGTAGCTTTGCAGCACGGGTAGGCGCACTCCTTTGCTGGCCCAGGCCACCTTGGCGGCAGGGCTCGGCCGGGCCAGCGAGTCGGGCTTGCCCTGCCAGGCTGCCGTGGGCGAGGCATACAGCCGGTAGTCGGGGCGCGTACGGTGCACGGTGTCGGGCTCCAGAAACCAGCCCTGGCCCACCAGCTGCAAGGCGGTAGTGGGAGCCCAGCCTAGCAAGTAGGTAGCCGCGCTGTCGGCCCCAAACCAGTCGGCGGCACCCAGCAGGGCCTCGCGGCCCGACTCCGAAAACTTATATACGTAGGCCAGGTCGTACAGCTTCAACCGCTTGGGTAGCTGGCTGGTAAGGTCGGGCTGGGCAAACAGCCGCAGGCTGTCGTGGCGAAAGAACTGCTCGGTATTCTGCAATACGCGGCTGCTGGTGAGGGCCGGACAGTAAAGCGTGGGCAGCGCCCCGGCCGAGTCTACGGGGGCTTGGCTAGCGAGTAGCAGCCGGTTTTTGGGCACCCAGCCCAGGTATTTGGCCGCCTTGCGGCTTTTTAGTAAGCGCTGGGCGTAGAAGGTGCCGATTTTCAGGGCCGGGTCGTACTGCACCAGCCGCAGAAAGCCCTGGCGCTCGGCCAGCACGTAGCACGCCTGCCGAAACGGAATTTGCTTGAATTTTACGGCCAGGTTGGCCTCGCGGTAGGTGGGGTTGTTGGCGCGGTCGGAGTACACCACCCAGGGCACGTTGGCGTGGGTGGCGTGGCCGGTGGGGGTGGGCAGGCCCGTGGGCCGGGCGGCGGGCTGGCGCACCAGCCGGGCCAGCAACGGCAGCTGGGCCCGGCCGGATAAGCTTAGCAACAGGCAGATAGCCAGGTAGAGGAACTTGGCCATGCTCAGTTTTTCTTATGCTGCGTAACGACCAGCTTCGCCGTGCAACCGCCGGTGCTTCTGCCTTTTAGGTTGCGGGCCGAGTCCACTTCCACCGCCGCCGCGTCAATCACCCAGTCGGGGTCAAATTGCAGGTTCATGCAGTAAGAATAGAAGTCGCTGGGCGGCTGCTCGCCCGCCACCACCAGCGCATCGGTTTTCCCGCACAGGTAGCGATTGAGCAAGTAGGTATACTGCTGGTTTACCTGGCGGCCATCGGCAATGCGCTGCAACCGCGCCCGGATATCATCGTCCATCGTATCAGCGGGTTGCACAAAGGTGCTGTACTTGGGGAGAATCGTGATTTTCTGCCGGAGCGGGTCTTTGGTCACGTCGGTCGCCAGCTCCACGATGTAGGTGCCGGGCTTGTCGTAGGTATAAAAAGTGGTGGCCTCGTGCGAGCTGGCTTTCTTGTTATCGCCAAATTTCCAGGAAAACTTTTGCGCCGGTGCCCCGAAGGTCTGGAACAGCAGCTTTTCGCCCACATAGCCCTCCTTGGGGCCCAGCAGCCGGATAGTCGTGTTGCGCGGCAAGGGAGCTTTTACCACCACGGTAAACAAGTGCTGGTACTGGCCGTCCACCGTCAGGCGCACGCGGTAGGTGCCGGGCTGGGGGTAATAAAACACGCCCTGGGGGGCCAGCGCGCTGTCGCCCTGGCCAAACTCCCAGCGCCAGCTGTGGCCCGATGTGGCGGCAGCGTAGGTGCTGTCGATGTAATTAAGCGGCTCGCCTGCCACCAGGACGCGGGGCCACACGCGCGACTTCAGCTCCACTTCGCGGGCGGAGTACAGCAAGAGCAGCAGCCCAGCGGTCAGCACAAACGTGACGGTGCTCAGGAGCCATTTACGAGACATGCGCGCAATAATTAGTGCGGGGCGGAAGGTGGGGTAGCGGGCGAGGGCGCCGGGGGCAGCGCCGCCGTGGAAGGCACTATTTGGGCCGCCGTACCCTTGGCGTGGTAATCGATGGTGCACTCGGCCAACTGCCCCGCCAGCAGCTGGACGTTGGCCTGCTGCGCTGCCAGATTTTTCTTATCCTGGTAGAGCATCTTGTAAAAGTTGGCTACCTGGTCGAAGGCGCGGAAAAAGCGCACGGTATCGTTCGCCTCGTCTTTCGTGCGCCGCTGCTGCACGTAGAGCTGCCGAATATCATTTAGCTGATTTTCGATATCGGCCTCCACAAATACCGCCTGCTCCTTGGGTTTGTAGTCCATCACGGCCTGGTAGGCCGAGTCGAGCTGCGGTAGGGCTTCCTGCTGGTCTTTGAACAGCTGGTCCTGCCGCTTTAGCTTGCTGGACAGCGAGTCCACGTTTTCCGACTGAAAGTTCTGATTGCGGCACAGTATCCACCCGGCCAGGCCCGCCAGCAGCACGGTAGCCAGCAGCAGGTAGCCAAATAAAAAACGGTGTTCGCGCGAGTGCAGGGTCAGCATATCAGGTACCGGCTATTTCTTCCGGCGCTCGTTGTTTTGGCATTCATTCAGCTTGCCGCGCACATCCCGCAGGCGCTCCTGCACATTGTGGATGGAATCTTTGAGCACGAGCATCTCCTCCATGCAGTCGGTTATCCGGCGGTAGGCTTCGTGCGGATGCATGTTGAGGTACGGCGTCTTCAGCTTCTCACTCAGCTCATCTTTTTTATGGAGCACCCGCAGCTCTAGTATCCGCTCATTGCCCACCTGCCCGGTATTGAGCATGCTCAAATCGGTGTAGATAGAATCTACCGTTTGCCCCATCTGGCGCTGCGTCGACAGCACATCGCGGTACTGGTCCTGGTAGTTGTGCAGCAGGTGCGTTTGCTCATTGAAAGTCTTGAGGAAAGCGTAGACAATAAATATTATGCTGAGCATCAGCACCAAAAACTGCCCCAAAAAGCGAAAGTAGGCCGTGGCAATATCAGGCGCATTAAGAGGCTTCATGCAAAGTGAGCAGGTAGGCGGCGGTTTTGTCGCTAAGTTAGCAGTATTCCAGCATTCCACTATTCCCGGATTAAATTGTTTGATTCTGCTGCGACTACGCCCGTCTACCTCCTCGACCAGCTTGGGCTGGACTACCGCCCCGAGGTAGTGGCCGCCGGGCTACTGGCGGCCGATGACCACGCGCTAAAGATGAGCCGGCTCATCTTCAAGCCCACCGGCCCCATTACCCGGCCCTACGCCAAGGACGCCGGTGCGCCGCAGCTGCTCGCTACGGAAGGCCCCGCCGAGCCCTACCTGCTGCTCGATACCCCCCGCGAAGGCCTCTACGACCAGCTGCCTCCGTTTCTGTTTCACGCCATTCCGGCCACCGCCGGGCCGGCCCCTGAGGCCGAGGTGCTGCTGGCGCAGCTGCGCCACGAGCGGGAAATAGAGCAGGAAACCCGCCGCTTTTTTCTACCTTTCGACACCGAGCTATACTACCTGCGGCTGCTCCGCTACGAGCGCGAGCGCCAGGCCGACCAGCTGGCCGAAGCGCCGGTGCTGTGCGAGGAATTCTCGGCCAGCTGGCCCATCCTGCGGCGGCTCGACCCGCCCACGGCCAGCTTATTCATTCAGGTGCTGCCCTTTATTCATCAGTTGCGGGGCAATGTGGAGTGGCTGGGCCGCTTTTTGGCCGTCGTGCTTGGGGTGCCCGTGCGGTTTGAGACCGAGCAGCCCATCGTGCACCAGGTAGCCGCCACCGACGCGCCGGGTTTGGCGCTAGGACAATGCCGGCTGGGCATCAACGCGCTGGCCGGCAGCACGTTCAGCGATGGCTACAACGCTACCCATCTGCATCTGGGCCCCGTGCCCGCCAGCCGCGTAGCGGAGTTTTTGCCGGGCAGCGCGGCCCGAACGCTGCTCGCCGAGCTACTGGACTACTTCATGCCCGCCTTCCTGGAGGTGCGCCTTTTCGTGAGTATCGAGCGGGCCGCGCCGGGCGAACCAACAGCGGAAGCTGCTCCGCCCCCCACCACTTACCTGGGCTACAACAGCTTTTTGCTGGGTAATGGCTCGCCGCCCCGGGGCGAGGTCGAGCCCCGCCCGTACTACTTTCTGACCAATGAGATATTTCCCGTGGTCACCGGGCTGAGGCAACGCTGGCCGGCCTGGTCGCGGCGGCTGGCCTGGAGAGTGTAGTAAAGCTGCACGGTGTTTTTGGGCAAGTCCGCCGTGGCAGGCACGCCTAGTTGCAGCTCGTTGGTGGTTTTCTCCAACAAAAGATTATTGGAAGGCAGCGCGTAGAGCCGGAAGGTAAACTCCTCATCGGTAGCGTAAATGGGCGCCCCGCTTTTCCACTTAAAAACGGCGGTTTCTTGTCGTGCCACGTCGTACACCACTGGCTCAGTCGAGGCTAGCACGGGGGCGTAGCAGCTCGGCAGCACCACCGGCAGCTGCTCCCGAACGGGCCGCGTGCGCACGATAAAGACCAGGCTGGCAAACGCGCTGTAGCCCCCCAGCACCCGCGAAAAGCTATACGACTTGCCTTGCAGATTATCAACGGTATAGGTAACCGGGCTGGCAAAAACGGCCCCGCCCAGCCCCAGCTGCAAATCAGTGGAAAGCGGATAATACATTGCCACCGACGCCAAGCCGCCCGGCTGCAATCGCTTGTCGTTGGTGGTGAAGCGGTACAGCACCCGCTGGCTGCTCACCTCGTAGACGCTGCCGATGGGCGCATCGTTGTAAAACACCCCGCCGCGCAGGGTCGTGGTCAGCGTCATGCGCCGGAATATGCGCACCGACAGCGCCGGCCCGGCCAGAAAATGGAAGCTGTAGGTGTTGTTGATGGGCAGCTGCTCGGTCGGTCCAAACGTGGCGTTATCCAGCACTTTTACGCGGTCGAAAAACTGGGTGTATGCCTGCCGGATGCTGTAGCTCAGGTAGCCGGCTTCCACGCCCAGCCCAAAGCGCCGCCGGAAGTAGTAGTCGGCCGCGATGGTTCCCAGGGCTCCGGCGTTCAAAAAAGCCTGATTGTCAGACGCATCGGCGCGGTACTGGGCGGCCACCCCCAGGCTACTCGTGAGGCGAAAGAGCCCCCGCGTGCTGGCTCGCTCCGGAATGGCCGTGCGCACCCTGGGCGTGCAGCAGGTATCCGTCGAAATCTGGGCCCGTAGCCACTGGGGCCAGAGCAGGCAAAGCAGCACAACAGCGTAGCAAAGAGCCTTCATAGGAGCAGCGCCATCAGGCAGGAGAAACGAACAAACGGTATTGGCTGACCTGGGCCGAGCGGCTGACGAGCTTGGGTTTAAGGATGTTGCAGAGGTCTTTCCACTCTTCCTCGCTGAGCAGCGCGCTCGCCGCCGGCGTCAGGTTGATATCAATGGTGCGCACAAAACCCTGCTTGGCCGAGGAGCCCACCATCACCCCTTTGCTGATGCTGACCTGGCCCAGCAGCGAGCCCAGCTCCGTTTTTATAAAAGCGCAGATATCCTCGTTGGTCACGATGCGCTCGTGGCTGAGCAGGGCGTAGCGGTAGGCATCGAGCTGGTTGGCCGCGCGCGGGCGGTTTTGGCCGCCGATGGTGGTGGTGAGCAGCACCGGCTGGTGGCCCGCCAGGTAGGTGAGGTCGTAGGGCTGAAGCTCGGTGCCGGCGTGTAAGTTATTCGCGTCTTCGCAGTCGGTGGTCCAGTAGCTTACTTCCAGGGTATCAAACTCTTCGTGGGGGCTAACCAGCAGGTAGTGCGGCAGCTCGCGCACGGCCCCGTTCTGGTTGGTCAGCAGCCGCTCCAGGTTGTTGACACGCTGGTTAAATTGCTGGGCTTCGAGCTGCACGGTGTCGTAGCCGTAGGCCGAAAAGGCCACCGCCTCGTCGCGCAGCACTTCGAGCAGGTAGCGTAATTGCTCCTGTGCATCGCGGGCATCGAAGCGCTCGATGCCGCTGCGCCGCACGGTGTAGTGGCCGGTATCGAGCCGCTCGGCCTCGCGCAAGGGAAAGGGCGTAAATACCCGATTGCGGCTATCGATGAGCGAGCGCACCGCCAGAAACGTCTCGCGCACATCCACCGGTAAGGGCAAAATATTGTGCATCACCCTGGTGCGATACGTGAGGCGGTGCAATCGGCGGTTCATCACCGGCAGCGCATTGAGGCGCACGTTGAGGTGGGCCAGCACGTCTTCGCTGAAGTTGGCCGGCAGCGACACGTGCAGCCACAGCAGCGGCTGCGCCGCCAGCTCTTCCAGCACCGGGGCCGCGAAGTAGTCGGCAAACAGGGCTGGGTAGGGCGTGGCCTGGGCCGCCAGGTCGGGTTGCTCGGGCTGGCGCAGGTGCACAAAGCGGTTGCGGTACGTGGTTTTCACGTCTAGCTCCAGCAGGCGGTCGAGGCTGGTATCGGCCAGCAGCTGGCTGGGCGCATCGGCGCGGGGCGGCTGGTGGCCAGGGGCAGGGTCGTAGCACAGGCCGGGGTGGGCATCGAGCGGCTGCTCATTCAGCGACCAGCGCCCGAGCTGAAGCAAGTCAAACAGTGGCTCCGGCTCCGCGATGTGCGGCAGTTCCACGTACAGTCCCAGCCGGTCGAGCGAGGTCAGCTCGGGGTGCATGTCCAAACCCAGCCACAGCGAGTACGGCGGCAGCTTGTGGTTTTTGTCGGTGCGGTGGGCCAGCTGCTTGTCGCCGGCGCCATCCGTCTTATACAGGGCGGTGCCCGCCGCCAGCCAGGCCACGCGGCCGTGCAGCAGCTTCACGGTATCGACAGCACTCAGGAAAATGTCGCGCCGGGTATCAAGCTCGCCGTAGGGCTTGGAGGCCACGCGCTTCGTAAAAAACAAGCTCTCGGTGGGAGCCATGTAGGCCGTCGCGTCGGCGGGCTGCACCCACACCACGGCGTGCGCCGGGCGAGGCACGGTCAGCAGGTCGGGCGTGAGCAGGCCCGCCAGCCGATTGAGCAGGCCCACCTCGGCATTCAGCAGCTCGTGGCTGATTTTATTGAGCTCACTCGCCAGCGTTTCCATCACCAGCCGGGCAAACGGGTCGATGCTGCTCAGGCTTTTCACGCCCCAGAGATGCAGCATGTGCTGGGTCATTCGCTTGCGAATGGCCTCGGGCGTAAACTCATGGCGATGGTCGCTGAAAGGCATAACTAAAAAAAAATCAGGCGGCGAGCTGCCCAATGCGGAGCTGCGTGGTGTAGCTAAAGGCTTCGTGGGTAAGCTGCACCATGCCTTTGATGCTGATGCGCGCCCACCAGCGGGCGGTTGGTTGGGTTTCCCTGCCCCCAGCGGGCTCAGCCGCGCTGAGGCCGACGCGAATACTCACGTCGCGCAGGCGGGGCTCGTGCTGGTGCACGGCCGCCAGCAGCGAGCGCGTGAGGTTTTCTTCCCAGCGCGGCAGGTCGAGGTTGCTCTCAAACTCAACGTCCCAGATAGCGCAGCCAAAATCAGGGGCGCTCCGCAGCTGCCCCAGCCGCGTGTGCAGCAGCAGGTGCAGCATCTGCGCTATCGACGTGCCCAGCGAGCAGGTAGGGTGCTCGTCGGCGAGGCCGCCCGCAGCGGGCGGGCCGGGCCGGGCCGACGTGGGCGGTGCCTGCATCAATTGGGTTACGCGCAGGGGGTATTTGTAAAAATGCGAGCTCATAGCTAGGCCAATCCAGGTTAGTCAATAATGCTCCAGCGGCGGTTTGGGCCGGTCGGGTCGGGCCGGCGGGCGGCCTCTTCCTGCACCAAAATGTTGTCTTTGCGCTGGCCAATGTATTCGAGGCGGCTGAGCTTGGCCCAGAGGCCTTCCATCACCGTCAGAAAGCGGTCGACGTGCTGCATAGATGGCCCGATATCCTGGTGCCGGTAGTCGAGCTCTACCAAGTTGCGCAGCAGGTCCTCGAAGCTGTTGGGCGTCACGGCCGTCCACTCGTAGAAGTAGTGCAACAGCTCTTCCTTTTCCTTGGCCGGCATGCAGTACAATCCCGTTAAAATCATGCCAGTCAAGTTGTTGAAATAGTCCAGCAGAAACA
Organism: Janthinobacterium lividum; assembly: GCA_050954845.1. Lineage (GTDB taxonomy): Bacteria > Bacteroidota > Bacteroidia > Cytophagales > Hymenobacteraceae > Hymenobacter. The sequence continues at coordinate 37,127 of JBPBQK010000098.1, forward strand.
CCGGGGGGTGCTGCGAGTCGAGGTTGCGGTAGTTAAACAGGATTTGCCCCAGGTAATCCACAATGCGCAAACACAGCTCCCGCACGTTGCGGGCAATGCTGGAGGGCTGCGCCTGGGCATGAATACGCCGCACAATGGCAAACGAGTCGCGTTGCAGCGCATTGAGTCGGCTATCGAAGTCGGCCTGATACTCCATCAGGCGCGGGTGGCTTTCCATGGAGGTGCAGGGCGGAATAAAATCCTTGTCCACCAGGTAGCGCCCATCGTGAAAGATGATGCGCCCGATTATCAGCACATAAGGCCCCAGCTCTTCGGCCTTGATGCGGTCGGTTTGCACCACGTCCAGCTTATAGCGCGAGTCGCTGAAGGGGTGGCGCACGGGCGACTCGTCCGGGTCGAGCGGCCCCACCGGCACCCGCTCGAAGGGGTGCACCGTCAGGATAGCGTAGTAGTTGGGGCGGTCGGCCTCCGCCACGGCATCGTCAACTGGCAGCGACGTGGCCAGGTGTTTGCCGTCGTTGTCGCGGGTTTCGGGGTTGATGGCGATGCGGCACCCGCCGGCCGTGATGGCATTGCAGCGCGACACGCGTACCACCACGCTGTTGCCCACCTTGTCGAACAGCTGTATTTCGCTGAACAGCCGGGTGCCGTGCACCGGCGGCAGCATCCCGAAGTTGTACCGGGTCAGAAACAGTGACGCGGTATCGCGCACCAAATCCGCCACGTGCAGGTCGGTATCGAGAAAGTGCTGCTGGGTCAGCTTCATGCCATCGACCCAGTTCACGGCAAAGTATTTCTTAGCAATCAGCATAATCAGGGTGGGACTAATGACCTTCCACGCGCTTGGCCACGATGAGGCAGCGCTCGGTCAGCTTATTATTAGCAATGCTCTGGTCGGCGTCGATGTAGCGGCGCAGGCCAAACAGCGAAGGCTTCACGTAGTAAAACAGCCAGCCGTACTCTTCTTCGCTGGCATTCATTGTCTGAATGGGCTCGTTGGGAAACTTGTAGTTGTAGTCGTCAATAAACTTCTGAAACCACACCCCAAAGGGCAGGTCTGCCGGCGTGCGGGCCTTGACCTTCACGGGCGGCTCGCCGCTGCCGGGGCTCTTTTGCAGCTCCACGGCCAGAATCATGAGGCGGTAGGGGTCCACATCGTCGAGCACCACTTCTGCGGCGTGGCGCGGGTAGTGCCATATCTTCCGTATTTCGCTGGGAATCACCACCAGCGCTTCAAAAGCCTGCACAAACAGCAGCGGCAGGTAGAAGGGCAGCACGCAGGTAGCGGCCCACAAGCCATAGTGCAGCGAGCTAAAAAAATTGAACAGCAAACTGAACAAGTAGCCGCCCAGCAGCATAATCACTCCCGTGAGCAGGTGCCCGAAAAGCGGCTGCCGGTGCCGGTCTTCGCGCAGCAGATGGTCGAGCTCGCGCACGTAAAAAATGCCCAGCCCCAGAAAGCCCGCCTGCAACACCAGGTAGTACCAGGGCATGAATATCAGATAGATGCGGCCTACTAGGCCCGCCAGCGCCATCGGCAGCCCAAAAATCAGTACCAGCAGCAGCAATTGCTTGTTGCTGAGCAGGCCTTTTTTTCGATTGATAACCACCAGACCCACGGCCCAGAGCAAGGCCAGAATCGGGAGCAGTAAGTATTCCAGGAAAAACCCAAGAGTCGGTATTCCTCGCAGCATAGGGCTAGCGCTTAAAAGCAGAACAGCAGGAGATGTCTAAGTTGTAGCAAGCAGCAGACCAGCGCACGGGGTGCGCTAGCCAGGAGAAAGTGCATCGGGTAAAGCTACTTGTCCGCACCTCATCCCCCAATAAGAACGGTGGGGCAGCCCAGCACAATAGTACCGCCGTGCGCAGTCAGGTCGCCCAGCCGCGCGGCGGGCACGCCCCCAATGAGCACGGTAGCCGAACCTTTCACAATGGTATCGGGCGGGCCCACGCAGGTCAGCAGGTCGCCCACGCGGGCGGCGGGCAGCTTGCTGATGAGCACCGTGGGGCAGCCCGGCCCGGTAATCGGCCCGCCCACGTGCGGCACGGGTCCGGTGAACATGGGGCAGGTGTGCATGTCTGTGAGGCGGGCGGCGGGGGGCATGAGTGGGGAAAGCTGAAAGTGAGAGATTATGCGAGTAGCTGCGCCACACGGGTGCGCAGCGCCTCCTGGTCGAGCGGAGCTCGCAGGCATTTTAAATAAGCATCACCGAGCGCCTGAATGGTGGCCGCCGACCGCTGCCCGGCGGGCAGCTGCTCGGCCAAACTCAGCCCGCGCTGATAAGCTGCCAAGGCCGGCCGCGCTTGCCCAGCCTGGGTTAGCGCGAGGCCTAGCTGCCGGGCTGCCTCTACGCCCAGCAAGCTGGGCTCCAGCTGGGTAGCCCGGTCTACGGCCTGCTGAAGGGCGGCCAGCGCCGCCGAGCTGCGGCGGCGCTGCTGCCAGGCGGCGGCCTCGCTTAGCCACACTTGCACACTGAGCAGCCCGGCCGCCGCATCGCCCGCCGCGAAGGCAGCTTCCGCACAAGCCAGCGCCCCGGCAAAGTGGCGCAGCGCCTCCTCGGGCTGCTTTTGCGCCAGGAAATACTGGCCGCCAGCCAGCCAGACGGTCACCGCCGCCCCGGCCCCAGGCAGCGTGGCGCTGGCGGCCAAGCAGGCGGCCGAGTGAGTCGCCACGGCCGGCGAGTCGGCCTGCGCAATAGCCTCGGTGAGCTGGTGAAACTGCTGCTGAAAGCGCCCGGCCGGTTCGTCGGCCGGGGTAACGTGCCGGAGGTCGGCCAGCACCTGAGTCATCGACACGGCGGGCGTGCAGGTGAGCACGGCGGCCGGAAACCATCGGGCCAGCCGCTGCCAGGGCTGCGTAGCGGCGTCTTCCAACACCAGCAGGCGCTGCTTGCCGGGGCTTAGCAGGTGCGTGCGCAGCTGGTCTTCGGCCTTGGTGCCGGGGTATTCGAGCCAGATAATCGAGGGCGCGGTTGGGTCAGTTGCTAGGGTAGTCCAGCTGCTAGTGGACGGCAGCCGGCGCAGCGGGGCCTCGGGGCCAGTGCTAAGGCTAAGCAGGTAGTCGTGCAGCAGCGGGTGGTCGGCCTCGGTGGTCAGCCAGCGGCCCAGGCGCACCTGCGGCGCTTCAGCAAATGCCTGCCAATGAGCAAGTAGTGGTTGCTGCGCGCGGGTAAATGATTGGGGAGCTGGTTGCATGGCGCGCTAGTTTATCATCACTACCGAGCCTTTCACCGTTGTCATGCCCGAGCTTTCAAGCGTGGCCATGCCAGTGCCGGTAATCTTCACGGTAGCGCCCGCTTCTTTCAATTCGGCGTCGGCTTTGATGTCAATCTGTGCCCCGGCAATCGCTACTTTGGCCGTGCCTTTGATGCTGACATTATCGCCGGTGAGGGTGATTTTGGGCGCGTCGAGCGTAATTTCCTGGGTGGCCTTCAGGGCAATCGCTTTGCTGGCGTTGAGCGTAATCGTGCCCTGGCCGCTATCAACGACAATGGTGAGCAGGTTTTTCTCATCGACCTGCAAGTGCAGCTCGTGCTTGGTTTGCGTGTCAAGGAAAGTAACCGTAGTGCCGCTATTCACGCTGAGGTGGTGCTCCTGCACGGCGGGGTCGGGCACGGCAGCGTTTTTGCCGTGCGGCATCGCCCCAAACACGAAGGGCCGCTCGGGGTCGCCGTGCTGAAAGCCCACCATTACCTGGTCTTTTATTTCGGGCACAAATAGGAACCCCCGGCTCTTTTCCTGCTTGGTATCGAGGCCATAATGGGGCGTCATTACGCGCAGCCAGGGAGTTTTTTCCGGGGCCTTCATCCATTGTAGCTGCACCTGCACCCGACCCAGCTTGCGCGGGTCTTTGTTATCAATAACGGTGGCTAGCTGCGGCTCGGCCACTGGCTGGTAAAGTGGCCCCATCGGCATCACCTTCACCGTGGCCGGAATGGCCCGGAAGCTGTTGTGATAGCGCTGCGCTTTGTCGATGCGATGCGTCACTTCCACCACCGTAAAATCGCCCAGCGAACCGCCCGAGCGCTGGTCGCCGATGCGTACCAGCGTGCCCACCGAGATGCCGGGCACGTCGGCCTCGCCGGTCACGTAGCTGCTGTCGGCCCCGTGCGAGGCACTACGGTTCTGGGCAAACTTGCTGACGTCGGCGGCCGCCACGGCACGCCGGCGGCCGGGCTGCGGGTTTTCCGTCATACTGGCAAACAGCGCGGCGTTGGCCGTGCCTTCGCCAGTGGGCATGTCATCGTCGAGCGCTAGGTAGTCGTACTGGCTCACGAACTGCGGCACCGCCCGCGTGCCCGACCGCAGGTTGTGCAAATTCAGGCCAAACGTGAGGGCTACCGGCGAGCCGCCGAGCGTGCTGGTAAAGTGCAGCTTCTGCCCATCGTAGTATAGCCAGGCCCCGTAGTCGTAGGCCAGCCGCCGCAAAAAATTCCAGTACGTCTCGCGGTAGCGCACCGCGAAGGGCAGCGTGTGGCTCGGGCCTACCGGGGCGCTCACGCTCTTGGGCGACGAATACGCGCTCAGGCACTTATTCACGATGTCCGTCACGCTCATGTCGTAGTAGGCGCTGATGCCCGGCACCGTGTCCAGCTTGTAGGGCAGGCCGTGGCCGCGCACCACGATAGAGCCTAGAAAAGCCTTGTCATTCTGAAATAGCTCGGCTTCGGCAATCACCCCGTTAAACTCTAGCTTGGCCATGCCAGCAGCCTCACCCTCAACGACTATATTAATATTCTTGCCTACCAGACTTTTTTTGGAGCTGGAGTCGAACGTAAACTGGTCTTCCAGCTGCTGGTACTCAAAAGCCAGCTCGAAGTGATGGTAGGTATGGACCGACTGCGTAATTGTTAGCGTCCGAAATGCCTTGATGGGAGTACCCTCAATAGAAATACTCGTAGTCTTGGTGAGGCTGCTTGGCATAGCGAAGGTGGTATAATCATTTAAATATACCATTGTAATATGATTAGCAAATCTAATAGATTCTAACCTTCTATATAGTTCTGAGTGGGGCCATTGCTCAGAACTATTATTTCGATGGCGTAACGACAGCAGCTAGCCATAGTAGATTGAAAGGATGAATAGTGTACATATGGCCGAAAAGGCACCCGTTTTTGAGTTGCTGTATCGCCACTCTACCGTCGGCTGGCCGAGCTACTCGACTGGGACTTTCGCTATGCGCAAACCCGCTCCGTTTATAGCCATACGGAGCAGCCTTCGCTCGCCCCCGTCTTCTTCAAGTTTGTGCTCGTCGGCCCACTGGAAAACATCAGCAGCGACCGGCATCTGGTCGAGCATTGCAGTCTACGGTTCGATATTCCCTATTTTCTGAGCTACGAAGTAGACGAGGCCCTACCCTACCCTACCCTACCCTACCCTAGCATCGACCATCAGCCGCACCCGCCAGCTCCTACCCTACTGCCATCTTTGAGGGTCTGTTTGACCACGTCTTTGCCCAGTGCGTGGCCGCTGGGCTAGTAGCCGGCGACACGCAAACCGTGGATTCAGCGCCCGTTAAAGCCAATGCCTCGCTTGCTAGCTTACGCGAAAAAGCACACGCTTCCTCCCCTGCACGTGGTAGCGGAACCAGCTGCCCTGACCGAGTTACCTTCCGCTAAGACGGCGTTGCCGCTGTGGCGTATCGCGGCTAGGGCGAGCCTGGGGGGGTAAGAGCACATCATGCCAAGGCGCAGCTACTAAGAATACGGGTAGTGGCAGAGCGAGTATAGCGGAGTAAATCACCGAATACGCAGTACATGGCAACGGTCTGTTTGCGCATGGCCAGCAGGGGCTTGGGAAGTCAGAGACCTAAACCTAGCCTTGTTCACGCCGAACAGACTTTTTTATGCCCCTACATAGACTGCAACTTGGGTTGCCTAAAGAATCTGGCGTGAACAAAAATAATTCTCACTATTCTAACAATTGTTGAAATGGCTACTGTGGTAGAAATTTATGAAATTTCTACCACAGTAGCCATTTCAACAATTGTGTTGTTGAGAAGCGGCTTCTCACCGCCGGATTACTACCGTTTTATCGCAAACCTTGCTTTAGGAAAGGTCGCTACCGCAGCTTCTTACTGGTGCGCATCAGCTTTTGCAGCAGTGCATCAGGTAAGGGCTTATCTGCTTCGGGATAAGCCGCCAACTCTTTTATCAAGGCTGCCTCGGTGAGTTCCTTCATGAGAAAGCCGGGTATCCAGTACTCGGCTTGCTTCAGCTTGAGGTACGTCTCGCGGGTTACTGCCGTCGTAAACGACACCCAAACCGTTTGGTCTTCTCCCTCACTGACTATCGGTTCTGGTTCCGGCTCCGGCGTTGATGCTTGAACTGGCTCAATGCGCTCATTGATGGAAGAGAGGACTTTTTTACCGAAAGTGGGTTTAGTGCTCATAGACGGGTAAGAATTTCGGTCGTGAGGGCGGTGTAGTCCTGGGCGCCGGCAGATTGACTGGCCCAGTTAAAAATGCTTTCTTTCTCAATCTGGGCTTCTACCAGCGCTACGTTGGGGCGGATGGTCGTACTCATGACTAGTGGGCCGAACACAGGGTGGTTTTCCAGCAGGGCTACCATGTCCTTCTGAGCACGGCGCCGGTCGCTCCGATTGTACTGCGTAAAAAACAGCCCGCCTACCTTCAGGTCTTTATTTAAGCGCTTCTGCACCTGCTGGCACACGTCGAGCAGGCCTACTAGGCCTTCAATACCGTAGTACTCCGGCTGCGCGGGGATGAAGACCGCAGTGGCCGCCGTCAGGGCTGCGAAAGTCAGCTTACCAAGGCCCCCCGGCGTATCAATCAGGCAGAAGTCGATGGCCTCGACTTCGTCGAGCAATTCCTTTAGGGCAAACTCGGCACCCGGCTTCTTACCGATGCGTTCCTCTGCCTCGGCTAAATCGGGCGAGCTGGGTACCAGGTAGAGCCCCTCCCCTACTTCCTGCACCGTATCCGACAGACTCGCCTGGCCCAGCAGTACCGCATCGAGGCGCTTACCGGCCGGAGCAGGCAGCGTGAAGCTTTGGGTCAGGTTACACTGGCTATCGCAGTCCAGTAGCAACACGCTATGCCCTTGTTCCCGCAGAGCGTGGGCCACGTTCAGGCAACTGGTTGTCTTGCCAGTGCCGCCCTTGTGGTTGGCCATTACAATTGTTTGCATGGCACAAATAAAAGCCATAGCCTCAATTTAAACAATGTCAATATTTTCAACCATAGTTACTATGGCAACAATTGTTGCCATAGTAACTATGGTTGAAAATATTTATTCTGTTCATATGCCTAACAATCAGTCTACTTTTTCTATTCATTGCAAACTAACATGACTGCTAGCAAAAAACTTTAACTGTTCAAAATAGTCGAAATTTCAATAACTCAGGCCAAGGTCACTATGGCTAAAATTGTAACAATTTTATTAATTTCTACAATTTGCAAGGTGCCAAAAATAAAATAGGTGCTATGGCTGGTACGGTGAGAATTGTGAGAATTATTACAATTTCGACTATTATTGATAAGCTAGCTGCTATAGAAAAGCTAAGTATAAGGCTATGGTTGCTATGGAATGAATAGTGAAAATGCTAACAATTGTTGGAATTTCTCACCTAATAGCTACCGGGCAAGTAGCCAAGGTGGTAGCAGAATATGGAGCGTTCCCACCAGCAGTTTTACTAAGCCGCAAGAAATTAATGGGGCCCGTGGCCCGCAGCAGGCCGGCCGCCCGACGCATAGTCTGGGTCATGGCCTGGCGGTGGCGCATGAGACCCAGCGGAGCGCTGTGTAGAGTAACGCGCCAAAACAGGTCAACACAATCGGGTACCAGCAGCTTCGCGATGGCATCCGCGCCGGAGGATTGCCCCAGTAGCGTTGTGCTGCACCCAACGCAGAGCCAGTAGCAAATCCAGCAGCCCCAGGTTGGGGGAGCTGCTTTCGGTACCCAAAAAACCCAGCAGTCCCAGCCGGTACGTAACAGCCACGACCACGACCCGTGCTCCTGGACTAGCGCGGCCGGGTCATAGAGGGGCAGGTTGCCGGCCCCCGTCACGTAGGAGCCACCGTGCACCCACACGATGACGGGCAGCTGCCCGGCTGGTAGTCGGCCGGCAGCATCAGTGAGAGCCGCAGGCAATGCTCGTCAGAGCGTAGGGTGGCAAACAGCACCCCCAGTACCGAGTCCAGCAGCGGGTCGGCGGCCTGTGGGCAGGCGGAGGCTGGCGTTAAGGCCAGGAGGGGCGTGCTAGCGACCGGCTCCGCCACCGGCCCCCCAAATCGTTCGGCGCACCGGTGGCGCGCACCACCGCCCCGTTACGCCACCCCACGATGAGGCCTGCCGGGGCCGGGAACTGGAGCGACTCAGGTGGAAACAACATAGGAGCGCACCAAACACCGGTTTATCACCTTACGACTTGATATGGTAGCTATCAGCCTGGTCCGACTCGCGCAGGTCCGTGTCAGTCTGCCAGCTTTCGCCGGGGCGCGCTCGGCCCAGGTCAGCGCCCGCTGGATGCGCTCGGGCGTCAGCTCGCGGTGCTGCTCCAGCCCGGCTTTTACTTGCTCGATGCTCAGCCCGGCTTGTTTGGGGACGGTATCCAGGTACCCGACGACCGACAGGGTGAATGTAGCCATGGCGCGCGAGATGGGAACTAGAATCGGCCCTTACCTACAGCAGTAAGCTGGCAGTGTTCCGGCTAGGCGAATAGGGGCTGACCCTGGGCATCGCGCACCCTCAGGTGCAGCAGGTAGGAAACGGAGCGCTGGCCCAGCGAAAAAATCCACGCTATGCCACCCAGGGCAGCTACCGCCAGACCACCTACTACGAAAAGCACCGTGAGCATAGCTTACGTTACGGTAAAGTGGGCAGAAAAGAACTGCCCCGGACCTACTTCACAATGGCCTTCTTTCGCAGTAGGTTCGCTTGCTACTACGCTCCCAAGCAAGGCTCCACCACTGTACAGCTTAGCTCACCCGCCTCAACTATGTTTCAGCTGAACAAGTCGGTAGCCAGCTCTTGTAGTAACAGGCCGGCATCTTCGATGATGACCCTATCCGCTTCCGGATAAAAGCCTTCTCGAAAGGAGAAAGCGCCGTAGCTATCAACTAGACACAAGGCCAGTTGCTTCGGCACTGCTTCCCGCGTTGCGTAATAAGCAATCAGCCAGCGTAATGCGCCAGTCAGTTGGTCGAATCGCGCCTGGTCTAATCCTTCCTTACGGCGCAGCTTCTGCGGAATAGAATCGTTTCCTAGTAGCCGCTCGTACACCAGCTGCAGGGCCGTTTCGTGAGTCATGGGGAAAGTATACGTGGTAAGGGCAGGCTTGCTGGCTCTTGGCGTTGACCGGCACTTACTACGGCTTTTGCGCTAGTCCTATCGTCAGCCTTTCACGTGTAGCGCTACACTGCTGGCTGGCTTCGCAGCCACTGCGTCACAGCGGCCACTACTTCGGCAATGGCCGCCGGCTCGTAAAAACCCGTGCCATTGAAGCAGTTGCACTCCACTAGCCAGTACTGGTCGTCGGCAAGCGCAGTATCGAGCACGAATACCGCGTGGGGCTGGTAGGCGGCGCAGCACGCCTGCACAAAGGCGAGCAGGTCGGCGGGCACGTCGTGGGCGGACACCCGCAGCTCGCCCCGCCACTGGTAGCGCACCGACGACACTACCTGGCCACCCACGATAATATGACGCCATTCCTTCTCTATCACCTTGGGCGAGCTGAACACCAGCAGCGAATCCGGCGTCAGTTCGGCTTCGCCTGCGGCGAGCTGCGCCAGATGCTGCTGCCACTCCTGAAGCTGGGCCGCGCACAAGACCTGGCCCGCGAAGGTTTTGGTATCATCATTGGGCCGCACAAACCATTGGCTATCCAGAGGATGCGGCTGCGCCGTAAAGATGGCCAGCGTTTGCACCTGCGCATCGTGGTTGAGCATCTGGGTGGGCCAGTGCGCCAGGTAGTTGGCCATCGTGAACGCCGCGGGGTCGTAAAACACGCCGGCTGCGTAGCGGCCGTCCCGGTACGCATTCAGCAGCAGGGTGGTGGAGCCGTAAAACACGCAGGTAGCCTGGGGCTTTTGCAGGCGAGGTAATTCTCGCGAAAAGGGCACGGATACCACTTCCTCGTGCGAAATACCCTGCTGCTGCAACGCTTGCCGAAAGGCCGCCAGCGTGGGCGCGGGCAGCAGGTTGCGCTGCACTACCCAGTGTACTTCGTTGGTTGGATTCATTCGTACCCGAGCTGAAAAGGAATACTCGCCGCGCTGGCCAGCGGGTGCGCCAGGGCGCACGCCTACTTTCGCGGCTGCAAAATAGACTCGTCGGCGCGGTTGGCATCGTTCAGCTACCGGCAGGCTTTGGGGAGCCTGATGGCTGCCACCCTGTTTTCCTTTCCTCATAAACTACTTGCTGTTAGGTTTGCTCGTGCTGATTACCGGGGCCCTTTAGCTGAGTGGGCGCTGAGCCCGGGCGGCCCGCTCTACGTGGCCGACCAGGACAACAAGTACATCTGCACCATTCGGCCGTAGGGGCGGGGCGACCGCAACGCCAGTTGGTGGGAGTGCGGTAGCTGCACCGGCCAGCCCCGTAAGGTGGCTCCTCGTATAGCTGTGCCTGACCGCCTGACCCGTAGCCCAACGTTGCCCCTATGATTTATTCGACGTTTATGATGGTAATATCTGCGGCAGTAAGCCTGGCGCTGCTGGGCGGCTGGTGGTGGGTGGCTCACCCGGCCCCGGCGCCCGCCGGCTGGGCAAAGCCACCGCTACCGGCGGGGCCGCTGGTAGTCAGCACCCTGGCCGGGCACCCGTTGCCGCCCACCTACGCCGACGGCCCGGGGTCGCAGGCCAGCTTCCGGCAGCTGGGAGCGCTGGCCATAGACCGGCACGGCAACGTGTACGTGGCCGACCAGAGCACAATACGCCGGATTTCGCCCGCGGGCGTGGTGAGCACCCTGGTGGGTCAGCCGCCCCGCCCGCAGGTGCAGTCCGATGACCAAGTGCTGGACTTTTACGAGTACAGCCCGTCGCTGGATGGCCGGGGAGCCGCCGCTAGGCTTAGCCCCGGCGCGCTGGCGGTAGCCCCCGACGGGGCGGTGTACTTCACGGAGAATAGCACCGTGCGCCGCCTCAACCCGCAGGGCGAGGTGACGACCGTGGCCGGGGAGCCGGGCAATGATGGGGGCGGCCACCGCGACGGCCCGGCCCGGCAGGCGCGCTTCCGCTATCCCACTGGCCTGGCCGTGGCCGCTGACGGCACTGTGTACGTGGCTGATGCGGGCAACTATGTCATCCGCAAAATCAGCCCGGCCGGGGTGGTGAGCACCGTGGCCGGCCAGCCTGGCAGCTCCGGCGGCGTGAACGGCCAGGGCGCGGCCGCCCGCTTCGACAACCCAACGGCTTTGGCACTAGCTGCCGACGGGGCCCTGCTGGTGAGCGACGTCGGTAACTACTGCATCCGGCGAGTCACGCCGCAGGGCGAGGTAACTACCTGGGCTGGCACCCTAATGAACCAGCGGCGCGGCACCAACCCCGGGGCCGACCTTGACCTGTCGGGTCTGCAAGGATTCGCCCTGGCGGCCGATGGCACGCTTTACTTCACGGGTAGCGACGACCGGCACACCATCCGCCGGCTGCTGCCCGACCGCACCGAAACCACCTACCCTTGGGCCGGCCAAAAAGACGCCCGCGCCTACGCCGATGCCCCCACGCCCGGCGCGGCCCGCTTCAACTTTCCGGGCTCGCTGGCCGTGGGGCCGGATGGCACGCTCTACGTGGCCGACGTGCAAAACCAGGTGGTGCGGGCCATCAGCCCCACCGGGCAGGTACGCACGCTGGCCGGCCAGCCCCCTGCTGCCAGCCTCGACGGCCGGGGCCTCGCCGCCACCCTAAGCAAGCCTACCGGCCTGGCGCTGGCCGCCGATGGCAGCCTGCTGGTAGCGGGCGGCGGGCGGCTGCGCCGCATCAGCGCGCAAGCTGAGGTGACAACCCTCTCGGGTGCAGAGCCGGACCCCGGCTACAGTGACTCGCTGCCCAACTTTCACCCTAGCCAGGTGAGCAACCCGGTGGGGGTGGCCGTGGTGGGCAGCGCGATTTTCATTTCCGATGCGTCCGACAACGCGGTGTTCCGCTTCGAGGGGCCAGGAAAGCTCACGGTATGGGCCGGCCAGCCCGGCATCGTACCCGGCGACCGGGACGACGGGCTACTATTTAAAGGGCAATTCCGCCGCCCCGCTGCCCTAGCTGCCGCTCCGGACGGCACGCTCTACGTAACGCACGCCGATGGCTATGCCGTGCGGCGCATCACGCCCAAGGGCCGGCTGGGCACGTTCACCAGCCACTCCCGGCCCTATATCAGCCCCTTCAGCAACGCGGCACGCGCGGGGTACCCGCCCTACGCCATCGGCATGGGCCCCGACGGCTCGGTGTATGTGTTGCAGGGGGCGCTGCGGCGCTATCCACCCGGCCGCCGCGCCCAGGTGCTGGCCGGCAGCGACGAAAATGGGCCCGGCTACCAAGACGGGCGCGGGGCGGCCGTGCGCTTCAACCACCCCGCCGGCCTGTGCGTGGCCGCCGATGGCACCGTGTACGTGGCCGATACGGGCAATCACCTCATTCGCCGCGTAAGCCCCGATGGAGAGGTTAGCACGCTGGCCGGCCAGCCCGGCATCCACCCGCTGCACTTACCTGGGCTAGACCGCCTGCCCCAGCGCTACGGCCCCGACCAAAACCTGAGCGGCATCCTGCAGCAGCTGGGCGACTACCACGATGGACCAGCCGCCGCGGCCCGCTTCAACCACCCTACCGCTGTGGTGCTGGGCCCGGATGACACGCTCTACGTGGCCGACAGAGACAATAACTGCATCCGGGTGGTGCGGCCGGCAAAAGCGGCCGGGCAGCCGTAATGCGTCTTCTGCCCACTTCTTTTCCATGCAGCCTTCCCCGCCTGCTCCGTGCTACCGCCTGCCTTTAATGCCCGGCTGGGGTGGGGCTGACCAATACCTCGCTGCTATACTGATAGTTAACTTACTACGAGGGCAGCGAAAACGACCAAATTTTTTACATCCCAATGCTGCGCAGCTACGGCGGGCGCGTGCCGCTGCCCCGGGCCCGCCTCGACAGTGTATTGGCGCACCTGGAGGCCCACTCCGAGCTATACCAGTCGATGTATACCTATCCCGAAAACGAGCCAGGCTTCGAGCTGCAGGCCGGTCTGGGGCCAGGCGGGCTGGTGTGGCTGCTGGGCGAGCAGTACCAGATGGAGCTAGCCCGCGCCCACCTGCCGGTAGTGCCCACCACCTGGCCCAAACCCGCCGGCGTGGACCCCAACGCGCCTTTTACCAGTGCTGAAACCGAGCTGCCCCGCCGGCCCGCAGTTTTGCCAAGCTGTGGCAGCAGGTGGGCCGCGCCGAACTGGCGCATCTGGATTCGTTTCCGCACACCTCGTCGGCCCTGCTCGACTCGCTAGGCCAGCGCTACCGCTACCGCCTGCGGGTGCTAGGGCAGCCCCTATCGCCGGCCACGCCCTGCGCACGCACTAGTGCAGCACCGTATTCGAGCCCACCGAAACCCGCCGCGCCTTAGCCCGGGTGCGTGCGGCCTGCGCCCCCAGCGAAGTACCCGAGCTGCGCCTCACCACCAGCGGCGAAGACGTGCGCGCCGAGCTGCGCTGCCGCCGCCTAACGATAGCGCTGCCCCAAACCATCACCTACGTTGGGCCCGACTAGCCCCGCGCCGCCGCCTGCCTTGCTGCTTCCCGTTGCTACCCTACTGCTAGCGGCTCAAAGGTTGGTGGGAGCGGCGGGTAGCTTGGCCCCAGCACCTGTTTTACGGCCTGCTCGCTCAAGCACCTTTCCACAAACTCATTCAGATTGGCGCCTCCATAACGCAGTCCGCCCATGCGCGATGCGATGACGTAGATGGGCAACTCTTTATCGGGCTTACGTTTACTGGTGTCCCACGCCAGGTATTCGCCATTCTCACTCATCGCAAAGGGCAGCAACGAACGCTCCAAGCCCAGATAGCCATCCGGCTCCAAGGGGAAGGGGTCGTCGGGTTCCATTTCTGCGTAGAACTCATCCATCGCTTCCCGGATGTAGAGACTGCGCACCAGCCAGGAATCCGGGTAGTCGCCCAGAGGCACGTAGATAAGGAATAGGCCACCTAGGCGGCCCCACCCAAACTCTTTGGCGAACGCCTGATAAGAGGGCGGAAAACCCAGGTTATCCGGCAGCCGGTGATTCGCTAGGTATTCCGTATCGATGGCCACTGGTACGAGGGGCTTGGGAAGTTGCTGAAAAAGAGACACGCGATTTACCTAACAGGTGGGAAGCCGATAGCGAGCTGTTTGGGAGCGCCGGGCGGCGGGAAAGATATGCTTTTTTGGTGCCCTTATAATGTGGTCTGATGCAAATAAACTTCGTTTTTCATCCTACTTAAGACGAACTCATCCAAGGCAACCAACGCAAGATGCGGAGAATAGAATCTATATTCGCCGCATGATTTGCGGAGATTAAATGTATAGTTACCAGCAGCCCACTTGGCCAGATTTTACCTGGCAGCACGAGCACTTAGAACCTCTCCTGGGAGCAGTTCGCCACCAGCAGGGGCGCGTTCTGGGGCATATGGAGGCCCTGGGCTTTTCGTTGCAGGCCGAAGCCTGGCTGCAAACCCTCACGCTGGAAGCGCTTAAGTCCAGCGAAATAGAGGGCGAAATGCTCCCTAGCGAGCAGGTGCGCTCCTCACTGGCGCGCCGTTTGGGCATCCCCATAGCCGGACTCGTACCCGCGGAGCGCCGGGTAGAAGGCGTAGTTGAGATGCTGCTGGATGCCACCCAGGGCTTCGCGCACCCCGTCACGGCGGAGCGCCTGTGCGCTTGGCAGGCGGCCTTGTTTCCCACTGGCCGCAGTGGGCTGCAGCGCATCCAGGTTGGCGCCTGGCGCACGGGGGCAAAGGGGCCCATGCAAGTCGTCTCCGGGGCAGTTGGCCGGGAGCAGGTGCACTTTGAAGCGCCCGAAGCGGAAAAAGTAGCCGCGGAAATGACCCGGTTTCTTACCTGGTTTAATGCCAGCACCCTACTCGATGCCGTGCTCAAAGCTGGGGTGGCGCACCTTTGGTTTGTCACCATCCACCCCTTCGAGGATGGCAATGGCCGCGTGGCCCGCGCCCTAACGGAGCTACAGCTAGCCCGGGCCGATGCCTCGGCCCAACGCTTTTACAGTCTCTCGGCCCAGATGCGGCTGGAGCGCCCCGCCTACTACGCCCAGCTAGAAGCTGCCCAAAAAGGCGGCCTCGACATTACGGCGTGGCTAGAGTGGTTTTTGGACTGCCTGAACCGAGCGCTGCGAGCCACGGAGCAGACCTTGGGCAAGGTCCTGGCGAAAGCACGGTTTTGGGAACAGCACGCAGCTTTTGCCTTCAATGCCCGGCAGCAACGGCTGCTCAATCAATTGCTCGACGGCTTCGAGGGCAAGCTGACGTCCTCCAAATGGGCGCTCCTCGCCAAATGCTCGCAGGATACAGCCACGCGTGATATCCAAGCCCTGCTCGACCAGGGCATCTTGGTCAAGGAAGCAGCTGGGGGGCGCAGCACGAGCTATCGCCTCGCTTGATGTAAGCAATCTATTAATCGCTAGGATGTGGCGATAATCGGTTGTTTACCTGCACTTTAAAACAATACCCCGAACTATTGCCTAAGTCGGTGCCGGCTAATATCGCTCAATGGAACTAGCCCGCCTTGAATGGCGGGCTAGCTCTATTTATCCTAGAAGCGGCGCAATCACCTTTTTAAGCGCAGCCAGAGTACTCCACTCCCGTAGGCGGGCTTGTATGGCGATAGGTACGGGCCGGTGGGTGCGTGCTACCAGGTCGGCGTAGGCGGCCAGCAGCTTGGCCGTTTGGCGGGGTGGAGGAGTGGGTAGCTCGGGCAGAAGGGCTTCCAGCAGCTGACCTAGGGCGTCGTCGGTGCGTGGGCTGAGGGCGCGGGCTTGCGTCATGCTATCGGTGAGGCGGGGCACGGGGGCAAACTCGGCGGCCAGCAACCGGCCCAGAGCCCGCCCTAGGTCCACCGACACGAGGCGGCCGTGCTCGATGGCGGCCAGCAGCACTTCCAGGGCCAGGGACCGGCCGGGGGCATCGCTTTGTACTAAAGCCAGGGCCAGCAGTAGCGTGGTGGGCTCGGCAAAAGCGGGGCCGGGTAGCAGCAGCGTATGCAGTACGCGCTGCTGCACAGTGCGCTCTTCGGAGTAAGTAGTGTTGGTGTGGTAAAGCGTGCGTACCAGGTGCCAGTGCAGCGGGGCCGGGTTGGCCGGCAGCAGCGAGAGCAGGAAGTTGACTCCCCCTACCAACGACCACAGGTAGCGGCTGCCCTCCTGCTTGAGTTGGGCGTGCAGCGAATACAGCAGCAGGGGCGAGGGAGGCTGCTGGCCTGGGTGCTCGGTGGGCACGCGCAGCTCCGTCCAGGTTTCGGTGCGGGTGGGCTGCTCTTTGTTCCAGCGCTGCTGGTGCACGTAGGTTACCGGCTCGAAGCGCCAGCCCGGCTGCCAGGGCGTGGCCACGCCGGGATAGTCGGCCAGCGGGCGCAGCTCTTCAAACACTGCCTCGGGGTAGCGGGTGCGGGCGGCCACCGCCCACAGCCAGGGCAGCGCCTCGGCCAGCGGGGCGGCGCTACCGCCCCCGGCCGCTGTGGGTAGCAGCCGGCGAAGCAGGCCGCCCAGCACCCGGCCTACCGACTGCTGCCGCGCTAACTCGGGCAGCGGCTGCGGCGGACCGGCCGGGGCCAAAAACCACGTCAGGAGTTCTCTTAAAGCCGCCTGACCTAGCTGCGGCAATAGCAGCCGGGCGGCTTCGGATTCGGCCGGGGCGTGGCAGGCGCAACGGGCCAGGGCTAGGCTCAGGTCGGCGGGGTCGGGCTCTTTGTCTGCGGCCTGGTAGGCCAGTAGGCGCTGCACCAAGTCGGTGGGGGCCAGCCAGTGCGGGGCGTGGGTGGGCGTGCTTAGCAGCGGCAAGGCAGCCGGGCCGGCCGCTAGCTGCTGCTCGGCAAAGGCTAGGCGCTGGCGTTCCACGCGTTGCAGCGGGTCGGGGCTGGCGTGGGCCGTAGCGGCTAGCGACACCTTAGCTACCCTAGGGCCCGTCGAGCCCGGTAGCTGGCTGGTCAGCAGCGCGAGCAGCAGCGTGAGCGGGCTGTTAGCATCAGACTGGTACTTGGCCAGCTGCTGCCAAACCTGCGCTTCGTCTTTGCCATCGAGCTGCCACGGCAAGGCTTGGTGCAAATAAGGCAGCAGTTGGTGGGCAAAATCAGCCGGGAAGTGGGGCCGCAGGCGCAGCAGGCCTTCCAGCCAGCGCTCGCGGTCGGTGGGGACGTCCCGCGTCAGCACTGCGCCGGTCAAAAACAGCCACTCGTGGTAGTCGGCCACCGGCACGATGGCCGTGGCGGGCGTTAGCTCGGGCTGAAAGTCAGTCAGCGGAGTGTAGCTCTCGGCAGCGCCTACGGTATCTGGTGTGGTAGGCGCACCTAGCCAAGGCGCCAGCGTGGCGCGCGCTGCGGCGGGCAGCAGGTCGGCGTAAGTACCTAGGTCAGCGAGTACGGCTTCGGCCTCGGCGGGCGTCAGTAGGGGCTTTTTGGCCCCCAGGATACCGGCCAGCAGCTTGGCGGCGCGCTCCTGGGTGGCGGCATCGGGAGTGGCCAGGGCAGTCGTGAGGGACGCGGCCAGGGGAGGCGTCAGGGTCGGGTCGCGCTTCAGCAGCTTTTCCAGGCCACCCAGGAGGGTGCGCAGGCCGGTTTTTAGGTCGTGCCGAGCGAGTAAGGCCTCCACGTAGGGCAGCAGCGGAGCGGCCGCGAAGCCAGGGTTAACCCACAAGTCTTTGAGCTGGTCGAGGGCGAAATTGACCACTAGCGGCAGCGGGTGGGCCAATAGCTCCACTAACTCATTTTGCCGGACCAGACGCTCTTCCAGAGTGGGTTTTAGGCTCAAAGACAGATTCTTGAGCCACGTGAGTAGCGGGCGGCGAAAATCGCGGCGCAGGGCCAGCAAGCTCCGCGTCAGCCACTCGGCCCGGTCGAGGTGGCCGGCCGCTACCAGCGTGGGCAGCAGCGTGAGCCAGGTGATGTCGGCGCCGTGCTTACCCCGGTAGATGGTGGCCAAGTCGGCAGGCGTGTCGATGTCGAGCAGCAGCGGCAGGTCGCGGTGCAGCAGGGTTGTATCGGCTTGCAGCTGCCGCAGCAGGTGCACCTCAAACTCACGGGCGTGGCTGTTGCCGTCGCGGTTGTAGCGGCTCAGCCAGTTGGCGGCGCTTTGGGCAAACAGCCAGGGGTCGTGCGGCAGCACACCCTCGTCGAGCAGCTCGCACAGCAGGCGGTAGGCCGGGAGCTGGCCACTTTCCTGCCTGGCCTCGCGCTGAAGCCAGGCCAGCAGCCAAGTGGGCCGGCTGTACAGCACTACCTCCTTGAACAGCTGCTGGTGGCCTTGCTGGTGCCGGGCATTATGGTAGCCAAAATTGGGCGGCAGCGCAAAATTGCGAGTCAGGGCCTCCTGCTTAGAGTAGGTAGCCAGCCCGGCCAGGAAAAGCCGCTCGTGGGTGGCATCGCTGCGCCACCAGCTTACCGTGCGCAGCAGTTGCTTGGTTTTGGCGCGCACGGCTAGCACCTCCGTTTTGGGTAGCTGCTTCAGAAATGCCGCCATGCCGGCCAGTGAACCCTTGTTTACCAGTTCTTCAAATTGCTCCAGCACTGCACTTTCCATTCCAGTAAAGTATAAGGGTGACTACGCCAGGAGCGGCGCGATACTTTTCTTGAGGCTCGCCGAGGCGCTCCACTCGCGCAAGCGGGCCTGCACCGGAGCGGGCACTGGGTGGGCGGCGCGGCCGGGCAGGTCGGCGTACAGCGTGAGCAGCGCGCTGGTCTGGCGCAGGGGCGCGGCGGGCAGCGCCGGCAGCAGCGCTTCCAGCAGTTGGCGCAGGGCGTCGTCGGTGCGCGGACTGATGGCGCGGGCTTGCACAAGGCCGGCCGTGAGGCGGGGCAGCGGCACAAAGCCCGCCGTGAGTAGCTTACCTAGGGCAGCGGCCAAGGCGGCCGGCACCAGGCGGCCGTGGTCGATGGCGGCCAGCAGTGCTTCCAGCGCCAGCGCCCGCACGGTAGGCTGCTGGTGGGTGAGGCTCACGGCCAGCAGCAGCGTGACTGGCTCGTCGAAAACTGGGCCGGGGGCCAGTAACCCCCGTAGCACTTGGTTCAGTAGCTGCCGGAAGCCGGTTTCGGCCGAGTCGCGCAAGGCGGACAGCGTGAAGGGCCGCCAGTGTAGTGGGGCTAGGTATTGCGGCAGCAAGCTAGCCAAGTGGGGGTAGTTAGCGCCTAGCGCCGCCAGGTCGTTCCAGCAGTATTTGGGGTTGCTGGGTTCGGCTGGGTACAACGAGTACAAGGCCACCGGCGTGGGGGGCACGGCCACTGGGCGCATTGGCCGCGCCTGTAGTTCCTGCCAGCGCTCGGTTTCTTCCGTAACGCCGGGCTTCCAGGTTACTTTGTGGGTGCGCGACTGGTTTGCAATTTCCCAACTCATTGCGCAGGGGCGCACCACGTTAGCACAATCGGGTGGCAGGAGGGCGGCCAGGCCTGGAAACTCGCCATCCGGCTGCCGGGTGCGGGCCGCTACGGCCCACAGCCAGGGCAGCGCGGCAGCCAGCGATAATGAGCCGGAAGGGGTTTTGGCCGATTGGGTGGGCGAGGGCGTTTCAGAAGTAGCTACTGAAGCAGGCAGCGGCGCACTAGTCGAGGCCAGTAGCCACCCTAGCAGCTCACGCAGACCAATGTGCTGGAGCTGCGAAAGCTGCCCGGTAGCAGCTGCGGCCTCGGTGGCATTGGCCCAAGCCAGGCGGGCCAGTGCGATAGCCAGGTCGGCGGGGTCGGGCTCTTGGCCGGCGGCTTCGTAGGCCAGCAAGCGCTGCACTAAGGCGGTGGGCGCCAGCCAGTACGGAGCATGGGTGGGCGTGCTCAGCAACGGCAGGGCAAGACGGGTGCGCAGCAGCGTTTCGGCAAAGGACTTGCGCTGCTGGTCAGCCACCACCAGCGGGTCAGAATCCGCGTATTGGCCGGCCGTGACCAGCGGCACCAGCGGCTCGGCAAAATTCAGCATCCAGCTCAGCACCAAGGCTTGAGTCAGGCCTATTTGGCCCAATACCTGCTGGCCCTTGCTCACTACTTCCTGCGCCTGCTCCACGGTCAGGGGCTGGCCAGGCTCGCGGCCCCAGGTGATTATCTGGGGTAGGTAGGGCTGGAGCTGTTCGGCGTAGTCGGCCGGCAATTGGGCTTGCAGACGCAGCAGCCCATCGAGCCATCGTTCCAGCGCCAGTGGGTCGTCGTGCTTAAGCACTTGGCCCGTCAGAAAAAGTAGCTCGTGCCAGTCGGCCACTGGTGTCACGGCGGTTTCGGCCGACAGCTCGGGTTGGAAATCAGTGGCTGGCTCGTAGCGTTCAGTCGCAACCAGCGCATCTGGCTCGGTGGGCGCGGCCGCCAGCCACGGGGCCAGTACCGTGTGGGCCGGTGGCCCCAGCAGCGCGGCGTAGGCTGCGATGATGGCCGTGGCCTCAGTAGTAGCATCGGCGCTGAGCAGCGGCTTTTTGGCACCTATGAGCCCTGCTAGACTTTTGGCGGCGCGCTCCTGCACGCCCGCATCGGCATGGGCCAGGGCGCTGGCGTAAAGACGAGCCAGCGGGGTGGCCTGCGTGGGGTCGGCTTTCAATAGCCGGTCGAGGCCCGTGAGCAGGGTGCGCAAGCCGGTTTTCAGGTCCTGCCGACTCAGCAGCGCTTCGGCCGGGGGCAGCAGCGCCGCTAGCTCAAAGTCGGGCTGCGTCCAGATTTCCTTGAGTTGGTCGAGGGCAAAGTTGACTACCAGCGGCAGCGGATGGCTGAGTAATTCGAGCAGCTCGCCTTGCCGGGCCAGCAGCTCCGCAGGGCTGGGCTGCAAGCCAGCGTACAGATTTTTAATCCAGGTTAGCAACGGTCGCCGGAAGTCGCGCCGCAGGGCTAGCAGGCAGTGCGTCAGCCACTCGCTGCGGTCAAGGTCACCGCTGGCCAGCAGCGTCGCCAGTAGGGTTTGCCACGTGACGGGCGTGCGCTCCTTGCCCGACCAGGCGCTGCTGGTGTCGGCTATCGTGTCGTAGTCGAGCAGCAGCGGCAGGTCGCGGCGCAGCAGGGTTTCGTCGGCGCGCACGTCGGCTAGTATCAGCTGGTCGAAGTCCGAGATGTTGCCGCCCGGCACGCTGTTGCGCCGCCAGTTGTAGTGCGTGGGCAGCATGGCCACACTCTGCGCCGTCAGCCAGGGGTCGTAGGATACCAATTCAGTAGCCAGCAGCTCGCGCAACAGGCTGTACTGCGGCGCGCCCCAGCTGTTTTCGCGGGTGCGGCGCAGCAGCCACTCGCCCAGCCATGCCGGCCGGAAGTGCCGCATAACGGCCAGAAACGGCGGCACCTCGCCCTGGGCCGGCCAGCCTTCGGGCAACGCCATTTCGTGCCCGGTCCACGGATTCAGGCGCCGCGCTTCTTTGGCCGAATACGTGGCTAGCCCGGCCAGGAAGAGCAGATGCGACCGCTGCGGGGTCAGCTGGCTGCGTGTCTGGTCGGGCTGGCCAGTGGGCTCAGAGCTGTCTTGCAGTTCTTTTTCCAGGCTCAGCGTGCGCTGTCGTACGGGCACTATATCGCTTTTGTCCAGGGCTAGCAGAAAGGGCAGCAACTCCTTCGGGGTGCGGTGGCGCACCAGTTGCTCAAACGTTTCGAGAGTGTTGGGCATGGTCGGGAAAGGATAACCGAGGATGGGAAAATAAGGCGGCCCTAGGGACGGCCGGCGGCGCGGGGCAGCGCAATAGTAGCGCGGACTTTTAGTCCGCATGTGGTCACGCCAAGCACTCGCGGACTATAAAGTCAGCGCTACGAAGCGGCTACCCAAATCGCAGCTGCGCGGCCAGAATGTGCTTGCATACTCCCCGCTGCCCTTGGTGCGTGCTGAACCATTGGCAGGTGCAGCGCGGTGGCTCGGTGCCGCCCACCAGCACCGTGTGCCAGGCTTCGGTGCCGCGCACGCGGGCCTCGGTACGGCCGCCATTGCCCACGCCCACTAGCTGCACATCGTCGGCGTTTTCGAGCAAGGCGCGGGCGTTTTTCAGGCGTGGGTTGAGTTGCAGAATGCGCGCAGTTTTGAAAGGCAGGCGGCGGTAGAAGTACTGGTTTTCGCGCAGGTCGAAGCCCAGCAGCCCCATCGCGGCCAAGCTGGCGCACAGCCGCGCCACAGTAGTTGGGTCTAGGTCGTGGGTCAGGCCAAAAAGCGTGGGATTAAACGCCTCATTGCTGTGAAACAAGTTGTTGGCACCGGCCAGCCACTCGGCCGGCAGGTCTTCGGCCAGCGCGTCGAGCTGATTGCCCTCACCCGAAAAGCCCCGGTTGACCTCGGCCGACAACGCCAGCAGAAACTCGTGCCCACCACCCAGCTCCAAGACCACGGCGCTGGCCTGCCCGTCGGGCGTGGCGTAGAGGCGCAGGGTTTCGGTCAGCGGCAGCAGGCCGTCGAGCAGGCGCAAGCGGTGGGCCCCACCGATGCGCACCGCGCCCGGCCCAGCCACCGGCACCAGTGCCGGCCGGCCCCCGCGCAGCACCAGGTAGGTGGCGCCCCGGGCCGCGCCAGCGGGTAGCGAATGCAGCAGTTGTGTGGCCTGTAAGCGACTCATTATGAGCTTTTCTTCCATTTGAGCTAGGTAGGCCTGCGCGCCGGCCAAGCCCTTGAGCCAGCGCTCGGGCAAGGTCACCTTGCGCTCGGTAACGTGGCCGGCAGCGCGCTCCAGTGTTACTTCCTGCTGGCCCACGCTCAGGCGCACCGGCTCGTGGCGGCTGATGCGGCTCAGCGCGTTCACCATCGGCTCGTTGAAGTCCACGTTGGTGGTCCCGCTCTGCACTATCTCGCCGTCCAGGGCGGCCGGCCCTAGGTCGAGCCGGGCGTACACGCCATTGCACGACGAAAACGCCTCGAAGCGCAGCCGCTCGGCTCCGGCCGTCACGATGGGGTCGCGCAGGGCAGCGCTCTGCGGCACGAACCGTGAGGCTACTACTTTGGCTAATGTCGTTAGTCCGCGGGCCGTCAGCCACGCATCGCGCAGCTGGCCCCGAAAAAAGCTGGCGGCCCCGCCAGCCGGCGCGTTTTCGGCGTAGGCGGCGAGTAGTAGGGCTTCGCCTTCTGGCGAGTGCGTTAGGGCCGAGGGCTGGGCGTAGGCGTACACGAGGTCAGACATAAGCGGGAGATTAACGTGAAAACGAAAGGAAGCAAACGGTCAGGCTTATCTACTGCAAAGGTGGCAGCAAGGTTAGTATATTTGCTAATAATATTGGCAAATTATTTTAGCATTTGTTCAGTTTATTGCCCACCAAATACCCCGCCGCCAGCGGGTCTCGCTAGTCCGGGCCCAACCCTAGGTGCTGCTAATCGTTCACCCCTTACCTAACCTCGTCCTTCCCCGCTGCCTGATGGAACGCCTGACGTTATATACCCACGCCACCGACCTGGACTACCTAAGCGCTCAGCTAGCGGCGCAGTACGGGCCACTGACCAAAACCGGGCCGCTGGAGTGGCTGGCCGGCCCACCCGCCAGCCCCGTGCTTTGCCTGCACGGCCGCCAGCGCACCCAGCCCGATTACCAGCTGCGCGCCGTAACCGACGACTTTACCCAGAACCTGGCCGGCATGTACGGCTTCGTGCAAAAGCTGCCGATGGTCCGCCCCGACCAACAAACCCGGCTGCTCACCAAAATCACAACGCTTAATACGGAGCTGACTATCAGCGCCGAGCCGGCATTTCCGGCGAGCTTCGGTACCTGGCTAGCCCCAGTGCTGGCCCACTACGAGGCACTGGTATTCTCGGAGCCCAATTCGCTGTACACCGCCGCCGGGCAGGCGTTTTATGACCCGGCGGGCCGGTTGCTCACCGACACGCAGGGCGCGGGTGACGCGGCGGCCGAGCTGCCCGTCAGCATCGAAAGCCACTACTACGACGAACCCGACCCGCTGCCCGACCAGCTCGCCCGCAAAGCCCGCTCGGAAGCCAGCCTGCAAGCGCAAGGCATTCCGTTTGCCGTCAGCCTGCCACCGGTAGCCAGCGATACGACGGTGCAATTGCGCCCCCAGGATGCGGTGGTAGACCGGGTACTAGCGCTGGCCTACGTGGCCCTGAAAGGGGAGGGGCTGGAAGCCGACTCACTGGCGGGCTTCGACCAAGCCTACGGTGCGCGCGAGCACCTCAGCCCCGCCGAACAGGCATTTGCCGATAACCCTGCCCCCGACCAGCAGGCCCTCGTGAATGCCACCTGGCGCTACGAGGCGCTGCACGCGCTGCTGTGGGCGCTCGGCTTCGTACCCGAGCTGGCCTACCCCGACCACCCCTGCGACCCGGGCGCCGACATGGGGCTGCTGGCCCCGCTCAGCGAGACGGAGTTTCGGCAACAGGCGCAGCTGCGGCCGGCCGCCGAAATCCTGGATGCGGCCGACCTTACTTACCGCTACGCCTGGGCCTGCGTAGATGCCCGCCTGCGCCAGCAGCCCGCTCCCGCTGGCCTCGAAAGCGGCGTAGCGCACGAGCGCCTCTACGCCCTCAACTGGCTGACTAATCGCTTCGAGGAAGACTGGGACGATGTGAGTACGGACACCTAAACCCTTCGCCTTTACATTGCCCCCCGCCATGAGTTGGCTTACGCGACTGCGGGCTTGGTGGCGCGGACCAGCCGCCCAGCCACCCCACACCTTTACCGACCCGCTGGACTATGCCCTCCAGCTTTGCCTGTATCCGCCGGCCAGCAGCCCAACAGCGTTGCCGAGCACCTGGCAAGCCGCCTTCCCGGCCCTGACTACGGACGAAGCCGAAGCGGTTCAACGGCAGCTATTGGCATTGCAAGAGCTGGCTACCGACCTGGGCAGCCGCGTAAACCGGCAGCTACTGGTCGGGTCGGCCGCGTATGACTGCCTCTGGGCGGCCTACCCACAGCTTGACTGGGGCAATCTAAATACGCTGTTGTGGCGAGCATTCGTGGGCACCCGCTAGGGTAGGAGCCCGTAGCACTGCTGGTCGCGCTTCGGTTTCAGTGGCGGGCAGGCCAGCAGCTGTTCATTATTTAATGACTTGCTTATGAATTACGTACCAATTGCGGCGGCCGTGTTGGTGATGGTCGTACTGCTGGGGGCGGGTAGCCGCTGGCTGCATTCGGCCGCTCCTGCCAGGGTAGCTGGCGGCCAGCCGCTGGCCCCGGCAGGGCCCGCCCCAGCGCTAGTAGTGAGCACGTTGGCGGGCCAGCCACCCCACCCCCCTAAGGCGATGGCCAGGGGGCTGCGGTCCGCTTCTGGGGGGTAGGGCCGATGGCATTTGATGGGCACGGCAACCTGTATGTGGCCGAGAATGCGGCCGTGCGCAAAATCACGCCCAGCGGCTATATGACCACCCTAGCTGGCGAAGCCCCGGCGCGCCAGGTGCTGCGCAATGGCAGCGCAATGTCGCTAAACGGCGACACCAGCCTCAGCGATGGCCAGCGCAACGGACGGGGCAGCGCGACGCGGTTTTCGGGCCTGGCGGGCATTACCGTGGCCCCCGACGGCACGGTGTTCGTGAGCCAGAGCAATACTATCCGCCGAATTAGCCCGCAGGGCGACGTCACGACCTGGGCCGGGCAGCCGGGCCAGGATGGCGGCGGCCACCGCGACGGCCCCGGCGCGCAGGCCATTTTCAACCGGCCCACCAGCCTGGTGCTCGATGGCCACGGCACGCTCTACGTGTCCGACACGAATAACAAGGTTATCCGCCAAATCAGTCCTACCGGGGTAGTGAGCACCCTGGCCGGCAAGCCGGGGGCGCGCGGCACCGCCAATGGCCACGGCGAGGCGGCCCGCTTCGAGAACCCCGGCGCCCTGGCCCTGGCCCCCGATGGCGCCTTGCTGGTGGCCGACGTGAGTAGCGGGTGCATCCGGCGCGTTACGCCGCGGGGCGAGGTGAACACCTGGGCCGGCCAGGCCACCAACACCTTCGGTGGCACCTGGCCGGGGGTGAACCTGAAGTTTGACGTGATTCAGAGCCTAGCTGTGGACCGGGCGGGCACGGTGTACGTGCTTGATGAGGGTAACACCATTCGCCGCATCCTGGCCGACCGCACCGAGCCCGCCTACCCCTGGGCCGGCAGCCAAGAAGACCGCAGCTACCGCGATGCCTCCACGCCGGCCGCCCGGTTCGATTTTCCACGCGCCCTGGCGGTGGGCCCCGATGGCACGCTCTACGTGGCCGATTTTGGCAATAAATCTATCCGCACCATCGGGGCCGACGGGCGGGTGAGCACCCTGGCGGGCGAGCCGCCCCGCGCTACGCTCGATGGCCTGGGCCCAGCCGCCGAGTTTGACCAGCCCAGCGGCGTGGCCGTGGACCGGGCCGGCCACGTATTCGTGGCTGATTACAACCATAGCATGGTGCGCCGCATCGATGCAGCGGGCCGCGTCAGCACCCTGGCGGGCCAGGAGCTGACCGGCGGCCGCACCTTCGGCTCCGATAAAGGCGACCTGTTCTACAACCCTACCGGGGTCGGCCTGGGCCCCGATGGCACCCTCTACGTGGCTGACCAGGATAATAACTGCACCCGCGTTATTAAGCCCACCGCGGCGGCGCACCCTTAGCCAACCAAACGGCAATCGCTACCCTATGAGCTGGCTAGGCCCCGGACTCGTGGTCGGTTTTACCGCCCTCGTTACTTACTTTTTACGAAGCAGCATCCGGCACAAAAACCGGCTGCGGGCCCACGGCCTGCGCACGCTGGGCACCATAACCAGCCACGAAACCAGCAGTGATGCGGAAGGCGGCCTCACGTATTGCCTGCTGGTGCAGTTTACGGCGCGCAACGGCCACCGCTACGCCGGGCGCAGTGCCTGGCACCGCTCCCCGCCGCCGCAGACCGTGGACGAAGAAATAGCGTTGGTGTATGAGGCGAGCAACCCGTACATATTTGAGTTGGAAGCAGGGTTGAGCCAAACCAAAAACTACTTCTTGCTGGTGCTCACGTGGGCCGGGGCCGCGTACTACCTATAGGCCACTTGAGGGCCTAGCCGCCGCTGGCCGACCACTGACGCCGCACTGCGGCCGTAATCCTGCTGCTACGCCCTGCTTTCTGCCTGCTTTAGTAGTTGCTTTACCTAGTGCCACCTCACCCTAACCGGTTGCTTTTATGTTCAAGAAAACGGCGGCCCTAGCCAGCGCTGTGGGTTTAACGGCTTTCGCCGGCTACTCCTTTTTTCAGCGCCTCGAACCTTACCAGACCGAGCGCTTTGAGCTGACGGCGGGCCCGGCCGCCGCCGAGGGTTACCCTATGGAGATTGAGCAAGGCCGCTTCCGCACCTCCGACGGCAGGAGTATCCCGTTTGGGCCCGAGTTTTTGGAGGGCGACTGGGGTCTCTCGCACAGCGTGGTGGTGAGTGGAGACGGCACGGCCCCGGCGCCCGACAGCCTGGAGATGCGCTGGTTTTCGTACACCGAAGACAAGTTTTTTGAAGGCCGCTGGCCCATACCCCAGCGCCGTATTTACGACTTGCTGAAGCAAAGCTTTTGGGTGGCGTCGCGTCACCAGTATGAGAAGTATTCGGACCTCACGGCCTGCCTGCTGCCCACGGGCGTGGTGGTAGTGTGGCTCACGGGGCCCAACCAGGTGCTCATTGGCCGCTACCAGGCCCAGGCCGTCAACTTCGATTTCAAGCGCTTCAACGAGGCCGCCAACCGCCCCCTCATGATAAAGCAGGAGCAAGCCAAGCTGCCGCCCAGCGTGCAGGCCCAGATTCGCGGCGGCCAGCTCAGCTCCCGGCAGTGGGACGAGTACCTGCTGACCTACTCCTGGCAGGTCGAGCTTAGCCAGCCGCTGACATTTTACGACGGGGGCGTGGCGTATTTCAGTACGGAGCGTGACTTTTACTCCACTAGCCCCACCAGCCCGACGCAGATGCCGCCCCTGCTGGCCGCCACCCCCAAGCCAGTGCCAAGCTACCTACAGCTAGTGGGCACCCTGCCCGACGGCCGTCGGCGCGAACTGGTGGTGCACGACTTCGACGAGGCGCAGACGCTGGCCGCCTTCCGCCTGCTGCACGCCGCGCACCCTAGCGCACCCATCACGCTACGGCTGGAAACCGATGCCGACATTACCCAGGGCCGGCTGCTGCTAAAGAACGCCTACCAGGAAATGCCGTTAACCTGCTCTAAACTGGAAATTTATACCCCTACTTCCGATGATAACTAAGCTGCTGCCTGCGCTGGCCCTCTTGCGCGTTGGCGGCCTGCTGCTGGGCAGTATCTGGTCGGTATTTGGCCGGGGCCGAGCGGCGGGGCCGGAGCCGGCCGGGGGCCCTGGCGCCCCGCCCGCCGCGGCCACCGAGTGGGTGGTGAGCACCCTAGCCGGCCGCCCGCCCGGCCCCGAGCGCGTCGATGGCTACCGCCGCACGGCCCGCTTTCACCAGCTCGTGGCGGCGGCCTGCGACGCGCACGGCAACGTGTACGTAGCCGAAAACACGGCCGTGCGCAAAATCACGCCCGCCGGGCAAGTCAGCACCCTGCTTAGCCTACGGCCCGACCGGCTGGAAATGCACCAGGGCCAGCTCGTGCACATCTCCGACCTGCCCGCGCCCGGCGAGCGGGAGTTGGCGCTGGCCCTGGGCGGTATTGCCGTGGCGGCCAACGGCACAGTGTACGTATCCAGTAGCCACTGGCACGTCATTGTGCGCATCAGTCCGGCGGGCCAGGCCAGTATTCTGGCCGGGCAGTACGACCAACGGGGCTACGCCGACGGCCCGGCGGCTCAGGCTCAGTTTGATGAGCCGGGGGGCCTAGCGCTCGATGCGCAGGGCAACCTCTACGTGGCCGAAACCGGCAACTACACCATTCGCAAAATAACCCCGGCCGGTGTGGTGAGCACCCTGGCGGGCAAAGCCGGCAAGCGTGAACCCGACGAGCGGGTGTACCCCGCCGGCCAGCGGCGGCCCGTATTCGGCCCCGCCGATGAGTGGAACGGCGTAGGCCCACAGGCCCGGTTTTCTCGCCCTACTATGCTGGCGATGGGGCCCGACGGCTGGCTCTACGTAGTGGATTCGGGTAGCAACACGACCATCCGCCGCATCAGCCCGCGGGGCGAGGTGAAAACCTGGGCCGGGCGCGCCCGCAACGCCGAGGTGGGTACCTGGCCGGGCGCCCACCTCGACCTGGAGACGATTCTTGGGCTAGCTGTGGGTCCCGACGGCACGGTGTACCTGACCGAAAACCGGCCCGGCTGGGTGCCCACCGTGGGCGGCGGCAGCTACGCCAACTTCGGGCGGCGGCCCCGCGTGGTGCGCCGCATCCGGGCCGACGGCAGCGAAACGCCCTGGGCCGGCTCGCCCACCGAGCAAGGCCACCGCGATGCCGACACGCCCGGCGCGGCCGTATTTCGCGACCCGCGAGGCCTAGCGCTGGCCCCCGACGGCGCCCTCCTGGTGCTCGACGAAACCGATAACCTGGTGCGCCGCATTGCGCCCGGCGGCCAGGTAAGTACCCTAGCCGGCTCCGTGCACGACCCCGCCGCCGACGGCCCCGGCCCGCTGGCCCGCTTCGAGCGCCCCAGCGGCGTGGCCGTCGATGCCCAGGGCACGGTGTACGTGGCCGACCCCGGCAATAATGCCATCCGGCGCGTGAGCCCGGCCGGCGAGGTGACGACCTGGGCCGGCAAGCGCCAAACCAATGAGCTGGAAGACGGGAAGGTCGGGCAGGCGGACCTGGTAGATGGCCCGGTGGCGCAGGCGCGATTCAATGCGCTCACGGCCATCGCCGTGGGGTACGATGGCAGCGTGTACGTAACCGAAGGGCAGCGCCACGTGGTGCGCAAAATCAGCCCGCAGGGAATAGTAAGCACCTTCGCCGGGCGCGACGAGCAGTATGGCAAGCGCGACGGGCCGGCCGGCATGGCCCGCTTCAACGACCTCACCAGCGTGGCCGCCGCCCCCGACGGCACCGTGTACGTGACCGACGGCGAGAGCAGCACCGTGCGCCGCCTATCGCCCAAGGGCTGGGTCATCACCCTGGTGCCTGGCAAAAGCCTCTACGTCAATCCGCTCAGCAACGAAGGCCGCTACTACACCGCTAGCGCCGTGGCCGTGGGCCCCGACGGCAGCGTGTACGTGCTGCGCGGCGCGGTATACCGATACCCACCCGGCAGCCGCACCGGCACGCCGCTGGCCGGCGCCCCCCGGGCCTCCGGCGCCACCGATGGCCAGGGTCCGCGCGCCCAGTTCGACGAGCCCGCCGGCCTCGCCGTGGACGCGCTGGGCTACGTGTACGTGGCCGATACGGGCAACCAGTGCATCCGGCGCATCAGTCCGCAGGGCGACGTGACGACCATTGCCGGGCTAGCCGGCAGCCCCGAGCCCTACCACGACGGCCCCGGCGCCCAGGCCCGCTTCAACCGCCCCAGCGCGGTGGCAGTGGGGCCCGATGGGGCCATCTACGTAGCCGATTCGGGCAACAACTGCATCCGGGTTATTCGGGGCCGGTAGCGGCGGGGGAGGGGATGAGTTTCAAGCTACCCCGTTGATGATGAGCTTGCGAAGCTCGCCGGCACCGGGGCTGATGATGGCGCTGATGTAGGAATTGCCGCCATCGAGCACCCAGCGCAGCTGCGTGCGCCATTCGGCGTGGGGGTGGCGCAGCAGCTGCACCCACACCAGCTTTTCGCCGGCGCTGGTAGTGAGGGCCACGTACTGCCGGGCGTAGCAAGGCAGGTCGATAAGCGCCTGCTCGCGACCAAACTGACTGTGGGGGTTGGCCGCCCAGTAGGCCGCGCAGGATTGCTCGGTTTGGTGGTTGACCTCAACGATAGCGGGCGCGAGTGCGGCTTCTACCTGCGCTATCTCGCTGGCAGTAAGTCCAGCCGGCTGCGCGCCGGCAAATTCAGCTTCCCAAAAGCAGGCCGGGTCGAAGTCAATGATGGTGTAGGCGGCGGGAGTTTCCATAGTCGTTGCGAAGGCCCCAGACTACGATGCCTTTAGCCAAAAGGGCGGTTAGAACCAGCCACTGAGTGGGACGGTGGGCAGGCTGTCGGGCACCGACGCGGCCAGCAGTGGCACGCTGGTAGTCGGGTCGGGTGGGTAGAACTTCACCAGAAACCGACGGCCCACCAGTAGCTGGCCGCCAAAAAATTAACTCAACCAGCCTCTCAAGCCCAATGCCCGGCGCTATTCCAGCGCCGACGAGAGGCTGCACTGACTATCAAAGCGCAGCAGCTCGGGGCTCATCTTGAAGCTGCGGACACTGATGCTTTTGCTGTACAGCTCGATATTGGTAGAGGGACGACCCCAGCCGCTGGTATTGCTGCTTTCGGGGCTGGAACTGTCACTGACTTCCAGCACCGCGCCACGCTTGACGTGCAGGGCGGCGCACATTTTGTCGGCTGTTTTCACGGCATCAGCCAGCGCCAATACATCGGCCTCGCGGCGCAGGCTGTCGGCCTGGCTGTGGCCGTAGCTCAGGTCTTTGATGCCGCTGATGGGCGTGGCCAGCAATTGCTCCAGGTAGGGCGAGAGCTGCCGCAGGTCGTTGATACGCACCGTAACCGACTGCGTGGAATTGAAGCCGATGAAGACTTCTTTGTCCTTCACATAGCTAAATTCCTTGTTGGACGACGTGCTGCTGACGCGCACGTCATCGCGGCCCGGCGCGTAGCGCTTCGACACGGCCAGCACCTGGTCCACTACGCGCTGCACCTCGGCCACGGCGTCCTTGAGCCGGGGGCGCGTGAAAGCGGCATCCACCGTCAGCTCGGCGTAATTAGGATAGACCGTGACGTGGCCATAGCCCACGCTGCGCACTTGGCGGGGCGTGGTAGCGGTGGGGGCGGGCTGGCAGGCCCCTAGGCCTAACAATGAGGCAGCG
Source organism: Janthinobacterium lividum (assembly GCA_050954845.1). GTDB lineage: Bacteria > Bacteroidota > Bacteroidia > Cytophagales > Hymenobacteraceae > Hymenobacter. Next base: position 69,029 of record JBPBQK010000098.1, read on the forward strand.
AAGGCAGCGGAAATGGAACGAAGCATAGGCAAGGAAGAAAAAAGACAAGGCAAATTGACAGCCAGCGTAAGTAGTCCGGTCGCTCAGCACTAGCAGCTTACTGCTGCTTGATGCATTGGCCGCATCAAATGCATACCTCGTTTTAGTATTTGCTTTATACCGGCAAGTAAACATTTTGCTTTCAATGTATTATCAGACAGGTAGCAGGCTGATAATACATTGAAAGCAAAAGGAATCTAGGCAAATTGAAACCAGCAGCGTTGGATGGCGACGTTTGGCTCGTCGTTGAAGTAGTCCCGACCGTAGTTTTCGTGCATGAAAACTAGGAAATGGTAGATGGCCCGGCCCTGCGCGCCGCTGAACTGTTCGTAGCGGTTAAAAAAGTACGCTACGCGTTCCGTCAGTTCAGAGCGGTGGGTTAGCTGATAGGCAGGCCAATCGCTGGCGGGCAGCTGCTCAGCCAGTTGCGCCAAAGTACGTTCCAGAGCTAGGTCGTCCTGGGCCGTGGGGAGCGTCAGACTAAAAATAAGCCCATCCGGAATAGAATCAGCTTCAGCATAGGCCCGCACGGCAAACCCCAGGTAAGCGGGTAGGTAATACTTTAGCCCACGCTTACTCAGGAAATGGTAGCCGCCTTGCTCGTATAGCATCAGCGCGTCGGGCAGCGTTTGCCACGTGTACACTTTGAAGGTGTCCCGAATTTGTAAGGATTCTAAATCGTAGCCAGGCTCATTGTTAGTCACGAGGTTATCGTCGCCGGGGTAGGGCTCGTGCTCAAAGCACGCCGTAAGCTCAGCCAGTAAGTCGTCGGCGCTCATAGCAAGAAAGGGGTTCGGCCCCAAAAGGTAGTACTACTTAGCCTTGCCAGCCAGGTATGAAACTGGCTGGCAAGGCTGCGCACTTACTTCGTGGGCTTGGCGAAGCCGTCTTTCTGCGCCCGCTCGCTCACCACAGCCATCCGCTTCTCCGTGTCAGGATGCGAGGAAAAGAGCTGCGACGTTTTCGACGACTTGGCCCCGCTTGACAACGCTTGCAGCTTGCCGAAGGCCGACGCCATGTACCACGGGTTCACCTTTTGCGCCTTGAGCAATTCGTAGCCGTAGCCGTCGGCGCTGCTTTCCTGCGAGCGCGAAAACGACGCGTTGGCCAGCGCCTGCCCCACATCGCCGAGCTGCGAGCTGCTGAGCGTAGCTGCGGCCCCACCCTGCGACGAAGCGCCTTCCTTGAGGGCCGACGTGAGCAGGGCGGTGCGCATGGCATCGCGCGAGTCTTTATGCTTGACGTGACCAATCTCGTGGCCGATAACGCCGAGCACTTCCTGGTCGCTCATCAAATCCATGAGCCTCGCCAACACGCGCACGCTGCCATCGGCGCAGGCAAAGGCGTTTACGTCCTTAACCAGGTACACCTTGTAGTTCATGGTCATGCCATCGTAGGTGCCCAGGGTGGCTACCAGCTTTTGCAGGCGCTTGGCGTAGGGGCTGGTGGCCGGGGCCACGGGGTTGTTGGCATCGCTCCAGGCCACGTACTCTTTGGTGTAGGCCACCACATCCTGGTCGCTGAGGGTAGCGGCTTTGGCGGCCTTCAGGCCCGCACCTAGGGAAGAAGTATTGAGTTTGAATTGCGCCTGGGCACTATTAAAAGCGCTGGCCGCCAAGCAAATGGCGAAGGTGAGGAGTTTTTTCTTCATCGGGGCAGGGGAGGGTTGAGTTGGTTGGGAAAAAGAGAAAGGAATAGGCAGCGTAGTTGGTGGACTATGTAGGGCGGATGAAGTTTTAAGCGCTACAGCTTCTACGCGGACGCAGTGCACTAGTTGAGCGTGCCATCGACCTATTTTCTCCCGTATGCTGCCTATCGTGGTGCCGCCAGCGCGGGGTAAACTAAGTTGCCTAGGTGCCCGCTGGCTGGGATTACGCACGTGCTACCCAATGAGAAAATGACTCCGCTGCCTACCGGGCACCAGCACGCCGGGTATGACAAGCCCGTTGCACTGCTAGTAATGCGTAATGCGCGGACTTAACCAGCGATTAACTGACCAGCTGCCTTGCTTACTTACGTGCTACCATGAAGTTATCTGACCGGAAGAAGCTCCTGCTTTTCGTCGTTGGCCTTTATACGCTGGTGCCGCTGGCAGCCAATTATACCGGCTGGCCCTTCAGCCTGCTGCAAAAGACTGCGTACGAGCAGGCCATACATGGTCCCCTCACCCAGCTATGGCACAATCGCGGGGCCGTCACGTACTACCTCAACGGCAACAACCTAGTGGCCTACGACTTCACTGACTTTCAGCCGGCCCACGCGCCGCTGGCCCACGTAGTACTTACCCCGGCCGAGTATGCCGTAGTAGCCCAGCTAGGCGCGGGCCCTTTCCTGCGCGAGGGCGACTACCTCACCAAAGCCGCGCAGGACAGCGTATTGGCCGTGCGCCGCGGCTCGGTTACCACGTACTGGGTGTGCCCCCCGCCGCCCACCCCTGCCCGATGAATCGCGGACTAGCCTTCCTGAAAACCGTCGGCGCGGCGCTGGTTCCCCGCCTGCTGGGCCTGGCAATCGCCCTGTTTGGGTTCTATTGCTTCTTCTTCGCCCAGCCCAAATCCCATGTGGTCGTCATCAACCGGGAGTTGGGCATCAGCGGCGAGGTAGCGGTGCGCAGCAATTCCCGTGGGTACCGGATTTACCTCGACTCGTCGCGGGTACCTTACAGCTTCGATGAGTTTACCAACGAGCAATTAGCTAGCTCCCCAAGAGGGGCTAGGCTACTACCTGCGGCTGGGTGACTCGGTGTATAAAGCCCCGCACGCTACGCGGCTGATGCTGAAGCGGCAAGGCCACGCTAGCACCTGGCTCTTTACTCCGCCCAGGCAGCCTGCTCCCTGAGCAGCTACCTGCGCCGCGAAGTGGGCCAGGGTTTTTAACCAGATTCCGCGTTGCTCCTAACAAGTAGCTGAAATCCAGATATAAAACATTGTATTTATTGCCTTTCGAACAGCTCCTCGCCCTGCTGCTGAAGCTCTAGGTACAACGCGTATTGGTGGCGGCCGTCGGCCGTATTGGCTGTCCGCTGCAACGTTGCCGTACCTAGCCAGCGCAGTACCTTGCCTCCTACTGGTGCTACACCCGCGTGGCGAGAACCCGCGAGGCCCGGCTTGATTGGACGATGCACACGGCCCGTGGCATCGAAGTCGCCCACCCACTGCGTGTCGTTCGCAGAATACGAATCGTTGTACACCTGGTAGGGGCCCAGCGGCCCCGTGCGGGCCACGCTAAACGAGTAGAAGAGCGGCGAAACCCCGGGCAATTGCAGGCGAATGGTAAAAGCAGCGGGGCGGCCGGGGCCGGTGAGGGCGCTAGCCCCGAACGACTCGCTCGCCAGTACGGACAGCTGCCCAGCCGCGTCAAGCTGCAGCTGCTGCGCGGGATAACCTTGCCGCCAGATTACTACGGGCTGCAGAGGGAGGGGCAGGCCCTGCGCATCGCGCACCGTCAGGTGCAGCACGTAGGAAACCGAGCGTTGGCCGAGCGAAAAAATCCACGCCACGCCACCTAGGGCTGTTACTACCAAGCCACCCACTACAAAAAGCACTTTTAGCATACTTAACGTTACGGCAAAGTGGGCAGAAAAGAAAGACCCCGTAGCTAATCTGCTGCAGTCTTACTTTGAAGTATGTTTGCTTGCTGCTCCGCCAAAAAGGCTTGCTTACTATACAGGGGCCATTTTTAATTTTCTTATGCTGAAATACTTCCTGCCGTTACTGGGTTTAACCCTCCTTGGCAATACCACTGCCCAGGCCCAATCGAAAGCCTGCGACTGTGCCGCGCTTCAAGCCCAGCTAACCCGGCTAAAGGCCGAAAATGCCCTATTGCGCCAAAGCCAGGGTAAAGGCAGCGCAACACTCCCCGCTGCCCCAGCTAGGGCGCTACCGCCCCAAACCCAAACTGGGGAGGATATCACCTACACCCTGGTGAGCTGCACGGGCGACCGCAAGGCGCAAACCGTAGCTGTGCGATTCTTGGTGACCAATACCGGTGCTACCCGCGACTTGCAGTTTGTGAAGCTGGTGGCCATTGATGCCAGCGGCGAGCAGCACTCGACCTACGATGTGGGTTTTGGCAACACTCCTCGCAGCAGCGTACCCACGGGGGTACCCGTGAAAGCAGCCGGTATCCTGAAAGGTGTGTTGCCCTCGGTGACAAGCTTTTCGCTCATCACCTTGTCCAGCTATCATAAAAACGTGGGGCCGGGCAAAGACGTGGAGCTTACTTACCGCGAGGTACCTATTACCTGGAAGTAAGTCAGTAGCCGGCTTGCCTACTAGCTTGTTTTCGAAAGCATTCTCACGGCTATGCCTGTTTATCCGGGTTCTTCAACGGCCCCGCCCGACCCGTTTCAGGCCTACAACACCACGCCGCTGGCCAACTTTTGCGGGCTGAGTCCCGCGCAGATGCACCAGCTGCTTTTCCACCCGCTGGAGCCCGGCGGCGTGGTGCAGCTGCGGGCCGAAATGCCGAACGAGGTGCTCGACCAAATACCCTTTTTGCGGCTCACCGAGGCCTTTCTGCGCCTGCTGCACCGGGAGGGCGGCATCCGGCTCACGCCGCTGGGGGCCTTGCCACTCAAGTACCTACGGGAGCTGTACGCGCTCGGCTTTATTTTAGAGCCGGGCATTGAAACGGGCATTCACAAGCTGCACCGCGAAATCGACTCGCTGGCCCTCACTACCCTGCACCAAACCACCCGGCTAGCCGGCCTGGCCCGGCTGGCGCGGGGCCAGCTGCTGCTCACCAAAAAAGGCAGCCAACTACTAGCTGCCGGCCAGCGCCCGGCGCTCTGGCAATTAGTGCTGCACACCTTTACCGCTCGCTTCCCGTGGGCCTCACATGACGGGTATACCTCCCCCACGGCGGGCCAGGTGGGCTGGGCATATTCGGTCTATCTACTGGCTCGTTTTGGGGCCGAAGCTCGCCCGGCCAGCTTCTACGCCGGGCACTACCAGCGTGCGTTTCCCATCGCGCTGGTCGATTTTGCCGACGCCACTTACGCCTCGCCCGCCGAGCAGCTGGCTAGCTGCTACGAGGTGCGCACGTTTGAGCGGGGGCTGAACTGGTTTGGCCTAGTAGCGGTAAGTCAGCCCGCACTAGGACTGGCGCGGCCAGAGGGCTTGATAAGCGTGAGCCCACTGCTGATGCAGGTATTTGAGGTGCTACCGGAAACCAGCTAATCAATTAATTTACCGCCCAGTAACTAGAATTATTACCTAACAATACGGTAAGACTTGTGTTATTGGTGTTACTATTATTACCTGTATTGTAAGGTGGCTTTCAGGTGCGTTTCCTCCTTAAGAAAAGCCAGTATATGCTGGAATACTAGCGTGGTTGCAATATCCTAACTTTCAGTACGTCGGGCGTTAATTCCAGTACCTCCAGACGGCAGTCCTGCTGCGACGGGTCCTCGAACGTAAGGTGCAGGGCGCGGGCACTTACCCAGCGCCAGTGGCCGGGTAGGGGCAGGGTACCGTCGGTGGGGGCGATGGCGAGCTTGGTGAGTTGGCCGCCGGGGGCAAACGTGTAGCCCTCGCGGCCCCGGGCGGGTGGAAAGGCATAAGAAGCCGGGCGGTATACCTGCATGGCGCCCTGGTCTTCTTCCTGGCTGTGGCGCCAGGTCTGCGTCAGGTCTTTGGCCTGCGGATGTTGCATAGTTTGGGCAGGTAGTTGGCTGGGTGCGTGGCAGCTACTGGCTAGTAGCACAACGGCCGTACCCGCAAATAAGGAAAAGAAATGCATGAAAAAGAGTAGCTTTGGGGCCAGGACGTGGCCGTAAAAGTACGTGCCCGCCGCAGGGTCAAGTCGCTTCCAGCATGGCAAACCAACTCTGGACTAAGCGGCATGACTTTAGGCAAGGCGGGCAGCTCACTCACTCAGTTGCTCATCGCGGTGCTGCTGCCAAAGCTGCGCCGCGTGCTGGCGGAAGGTAGCCGGCGCGGCCACCCAGGCGGCATCGAGGGTGTAGGTGCCGCCATCGTGCAGGCCACCGCCGAGGGCGATGCGGCTGGTGCCCCGCACGGCGTACTTACGTGGGCCTTCATACAGGATGATTTTCTGGGTGCTCGGGCTCACGTCGCCCCGGCAGGTGGTGCGGTACACCAGCCAGACTTCGGCCGTGCCGTCCTGGTCGAGGTCAGTGACGGTGAGCGCTTTCGGGAGAAACCGGGCTTCCAAGTCGAGCGGGCAGTCGTCCACAAAATCGTGTACCTGCCAGCTCGGGGCCGGGCCGGTGGCCGGGTACTGGTAAGCGTAGAGGTCGGCACGCTGGCCCTCGCTGCCGGGGGTAGCAGGGTCAGAGTCGGGCCGGGGGCCAATTTCGGTGGCCAGCACGGTATAAGTGCCGGTGCGGTCGGTGTAGCGCAGCGCCTGCACCACGCGGCCACTGCGCTTGAGGGTAGCCGGCACGGCCGAAGGGGCCAGCGGGCTCACCCGCAGCTGGGCCTGGGCACTACTCACTAGCAGCAGGCAAATAGGGAGTAAGCAACAGTTCTTCATAGGCGAGGCCGGGGCATTAGAAGTTAACAGGCAGCTCTTACTGGCCTCAGGGCTTTATTTCCAGCAGCCCCTCGGCCGTGTACGCGTACTACATCCAGTGGTCAAATACCCGCTGATTCAGCCACGAGATGAACAGATGCAGCTGCAAACGGCCTGCCCGGGCGCGCAAATTACGCGTTGAAGGGAGGGGAGTTGGGGCCTGGCTTATTGCCACCACGGGCGTTTTTCTTCGGCCCGGGCCTGGCGGGTTTTGGGGCTGTCGTCCTGGCCTTCCAGCGCGGCCATGTAGGTTTGCCAGCCGTTGGCCACGTATTTGGCGGCGACTTCAAAATCGCTGACGCTGAAGTCCAGGTCCCCGGACGCGGGAATTTTGAAGTCGCCCCAGTGGCAGGGCTTGTGCTGCCGGGTAGCGTAGCTCGTCCAGGTGCCCACGCACTGGTTGTTGCTAAAGCCGTCCATCGGCTCCAGGTTGTTGTACTGAGGCTGGCCCTTGGCGTCGAGATAGAAATAGGTGGTAAGTGTGCCGCTAATGGTGCCGCTGCCCGGCTGTTGGCGGTCTTCGGCCAGCTCGACGCGGCAAGTGAGCTCACCCTCCCGAAACTGCGGATGCTCGCTGTTGGGGGCTTTGTAGAGCTGGGCTTTCGTGACCGTAATGGTGCCGGTGAAGGCGCACACGTTGGCCTTTACCCGCGTTTTGCCACTTACCCGGTACACGGAGGGGTTGGCCGGGTCCTTACGCACGCTGCTGTAGTGCAGGTAGAAGCGCTGGTAGTTGGCGCCGATAAAGCCCAGCGGCTCCGGAAATACGTCGGCATCTGGGGTACCATAAAATACCAGCCGGTCAGCTCGCCACAGTCGGCCCAGGTCCTTAGTTTTGAGCGGAGCGAAATAGTCGGTGCTGGGTGGTGGGGCCTGGGCCGGGACTGCTTGGGGCAACGTCAGAAGCGCCGCCAGCAGGCAGCCCCAATACCACCAATGGGCAGTAGGGAAACGTAAGCAACGAACCATAAAGCGAGCTGGTTGAGCTTTGTTGAACGCAAGTGCCAGCGGCCGGTTGCGCGGCTGGCAAGGGTAGATTTGTTGCCGAAGCAGCGGCCCCGACGAAATGGCCAATGGGCAGAGCACGCGCCGCCGGCTACCTATGGTTGAAGCTGCACGTGGGCCAGCAGCGTGCTGAATGCCGCCCGCGACAGGCCGGTAGCGTACAGCGTGACCTGCGCCTCGGGCCCCACCCTCGTCCTTGCTGACGGGGCTTGACCGCCTCCTGTTGCCCAGGCCAGTTGTGCTGCTGACAAGGGCCGCCGCACTGCCAAAGCAGCGGGCAGGTGGTACACCCTGCCCGCTCGCGCTCCATTGCAATAAGTAGTACCGAAAACTCCCGTCAGCAGTTGCGCGCCGGGGCAACGGGCGGCGGTTGCCAGTCGTAAGCTGCTGGCAGTAAGCTAAGCCATAAGCTTAAGCGAAACAGCTTAAACAAGCTTGATACGCTCTGCCAGCTCCTTGAGCAACCTGAGTGGCGGCTACTTAACCCCCAAAGTTTGCGCGATGCGGTTTATTGTCTTGTCGATTTTCAGCTCCTTAACGGCGGCCGGCCCAGCTTTGGCACAGTCGGACTATAACGTGGATGTGCCGAAAGACATTGTTATTCTGCAAAGCACCCGCGACTACGCGGCGGCGCTGGCGGGGGCCCGGCAGGCTGCTGCCAAGCTGGGCCGGCCGCTGAAGCTGGCGGGCAATCACCCCAACAAAGAATTGGGCCTGAGCGCTAGCAAAGCCGACTGCACCGGCGACGGCTACGACTTCCCCTGCTACGTGCCCCGAGGCCAGGGCGGCGCCGAAAACAGTGACTACCTCTCCATCGAGTTTTCGGACGGCTACACGGGCTTTGCCAAAGGCTACTACATCGTGGTAGCCGCCCTGGCCCTGCCCAATTCGGCGGCCCTGCGCCAGACGCTGGCTCGCGTGCAGCATAGCTACCCCACTGCCTACGCCAAGCGCACGAGCGTCTGGTTTGGCTGCATGCACTAGCCGCCCAGTGGGCATCTGCTGCGCGCCGCCGGTCCTAGTTCCGGACGTGCTCATCGGCTGGCTACGAAGTTGGGCGAAGGCCCACAAACCCAGGGTATATTGCGTTTCAGCTGAGGGCTCGAACGTATTTTTCCCTGCTAACCGCTCGCCAAATCCGCTAGTTAGGCGCTGGTCAACGCTCAGTTCTCACCCGCTACGCTGGGTTGTAGCGTCTGGATAGTGTGCTGAATGACGGCATCCATCGCGGCCTTGCGGGCGGCCGGGTATTCCCACAAAAAGGTGGTGAGCGTGTTGCTTTTAAGAACGGTTTTCTCGTAGAAAATCCGGCCCTGCACCTGCCCTGATAACACGTAGCCCGTGCGCGTAAGCTGGTCGAGGGTAAGGGTGGCGTGCTTCTGCTGCCAGCTCTGCCGGGCTATTTTGCGGTCGGCGGCTAGGCCCCTATCCAGGGCATTATAGCCCGCATACGCCGTGAGCACCGTCTGGCCATCGGCCGATACGAAGCGGCGGCCGTCGCCATTGTCCGGCTCGGGCTGCGGGCGCAAGTCGGCCGGGTAGTCAATGCGATAGCCAAAGCGGGCGTTGTGGTAGGTGCGGTAGACGGGCGGGGCCAGACTAGCCAGCGCGAATGCGCCACTGAGTAACAGTAAGTTATTCATTAGCAACTTTGCAGTTGGAAAGAAATCGTGTTGGGGTCGTGGCCATCGACGCAGAAGTACAGCAGGCCCGAATCGCCCCAGGCAAAATCCTGGGTACTATCGAATTGCAGCCAAAACGTGCCCGTGGGGTATGCGCCTTGCAGCCACTGGGCATAGCCGCCCACCCAGGAGCCCAGGTCGGGCTCGCCGGCCAACTCCGTCACGGCCGCGTTGTAAGCCTCCCACCAATCATCGGGGTTTAGCTGCTCGCACAGGGCTTGCAACTCAGGAGCCAGGTCGGCCAACTCATCATCGTCGGGCAGCGAGGGCGCGGCCTGGGTGCGGATGTGGCTGAACCTGATGGGCGGCAGCGCGGCGGGCCGGGGCACCTGCGCCAGCTGCTCGGGGCGCAGGCGCGGGTAGGTTTTCAAGCAAAAATCAAGCGGCTCGTGCCCGTCGTCAAACGGCAGCTCGCCCCAATGGTAGTTGTGGTAAAACTGCACTACCTGCGCCTCGAAGGGCCAGGGCATGTCCCCATCAAGGTTCACCAATTGAAAAATCAACTCCAAAGGCTGGCCGGTTTTGGAGTTGCTGGGCCAGGTTTCGCCGGCTTCGAAATACGGGTCGCCGCCGATGTGCGACAGCAGCTGCGAAGCTGCCGGGCGCTCGGCAGGTGTTACCAGCAATTGCTGCTTGGTGCGCAGCAGCGCCCGCAGCTGGGTGCGAAGCTGTTGGGCTAGAGGCGTTTCTGAGGTCATATCTTGTCGGTTGCCAGAACTCTGGCTGATTCGCTTTATAAACCGTTAAGTTAACAAGGCACTGCGTAGCGCTAAGCGGATAGGATACATGATTTAGAAGCGAATGTCTAAGCCATTACTCAAAGCGGCCCGGCTCCTTCAGCCAAAATGGCTAAGGAAACCGGGCCGCAAGCTATTTCACGTTGGCCAGAATCCAGTTGGTAGTGTTGCGCTCGCTGTCTTCGTTCACGGGCGAGGGCAACTTGGTGCTCGTGCTCATGGCCATCGTGAGCACGCAGGTGGCTTTGTTCCAGGAATAGAACCAACCGTGCTGCGCCCCCATTTGGGCCGGCGTGGGCTCCTGGGCGGTGGTGGTGAAATGGATTTCCTTGATTTTGCGAATCGGGGCCTGGTAGTACTCGGCCCGGCTGCCGCTGAGCGAGCGGGTCAGGTCGGTGCTGATGTTTTCAATAACCGTCCACAGCCCTAGGTCGCGCGTTGAGGGGAGGTGCTGGGCCGCGTCGGCCATCACGGCGCGGGCATAGCCTGCTCGTTGGCCGTGGGGTGGTCGCTCCACCGAAACCATCCTGCTGAGTAGCATCGTGGTCTATACCTACTGGCTGCGGCTACTGCGGTTCTGGGGGTTTGCGCAGTGCCACCTGCGCCTGGAACTGGTCGATGGCCCCGGCCCGCATCCCCACGACCCGACCGGCACCGTGCGCCTTGATGGGCTAGCTGGGCGGCGCTGGCGGTGGCACTCGGGCTATTCGGCCTCAGTTACCAAGCGGGTTTGCTGCTGCAGCTTCCGGTGGTGGGCTACTGGGCTAGCTACTACCTGGGGCGGGCCGATGCTGACCCCACTGAATGAATGCGCTAAATTGTTGTATATTAAATATATAATCTATTTTTCAGGCGAGGCAAGCCGATGTCAATGCTAGGCAATGGGACGCGTCGGATAGGTACTGCGTCGCCTCAGTGAAGTAGGCCGGCCGCTACTTTTACGGCCTATTGCTAGCCTGCCCAGCGTGATTACAGCCCGCCGGTGGCCTTCTCCCCCCTAAGTCAACTCATGCCCAAAATCATGCTTGCCTTGCTGCTGTGTATCCTGTGCGGCAGTAGCCCGCCGGCCGCCGCCCAGCCCGCCCACCGCCGCGCCGCCCAAGACTCGCTGACGGCCGAGCTGGAGGCGTTGCGTAACCAGGGCTATTTTAATGGCTTCGGGGTGGCCATCGTGAATCGCCAGGGGGCGCTCTACCAGCACGGCTTTGGCTTTGCCGACGCGCAGGCCCGCACGCCCTACGGCATCCACACCATCCAAAATATTGGCTCGGTCTCCAAAACCGTGGTAGGCCTGGCCATCCTCAAGGCCCAGGAGCTAGGCAAGCTGAATTTGGATGATTCCGTCAATAAATACCTGCCCTTCCGGGTGGTCAATCCGGCCTTCCCTAGGGTGCCCATTACGCTCCGGCAGCTGGCCAACCACACGTCCAGCATCCGCGACAACGACTTTTACCTCCGCAAAAACTACTACCTAAAGCCGGGCCAGGATGTCACGGGCTTGCAGCTGACATTAGAGGACGAGCAAACGTTTATTCCGGCCGACTCAGCGGTGGCGCTGCCCGTGTTTCTGCAAAATGTGCTGACCCCGCGGGGCAAGTGGTACCAGCCGCAGGGGTTTCTCGCCCACCGGCCCGGCGAGCGGTACGAGTATTCCAACGTGGGGGCGGCCCTGGCGGCCTACGTGGTCGAGCTGGCGACGGGCCAGCCTTTTCCGGCCTTCACCGCCCGCTACATTACCCGACCCCTGCACATGCGGGCTTCGGGCTGGAGCTTCGGGGAGGTCGATTTTTCGCGCTATGCCCGGCTCTACCAGTCGCCAACGGCCGCGCTGCCTTACTACGGGCTAACTACCTATCCCGATGGCGGTTTCATTTCGTCAATCGCCGACCTGAGCCTGTACCTGCGCGAGTTGCTGCGGGGCTACCAGGGCCAGGGTACCGTGCTGCGGCCAGCAAGCTACCGCGAGCTGTTTCGGCCCCAGCTGGCGGCGGGCAACTTCGAGCAGCGCAACGAGCGCAACCCATACAGCGAGTCCTACAACGTGGGCGTTTTTATGGGTTTTGGGTACACTGGCTTCATCGGCCACACTGGCGGCGACCCCGGCGTGGTGACGCTGCTGTTTTTTGACCCTAAATCGGGTATTGGCCGGCTTTTGATGCTCAATACCAGCTTCTCGAATAAAGCCGGTGGGGCCGCAATGTACAAAATATGGAACACGCTCGCCAAGTATCAGCACCGGGTAGGCCGCTGACGACCAGCGATGTACCAGCACTCGGCCCGCCGCGGCCGCCTGGACCGCCGCGGTTGCCCCTAGGCCTCCCAAAAACCGCGGCAAAAAGAGCTTCGGCAGCCAGTTACTCTTTGTAAATATCAAATTTGGCCAGCGGCACCCGGCCAACGTCTTTAGTGGTCGTAGCCGTGGTGGTGCCGTGTTCGGGGTCGAGGGCGTGAAAACGCTCGCTGCCGTCGCGGTGCAGCAGCCAGGTGCGCGCGGCCGGGTCGTACCTAAAGGTCACGAAGCGCGTCCAGCGCTGCGCGCTGCCCCCGTAGTGCTCCACCGTAAAGTAGCCTTTTTTGATGGCCAGGTCCATAAAAGGGTCGCCCATCATGCCGCCGCAATCCACGCAGTACACCGCGTTGTCGGAGCGGGCGGCCAAGGTGTAGGTGCCGCCCGCGCCGCCCACAAAAACCAGCAGCGGCCGCTTGGTGGGGTGGTCTACCACGTCGGAAGTCTTTTGCTCGTCGGGCCGGTGCAGCACTACCAGCCAGTCGGGCAAGGCATCCCGATTGAGGTCGCCTTGGGCTGCGTCGAGCACGGTGTAGCCCGCGGGCAGGGCCCGGCGAATGGCGGCGGGCAGTGGGGGGCCGGCAAGTGGTTGACGGCCCGACACCAGGCTGACTAGCAGCAGGCCCAGGCCGGCTAAAAAGTTGTGGGTAGTCATCTTGATATGACCTTTTTGACGTGCTGGCGCGCTCCAGCGGCTTATACTTTCGTCAGGTAGATGTCGGCCTGGTCTGATTCGCGCAGGTCGGTAGCCGTTTGCCAGCTTTCGCCGGCGCGAGCGTTTTCGGCCCAGGCGAGCGCTTGCCGCACCCGTGCCGGATACAGCTCCGGGTGCTGCTCCAGCGCGGTTTTTAGTTGCTCGAAGGTTAGCCCCGCTTGGGTGGGCGACGGGTGCAGGTAGCCAATTACAGCCAGGGTGAAAGTAGTCATTGCGTTGGAGAGGAAAAGTGGAAGGAAGTAGGCAGGTAAATTCTGCGGGGAGAAAAAGCGCAGCGGGTCTTACAACACAAAGTCGGCATCGACTACGCGCACGACGTGGGGGCCGCGGCCCGGATAGTCGGCTGGGCGGTTGCCCAAGTGCTTGGGCTGGCCGCCGTGCGCGGCCAGGCTAGCCAGCGCGGCTATTTTGAGTGCGGCCGTGTCGGTGTAGCGCAGGGGCTGGCCGCCCACGCCCTGCCGGCCGTTGCCAAAAAACACCATCAGGTTTAGTTGAAGGCCGATTTTATGGTCAAAGTAATAGAGCACGTCGAGGCCAAACTGCTCGCACAGGTCATTCAGCGCGGCCAGAAAAGCGGCCTTTTGGGCTAGCGGCAGGTGGCAGTCGAGGCGCAGCAGGGCCGCCTGGGCCTGGTGCTGACCGGGGTGAGAGCTGACGGCTTGCAGCTGGCCGTCGCTATAGCTGTAGGGCGGCGTGGGGTCGTGCGGCGCGGCCAGGCGCAGGTGCGGGGTGTCTGGGGGGAGTGGCTCGGTAGTGAGCGTGGCGTGGTGCTGGCGCAGCACTTTTTCTAGCTCGCCGGCCACGTGAAAGGTGTAGTCGGTAAGGGCGTAGTCGCCCAGGTCCAGGCGCAGCACGGCGCCGTGCGTCTGCCCAAAAATGTACCCTTCGGGGTAGCGCACCGCCACGGCCCGCACCTGCGCCAGCAGGGCGACCGGGTTGGGAGCGCGCACGGTAGCCGTTAGCTCGGCGGGTCCGTCGGCGTGCCCGCCCCGGCCCGCCTGGAAGGTGAAGAAATCGAAGTGGTAGAGGCCTTCCGGGAAGCCATAGTACCAGTAGACGCCGAGCAGCATGGGGGTTTCTAGCAAAAGTCGTCGTAAAATTCTCGCTCGCCGGCAGCCATTGTTTTATCCCTCTGGTGGGATGATGAGGCACCCGATGTGGTGGATTTTTGGGCCATTCTGGACGAATGGTCGGCGATGAGAATTCAAGATTACTAGCCTGCGAGCAGCCTGGAACTGGCGAAAACGTGGTTCTGCTTGTTCGTGACTTCACGCTTCCGACCTACCCCTTGCGAGCTGCCAGCCTGAGCAAATAAACAACTTGGCAGCGAACAGCTAGCGGAGCGTAATCAGGTTCTTTTGCGAGAAATGAGTGAGGCAGGGGACGCAGCGGGCTAGACTTTCCCGTCTGCCGGGCCAGGCCTACACCATGCCAGGTAATCGCTGGCGGCAAGCAGGCGGCGGCGCTACCGAAACTTGGCGTACAAGTCGTTTGTCCACAAAATACCGATGGCTTGCTCATCAATGACGATGGCACCGCCGCTTTCCCAAAAATCTTCCAAGTCCAGGTCTGCTTGGTAAATTCTGGCATCAGTCGAGTAGAAACGGGGCTGTTCGAACAGGCGCAGAAAGGAGTGTACGATGCGGTTTTGGTCCGACGGTGAAAACTCGCGTTTGATGCGCGTGTAGTTGATTTTCGAGCTTAGCCCGTATTTCATCGACGCTACGGCCTGCTGATAGGTTATTTCGCTCATCGGCAAGCCGGTCGGGGAAACCTGGATGGCCTGCTGCGCGAAGAACGTCGCCAGCAGTGGCTCGATGGCGTAGCGGCTAGCCGTGATGGCGGCCAGCTCCAGGATAGTTTCACCGGATTGCCGGCCATGAGCCTGCACTTCGTGCTGCAACTCGGCAAGCAGCTGGCGTTGAGTTTCGGTGAGCACGCGAGCGAAATGGCTATTTTTGAGGAGAGAGGAAGCAGAATCTAGTTTACGGGAAGAGCCCAATATAAGACTTTTGCCTGGCTAGTAGAAGCCGCTCGACCTAGGCCAAGGCCAATTAGCGGGTCAACCCACCAATTCCGGCAATCAGCCCCACGACGAAACCCCCGATGGTAGCCATTCCCGAGACCAGAAACAGCAGTACCAACGGAAGCGTTTTGCCGGCTGTCGAGGGCATGATGCGCAGTTTGTCACCGGCCTGAAAATGAGTGGTGTAGGGGTTGCTAAGTTCGTATTCCCCCGGCACATCGGCCACGAAATCAGCAATCCGCTGCGTAGTATCTCCCTCCATATTGGTACGCTTGTCCCAGTTCCAGAAGCTGGGCTGCAACCGTTGCACCGGCCCGTCGGGTAGCCGGCGCACCCGAATTTCGACGTCGGGCAGGATGAAATAGTTGCCCCAGCGGCCGCGCCGGGTGCAAGCCAGTTCGTAGGGACCGGCCGCCGTGAGTGTGAAGCAAAACGTAGCTTCGGCCGCCGGAAAGGCAAAGACATTAGCCGGCGGGTCAAACAGCCGAGTGGCCCAGCCAGCGGCCCGCCCCAGCCCGTAGATGCCGAGCACGAAAGCCGCCCCGCAGGGCCAGGCTACCCAGACGGGTAAAGTAGCAGGCATAAAATTCGGGATTAGTAAACAAAAAGTTGCTACGCGACCGCTGGGCGTCGTCGATGTAAAAGGTGTTGGTAGGCATCGGCCTTCCATAAGGTATTGGGACAGGAGCAGCAGGATGAGTCAGCTACCTCTTGTCTTACTTGCTGTCGGTCATTTCCGCTTTTCGTCCCAAATGCAGTGCCATAGGCCGAGCGTAGCCACGCCGAGCTGGATGCCTGGTACGCCCACCCGAAACACCCCAGCCTCATAACGGGCAGGCCTGCCCAACGCCCCGCTACGGCCTTGCAAACGAGGGCGGCAAGGCGCTGTTTTGCTATCTGGAGCTTCGTTTAGCAGGTGGGATATTAATGATGCCGCAACCATCAACAAGCCATTTGTTATTTTCTAAAACCAGCTTCATAGTCAACTTAAAGTCCGGCCAGTCTTTACCCTTTACCACTGCGTAGTTTGTCTTGCTGTCAAAAGAATCCAACTCAAAACCCTTGTCCGGATAGTCCTGCGCATCAAATATCGGGTCTGCATCCAGCCCTAGTTCAGGGTCTTCTTTGTAGGCCTCGGCCAGCAGTTTTTTTGCTTCCGTCTTAAAGCTAGTAGTTGTCAACTTGCTTGAACTCACCCATTCCTCGATTCTAAGTGCGCCTTTCTCTTTATTGCAATTAGCCACGTAAGCGTTGACAAAAGCTACAGCTTTGTCGCTCGCCTGCTCGCTTTCAAGTGCGGCCTGTGGCATCGGTCGCTTGCCTGTAACAACTTGTGAGTCTGCATCCTGCCTACAAGAAGCAAGTACTAGAAGTGCCGCAGTAATTACCAGTTTACTCATTTCCTTTTCTCGCATAGCACCCCAAGTTTTTAGTTGCCTTCGATGCTTACAACCTGTTCAAAAGTACAGGAATGCGAGGCACTCCCATTCTGCGTACGTAACCGGCTCTCTGAGTACCCTACTGTTTGAGCCTACGCTACGCCTGCTCATCAGCCCCCGTTGTTTTGGCTTAACACGTACGCTTTATCTCATTCGCATATAGGCCGGTGCCCACGCCGTGGATGGCCGATGCTAGCCACAGCGGTTCCTATGGCGCCGCGCGTCCCGTTTGGCACCCATTGTCACTACCACGCACAACTACAGACAAATGGCTGCTGGCCGGCGCGGCGCTCCTGCTACCGGGCTAGGGCCGCCATGCGCCGGCGCATGAGCAGCCGCCCCCAGCGGTCGGGTCGCCCCGCTGTTTTCTGAACGGCGTCCACGGGGTGCACCCGCAGCCCCCTAATGGAAGGGCTTCCGCAGACTCCGGACTAGAAGATAGGCAAAAACTGCTAAGGCGCTCATTGCTGCGCCGAGTAGCACCAGCACGCTGCCGCCCAAGATAGCGAGCCAGCCCCCAACCCGCACCAATAGCCAGATACCAGTGGCCAGCAGCCCTAGGCCGCCGCCAAAAATGAGCCAGTCTAGCAGGGGACTACTTTTCTTACTGACTAGCGAAGCCGGACGGGCGCGACGGGACAGGAAAGCAGCCATACGCAAGGAATAGTAGCAAGCAAGAAGGGGAGTAGTCAGGCTTAAAACGCAATCAACAGGGAAGAAGATGCTCCTTGCGTGGTCATCTTCTTCGGCACAATAGATTCCAGACTGATAGGCAACAGTAGGCAATTAACACTACTTTAACGCAAGTTTCGAACTGGCATCCACTAGGCCTGACCGCTGCGCGCCAGCGTTCCCGGTACGTGTGCTTCTGCCCGAGGCCATGACGTCAGCAGCTGGTTACGGCTGACCCTAGGCCTCCGCCGGGGGCAGCAGCAAGGCGCTAATTGCCTGCCACCGTTCGGCCCATTCCCAGTTGCCAGGGTCGAGCTGCTCATTCGGCACCAGAAACTCATGGCCATCTTCCTGCGCACCCGCATCCAGCGAGTAAAGGCCGTGCTCTAAATCGTGGGCAAAACCAGTGAGCAGTTCCGCTACGGAACCAGCCACCTGAAAAGCAATTTCTTGAATCTCATACAGGTAGATTACTTGGCCGTAGGTGCCGGCGGCGGCCGGGTCCAAGTCTACGCACAGCCAGCCGTGGCCTCCATCGAAGCCCAGGCGCAGCCAGTAAGGATTTTGGAGCACGGCCGGTCGCACCGTGGCATCAGCTTTTTCGAGCGCGGAGGTTTTGGTTTGCCCGGCTTGGTACTGGTAGGCGTCGAGTACTTCGGCCAGGGGCAAAAAATGCATTCCGTAGAAAAAGCTGCCCCAGTTATCAGCCTCTTCGTTCAGGCCATTGTGCCAGCGGTATAGCTCCTGGTAATCGGCTGGCAGTCATTTGTTTCACTAAGCGGTCAGCGAAAACGATAAGGCTTTTTATGTCTCCGTGCTGATAACGACGCTGGCGGCAGAGTAGGCGCTGCTGGCCGTGGGCAGCGCCTAGCCCTGGCGGCAGTGAGTCTGGGTCGCGGCCGGGCTGGCGTGGGTGGGTTACTTCTGACTGCTGGCTGTGGGGGCTACGTCAATAAATTCGGTTACAAACTTGACCGGTTGGCCGGCGGTGTCCAGCCCCACATAGGTGGCGTAGAAGCCATCCCCATAGCCCGATTGGAACACGGCCACGTTGTGTTGCTGGTCGGCATAGAGCTGCAACAGGCAGTGTTCGGAGCCGGCTAGCGCGTCGTTTTCCAGGTGCTCGGCCACATAATCATCGTAGTAGCTGATGTAGTCATCCCCAAGCTGGGTTTCCAGGTCGGCATCATGCTGCTCAAGCAGCGCCACCGTTGTAAAGTCCATAAAGCAGCCCAGGCCCGCCGATACCGGGTACCCAAAGATTTCGTCGGCGGCCAGCGTCGCCGGGTTCTGTTCGGCCGTGACGGCCAGTTCCCAGCGCACCACCGGCGCTAAACTCAGGCGCAGCTCGGCGTAGGCAATCCGGTTTTCGGTAGGCAGCCGGTGCAGGTACACCGGGTAGCGGCCGGCCGGGCAGGCTTGCATAAAGGGTTGCGGGTCGAAGTGTGCGAGCGGGTCGCAGGCTACAAGGCGGCCAGTTGGCAGCACCAGACCGGGCAGCTCCAGGGTGCGCAGGCTGCCGATGGGAGCAGCCGAATCGGAGAATAACTGTGTTATGGTGTTCATAAATAAAAGTTTGTAACCAAGTAGTACCGTCTGCTTAATTACCTGGTTTAAGTGCCAACATCTTGCTCTGAATTTACTTGCATAATAGGCTACTGACAAGCAGGTTTTAGCATCGCGTACTTCTTGAACGTATTGAATTGGTGGCTAAAAAGGCGAAGCCGCGGTAGCCGCGCCCAGAATTTCTTGGATTTTCGCCTGCACCTTGGCGTCCTCCTTACTGGCGGTGCTGCTGTCAGTCAGCAGGTGCGCTAGCAGGGCCCGCAGCGGCAAGTGCTGCACGGGCTGTTTTTTGGCGTGGCGGGCAAGCTGGTTGAGCAGCAGGCTCAACGAGAAAAAGCTGGAAGCCGGGTAGTTGGTGCGGGTGTTGGGCTGGCGCGGCTGCCCGCACCGCTCCAGCAACCGTACCCAATCGGCTTCACTCAGCGCCACGGTGCCTCGCAATAGGCTATTAAACACCTCACTAAGCGACCAATGCGCGGCGTTGTTGTAGTGCGCTTGGTCGCCCATGTTGGCATTCATCACGGCGGCCGTCGCCAGCAGTAGCCGGCCCTGGTAACCAGCATCCTGCGCCCGCGCCGCGGCATACGTGGGGAAGGTGGTGAGCTTGCCGCCCCGATTGGCCAGCATTTCCAGCAGCAACTGTTCCAGTACGGGCTGCATGGCCTGGTCTGCCGCGTCGGCATCGGCTGGTAAAGGTGCGTGGGGATAGGCGGGCGACGACATAGGGGAGGGAAGAGGTAGTTCCGGCACGGCACTCAAGATGCCAGCTGTTGGTGTACCAGCGCCAGCAGCTCGGCGGGCGTGAGGTAGCGCTGAAAAAACGCGCTTAGCGCTCCTTCGTTGGTGATTTCCTGAAAAAACGTTTCGTGGTCGGTGCCAAATACCGTGGGGTCATCAGGAGCCGGGTCGGCCAGGCACACGTAGAAGTTGTCGGGGTAGCCGGAGCTGGAGGCTAGGTGCACGAAATCGGGGGCGGGGTTGGCCGCCACGGCCCGCACCGGCCCCAGGTCCACTAGGTCGGGGTCAGTGAAGTCGGCGTACCATTCGGTAAAGTCGGGCGTGCCCGGCCGAAAGGGCGTGAACAGGCGACCCACGAAAAATGCCTGCCCGCGGGGCTCCGGCGTGAGCTGGTAGAAATGGGCTACCAACTGCTGGTCGAAAGCAGCCCGGTCGTGCGCCAGCAGTGAGCGGTGGGCAGCTACCCAGGCCTCCAGCCCGGCAATAGGCTCGGTGGCCGCCGCCTCCGCCCAGGGCGTGTCGGTAGGCCGGGGGTATAGCACCGAGGAAAAGTGAATAGCCTGCAAATCATCGGCCAGCGAGCGGCCACGCACGCCGTCGGTGGTGCCGCCTAGCGCGCGGATACGGGCAAGAATCTCAGGTTTCATGAGCGCGAAGGTAGGCGAGCCGGCTACCGACGTAAAGAAGAAAAGTGGCGTCCGCTGGTGTAGCCAAGCGGCCAGCCAAGCGCTCCTGTGCTGGCTGGCGACTGGCGGCTAGCGGTTTGGCTGCACCAGCGCAGCTTCGTTCACGCGAGGCTGGTGCCTGAGGCCTTGGCCTCTGACAGCTATGAGCTAAAAGGGCTCTGAGCGAGCCTAAGTGTTTTACAACGGCCACCGACCTGTTTAGACTGATTGCATCTGCTGCAACATGCTAAGCTTTGTGACAGGGCGCAGCGCGGCCCTCCTATTGGGCGTGTAAAAAGTTATCCAACGCCGCTAGCTGCTGGCTATCAAGCAGGGTGGCCGCTCGGCTTAGAAAATGAGGAGTCAGGGATTTCTCTTTAAAAAGAATCCACTGCTCAACATCCTCGCTACTCGCACCTGCTGATAGCGGTCTTCTGTTTTGAGCATTTCATTCAACAGCTGAATAAATACCGCTAATGAGGGGGCGATGGCGTGATACTGAACCCCTTCGATGGCCGCGTAGACAGGTGTTCCCGGTGCCGTCGTGTCGGCGACAATGGGGTCATCATTTATATCGGCAAATACCGTCCATCCTTTCACCCAGGTCGGGTTTGGCTGGAGCGTTTTCCCGGCATCGACCGAAACAGAGGCAAAGCCTTCTTGCCGCCGAGCTAGTTTGTCAACTGGGGTAAAGGCGATGTTCGCATACGTCACCATCATGTCACACGTATACTGCTGGTAGAGAAACGCTAGCTCGTCTGACAGGGCAATCCCCGCCAAGCTGGCCGACCCGCTGCTTGGCTCACGCTTCCCAAACACGCCTACCAGCTGCCGGGTAGGGGAATGCAGAAGCTGATAGAATTCGGCTAATGCCGCGGCAAGTGAGGGAAAGGACGTCGTCATAATCTGGCTGTACTTACGTTAGTTAGTCACTCCACTCTACGTGGCTAAGGCCTTGAGCACTTGCTTTCGCCGCTGCACGCTCTTCTTAAGATGGTCTATCGAATCTAACAAGGGCAGCCCTTGCATCAGACTTGGTTGCGGGCGGCTCCGAAATGCGCCGGCCACGCGTTAAGTGAGCCAGCGTTTTGGAACCAGTAGCTTATGCTATCAGGCGGGTACAAACCAGTAAATTTCTGGGTGCAATTCTCGCTCCTTGGTAGTTCGGCGGACTTGGAGTAAGTAGAAACCAGGGGGCGTTTTGCAGCCGCGCTCTTTTACGTGACAGGTAGTCGCATTACTTTCAGCGGCGGCCTCATCCAAGAGCTTTTTGACGCGGTAGTTGCGCCAGTCTCGATAACAGCAACAGCCAGGTCGACATCTACGGAAAACCGCGCAATCAGCCCGCAGGATTTGAACAGAGCCGCCCTGCCATTGAACACCACCTAGTCGCGGTAAGGCGAATGTGCTTGCCCGCCGACCATAGCTGACCCAATAATACTTCTCCACCAGCATCGTGCTTAGCCTCAGTTACCGGCAGCTACGCTTACTGCGCGGCCGCAAAGGCACCCGCCATCAGCTCCTGCTCCGTCCGAGAGAGCTGGTAGCGGCTGGCGACGGCCGGCCACTGCCGCACCGCCGTCACGACCTGCGTGAGCACGGCCTCGGCCTGAGATGCCGATAGTCGAAAGTAGGGCGCAACCTGCCGGGCCAGGTCGAGGTCCAGCGCGTTATCGGTTTCGGAAATGTTGAGCTTGAGGCCCTGCCCGTACCGGATGGGGTTCAGGTCGAAGGCCGGCGCGAGATGCCAGCCCTGGGACGTGAGTAGAAAGCCGTGGTTACGCAGGTGGTCGTCGGTGTTGGACACGCAGATGTTGAACACGATGCGCCGCCAAAGCTCCGTCAAGTCCTGCGCCACGTGGGCTCCCTGCTGCACGAGCAAACCAGCCAACTCTAGATAGCTGGCCCCGTCCTGGTGGTCGGTGCCGTCCTGGTAGCCCAGCAAGGTCATGGCCGAGGCAAAATGCCGCCGCTCGCCGGTGGCTGTGCGGTCAAAGCGCTGGGAGAGGTAGGTGTGGTGGCGGCTGTTGAAGCGCTGGGCGCGGCCGTTTGCCACTTGCAGGCCGGCGGACTGGGCCAGCTCATTCACCACGGCCTCCCAGGCCCCCACGTCGTGCTCGTCCTGGCCGCTGGGAAACTTGGCAATCCAGAGTTGGCCGTGCTCATCCACCACGCTGGCCTTGGGCCGCGCCCCGCCCAGCGAAGAGCCGGGCGCGACCAGCATAAATAACCACTTGAGGTAATCCGGGTCCTGCGGGGCATCGGCCCGCTCCAACTGCAGGCTGGCGAATTCCAACTCCCGCAGCGACGTCCACGGCGGGGCTGCCATGGCCCGGTTATCATTAAGGAAAGGGCCGGCGGGGTCAGTTTTGAAGCGCAGCCCGCCCATGCGGTGGCCATCGAAAACACCCAGCAGGTAATCCGACTCCAGCAGGGGCCGCTCGCGGCGGTCTTCCTGCCGGGCCAGGGCGGCCTCGCGCCGGCGCATGAGCAGCCGCCCCCACCGGTCGGGGGCCGAATCTAGAAACAGGCCGAAATTGGGCTGGTCTTCCGGCAGGTATTGGGGGCCAGCGAAGAGTTGCAGCGCGGGGTCCAGCACCTGGGCCTGCGGCAAAGCCAGCCACTGCGGGGCATAGGCAAAGGAAAAGACTTCCTTGCCCCGCACCGGCACGGCCGACAACGTGCCCATCAGCGACGGCCCCTGGGTCAGGCCCTGCCAATCGGCGTACACAAATAGTTGGCGGCGTTCAACAGTTCTGGCCATCTGTTTATTCAGAAGAGGCTTGTTTGGGAGCCCGGGTGCTGACCACCAACTCGGCGTCCTGGAGCTTGCGTCCCAGCACGTCGTCGGCTGCCAGCAGGAGAATGGTTTTCTCCAGGCCCAGCACGAAAAGTACCTGCAAGTAGGCCCCCATGCTCACCGTAGAGGCCCCCTGTTCAATGGCGAGCAGGGTATTGCGGCTGATGGCCGCGCGCTCCGCCACGCGGGCCGCGCTCAGCTTACGGCGCAGGCGGGCTAAGCGAATCTGCTCACCAGTTTGGGTCAACAACTGCTGCAGGCGAGGCAGCAAAACCACGGGGTCTTTCGGCATAATGCGTAATACAATGAGCAATAATACTACTTTTTGCTCAGTATATCTTACTTTAACAGCTCCCGCAAGTGGGATATTTTTCTATAAGTCGATATATCGGCAGCTTAACTTAGCTGCGTGGTCACCGGACGACTTCGTAAAAAGGCCCGTGTCAACAGCATCACGCCAGCGGGCAACTTCAGCGCGTTACAGACGGCTAGGCCGGTAGGGTAGGGGGATAGCCGGCTGGAGGAAACTTCCACGGCTATCACAACCGTTGCCTGCGCAAGTAGGGGCTGGGCCGAAGCGCCCAGGCACGGACCAGTAGTGCAAGCCTTTGGCTAGGCACTTTAACTCCCCGCGCTTGCTCAAGCGACTCAGGGCTGCCGCTACCGTCCCAAACTCGGCCTCGCGCACGAAGTCAGCGTAGCCCACCGGCTGACCGGCCAGTAATAAGTCGAGTTTAGCGCGGATGCGTTGGGTGGCGGAGGATACAGCAGGGGAATTCAACGGCAAAGCCCCAACTGAAATCGGCCAAAAGTGTCAAGCTTTTACCTATAAAAGCTTGACACTTTTGGCCGATTTGAGGATTAACCCACGAATAATTCCCGTAAGGCAGCTTGGCTTGCGGTAGCTGTTAGGAGTAGCAAAGACACTTACCAAAGACCTATGAAACGCCACTTTTCTCAAGTAGTGGCGTTTCATAGCGCTCCGTACGCTTCCTATTTTCTGTTTGCCGCAAGGGCTGGAATCCCGCTTTGCATGCCTCTCTACTCGGTTGGCTGGTTAGCCAATGGGAGAATTTGCCGGAGCAAGTCCTCCACGACTTGGCTACCCGGCGCGGGTACCCCGCCAGGGATGCCTGCTGGCAGTCGAAAACTACCGGGTAAATCCCAACGCTGGGCCTGCACCACTTGCTCGGCCAGCGGGTACGGCCGGGCTGTGCGTAGCAGTAGCTCCCCAAGGCGGGGACCGTAGCGAGCAGCCGACTTGCTGGCCAGCTCGATAACCGCGTTCACGGTTAGCTCGGTGGTATGTAGTAGATACTGCGCCAACTCCAACGCGAACCGTCCAAATAAAGGCGGGTCGAGCAACGGTAATTCGGGCGCGTTGCCCAGATACTGAACTAACTGGGTCAGCTCGTGACGGGAGAGCGCCACCTGCGTCCCGGTGAGCAGCAGCGTAGGGCGGCATTCCGCCAGGGTGCGAACGAAGGGGCGCTCAGGCAGGGTGGGAAAGTGAAGTTGTAAGCGGGCTTGCAGATAGTGCAGAGTCTGGGCCCGTTGGGCCGCCGTAGCCTGCGCAAAAAGCAGGAGCGAAGCAGTGGGGGAAAACATAGCGTAGCGATAAGAGAAAATAGATGGGACATGCGGAGTCCAACTGCTGGGTAGCCAGCAGCGGAAAGGATTTCGCCGGAGTCGGGAAGCCGTTAGGGCAGCAGAGGGCCAGTACTCGTAACTGTGTGGTCGCGCAACTGCTCGTCTTCCAGCCAGGTAAGCAGAAGTTGCCGGGTCTCGGCCTGCAGGGCCTGGCGGCGCTCGCGTAAAATCTCCCGAAGCGTGTCCGTAAAGGGGGCACCCGTGGCGGAGGCGAGCGTAATCGTTACCTGCCGGGAATGCGCGTAGAGCGTGACGGCGGTTAGCCCGGTGATTTCCAGCTTGATGAGTTGGCGCAGTTGGCGCTTGGCCTGCTTCTGAGCGCGGCGCAGGTACTTGAGGTCGCGACGGGTGCTCATCTCGACTTTTGGCTAAATAGGGAAGCAAACGTCAACGAGTCCGCTGGCTGGAAGCGGTCCGCAGCCACGCGGTCGAAGGTGCCGGCCCGTCGGTCGGCTCGTTCGAGTAGGGGCGCGACGGGTACCCAGGTGGGGCAGGGCAGGGTAGTGGCCGCGGAAGCGGGGGGCACGCAAGTGGCGCAGTACCTGCTGCGCGGCGCGGTGACAACGCTGGCGGGCAGCGTCGGTCTCGCGGCGGGCAATTTCGGCTCGTATACTCGATGTCCAGCGCGTGAGGCGGGCGATATCCTCGCACTCAAAAGCGAACTGAGTGGCCCGCTGGTGTTCAGCTGGCGTGAACAGAGGGTGGCCCAGCAAGGGGGACAGGGCGTGCTGGCGGAGCTCGTCAAGCACAGGTTGCCCGGTTACATGCGTTTTCATGTAATTTTGGGGTAAGGTTTGCAAGAACCCACAGTAGTGCCTGGTAGAAACAGGTGCTATACCGGAGGTCAGTCGTTTCAGCGGCTGGCCTCTTTTTGCTTACTGCGGGGTAGTCTATTCCACTCGGAACACTACAAATGTATACACGTTAGCGATACAAAGCAAACACAAAGCGTATTTCTTGCATTTTCAATCGCTGCTATCTTTGCACTATGGCAAAGGATAAAGAGAATCGCGAACTACAGGTCAACATCAAGGCGAATCAGCAGGAGAAGGATTTGCTCGAATCTGTAGCCAAAGCGCGTGGACTCAGTAACTCTATGCTCGTTCGGATGCTCGTAGCTGATGAGGCTCGACGCCTGGGCATCTCCTGAGCTAAAGGTATTCGTTCAGAAAATTTAGGTTTTACCTTTCCTGAATCCTTAATCGATTTGACTCTGGTAGCGGTAAGTCGTCGTATTCTTTTGCTCCCCTCTGATTTTGCATCTCCGTACTAGTAGAGGAAGCCTTCCAAGACCAAGTTCAGTTAAAGAAACTTTAGAATTAGGGTAATGACCAGCTGAGGATAAGGCGCTTCTGATGGCCAGTTACGTTTGTTTTGCCGCCCTATGAATGAAAGTTCCACCCCTGACGACCGCCCGACTATCCGAACCAGCTGGTTGGTTCGTAGCTGGTTAAGTTTGCTTTTTCTGCTGGCTTTCAGCCAGCTACGCGCCCAGACCCCGGCCGATATTGCCCGTCTCAACCAGCAGCTTACCCCGCTGGCGGCAGTGCGGGCCGGCAGTGGGTTTGCCGACCTGGCCCTGCTGGCCTCCGTGGTGGCCCCGGCGCGGGTGGTGGGCCTGGGCGAATGCACGCACGGCACGCACGAGGTCTTTCAGCTCAAGCACCGGCTGCTGGAATACCTGGTCACGCAGCAGGGCTTCACCACGCTGGCCCTCGAAGTCGATTACGGGTGGGGCGAAATCCTGAACGAGTATATCCAGACAGGGGCGGGCGACTCGCTCACGGTGCGTCAGGCAGTAGGATTTGGCATCTGGGATACCACCGAATTCTGGGACATGGTGCAGTGGCTGCGCGCCTACAACCAGCAGCATGCGGCCAAAATCCGCTACGTGGGCATTGACATGCAAGACCCCACGCCCAACCTGCTCCGCTTGGAGCACTTCGCCACCCAGCGGGCCGATACCGTATTGCAGCGGCAGCTTCAACGGCTGCGCACCGCCTATTCCGCGCCCGACCAGGGTTCGACCGACGCCCGGCAGCGCCTCGTGCGCCTGTCGGATGAGCTGGTACAGCACCTGCAAGCGGTGGCGGCCCCGGCAGCTATGCAGCAGCATGGACAGGTGCTGCGGCAGCGAGCCGAGCTGAGTATAGAGACGCGTGACCAGGCGATGGCCACCAACGTGGCCTGGCTGCTCCGGCAGGAGCCGGCGGCCAAAGTCGTGTTATGGGCGCACAACACCCACATTCGGCGCGACGAGGACCATCCGCAGTTGGGGAGGTTCCTGGCCCGGCAGCTGGGGCCGGCCTACGTGGTCGTGGGTTTCGCCACCGGCCACGGCACGGCCAGCGTCTTCAACCCGGACGGGTCAACCCGGGCCCTCGTGCTGGCGCCCCCCACTCCCAACGCCTTCGAGGCATGGCTCGACCAGGCGACCCCACCTAACTACTTCCTTACCCTACGCAGCGCAGCCGCTACCAGCCAGTGGCTGACCAAGCGCCAGAAGTTTCGGTTTATTGGGGCAACGGGACCGCCCGGCGGCGCGAAAAGCCAGTTTCTGTGGCACGCACCCCTGTCCAACGCGTTCGATGCCCTGTTTTATCTGCATGAGACATCCGCTGCGCAGCCCTACCGGGCTGCGCACCTGGCCCGGTAGGGCTGCGCAGCAGCCTAGAGCACTACGCAATGTAAGCTGGTTAGCTTACCTCATTCGGGCACCGTACCCAAATGGGTGAATTTACCCGCTAAGCTATCGAGGCCTTGGGTAAAAGTTAGGTCCAGCAGTCGTGTTCACTTTTCCGACCATGTCTGCGCTCCTTTCAGGAAAAGTAGTGACGTCGGCGCTAGCTTTGGCTATGCTTGCTCCCGCCGAACTTCTAGCTCATATTGCGGCGGACTTTAGCCGGGAGGAGTTTCCGGCCAAGTGCTTGCTGGTGGAGCAAGGCCAGCGGGCCAAGAAGCTGTTCTACATCGAAACGGGGGGGTGCCGCGGCTGGTTTACCACCGACGCGGGCAAAGACGTAACCATCAATTTTGGCTTTGAAGGCAGCTTTGTGGCCTCGATGGAAACCTTACTGGCGGGGGAGCCCAGCTGGTACAACGTGGAAACGTTGGAGCCGACGGTGGTCTACAGCATCGACCATCCGGAGTTTGAAGAGCTGAAAACCCGGTCGTCCTACTGGCAGGCCGTTTATGTGGGGTACATCGAACAACGGCTGCTCTACTACCAGCACCTGTTTATTGCCCGCATCAAGGACAGCCCGGCGAGTAGGTACCGCGCCTTGCTGGCGCAACACCCCGAACTCATTCGGCGGGTGCCGCAGCACTACCTCGCCTCCTTTCTCGGCATTACGGCCGTTTCGCTCAGCCGCATCCGCGGCCGGAAGTAACTTCTTAACAATTGTTAACGCGGGCCCGGTCTGGCACGGCTTGTTTTGTCCTATCAAAACCTGCCTGTCATGAACCAGCCAACCGCACTGCTTAGCCGCGCCGGCCCCGGGAGCACCCGGCCGGGCGCTACTACCCCGCCAAGGCCCGTGGCAGTTCCCCATCAGGTCTTCGGGCCGAAGGGCGCGCCCGTCCGACTTGCCGTTCTATCCGCTCGAACAACTGAAAAGGCGAAAGGTGGGTAGACGCGCCGCCGTTTGTTCACATCAACCGCCAGGACCTGGTTCCGCCGTCGTCAGGCGCTAAATTCTCCCCTACCCAGGTGGCAAGCTGCTGCGGGAGCTACCTCCCCCGGCTGCCGAGCTAAGGAGTAGGTAGCCGGGCGCGGGCGCCTGCGCGGAAGTGCTGGCTAGCATCGGGTAGTGACTCCCCTTCTCTCCTTTTCTACTGCTAGCAACTGCCTGCACCCAGGCAGTCAGGGCGTGCCTTAGCCACCGCTTACCCTGCCGAGCAGTTCCAAACCAATTTTCACGTATGCACCTTGACTTTCAACTCGCCCGTTCAACTAGGGAGCCTACTCGGCCTTCTGCGGCCGTAGCTCCCTGGCGCCGGGTCGCGGCTCGACTTCGCAGCAGCCAGTGGCTGCTACTTGCCCTATGCGCTTGTACGGGTGCCGCCCAGACCAAGCCGGTGGGCGAAACCACTAGTAAAACCCTACCGCCTATCGAGGCAAATGATAAGACCATGACGAGCTATCCAGCAGAGACTACCCCTGACCCTTGGCTGGCTCAGGGCCACCGCGAGCGCGTCCCGTCTGGGGACTCGGTTTTTGTGGTAGATACCGGCCAGCGCGACCTCCCCCCCGTCCTGCTGCTGCACGGCTTCCCCACCTGGTCGCTGGATTGGGAGGGGGTAGCCCAGCACCTGGCCGGACACGCCCGCGTGATTGCCCCGGACTTTCTGGGCTTCGGCTATTCGGATAAGCCCCGGCGCACCTACGCCATCACGGAGCAGGCGGATATTGTCGAGGCCCTGCTGGCGGCGCGCCACCTCTCCACCGTGGCCGTCGCCGCCAACGACTACGGGGTCACCGTGGTGCAGGAATTGCTGCGCCGTAGCGCCGCCGGCTCCTCCCGGGTCACGTTTTCCTCGCTAACGCTGCTCAACGCGGGGATACTGTACGCCCAGTACCGACCGACGCGGGTGCAGCGGCTGCTCTCGACCCCGGTTATCGGCCCGTTGGTCGCCCGGCTGATTGGGCGCAGTGCCATGCAGCGGAGCCTGGCCGAGGTAGCCGGCCGGCCCCGCCCGCCCGCAGAATTCGACCGGGTGTGGGCGGGCATCGCCCGGGAAGACGGCCCGCAGCTCTTGCCCCGCCTGCTGCGTTTTAACGCCGAGCGCGCGCAGTACCATACGGTCTGGGAGCAGGCCCTGGCCGAGGCCAGCGCGACGATTCCCCTGGCACTGGTCTGGGGCCTGCAAGACCCGGTTTCCGGACCGCTGATGCTCCAGGCGGCGCGCGGGCGCTATCCCCGCGCCGTGGTCACCGAGTTGCTGGCGGTCGGCCACTACCCCCCAGTTGAGGTGCCCGACGTAGTGGCCCACGCGCTGCTGGCCAATGCCCGCCGCGGCTGGGCGCGGCCCTGACCGGGCCGCCGCTACGGCAAGAGCCCGACTAGGGGTTCTTCTACCAACAGTATCCCGTTGTAACGAGAACCCCAAGCGCTACCGCTTACCCTCAAAAGCAGCTAGCCAACACATACTCCCTTCAGCGGCTGGTAGCACTAGTGCAGCGACACAATCGTGGCCTACCAGGCTACTATAGCGCCAAGTACCAGCTTGCTGCATCCAGACGTTCGTGAAGCGCCGTGTAACAGTTTTGCCCACATAATCGGCTTTACGCGCCGGATGGAAGACCTCTTAGCCCATCACCACCACGATATCGCCTAGGATGAACATCTTTTCAATAGTGCGGTCGAACGAAGTGTAGTCAATCAATCCCTGGCTGATGCGGCTCAGAACCTGGGCGCGGGTTGAAATTCCGTTTTGTAGGTTGTTAATGAGGATATCCGGTGACCAGAGCTGCAACAGCGCTTTAGAGCGGTTTCGGAGTAAGTGTACGGGTTTTTAGTTTAGATTGCGCTATGCAAGCTTATTCAAATGATTTGCGCGAACGGGTGGCTGCCGCTTACGCAACGGGCCAGTTCACCATTGACCAGGTC
>JBPBQK010000099.1:0-80119 GCA_050954845.1 Janthinobacterium lividum
CTTAGAAGACGTGTACTAACGCGGGGAACCTCACGAGCCCCCTCTGGGGCCGGCCCCAGAGGGGGCTCGTGAGGTTCCCCGCGCCAGACGACAAACTCTACCCATTCCCACCCTACCTCCTAACTCACTACCCAAAACCGGGCGGGCACCAGCCCCGCATCCTACACCATGCAACCCTCCTTCAGCCTGAAAATACTTGCCACTTCCTGCCTCGCCGGAAGCTGTTGTTGTTGAAGCCGCCGCTGGCTCGCCGGGGTGATTAGCGCCTTGGTTAGCCGTTTGCCGGGCCTGCTTAAGCCGCAGGCTATTCCACTCAATTAGAGCAAGTTATTATTAGGATGAAACTCCAATACTCTGCGTTTTGGCTACCCGTGGTGGTGGCTGCTGTCAGCGCCACGCCGGCGTTTGCCCAAACCGAATTGATTGCCATTAGTGGCGTAGTGCGCGAGAAAGGGGGCCAGGAAGGGCTGCCGGGCGTGAGCATCAGCGTGAAAGGGACCAATGTGGGCACCCAGAGCGATGTCGATGGCAAATTTGCTTTTAAAGCTAAGCTAAGCTACCCGTTTGTGCTGGTGTTCAATGCCATCGGGCACGACACGCAGGAGATACAGATTACCAGCGCCCAGCAGCCTATTTCGGTGGCGCTGGAGTCGCGGGGCGTGCTCACCAATGAGGTGGTGGTATCGGCCTCGCGGGTCGAGGAAAGCCGGTTGAAATCGCCGGTGGCGATTGAGAAGCTCGATATTCGGGCTATTAAGGAAACGCCTGCGCCGAGCTTTTACGATGCTTTGGAAAGCGTGAAGGGTGTGCAGATGCTGACTAGCAGCCTGACATTTAAAGTGCCGAATACCAGGGGTTTTAACATCCCAAATAATTTTCGCTTTATGCAGCTCGTGGATGGCGTGGACATGCAGGCGGCCACCTTGGGCGTGCCGCTGGGCAATGCCATCGGGCCGACCGAGCTGGACATTGCCAGCGTGGAAATAACGCCCGGCGCGGCCTCGGCGCTGTATGGCATGAATGCCATCAATGGCATGGCCAACCTCACGACCAAAAGCCCTTTTACCTACC
The DNA here is from genome assembly GCA_050954845.1 of Janthinobacterium lividum. GTDB lineage: Bacteria > Bacteroidota > Bacteroidia > Cytophagales > Hymenobacteraceae > Hymenobacter. Next base: position 1,072 of record JBPBQK010000099.1, read on the forward strand.
AAGGCCTAAGCGTGTACCAGAAGGTGGGCGTGAACCACGTCGATGGCCGCGACCGCGACCCGAGCGTGCTCACCGAAACGGCCATTCGCTGGGCGCAAACCCTGGGGGCCGACAAGCGCTGGGCCTATAAGGTGAACCTCGACTACCTGCGCGGCACCGACTGGCTCTCGAACACCCAAACCGACCAGAATCCGCAGGGCCTTTCAACCTCCAACCCGGCTTTTCCGGAACTGTCGGGCCAATACAACCCGGCCGCCGACTTGTGGAACCGCTACGGCGACGACACCAACTCGTCGCTGTCGATTACCATTCCCTACCAAGGTAAAAACCAGACGTTTACCGTGACGCGCACGGGCTACTACGAGAAGGATTTAGTGAAACCCATCGTGCGGAATATCAAGGCCGACGCCACCGTTGCCTACAAGCTGACCGATAATCTGGAGTTGAGCTACGGCTACCGTTTCGGGCTGATGGATGGCGTGTTTCAGCGCGGCAACAAGATTCAGCTTGATGGTGTGACGGTGCAAAACCATAAGCTGGAGTTGCGCGGCAAGGACTTCACGGTTCGGGCCTACACGCTGCTCGAAAACACCGGTAACTCGTATAACCTCAACCCACTGGCCCTGAACCTCGACCTGCAAAACGGCTCGAATGCGGTGTGGGGCGGCAAGTTTTCGACCGCGTTGCAAAGCCAGCTAGCCGTGGGTACGGCCCTCGGGCCGGCCATGCAGGCCGCCCGTGCCGCTGCCGATGCCGGCCGGGCCGAGCCGGGCACGGCTGCTTTTGATGCGTTGAAAGCGCAGATTATCAGCACTAATAACTGGGACAGCGGCGTAAACGTGAAGGGCGCGCCCATCCCCGGCGGGGCGGCGCTGACGCAGCACAGCCGCACCTACCACGCCGATGGCGTGTGGAATCTGGGCGACCGCATCAAGTTTCTGGATGTGCTGGTGGGAGCCGATGCGCGGGTGTACCAGATTATTCCCGATGGCAACAATTTCGTGGATTTCAGCCTGCCGCTGGCCGAGCGGAATCAGCCGGGCGGCAGCTACGTGTATTACAAGAAATTTGGGGCTTTTGCGCAGGGCACCAAGCTGTTGCTGAACGATAAATTGAAGCTAACGGCCTCGGTGCGGGTCGATTATAACCCCGAGTTTACGGCCAAGGTCAACCCGCGCCTAGCGGCCGTGTACACGGTGGCCGAGAAGCATAATTTCCGGGCTTCGTACCAGAATGGCTGGCGGTTTCCTTCCCTTTTTGAGGCGCTTTCCTTCGTGAATAATGGCAACGTGCGCCGTGTGGGCGGCCTAGCGCGGGTGAATGAGGGGCTGAATTATTTGCAGAATTCGTACACCCGCACCAGCATCGACAACTTCAACGCAGCCGTGAACGCCTACGTGGCGGCCAACACCGGCACCACCGCTGCTCAGGCCGCCGTGCTGGCCCAGAATCGGGCTTTACTGGTGGTGGCCAACCTGCCCACTGAGCAGCCCGAGCAAATAAACGCCTTCGAGGTGGGCTACCGCAGTGTATTGTTTGACAATCGGTTATCTATCGATGCCGATGCGTACTACAACATTTACTCGGGCTTCCTGGGCCAGGTGGAAGTGAGCGTACCCAAAGACGCCAATGGCAACCAAGTAAACGTAGGCTCCGACGATGCTGTACTCGCCGCCCTGCGCGCCAACCGCGACGCCCGTCAGGACCGCTACCGCGTGTACACCAACTCGCGCCAGAACTACAACAGCTACGGCTCGACGCTGGGCTTGACCTACAATTTCTTCCAGAAATACACCGTCGGCGGCAACGTCAACTACAACACGCTCTCCAAAAACAGCGAACAGGACGTGTTCGTGACTGGTTTTAACACGCCTAAGTGGGCCGGCAGCGCCTCGTTCGGCAACCGCGAAATTGTGCCTAACCTCGGCTTCAACATCGTCTACCACTGGCAAACGTCGTTTTACTGGGAAAGCCCATTGGCCAACGGTACCGTGCCCGCTTTCAACACCTTAGACGCGCAAGTGAACCTGCGCGTGCCGACGCTGAAAACGACGATTAAAGTCGGCGCAACGGATATTTTCAACCGCCGCTACTTCCAATACGCGGCCGGGCCGACGCTCGGGGGATTGTATTACGTCACGCTGACGTTTGATAATACGGTGCTGCATTAAAAAGGAGTTATGAGTTAAAAGTTATGAATTATGAGTTTGACACTCAGATTTATAGATACACAACTCATAACTTTTAACTCATAACTCATAACTACACTAAAGTGTCTATCCCCACCAACCACTCCGAAGTCGAGCACGTCAAAATTGCCAGCCGATACCTGCGCGGCACGCTCGCCGACAGCCTGCGCAACCGCCTCACCGGCGCGCTCAACCCCGACGATACGCATCTTATTAAGTTCCACGGCTCGTACCAACAGGCTGACCGCGACCTCGATAGCGAGCGCAAGCGCCAGAAGCTGGAGCCGCTGTACTCGTTTATGATACGGGTGCGGGTGCCGGGCGGCGTGTGCTCGGCCGGGCAGTGGCAGCGCATGAGCGAACTGAGCGACCGCTACGGCAACGGTACCATGAAGCTGACTACGCGCCAAGCGTTCCAGCTGCATGGCGTTCTCAAGCGCAATTTGCCGACTACTATTCAGGGCTTTGACGAGGTGCTGCTCGACAGCATTGCGGGTTGCGGCGACGTGAACCGCAACGTGATGTGCAACACCAATCCGCACGAGTCGCCGCTGCACGAGCAAATCGTGGGCGTGGCCCAGGAAATCAGCCGTCACCTCACGCCGCGCACCACGGCCTACCGCGAAATCTGGTTTGAGGGCGGCGAAATGCAGGAAACCACCGAGGCAGTGGACGACGAGCCGATTTACGGCAAAACCTACCTGCCGCGCAAGTTCAAAATTGCGCTGGCCCTGCCGCCCTACAACGATACCGACATCTACGCCAACGACATCGGCCTCATCGCGATTGAAGAAAACGGCCAGCTCGTGGGCTTCAACGTGGCCGTGGGCGGCGGCCTGGGCATGACCTTCGGCATGCCCGAAACCTACCCGCGCCTGGCCGACCTCATCGGCTTCGCCAGCGTGGACGACGTGGTGGACGTGTGCGAGAAAATCGTGACCATTCAGCGCGATTGGGGCAACCGCGAAAATCGCAAATTTTCGCGCCTCAAATACACTCTCGACCGCGTAGGCTTGCCCGCTTTCGTGGCCGAGCTGCATCAGCGTTTAGGTTATGCTTTAGGCGAGGCTAAACCCTACCGCTTCACCAGCTCGACAGATGCCTTCGGCTGGGCACCGGGCCTGAATGGTCGCTCCAACCTCACGCTCTTCATCGAAGGCGGCCGCATCCATAATCTCCCCGGCTACGGCCTGAAATCGGCCTTGGCCAAAATTGCCGAGTTTCATACCGGCGATTTCCGCCTGACCGGCAACCAAAACCTCATCGTCGGCAACATTGAAGCCGAGCACCAGCAGCGCGTTCTGGAGATTCTGGAGAAGCACGGTGCCGGACCCAAAGCCGAGCAGCTCACGGCCCTGCGCCGCGATGCGCTGGCCTGCGTGGCCCTCAATACCTGCTCGCAAGCCTTTGCCGAGGCCGAGCGGTATCTGCCCCAGTTGCTCGATAAACTTGATACCGTAATCCGTGCCCACGGGCTGGCCGACGACAGTATTTTGATTAGAATGACGGGCTGCCCCAACGGCTGCGCCCGCCCCTACCTGGGCGAAATTGGGCTGGTGGGCAAATCCCTTGGCCGCTACAACCTCTACCTCGGCGCCAGCCACCACGGCGACCGCCTCAACAAGCTCTACCGCGAAATGCTCGACGAAGACGACATTCTGCGCGAGCTTACGCCGCTCTTCGCGGCCTACGCCACCGAGCGCGAAACTGGCGAGTCATTTGGCGACTTCGTGGTGCGCACCGGCGTGATAAAAGCCACTGTCGCGGGCTTGGACTTCCACGCTTAAGTATTACTTTAACTGAATATTATGCCAACCGACCTGCTTATGCCCGCCGCAGCGATTGAAGCTTCCGCCACGGCGGGCGCGGCCGTGCCGGCATTTCTGGACCTCGACCAGCGGCGGGTGCTGCTGGTGGGCGGCGGGGCCGAGGCCCTGGCCCAGCTTAGCACCGTGCTCGCCGACCATCCGACGGCTTGCATCACGGTGGTGGCCCCGCGGCTGCTGCCCGAGTTGGCCACCCTGACCCAGCGCCACCCGCAGGTGCAGGTGTTGCGCCGCGCTTTCGAGCCCACCGACCTGGCCGGGCACGACCTAGTGCTGGTGGCCACCCCCGATGCCGAGCTGCACGGCCGCGTGCGGGCCGGGGCCGCCGCCCGCCGCCTGCACGCCGTGGCCGCCCTCGGCCCCCGCGATGAGGCGGAGGCCACTACTTACTGGCGGCGCGTTGCCACGGTGGCGCTGCTCACGTTTGCGGGGTTTTTGGTGCTCACTATTCTGTCGTACTACTTCACCTGGCAGCAGGCGTGGCATGTGGTCAGCAATGGGGGCACGTTCTATATGTTTGTGGTGGTGGGCTTCGTGGCCCAGCTGATTGATGGTATGCTGGGCATGGGCTATGGCATTGTGTCGGCCATCAGCCTGATGACGCTGGGGCTGAACCCGGCCGCCGTGAGCGCCAGCATCCACACCGCCGAGATGTTTGCCAGCGGTGCATCGGGATATAATCACTATCGCTTTGGCAACGTTAATAAGAAGCTATTCAAGGTATTGCTGCTGCCTGGCATCGCCGGCTCCATTGCCGGGGCGCTGCTACTTACGCGCCTGGGCGAGGAGCACGTTACCTACCTCAAGCCCATTCTGGCGCTGTACCTGCTCATTTTAGGTATCCGCATCATCAGCAAGGCGCTTCGCAAGCAGACGCAGCAACGCAAGAAGGTGAAAAATGCTGGCTGGCTGGCCGGCGCGGGCGGCTTCCTTGACTCGTTTGGCGGGGGCGGCTGGGGGCCGCTGGTCACGAGCACGCTCATTGCCAATGGCCGCACGCCCAACTACGTTATTGGCACCGTGAGTCTGGTCGAGTTTTTTGTGACGCTGGCCAGCGCGGTTACTTTTTTCTCGGTTATGGGCCTCTCGCACTGGCAGATAGTACTGGGGCTCATCGTGGGTGGCGTCACGGCTGCGCCCATTGCGGCGCGGCTAGCCGGGCGCATACCTACCCGCTGGATGTTTATCGCGGTGGGCGCGATGGTCATTTTCTGGAGCTTGTGGACCTTGCGTAAGCTACTCTAAAGCACTATACTGCGCCTAGTCAGCGAGGAATAGAGCCGCACTAGCTGGAGGCTTGTGCAAGGGCTGTAACTTCTGCCTTGAAACAACCTCGCTCAGTAGCGCTAAGACGCAAACCACGGCGTCTTAGCGCTGAGCAATACTACAACCGGGCCCGATGGGCTTACTTCATAAGAGTAAGCCCATCGGGCCCGGTTGCGTTATACTATCAGCAGCAACACGCCTCCCTTTAATGCAAAAGTCAATATATAATATGGCGCAATTTAACATAGCATTTAATCATCTATAAGCACCCTTTAAGCTGACATAACGGATAATAAATTATAATTTTCTAAGTAAAATAGTATTTTTTGACGCAATTAGAAATAGAGTTAATATCTTAGAATTGTGAATTAATAAACTCGACCAATAAGTACTGCTTTTATCCTTAACAACGCCTTACTAGCGCGGCACTACCGGCCGTCGCGGCAAGGTTCTTAAACCCGGCAACTTTAGCCGCCTGAGAGCCTGCCTAGCTAATCCCAAGGCTTTTATCCTACCAGCAACTCCCGGTGCCGCGCCTTGGCCGGCACCGGGGCAGTTGCACCTCTTATATGCCGCCTGCTCTATCAAACGCCCCCCGCGCTGCCCTGGCACCGGGCACCACTAAGTGGGTACTAGCCGCCGCCCTTTTGCTAAGCATCCTGTGGCTCGGACACTTAGCCCGGCCTTCGCTGGCACCACCTCAGGTTAGCTACCGGCCGGCCGCAAACGCCCCGGCCAGGGTTGTGCCTTCGGCCTGGCGGCCGCAGTCGTTGCGTGTCCATCGGTAGCGGCTGGCTGCTACTTAAGTAATTATTTGTGAATAAAGGATTTACGCTGGCATTAGTGCTGGGCGGCCTTACCCGGCTGCACGCCCAGCCGGGTAGCTGGAGCCCGCCGGGGGCCGACTTATCGTACCCGCGCACACTGCTCAAAACCAGGGAGTTGGCGGCGGTGCAAGCCTCGCTGGCGGCCCCTTGTCGCCTTGCCCTCTACCGCGGCCTGTGGACCGACACGCAGGGCACCCCACCCCTCGACAACATCTCGGCCAGCGGGCGGCGGGCCCGGGCCACGTGGGCCAAAAACGCGGCCTTTACCATCATGCTGGCCGAGCAGCCCGCGGGCAACAGCCTGGTGGCCCTGCCCGCGGCGGCGCGCAGCGAGCGGGTGGCCACCACCCGCTCGCTGCTCGAAAGCCTTAATACCGACGTTGAAGTATTTGCCACCTGGAGCGGCACCACGCCCTACACCGAGTGGCAGTGGCGCTCGAAAGAGCTGATTGACTACCTCATAGCCTACGACCTGTTGCGCGGCGCGGGCGAAACGGCCGCCTCGTTGGACGCCAGCCAAGCCAAGTTGCAGGAGTTTGCCGGCAACCTCTACCGGCAGTCGACCACGCCATTTTTTGGGGTCAGCTTTTACGGCGCCGTGAAGAACAACCACACCCTGATGACGGCCGCTGCCCTGGGCCTGGCGGCCGTGGTGCTAAATGATGCCAGCAGCCCCGATGCCAACCAGCAGCCCAGCCGCTGGGCAGGCGCGGGCCTCTATACTATTGATAATGTGCTGTGGCGCGATGCCCAGCGGCAGTCGGACTCGACGCAGGTGGCGGGCTACGCCGAAGGGCCTTACTACGCCAAATACGCGCTACTCAACTGCCTGCCGTACTTCCGGGCAATGGGTAATTTTTTGCCCGATGCGCGCTTGCCCTACACCTTTGGCAGCAGCACGCGCAGCATCCGCAACCCGTATTTTGACCCTAAATACGACTTGCTGTATGAGTGGCTGACGGCCATTCGGCTGCCCGACGGGCGCTTGCCGGCGCTGGAAGATTCTTACGTGGACATGGGCATGCCCGAGCTGGCCCTCACGGGTAAGGCGCAGTACGTCAAGCCCATGTACTACAGCAAGCTATCGGGCACCAGCATGGCCTCCGAGGTAGCGCAGTTGCGCGATGTGACGGTGGACATGCGCGCCGCCTGGCTGGCCGCGGCCGTGGAGCCCACCGCCCCCGCGCACCCGGCCCTGGCGGTGCTGCCCGGCAGCGGCAACTTGATATTTCGCTCGGGGGCCGATTCGGCAGCGACTTACCTGCACGTATATGGCCGGGGCGGGCTAGCCCAAAGCAACAGCGGCGGCCACAACCAGGGCGATGCCAGCAGCTTCATCTTGCACGCGCAGGGCCAGCTGCTGGCTCTCGACCCCGGCTATCTCAGCTACGCCCGCCGCGCCGAGGTAGGCCAGGCTACCAACCACAACCTGGTATTGGTAGATGGGGCCGGGCCGGCCCTTGGCGCGCCGGGCGCGGGCAACGCAGTGCCAGCCGCTATTGAGCACACTTTTCAGACGCCGCTGCTGAGCTATGGTGAAGTGACGACAGCGTATCAAAATGCCAGCCTCACGCGCAAAACGCTGTTTGTGCGCAACACTTACTTTCTGCTGGCCGATGCCGTGAGCGCCGCCGCGCCGCATACTTATACCTGGCAGCTGCACGGCTACGGCCTGGCTGGCGGCACAGCCGCCACGGGCGTATTTGTGGGCAACCTCGCCGCCCACGAGGGCACCTGGCAAAAAAATGGCGTGAATTTGCTAACCCACGTGGCGGCTACGGGCAGCGCGGCCACTTATTCCACGGCCACTAACCCGCACGAAACCACGTATAACACGGCCGAAAACCACACTACGCTGCTGGTGCAGCAGAGCGGGGCGGCGCAAACGCAGTTTCTGGCGGCGCTGTACCCTTATACCACCCAGGCACCCCAACTAACCACCACCAGCCAAGCCGCTACCGCCGCGCTGGCCGCTGCCTCCAACGGCTTTATTGACCTGGCTTTCACCCAAGCCGACTCAGTGCTGCGGGCCGACGCCAGCGGTCGGCTGCCGCAAACGGTGCAGGCCGATGGCTTGCTGAATTTCTACTCGGCTGAGGCCGATGGCGACTTTGCCCAGCTTTTTGTGCAGGCCGGCACCACGCTGCAAGTGGGCCCCACGGTGGTGCTCACTTCCTCGCGGCGGGCCGATGTGAGCTGGCAACGCACCAGTGCCCGCCACTACGCGGGCTATGCCAGCCGCGCCACCACGCTCACGCTGGCCCTGGCCGATGCCCCCGTGGCCGTGAGCGGGGCGGGCCTGGCCAGCTACACCTACGACGCCGACCAGCAGCAAGTGCAGCTGGTGCTGCGCGCTGCCTCGGCCTTTAGCGTGACGCTGCCCCCTACCGCCGCACCCGCCAATGCCACGCCGCTGCCAGTAGTACTGGTCGATTTCACGGGCCAGCGGCAGGGCGCGGCCGTGGCGCTGAGCTGGCACACCGCCTCAGAGCAGCACAATACTGGCTTCGAAATCCAGCGCCAAGTGGTGGGAGAAACCGACTTTCAACCCATTGGCTTTGTGGCCAGTAGCGGTACCACCCAGGCCAACGGCTATACTTTTCGCGACGAGGCCGCGCCGGCCGGCCTGGTGTATTACCGGCTGCGGCAGCTCGACCAGGATGGCACGGCTACCTTCTCGCCCGTGGTAAGCATGGGCGGGGCGGCGCTGGCCGCCGGGGCTACGCTGCTGCCCGTGGTGCCGCAGCCCGCCCACGACCAACTGCGGGTGCAGGTGGCGGGCACCGCACAGCCCGTGGTGCTGCAACTGCTCGACGGGCTAGGCCGGATGGTACGGCAGCAAACCTATCAGCCGGCCACGCAGCTTGACATCAATGGGCTGCCTACCGGCGTTTATTACCTCACGGCCTACGACGCAGCGGGGCAGCCGCTGGCTGGGCGGCAGAAAGTGGTGGTTGGGCTTTAGCGTAACTAGCTCTTTGGCAAGCGATAAGGCAGACCCAAGCCATAATAGACTCTTTAATACATAGGCTTGAGTTGTATAAAAAACGTTGGTCATGCTGAATCAACGAGTTGACCGAGACTATGCTCATCATTTTGGAGGCGGGCGGCATCAACTTCGACGCCAAAACGCGCCGCAAATCCACCGTTTTGGAGGACATCTTTATTGCCCACATCGCGGGCATAGACGCGTTTGCGCGGGCCTTAGTAACGGCCGATGCCATCCTCGAAAAGTCGCCCTACCGCACGTTTCGCCAGCAGCGCTATGCCTCGTTCTATACTGGCCAGGGGGCCGCGTTTGGCAGCGGCAACCTCACGCTGGAAGACCTGCGCAAAATAGCGCACGAGACCGGCGAGCCCCCCACCCCCCGCAGCGATAAGCAGGAGTAACTGGAAAGTATTATCAACCAGTATATTTAAAGCAGTTTAACACTAGGTGTACGGTTGTCATTGCGCACGCAGCGAAGCAATCGCATCTGTTCGGCTCGTTGTGATGCGATTGCTTTGCTGCGCGCAATGACAACCATAAATTAACTATGAATTTGCTATAAGCGCTACCCATCGACTTGTTGGGAAGCCGTGAAAATCTGGGCAGTCCCTTGCGGGCCACCCGCCCTGGTCGTTCTCATGCGTGCTCTTGTTTTCTGTTTTTGCCACGTGGCGGCGCTGCTGCTTTGGCCCCGGCTGGCCGGGGGCCAGGTGGTGCTGCCCACTGGCCCCAGCTACGTCTCGGCCCAAAAAAGCGCCGGCAGCTTTCCGCTCGTGGCGGGCGGCCAGGCCGCGCACCTCTACGCCAGCGAAAGCGACTGGCCGGGCGTGCTGCGCACCATTCGCGACGTGCAGGCCGACCTCAACCGCGTAACCGGCCGCGAGGCCATTTTCACCACCGACCCGCCCGCACTGGGCCACGAGCCGGCCGTACTCATCGGCACGGTGGGCCACAGCCCCCTCATCGACAAGCTGGTGCAAAGCGGCAAGCTCGACGTGAGCGGCCTGGCCGGGCGCTGGGAAACCTTTGTGGTGCAGGCCCTTGACAACCCGCTGCCGGGCGTGGCGCGGGCGCTGGTGGTGGCGGGCTCCGACAAGCGCGGCACCATCTATGGCCTCTACGACCTGTCGGCGCAGATGGGCGTATCGCCCTGGTACTGGTGGGCCGACGTGCCGGTGCCGCCCCAACAAAACCTCTACGTGGCGGCCGGCCGCCACACTCAGGGCGAGCCGGTGGTGAAGTACCGCGGCCTCTTTCTGGGCGACGAATCACCAGCCTTGGCGGGCTGGGCCAAAGAGAAATTTGGCGGCCTTAATGCGAAAATGTACGCGCAGGTTTTTGAGTTGATTCTGCGGCTGAAAGGCAATTGCCTCTGGCCCGCCACGGGGGGCAATGCCTTCGCCGACGACGACCCGGCAAACCCCGAGCTGGCTGATACCTACGGCATTGTGCTGGGCACCGCCCCCCAAGAGCCCATGCTGCGCGCCCAGCCGGCCGCCGGCCGGGGCCCCTGGAACTACCAAACCAATGCGCCTGCCCTGCAAGACTACTGGCGGCAGGGCATCCGGCGTATGGGCCGCCACGAAAGCATCGTGACTCTGGGCCTGCCCGGTAGCCCGCCCGCGCTGCTCGAAAAAGTAGTGGCCGACCAGCGCCACCTACTGGCCGAAGAAACCCACCGCCCCGCCGAGCAAACGCCCCAGCTGTGGGCCCCCGAACAGGCCGGACCAAACGACTACAACCAAGGCCGGCGCCTGCCCGACGATGTGACCCTGCTGCTGACTGACGACAACTGGGGCAACCTGCGCCAGCTGCCGCGGCTGGCCGACCAGCCGCGGCGCGGGGGCTACGGCATCTACTACCACTTTGCCTACGTGGGCGAGCCCCGCAGCTACCAGTGGCTCAATACCAGCCCGTTGCCGCGCATCTGGGAGCAGCTGCACCTGGCCCACGCCTACGGGGCCAACCAGATTTGGCTGGTGAACGTGGGAGCCCTGAAGCCGCTGGAGCTGCCGATTTCCTTTTTTCTTGACTATGCCTGGAATCCTGCGGCCATTGGCCCCGCAGACGTGGCGGCCTACACGCAACGCTGGGCCGGCCAGCAGTTTGGGGCCCAGCACGCAGCCGACATTGCCGATATACTAACTAAATACACCAAGTACAATAGCCGCCGCAAGCCCGAATTGCTGGACGCCCGCACGTATAGCCTGGCTACCGGCGAATGGGCGGCGGTAGTGGCCGACTACAACCAGCTGGTAGCCCGCGCCGAACGCATTGGCCACGACCTGCCGGCCGCCGCGCAGAATGCCTACGCCGAGCTGGTGCTGCACCCGGTGCAGGCCAGCGCCAACCTCAACGAGCTATACTACACCGTAGCGCTAACCCACGAAGCCCAAAAGCGCAACCAGGTAACTCCAACGCAGCTAGCGGCTAAAGCCGAAAAGCTTTTTGCCAAAGACAGTGTGCTTACGCAACGCTACCACGCGCTGGCCGCGGGCAAGTGGAACCACCTGCTAGACCGGCCGCACCTTGGCTACACCGGCTGGCAGCCGCCCACCAGTAATAGCCTACCGGAGGCAGCAACCAATCGAACGGATTCGCCAACTATCCTCATCGACTCGGTAAAAGCCAACGTGCAAGTAACTTACGTTGCTATCGAAGCTGAGCACTACACCCAGGCCGTAGCGGCCGCCCCCATCACCTGGCAGCGCCTACCCGACCTGGGCCGCACCCTGGGGGCCATGACGACCTTCCCAGTTACGGCGGCCGCCACGACTGCGCCGGGCGGCCACAGCCCGCACCTGGAGTACCGCTTCACGCTAACCCAGCCCGGCCCCGTGACGGTGAGCGCCTACCTGGCTCCTACCCTGGACTTTACCAACACTACCGGCCTGCGCTACGCGGTGTCGATTGACGACGAAACGCCACAGATTGTTAACCTGCATACCGGGCTCCAGCCCGACATTAGCAACCAGCCCTGGCGGCAGGCTGTGGCCGCGAAAAGTATCCTTAAAACCTCGCAGCACCAGGTGGCCACGGCGGGCGCGCACGTGCTCAAGTTCTGGCGGGTAGACCCCGGCGTGGTGCTCGAAAAGCTGGTGGTGAGCCAAGGCGCGCTGCCCGCCAGCTACCTCGGCCCGCCGGAAAATGGCCCTGGCAAAGGCCCGCGCCCGGCCGCGACCAGTCATTAGGCGGCGCTGGGTGGGCGGCGCAGGCCAGGCTTGCACCTTGCTAGGCTACCCGGCGGCTGCCGCGCAGCCCATACCACATAATGTAGGCATAGCACAGCACCGGCAGCAGCAAGGCCAGGCGCAGGCCACCGTGGTCGGCAATGGTGCCAAACAACAGGGGCACCAGCGCCCCGCCCACAATGGCGGTGCACAACAGGCCCGAGCCTTCCTCGGTGTGGCGGCCCAGCCCGGCCACGGCCAGCGTGAAGATGGTGGGGTACATCAGCGAGTTCATCAAGCCCACGGCCAGCAAACTCCACATGGCCACTGTGCCCGTAGTATTGATGGAGATGAGCACCAGTACGATAGCACCCACAGCATTAACAGCCAGCAGTTTGGTAGGTGAAATTTTATTGAGCAGGTAGGCCCCCGCAAAACGGCCAACCATTGCCGCGAACCAATAGAATGACACCATTACCCCAGCCGCAGCTTGCTTACTCTCCGGATTGAAATAGCGTTGGAGTCCAAGACTTGCTACCATGCCCTTAACGTATGGCTCAAGGTTGGGCATGACACTATCCAAACTCAGGTAGCTCACAATGTGCGAGCCAATGGCTACTTCGGCCCCCACGTAGGCGAAGATGCCCACCACACCCAGCAGCAGGTGGCGGTACTGCCAAGCGCTGCGGTGGTGCGCGCCAGTGGCGTCGTCATCGTCGGCTACGTGCTCGATAACGGGCAGATTAATCCGGCTCAGCAGCAAGCTGATGAGTAGCAATGCCCCACCAATCACGAGGTACGGCAGCTGCACCGCGCTCACATCGATGCTGGCCACCGCAGTAGCCGTATCAAGCTTGGGCAGGTGGCTCAGAATGAGGGCGCTGCCCAACAGCGGGGCCAGCGTGGTACCCAGCGAATTGAAGGCCTGCGTGAGGGTAAGCCGTGCCGACGCCGAGGCCGGCGGCCCCAGAATGGCCACGTAGGGATTGGCCGCTACTTGCAGCAGCGTGATGCCCGACGCCAGCACGAACAGCGCGCCCAAAAACAGCCCGTAGGCCCGCTGCGCCGCCGCCGGATAAAATAAAAACGCCCCCACGGCCGCCACCACAAAGCCCAGCAGCATGCCGCGCTTGTAGCCCACGCGGCTCACCAGCTTGCCCGCCGGGATGCTCATCAGAAAATACGCCCCAAAAAAGCAGAGGTTAATGAGGTTGGCCTGGGCGAACGAGAGCTGGAAAATCGCCTTCAGGTACGGAATGAGGATGTCGTTGAGGCAGGTGATGAAGCCCCACAAAAAGAAGAGCACCGTCACGGCACTCAGGGCGGTGGTGTAGCGCGGGCTAGTACCCGAGGTGGAGGCAACAGGGCGGGTGGGAAAGGAGGGAGGAGCAGCAGCCATTATGCAAGACTTGAAGGTTTAGCCGGCAATTTCCCTCTCAAAACGCATCTACCAGCAACGGCACCCGCCCTACCGCTGCCACACGGCAGCTAAAGGAGCGCCTGCGTTGTGGAAAACCAGCACGTTAGGCGAACCTAGCACCAGGCCGCAATAGTTATTTTCTGGTGCACGCCAACTTGCCCGATGGCTTAAAAGCACAATAAAACCAGCTCGCAAGGACTGTTACACTCTCACTTTCGCTTAGGCAGCCTTTTCCTGGAAAGGGCCAGAAACAGCAATACCCGCCTTTTGGGGCGGGTATCACATTGGGGAAGCGCTCCCTCCTGGGCTCGAACCAGGGACCCTCTGATTAACAGTCAGATGCTCTAACCGGCTGAGCTAAGGAAGCTTTATATCCGAAACCGGCGCTTTCGGGCCACAAAGATAGGAAGACGATTTTTGAATTTGCAAGCCGACATCAAAAAAAGCCGACAAAATTTAATTTGAAATCGTTAATAAATTGCCGCTCAGGCTGGTAGCATAAGAGCGCAAAGCTCGGTTGGCCGGCCCACCCGTTACTTGGCCTTGCAAATCAAACTGGGAGCCGCAGCAAGTATCCTTCAAAAAGAGCCTAGAGCGGTCGAGGCTCACCAGCGAGCAGGCATCGTAGGGCTGGTACGAGCAGTTGCGGTCAAAGGCCATGTACGTGGTTGCATTCTGCCGAATCACAAACAGCCCCTTCACCCCGCCGCCCGCGATGCCGGAAGCAGGCAGCACCACTACGCCATTGTCGTAGCGCAGGGCTTGGTACTGTTGATTGGTGATGTTGAGCTGAGTGCTGAATGATATCGACGGAATAGTCTGCGTAGTGGTAGCCGAGCCGCACGCAGCCAACCCAAATAGCAGCACGCTCGCGCCAGCAAGAACGGAATTATGCATCATAGAGAAAGTAAAATCTGCGACTAAACGCCGGCTACCTATAAATTATTCCGTTTGGTGAAGCTCAGGACCCCGTATTTAGTCAACTTACTTCTTAAACAGTGAGTTAACAAACGTATGCCGGTCGAACAGCTGCAAATCAGTCATCTTCTCCCCCACCCCGATGTAGCGCACCGGAATGCTGAACTGGTCGCTGATGCCGATAACCACGCCGCCCTTGGCCGTACCGTCGAGCTTGGTGATGGCCAGGGCCGACACCTCGGTGGCACGGGTAAATTCCTTGGCTTGCAGGAAGGCATTCTGGCCGGTGCTGCCATCCAGCACCAGCAGCACCTCGTGTGGCGCTTCGGGGATTACCTTCTGCATCACGCGCTTGATTTTGCTGAGCTCGTTCATCAAATTCACCTTGTTGTGCAGGCGGCCGGCGGTGTCAATGATGACCACATCGGCCCCCATTTCCACGCCCTTCAGCACGGCGTCGTAGGCCACGGCGGCGGGGTCAGTGTTCATGCCGTGCGAGATGACGGGCACGCCCACCCGCTGGCCCCACACGATGAGCTGGTCCACGGCCGCAGCCCGAAAGGTATCGGCCGCGCCAAGCACCACCTTCTTGCCGGCCGAGTGAAAGCGGTGCGCCAGCTTGCCAATAGTCGTGGTTTTGCCCACGCCATTCACGCCCACCACCATGATTACGAAGGGGTGGCCGGGGCTATCGGGCCGGTCCAGGATGGCGCGCGAGCCGGTGCTTTCCGTGTTCGCATCGAGCAGGCCTACAATCTCTTCGCGCAAGATGCGGTCGAGCTCATTGGTACTCACGTATTTGTCGCGGGCCACGCGCTTTTCAATGCGGTCGATGACTTTTACGGTCGTGTCGATGCCTACGTCGGCGTGTACGAGCAGTGTTTCGAGGTCGTCGAGCACGGCCTCGTCCACGGTGCTTTTGCCGACTACGGCCTTGCTGAGCTGGTCAAAAAAGCTGCTTTTAGTTTTTTGCAAGCCTTCATCGAGGGCTTGCTGCTGCTCCTTGTTTTCCTTGTCTTTCTTAAAAAAATCGAAGAGTCCCATATAGCTGTAGCGCGAAGCTTTGCTTCGCGGGTCGTTGAACGAGAAAGGGGGTGCTAACCGAAACGCGAAGCAGAGCTTCACGCTACTGCCCAACACGAAAAAAGTCCCACGAAGGTGGGACTTTTTCACGTCATTAAGCGGCTAGGCAGCTTATTTGCCGGCCAGCGCGTCTTGTACTTTGTCTACGGGCACCATTTCCTCGCGGAAGGTATAGGCACCGGTTTTTTCCGATTTCACGGCGCGAATGACTTTAGCCCAGTCTTTGCCCGTGGCGGTTTTCAGCGTTGCTACTACTTTCTTAGCCATAACTCTGCTTATTTAATTTCTTTGTGAACAGTCATTTTACGCAGAATCGGATTGAATTTCTTCAGCTCGATACGCTCGGGGGTGTTCTTGCGGTTCTTGGTGGTGATGTAGCGCGAGGTGCCCGGCATACCCGAGTTTTTGTGCTCGGTGCACTCCATGATAACCTGCACCCGGTTTCCTTTCTTGGCCATCGCGACGGGAGGGGGGAGTTAATTTTTGATTTAGGTCTGCAAAGGTACGGCTTTTTTAGGGAAACCGCAAACCCTTGGTGGCCTGACTCCTGCGCGCCGAAAAAGCCGGGTGCCAGGCACGCCGTCTGTTCAGCAGCAGCGCCGGAATCGGGCTTCTCGGCAAGAAGCTCCGATTTCGGCGCTGAGATAGGCCCGAGAAATTTACTTAGCTAGCTGACTAGTAAGTGATGAAGCCTTGCTCCTTAGCCTTCTTCAAGGTGGCCATGATGCCATTCTTGTTGATGGTGCGGATAGTCGAAGCGGCTACTTTCAGCGTTACCCAAGCATCTTGCTCGGGGATGTAGAAGCGCTTTTTCTGCAAGTTGGGGTAGAACTTACGCTTGGTCTTGTTGTTGGCGTGCGACACGTTGTTACCTACACGGGTACGCTTGCCGGTCAAATCACAAACTCGGGCCATGATATCGAAGGGTTAGTAGATGCTATTCCGAAACGGGCCGCAAATATCGGCATTTTTCAGCCAACTACCAAATAGTGAGTGGTGAAATGGTGAGTTGGTGAGTTTTCATTTTGCCAACTCGCTATTTTACTACTCACTATTTCACCTTCCGCCACGGGCAGTGGCGGCAGCCGTTGCCGCAGCAGAAGCCCCGGCGGCGGTGGTACTGCTCGGTAAAAACCAGGTAGCCTTCGGGGGTGTAGTAAAAATCGCCGGGCTGAAGGGGCTGGGCGGCGAAAGCGGCAAGGCGCGGGTCGGCAGGTGGCATAGGCAAGGCTGCTTTCAGCGCAATAGGTCGTCGGGGCGGGCCTGCCGGGGCGTTGCAAAAGCGTCGTAGCGACCCGTAAACTGCCGGTTCTGCTGATAGGCCTGCACCCGTGGGTCGGCGCCCAGCAGCCAGCCGGCCACCGCCCCAACCAAGGACGCGCCAGTAGCTACCGGTGAGCTCTGCCGATAGGACACCAGCCGATTGTCGGGCAGCGCCTGGTCGAATTGGTGGGCCGGTGCATTCAGGGGCCGATAGGCCGCCGCAGCCCCCACCGTGGGGATGGGCGCCCCGGCCGGCGGTGCCACCACCGCCCCACTGGGTAGAGCCGGCACCGGGCGCCGCCAGCCCTCGGCCCCGTAGCCCGGCAGGGGCGACGGCAGCAGCAAGCCCTGTGCCTGCGCCACCGCTAGTTTAAAGCTCAGAACAGCAGCGAATAACAACGAGCGGCAAAGCATAGCTAAACAGGAAAACAGCTTGAAAGCAACGTGCGCCCACTAGCGGCGTAAATTTACGCTAGTATTTGCGGCTTCTTATTCTTTTTTCTATGTCTTCCCCCACCCACTTTGTCACGCATGCCGAGCGCTTCATGGCGCTCGAAGACCAGTACGGCGCGCACAACTACCACCCGCTGCCCGTGGTGCTGACGCGGGGCAAAGGTGTGCACCTCTGGGACGTGGAGGGCAAGCGTTACCTCGATTTTCTTTCGGCTTATTCGGCTGTTAACCAAGGGCATTGCCACCCGCGCATCATCAAGGCGCTCACTGACCAGGCGCAGCAATTAACTCTCACTTCGCGGGCCTTTTTCAACGACCGGCTGGGCGCGGCTGAGCAGCAGCTTTGCGAGTTGTTTGGCTACCAGAAGGCGCTGCTGATGAACTCCGGGGCCGAGGCCGTCGAAACGGCCCTCAAGCTGGCTCGCAAGTGGGGCTACCAGGAAAAAGGCATTGCGCCCAACCAGGCGCGCATCATCGTGGCCGAACACAACTTCCACGGGCGCACTACGGGCATTATTTCCTTTAGCACCGATGGCGACAGCACGGGCGGCTTTGGCCCCTTTGTGCCGGGCTACCAGGTGGTGCCGTATGATGATATAGCGGCACTAGCTGAGGCCTTGCGAGACCCGCACGTGTGCGGCTTTTTGGTTGAGCCTATTCAGGGCGAGGCGGGCGTAGTGGTGCCTAGCGCCGGCTATTTGGCGCAGGCCGCCAAGCTCTGCAAAGAGCACAATGTGCTGCTTATTACCGACGAAATCCAGACTGGCCTGGGACGCACGGGCAAGCTGCTGGCCGCTGATTATGACGAGGTGCGCGGCGATATTCTCATCTTGGGCAAAGCGCTGAGTGGCGGCGTGCTGCCCGTATCGGCGGTGCTGGCCGACGATGTCATCATGCTCACCATTCAGCCCGGCCAGCATGGCTCTACCTTCGGTGGCAACCCACTGGCCTGCGCCGTGATGCAGGCAGCGCTGGATGTATTGCAGGACGAAAACCTGGCCGATAATGCCCTGCGTTTGGGCGAAATTTTCCGCGAGGAAATGCGGCTGCTGCAAGCCGAAATACCCGAGCTGGTAGAGGAGGTGCGCGGCAAAGGCCTGCTCAACGCCGTGGTTATCAACCCCACACCCGATGGCCGCACCGCCTGGGATGTGTGCGTGGCCCTCATGGAGCGCGGCCTGCTGGCCAAGCCTACACACGGCGATATTATCCGCTTTGCGCCGCCGCTGGTCATTACCGAAAGCGAATTGCGCGACGCGTGCGCCCTAATTGCCGACGTTATCCGGGCTTTTTGAGTATAAGGCTTCATGAGAAAACTCTTACTGCTAGCGCCGGTGCTGCTGCTAGCCAGCTGCCACAGCGAGCAAGTTGTGCTACAAGCACAATCGGCTGTTTCTGAGCCCATAACAACTGCCTCTACCCCTACGATATTTCTTGATTCGACGCTGACGGCTACCGTGGTGGCCGCCCGCCCGGCCACGGCCGACTATACGCCCGCCGCGCTGCCGACCAAGCCCCCGAAGCACCAAGCGCCGCCAGTGCCACGGCTGCACCGGGCCGGCATTTTGCAACCGTTGGCCACGCTGGCGAAAGCTGCCGTGGTGGCCCCGAGCGCCCGGCAGCTAGCCCACCGCTTGCCGCGGCCGCGGCCCACCGAGGGCACGGCCGAGAGTGGCCTGGGCCGCGTAGCCCTGTTTTTTATTGGGGTGGTGCTGGCGGTGCTAGCAGGTTTGGCGGCGCTCGTCAACGTCATTTTTGGCGTGGGTTTCTTCACGGCGCTGGGCTACACAGCGGCGGGGCTAGTGGTGCTGTTTTTGCTGTATTCACTGCTGAGTGGTGGGAAGAAGAAAAAGTAAGCTTAGCGCACCAGCACTGTTGTGAGGCTGCTCTGGCGCACCGCCAGGGTATCGCTGGCAGTGACTTTAGCGACTACGCCCTCATTCAATTCGTTGAATAACACGCCATAGTACCGGCTCTGCCCACGTAGCCAGTAGTATTGTAAGCGCGAAAGCTGGATTTGACTGCCCCGGTCGTAGCCCACGCGCACCTCGCTGGTAGCGTACCCAATGCCCGACGCCATTGGGAACGGGTAGATGGGCGCAGTGTACTTGAGCATGTCGTGCAGCAGCATGGTGTTGCTCGAAAGCAGCAAGCCACCAGGCGACGTAAACAGGTACTGGTCATTGCTTTTGGCAGCTACATACTTCAGCCCCAATGACCCAAAAGTGGCAGTATCCGGCGCGCTGAATTTCACTTGGTCGGTAGTGCTGACGGGTAGCGTTTGGCGAAAATCGGCGGAAGCCCGGCTCAAAAACTTTGTTTTGACGGCCACATCCGTGATTTCGGTCTTGTTGGTAAACAGCCGAATGCCGGTGGTATCTGGGTTGGTTTCGTCTTTTTTGCACGCCAGCAGCAGGGCCAGGGGCAGCAGCGGTAACCCACTGAGTATTTTGCGGTTTGCGAACATAGTGCAAGTATAAATACTAGCCGCCAACTACGCCAATTCTACGTTTGTTCAACCCTTTTTGGGGCGTTGGCGGTTGTATGAGCGGCCGCCTGGCCCCGTACTCTTTTGTTTTTCACGCATGCCTATCATCCCCACGCACCGCCCCCGCCGCAATCGTAAGTCGCAGGTAATCCGCGATATAGTGCAGGAAACCCGCCTCACGGCCCACGACTTTATTTACCCGCTCTTTATCATCGAAGGCCAAAACCAGCAGCTGGAGGTGAAGTCGATGCCGGGCATCTACCGCTACTCGGCCGACCGCGTTATCGACGAGGTGGGCGCAGCCGTGGAGCTGGGCATCAAGGCTTTCGCGCCCTTCCCCAGCATCAACGATGGCCTGAAAGACCGGCTGGCCCGCGAATCGACCAACCTCAACGGCCTGTATCTGAAGGCGGTGGCCGATATCAAGCGGCAGTTTCCCGACGTGGTGATTATGACCGACGTGGCGATGGACCCTTACAGCAGCGACGGTCACGACGGCGTGGTAGACGTGGACTCGGGCGAAATTCTCAATGACGCCTCCCTCGAAGTGCTCGGCCAGATGGCCCTGGCCCAGGCCCGCGCCGGAGCCGATATCATCGGCCCCAGCGACATGATGGACGGCCGCGTGGCCTGGATTCGCGATGTGCTCGATAGCAACGGATTCAGCCACGTCAGCATCATGAGCTACACCGCTAAGTACGCCTCGGCGTTCTACGGCCCCTTCCGCGATGCCCTCGACTCGGCGCCCAAAAAAGGCGACAAAAAGAGCTACCAAATGAACCCCGCGAACCGCCTCGAAGCCCTGCGCGAGCTGGCGCTGGACGAAGCCGAAGGCGCAGATATGGTGATGATAAAGCCCGCTTTGAGCTACCTCGACATCATTCGGGAGGTGAAAAACCACACCAACCTGCCGGTGACGGCCTATAACGTATCGGGCGAGTACGCCATGGTGCGCGCCGCCGCCCTCAACGGCTGGGTTGATGGCGAAAAAACCATGATGGAAGTGCTCATGAGCATCAAGCGCGCCGGGGCCGACGCCATTTTGACGTACTTCGCCAAGGACGCGGCCGAAGTGCTGCGGCGCGGGTAGGTTTTATCTGTAAATTAGGGCTATGAAAACGTACACTTTAGCAGTGCTGGAAGCCGCTAATGAAGACTTAGTGGCCGATATTCTGACGGCGCTGCAAAAGCAGCGTTTGATTGAGTACGTGGAGGCCCCGACAACCAGTCACCCGGCCTTTCTAAACCAAGCGGAGATTGAGCAGGATATCTTAATTGCCCGGCAACAGCCAAGCATTTCGTTGAGCGAGGCCCGCGCCCAGTTTGGCGTATGAGTGAGCCTGTGCTACCACTGGTCGTCACGCCAAGATTTATGGACCGACTAGGTGACACTGAGCAATATATAGGTCGAGAAAACGCCGCTCGCGGACGCGAGTTCGTGGCGGCGCTTTTCGATTTCTTGTACGATACTGTCGGTCCATTTCCGCTGGCTTTTCCGGTATACACCCTGCCTCGATACCCAGAATTGGAACTGCGGCGGGCGGTTTTCAAGCGTCACTACAACGTGGTGTATGAAGTGACGCCCAATGAAATACGGTGCTTAGCTTTTTTTGCTACTTCGCAGGATGCGGGCCGGCTTGATTTATAATGAGTGAATATCTTACCATCCGCCGCGCCACCCCCGCCGACCTGCCCGCCATCCTGGCCCTCGTGCAGGCAGTAGTACCGCTGATGAATGCCGCCGGCAACTACCAGTGGACCAGTGAGTACCCTAACGCAGCTGTTTTCGAAAAAGACATTGCCCAAAACCACCTCTGGATAGCTGAGCTAAGCGGTGAGTTGGCCGGCGTGGCCGCTCTTACCCAAGACCAGGATGCCGAATATGCCGACGCCGACTGGGACGCGGCCGAGCCGGCGCTGGTAACGCATCGGCTGGCGGTATCGCCCACCGCCCAAGGTAAGGGCGTAGCGCAGGCCCTGCTACTGCAAGCTGAGCACGAGGCTCAGGCGCTGGGTTTGCACACCCTGCGCGTGGATACCAACTCGGAAAACGCCGCCACGCAGCGGCTTTTTCCGAAGCTGGGGTACCGCTTTGCAGGCGAGATACAACTGGCGTTTCGGCCGGGGCTGCGGTTCTTTTGCTACGAGAAGCGGCTAGCTTAATTGGGCACTACGAAGGCTTGCAAGGCGACTAGCTCGGCGGCTATTGTCCGCTCCCAGTTCTCTTGCTTATCGACGAACAGGCCATAATTGGTTTCGTCGGCGTACTGCGTCTGGCGCTTGGTTGCGGCCTCGTAGGCCTCGCGAAACAAGTCATTTACATCGGGCTTGCCTAGAAATAGTATGCGCTTGGCCGAGGCCCGCAGCTGCTGCCGAAGCTGCCGCGCCGCTACTTCGTCAATGTCCCACAGGGTTTGTAAGTACCGAAGTTGCAGGTCCAGGCCTAGCTGGCTGGTAGAGTCCAGGTACGAGCCAGCACGGTAGAACACGTTTTGTACCAGTTGGTTGCCTCGTTTGCCGAGCAGGTCGGCTACGTGGCCGTCCATTTGTAGGCCAAAGTTGGCAAAGCTTTGCTTTAGGTTGTTGCCTTTTCTTATTTTTAACTGAAAATCAGTTACCTGTAGCTTTTTACTTGCGCTCCATTGCAGGTAATCGGCTGGCAGCGGCTTGCCTACCTGGGCAGTAGCCTTGCCACCCAGCACCAGCAGAAAAGCAAGTAGGACGTAGTGGAAGCCGCGCATAGTACTAATCAACTACTGGATTTGAGGAGGGGCGGGTGGCTGCAAACGGCCATCTTCCCAGTCGGCGGCTCCAGAGCACAAAGGCCACCGTGCCCAGCGCCATCATGCCGATGGCGGCCAGCTGAAAATACAGCTTAAAGTGCAGCCCGCCCCAGCTCACCTCGACGGGGGCAATGCTCCAAAACACAAACAACCACACGCCGATGGCCACGATAACGGGC
The DNA here is from genome assembly GCA_050954845.1 of Janthinobacterium lividum. Lineage (GTDB taxonomy): Bacteria > Bacteroidota > Bacteroidia > Cytophagales > Hymenobacteraceae > Hymenobacter. The sequence continues at coordinate 23,926 of JBPBQK010000099.1, forward strand.
AGCGGATAGAGCGGCATCTTGAAGGGCAAAGTGGCCGTGCCGCGCCGGCGGCGCAACAGCACCAGACCCACCGCCTGGCCCACAAACTGCACTAAAATCCGCATGGCCAGGATGGCCGAAATAACTTCGCCCAGCCGAAACAACAAACTGAACACGAAGCCTACGCCGCCCAGCAGCAGCAGCGATACATAGGGGAATTGCTTGGTGGGGTGCAGCTTGCCAAACACGGGCAAAAACTCGCCATCGGCCGCCGCCGCGTAGGGGATGCGCGAGTAGCCCAGCAGCACCGCAAACAGCGACGCAAACGCCACCAGCAGCACTAGCCCGGTGGCCACCGTGGCGGCCCCGTGGCCGTAGAGCCGCTCCACAAACACACTCACGATAAACTGCGACTTATCGCCCGCGCCGGCCTGCCAGGCCTGCACTTCCTGCCACGGAATAACGGTGCCGACGCTCCAATTGAGCAATAAATACAGCGCCGCAATACCCAGGATACTCAGGAAAATGCTGCGCGGAATGACGCGCTGGGGGTTTACGATTTCGGCGCCGAGGTGGCACACATTGTAGTAGCCGAGGTAGGAGTAAATGGCTTTCACGGCTGACTGCCCCATGGCGGCCGACAGCAGCAGCGCAGGCAGCTTACCCAGGCTCGATAATAGCTCGGGCTCATCACCAGTTGGGTTAGGAGCTGGCAGCCAAGCCACCGCATGATTGGCGTGGGTGAGGCCGCCGAAAATCAGCCAGGCCATGAGGCCCAGCACGCCCACCCACAGGGCTACGCCGAGCTTGCCAATGTCCTCGATGCGGCGGTAGAGCAAGACAATCAGCAGCAAAACCACCGAACCGGCCACCACCTTGGGCTGCCACCACTCGGTCATGGGCACGAGGTAGCCGAAGTATTGGGCAAAGCCGATGGCCCCCGACGCCAGCACCAGCGGCGACTGAATAAGCGTTTGCCAGACGTAGAGAAACGACATGTAGCGCCCCCATTTCTGCTCTCCGTAGGCCAGCTTGAGGAAGCGGTACGAGCCGCCTGCCTCGGGGTAGGCCGCGCCCAGCTCGCTCCAGATAAGGCCGTCGACCGAGGCTAGGGCCGCGCCCACCAGCCACGCCAGCAGGAAATTAGGCCCCATAAAGCCCATAATGAGCGGCAACGTCACGAAGGGCCCGATGCCCACCATGTCAATCATGTTGAGGGCGGTGGCTTGCACCAGGCCCAGGCGGCGCTGTAAAGATGGTTGGGACATAGGCGGCGAATGTAGTGCGGACTTTTAGTCCGCGAGTGGTAGCAGCCACACGGCCGTTGCACTCGCGCACTGAAAGTCCGCGCTACACAACCCTACCGCACGCCCACGGTTTTCGCCACCGGCGTCAGCCCCTCGGCCAACTTTACCAAGCGTACCAACTCGGCGCGGTAGCCATCGGCATCGGGCCCACGGCCGGCTTGGGCGAGCTGGGTGGCCGTAGCGTAGGTAGCGGTGCCGCGCTCCTCGCTCTGGCGCAGCAGCAGGCCAAACTCGGCCACGGCGGCGGCGAACTGCTGGTCGGCCGAGGCCTGGGCGATGGCTACGGCGGCACCGGCCAGCGGCTGGGCCAGCAGCTTGCTTTTGTTGCCCTGCGGCTCTTTGTAGCGCAGCTTCACGGTGAGCATTTCGTCGGCCACGCTGCCGGCTTTGGGCTGGGGCAATTGGTACTTGAGGGGGTCGACTAGTGGCTTTTCGGAGCCTACGGGCACCAGCTCGTAGAGGGCCGTGACGGTGTGGCCCGCGCCAAGCTCGCCGGCGTCTTTCTGGTCGTTGTTGAAGTCTTCGTTGGCGAGCAGGCGGTTTTCGTAGCCGATGAGGCGGTAGTTGGCCACGCGGACGGGGTTGAATTCGATTTGTAGTTTCACGTCTTTGGCCACGGTGAAGAGCGTGCCGCCAAACTGCGCCACCAGCGTGCGGCGGGCCTCGTCGAGGTTGTCGAGGTAGGCGTAGTTGCCGTTGCCTTTGTCGGCTAGCATTTCCATGCGGCTGTCGCGCAGGTTGCCCCGGCCGCAACCTAACACGGTGAGGAATACGCCGGTTTCGCGCTGCTGCACGATGAGTTGCTCCATGGCTTCATCCGAGCTTTCGCCCACGTTGAAGTCGCCATCGGTGGCGAGGATTACGCGGTTATTGCCTTCTTTCTTAAAGTATTGGCCCGCCACCGAGTAGGCCAGTCGCAAGCCTGCGCCGCCCGCCGTGGAGCCGCCCGCCGTGAGCTGGTCGATGGCATTGAGGATGACTTCCTGCTGCGAGCCGGCGGTGGGCGGCAGCACCAGACCGGCCGCGCCGGCGTAAGCCACCAGGGCCACGTGGTCTTGGGGGCGCAGCTGCTTCACGAGCAGGCGCAGGCCGGCTTGCACCAGCGGCAGGCGGTCCTCGCCCATCATCGAGCCCGACACATCGACCAGAAACACGAGGTTGGCGGGGGGCAGGCTGGCGGTTTCAATCTTCTTGGCCTGAATGCCGATGCGGGCCAGCTGGTGGCCGGGGGCCCAGGGGCACTCGCTCAGCTCGGCGCTGATGCGCACCGGGTCGGGGCTGCTGGCGGGCGGCGCGGGCAGCTGGTAGTGGAAGTAATTCAGCATTTCCTCGACGCGCACGGCATCGCGCGGGGGTAGCTGGCCTTCGTTGAGGAAGCGGCGCACGTTGGAGTAGCTGGCATTATCGACATCGAGCGAGAAGGTGCTCAGCGGCTCTTTGGCCACGGGGTGGAAGGCGTTTTCCTGAATTTTGGCGTAGGTGTCGCCCGCGCCGGCCTCGGGGCGGGCGGGGTAGGCCAGCGGCGCGGGCGCACTTGCACCGCTCAGGTTCGACAAGTCTGCCATAGGGGCCGCATTGCCTTGTACCAGACCGCTTGCAACCGGCATGTTGCGGATTCTTTCCTGTTCAGCAACTGCTTGCCGATTGGCGCTTTTGCTTTTACGCTCAGCTTTCGTCACGGCCACGCCCGCCACCCGGCCTTGCAATGCTGGCGAGGGGGCGGCCGAGATGGTCGATACGGAGCCGGTCACGTCCTGGCGCTTTTGGGTGCCGTAGCCCGTAACGACTACTTCGCTCAGCGACTTTTGGTCCTGGCGCAGCACTATGTCCACCGCGGTGGTGCCAGCGGGCACCGCGTGCTCCAAACTCAAGTAGCCTACCAAACTGAATACCAGCACAACTTGCCGGGTGGGCACTTTGGCCAGCGTGTAACGCCCGTTCACATCGGTGCTGACGCCGATTTGGGTTCCTTTCAGCAGCACCGTCACGCCGGGCAGCGCCTGGCCCTGGCTGTCGGTGATGCGCCCCGTGATGGTGCGCGTGGTGGCGCGGGCGGTGCTGGTGGCCGCCTGGTGCTGGGCAAAGGTGGGCTGGCTGGTAGCCAGCAGCGCCAGCGGCAAGAGCAGCTTGGGAAACAATTTTTTCATGGCAGCAAGCAGGTTAGGTGAACTACTTGCTTGGCTGATGCCGGGGCGGGCGGAATTGCACACGCACCTCGCTGGTTGCGGCCGACACGCTGCTCGGGCCCGCCGACACGCTGCTCAAGCGCTCCGACAGACTGCTTGAGCTAAAAAATATCCTACTTGTGCCCGCAGACACCCTATTTTAGGAACCCGACAGGCTCTTTTACCTCGCAGATATCCTACTTTACCTGCTGGAATGCGTATTCGGCTGCCGCGCCCCCACGCGCCACACCCACCACATGAGCAGCGGCTGCAACGGTAGCCGCGCCCACGCCACCCACGCCGGAATGTGCAGCTGCTCATGAATTTGGAGCATATAAATATTGGCCGGAAACACCGCCAGCAGTAGCGCCAGCAGCCCCCATGCGGCCCAGCGCCGGGTGGTGGGCAGCAGCAAGCCCAAGCCGCCTGCCAACTCGGCCACACCGCTCAGCAACACAAGCAGCCGGGGCGCGGGCAGCGCCGGCGGCATAATGCGCAGGTAGGTGGCGGGATGCAAAAAATGCAGCACACCTGCCCCGATGAAGCCGGCGGCCAGCACATAAATAGACCAATGCGGACGAGGGGGCATGATAAGTGAGTGACCAACGTTGTTAGGCAGCAAGGTAGGGCTGCCTGCCTGCGATTTACCTTTGCCCCCAGTTATGATACTTCGCGCCGAGCACCTCTTCAAGCAATACAAAGCCCGCACCGTCGTCAACGACATGTCGTTATCGGTGGGGCAGGGCGAAATAGTGGGGCTGCTGGGGCCCAACGGGGCCGGCAAAACCACCTGCTTCTACATGATGGTGGGCATGGTGAAAGCCAATTCGGGCCGCATTTTCGTCGATGACGAGGATATTACCCGGCTGCCCATTTACCAGCGCGCCCGGCGCGGCATGGGCTACCTGGCCCAGGAAGCCAGCGTGTTCCGCGACCTGAGCGTGGAGGAAAACATCCTGTCGGTGCTCGAAATGACGAGCATGCCCAAGAAAGCCCAGCACGAAAAAGTAGAGGAGCTGCTCGACGAGTTTAGCCTGGGCCACGTGCGCAAAAACTTGGGCAAGGTGCTGAGCGGCGGCGAGCGCCGCCGCACCGAAATAGCCCGCGCCCTGGCCGTGAGCCCCAAATTTGTGCTGCTCGATGAGCCCTTTGCGGGCGTAGACCCCATCGCGACTGAAGAAATCCAGGGCATCGTGGCCAAGCTCAAGCACCGCAACATCGGCATCCTCATCACCGACCACGACGTGCAGGCCACCCTCAGCATCGTAGACCGGGCGTACTTGCTCTTCGAAGGCAAGCTGCTGAAAGCCGGCACCGCCGAAGAGCTGGCCGCCGACGAAACCGTGCGCCGCGTGTACCTGGGCAAGAACTTCGAGTTCAAGCGCAAGACGTTTGAATAATGGCTACTGGTGAGTTGTGCAACGCCTGTCATTGCGAGGAGGAACGACGAAGCAACCTTTCCTTTACGCCTAGCCTACGATTGCTATCGCGAAGGAAAGGTTGCTTCGTCGTTCCTCCTCGCAATGATAAGCCACACTAAACGCTACCCTGCCTTGTGCTCGATTTAGCCATTGCCGCCGCTACCCAGCTCGCCAGCCTGCCCCGGCTGCGCCGGGTGCGCGAGCAGCCGCACGCGCTGCAAGCCGCCGTGCTGCGCTACCTGCTGGGCCGGGCGCAGCCCACGGCCTGGGGCCAGCGCTATGGCTACTCGGCGGGCTTGAGCGCCGCCGAATATGCCCAGCGCGTGCCCGTGAGCACCTACGAGCAGCTTTATCCCGAGCTTGAGAAGATGCTGCGCGGCCAGCCCGATGTGCTGTGGCCCGGCCCAGCCCCGAGCTGGCAGGCCAAGAGCAGCGGCACCACCAATGCCCGCAGCAAGTTCATCCCCGTCACACCCGAGGCGCTGCACCACAACCACTACCGCGCCGGGCGCGACATGCTGGCCCTGAGCACGCACCTCTACCCCAGCCACCGCCTCTTGCAGGGCAAAACCCTGAGCCTCGGCGGCACCCACGGCCCCAGCCCCTTCGGCCAGGGCGCACGGGCCGGCGATGTGTCGGCCCTCATCATGCAGAGCCTGCCCAGCTGGGCCGAGTACCTGCGCACCCCGTCGCTAGAGCTGGCTTTGCTGGAAGAATGGGAAGAAAAAATCGACCGCATAGCCCGCCACGTGCTGCCCCAGGATGTGCGCGTGCTGGCCGGCGTGCCCACCTGGATGGTGGTGCTGCTGCGCCGTGTGGTGGCGCTGGCTGGGGCCGATAACATCGCCGAAGTGTGGCCCCAGCTGGGCTTGTTTCTGCATGGTGCGGTGGCGTTTGGGCCTTACCGCGAGCTGTTTCAGCAGCTCATCCCGAGCGCGCACATGCGCTACCTGGAGATTTACAATGCCTCGGAAGGCTACTTTGCCCTGCAAGACCAGCCCGACGTGCCCGACCTGCTGCTGCTGCTCGACCACGGCATTTACTACGAGTTTTTGCCCGCCGCCGAGTTCGACAGCCCCGACCCGCGCCCCGTGCCGCTGGAGGCGGTAGAGATTGGACCGAGCTATGCGCTGGTTATCAGCACCAGCGCGGGGCTGTGGCGCTATATGGTAGGCGACACGGTGCGTTTTACCTCGCTGCAACCCTACCGGGTGCGCATCACGGGACGTACCAAACACTTTTTGAATGCCTTCGGCGAAGAGGTGGTGATTGAAAACGCCGAAGCGGCGGTAGCTGCCGCCGCCCGCGCCACTGGTGTGCTGGTGCGCGACTTTACGGCTGCGCCCATCTATTTCGCGGCTGGGGCGGCCTCGCGGGGCGGCCACGAGTGGGCCGTGGAGTTGGCCGGCCCGCCGCCTGTCGGCACCACCCATTTTGCCCAAGTGCTCGACCAGACATTGCGCCAACTCAACTCGGACTACGATGCCAAGCGCCACCGCGATTTAGCGCTGGCCTTGCCCCGCGTGCATTTTCTGGCGCCGGGCACTTTTGAGGCGTGGCTGCGGAGCCGGGGGCCGCTGGGCGGCCAGCGCAAGGTGCCTCGGCTCAGCAACTCGCGGGATGTGCTGGAGGCGGTGCTGGCGGTGGCGAGTGGGGTGTGAGGGTGATGAGGGTGCAAAACAAAAACGTCCGTCATGCTGAACGCAAGCATCTTGGTTGGTTCGTTGGAGGACTATTCCTAACGTAACCGACCAAGATGCTTCACTGCGTTCAGCATGACGAACGCCTGCTTGCGTTGCCTACTTCTTACCTCTTACTGCTTACTTCAGCGTGGTTGCACCTTCCACGGCAGCTTTACGCTTTTTCTCCACCGAGTCAATCAGCTTGCCGAAGGGGTCGATGAATTTTTGCACGCCTTCGTCTTCGAGCTGCTGGGTCATGGCGGCGAGGTCGATGCCCACTTTGGGCAGGTCGCGCAGCACGGCTTGGGCTAGCTCTAGGCTGGTTTCCAGGGTGTCGGCGGGTTTACCGCGCTCCTTAAAGATGTCCATGGTTTCGGTGGGTACCGTGTCCACCGTTTTCGGGCCGATGAGGCCTTCCACGTACTTCAGGTCGTCGTACTTGGGGTTTTTATTACCGGTGCTGGCCCACAGCAGGCGCTGGGTGTTGGCGCCTTTGTCGGCCAGGGCCTGCCAGCGCGGGCCGGCGAAGATTTCCTTATACATCTGGTAAGCCTGCTTGGCGCTAGCAATGGCTACCTCGCCTACCAGCGACTCGGCCAGCTGGCCTTTCTCGCCGCCTTCGGCCGAAATTTTCTCCAGCTTGGGGTCGATGAGCACGTCGATGCGGCTCAAAAAGAAGCTGGCTACCGAGTCAATCCGTTCCAGCGAATGGCCGGCTTTGGCGCGGTCTTCGAGGCCCCCGATGAAGGCTTCGGTCACGGCCTTGTAGCGGTCGAGGCCGAAAATGAGCGTCACGTTCACGTTGATGCCTTCCGAGATGGCGGTGCGGATGGCGGGCAGGCCTTCGAGCGTGGCCGGTATTTTAATCATCACGTTGGGCCGGGCCACGTCTTTCCAGAGTTGGCGCGCTTCGGCAATGGTGCCCTCGGTGTCGTGGGCCAGCTTGGGCGATACTTCGAGGCTCACGTAGCCATCCGAGCTATTGTCGTGGCTGTCGTAGAGTTCGCGAAACAAGTCGCAGGCAGCCTGCACGTCGGCTATGGCCAGGCCAATGTATATTTCTTCGGCCGACTTGCCTTGCTGGGCCTGCTCGGTTATCGTGGTGTCGTAGTCGGCCGAGCCGCCGATGGCTTTCTCAAAAATGGCGGGGTTGGAGGTCACGCCACGCAGGGCATCCTCGTCGATGCGGCGCTTAAGCTCGCCATTCTGCAGCACTTGGCGGCTGATGAAATCGAGCCACAGGCTCTGGTCGAAGCGGCGAATGTCAACTAAGGGGTTCATGGGCAAATGAAAGCTTGATTGGGTAAGCAAACGTACAGCGCCGGGGGGAGTTGCCGCCCGCGGCCAACTTGCTTATTTACCAACCGCCCAGTTGGGCCTAGGTTGCCGCCCGGCGGGCTCCCCGCCTCATTTTCAGCCTGCGGCACAACCTGGCAACCGCTTTTGGGGTACAAAGGGCGGTAATCTCTTTTTTTCCTTTCCTATGAAATTCTCGCATCTTCTCCTGGCTGCTGGCTTGTGCAGCTTCAGCGCCGCTTCGGCCCAAACCACGCCCTCTTCGCCGCGCACGGCCAACAGCCCCTCTTCGCCCAACGCGGTGCCCAGCGGCACGGCCCCCGTGGCCAGCGACCCCAAAGACGCTGTATCGCCCAGCGAAGTATTCACCAAAGGCGCCCCCAACTCCAACTCGACCAAGAGCCGCAAAGCCAAAGGCTCTTCGTCGGATGGCCACGGCAAAATGAAAACCAAAATGTAAGCAGCTCTGGCTGCTTATCCCGTTGGCTTACAAGCCAATGGAAAACGAAAAAGCCCCGCTCGGATTTTCCGAGCGGGGCTTTTTCGTTTTAAGCAAGGAGACTGCCCGCCCACTGCCTCACCCCCAAATCAAGACCAGCGTGCCGCTGATGATGAGCAGCGCGCCTACGCCCGCGTGCCAGGTCAGCTTTTCGCCCAGAAACACCACCGACAGCACAATGGCAAGGGCTACGCTGAGCTTATCGACCGGGGCTACCTGCGAGACGTTGCCCAGTTGTAAGGCGCGGAAATAGAACAGCCACGACAAACCCGTGGCCACGCCCGACAAACCCAGAAAAACAAGATTGGTGCGCGTGAGCAAATGCACTTTCTCGAGCCCGCCCTGAAAATACACGACGCCCCAGGCCAGCAGCAAGATAACTACCGTGCGAATGGCCGTGGCCAAATTAGAATCGACGCCCTTGATACCGATTTTGGCCAAAATGGCGGTAAGGGCCGCGAACACGGCCGAGAGCAACGCATAGAGCCACCACATACTGAAGCTGGGTTAATTGCCAAATTCGAGCACCCGAAACGTGCCCGGCACGATGCTGGGCCGCGGCTTGGGGTTATCGGCGGTGGCGGCCGGCGTGGGGCCAAGGTCGGCGGTGCACGTGAAAAAATGGTGCGTCTTGGAGTCTTGGGCAATGGTGCGCGCCCCCTTGGCGGTGGCGATGGTGGCCACCACAGTATACTTGGTAGGCGAGTCCTGGTGAATAACCGTGAGCGTGCCGTCGCCATTGGTGGTGAGGATGTTGCCGGTGGCGGCGTCGAAGGCCGCGCCGTCCACGCCTTTGCCGATGGGCAGCACAGCTACTTGCCGGCCGGTTTTGCTGTCGGTTACGATGAGCTTTTCGTTGGCGCAGGCGCTGAAGAGGCGGTTGTTTTTGGCATCGAAGGCCAGGCCGGTGGGCTCGGTACCGGGGGCGAGCGGGTAGCGGTGCAGCACGGCCAGGGTCTTGGCATCGAACTCGACGACTTCACTTTTGTCTTCGAGGTTGACGAAAACATGACCTTTACCGTCGGTGGCGGTCAGCTCGACATCGCCGCCCAGCTCGGCGGTGCCGATTACTTTGCCGGTGGCCGGGTCGAGCACGCTGCTGCGGCCGCCCTCGTTGCTGAAGGCGAACACGCGCCGGGAAAACGCGTCGTAGAATACAGCATCGGGCTTGGGGCCGGTGGCGATGGTGCCGAGGTTTTTGAGCGTTTTCAGGTCGAACAGGACGCAGAAATTATTGCGCCCGCAGCTGACGTAGCCGCGGTTGGCGCTGGGCACCACGGCCACGCCGTGCGCGGCGGGCGTATTCGGGATTGTGCCGATGAGCCGGTGAGTTTTTAGGTCGATAACCTCCGTTTGGGTGGCGTGCGCTACGTAGAGGCGCTCGCCGGCCGGGTCCACAGTCAGGAAATCCCAGCCACCCTCGCCGCCGATAGGAATGGTGCGAAGCAGGCGATAGGGCGCGGCGGTGGTTTGGGTTTGGGCTACCGCAGCAAACCCCAGCAGTGCTAGCGACGCAGTAAAAAGCAGGTTTTTCATGCAGCAGGAAAAAGGCAAGGATTGCGAGCCGCAAACCTATTGGCCGATTCTGGCGAAAATCTGGCTGCTAAGCCTTAGCTAAGACTTTAGCCGGTGCTACTAGCACCGGCTAAAGGAGCCTACGCCAGATTATCGTCAGAATTAGCGGCTAGGTTTGCGGCATAATAGGCTAAGAAATAATGATAAGCTTGCGCGTATGGCTTCGGCTATCACTGTTGATGGGGGTGCTGGGGGGCACGTCGGCCACGGCCTGGGCACAGCAGGGCACGGTGCGCGGCACCTTGCAGGAAGTGGGCACTAATGCGCCCATCTCCTTTGCCAGCGTGGTGCTGCTGCGCAGCCCCGACTCCACGTTTGTGGCTGGTGCGCAGGCCGATGAGGCGGGCGTTTTTGAGGTGAATAAGCTGCCGCTGGGCCGGTACATTTTGCGGGCTACGGCGGTGGGCTACCGCACCGGGCGGCGCGTTATCAGCCTCACGGGCAGCGCCCCTACCCTGGCGCTGGGAGTTTTGCACCTGCGCACGGCGGCCACCCAGCTCACCGACGTAGTGGTGACGGCCGAGCGCCCCGTGGTGAGCGGTGGCCTCGATAAGCGCGTGGTCGATGTGACCAAAGACCTGACCGTGACCGGCGGCACGGCCATTGACGTGCTGCAAAACGTGCCCTCCGTGACGGTGGACCAGACCGGGGCCATTAGCATCAGGGGGGCCACCGGCGTCACCATTTTTATTGACGGCAAGCCCACCGGCACCACGCTCGACCAGATTCCGGCCAGCAGCATCCAGAGCGTGGAAGTCATTACCAACCCCTCGGCCAAGTACGATGCCAGCGGGGCGGGCGGCATTCTCAATATTATCCTCAAAAAAGAGCGCCGCGATGGCCTGAATGGCCAGGTGAGCGCCACCGGCGGCACCGGCGACAAAGCCAATGGTTCGCTGAGCCTGAACTACCGCCGGGGCAAGGCTAACTTCTTCGGCTCTTACGACTTCCGGCGCGACCGCCGCCAGATTCACAGCACGCTCGACCAGACCACGGCCACCAGCAGCGAAACGCTGCTGCTGCACCAAGTTCGCCAAGGCATCAACCTACAAACCTCGCACGCCGTGCGCCTGGGTTTTGACTACGATTTCACGCCCGAGCAGTCGATTACGCTGGCCGTGCAGCCGCGCTTCAACCCCACCACCGCCGACGAAACCCTGGATTCGCGCCAAGTGAACAGCACGGGCCAGGCGGTGGTAGCCGGCACCAACCACCGCGCCAATACCACTACTGGCACCTTTCGCTCGGCCGATGTGACGCTCGACTACCGCCACATTTGGGAGCAGCACCAGGGCCGCGAGCTGACAGCCAGCGCCGTGTACACGCCGCTGCTGGCCGATAACACGGTGGCGTCGAGCATTCTGTATCTGGATAATAGCTTGCTGACGCAGGCGCAGCGCACCGCCAACCACACCACGCAGATTACGGCGCAGGTCGATTACGTGCAGCCATTCAGTGAGAAAGGCCGGCTGGAAGCGGGGGTACGCAGCAGCCTGCGCCGCTACGACATTGATTATATCTTCAGCAGCGTGCCGGCGCTGGCGTTCAATCCGTCTAACCGCTTCGTGTACAGCCAGTACGTGCAGGCGGCGTATGGTTTGTATTCTAATGCGTGGGGCAAATTCAGCTACCAGGCGGGGCTGCGGGCCGAGCAAACTACCATCACGGGCGACCAGCAGACGACCGGCGAGCAATTCACGCAGCACTACCTGAGCTTATTTCCGACGGCGGTGCTGGCCTACGACCTGCCCCACGACCAGCGGGTGCAGCTGAGCTACTCGCGGCGCATCGGCCGGCCCGATTTCGGCGAGGTCAACCCCTTCACCGACCGCTCAGACCAGCTGAACCTACAAACTGGCAACCCGCAACTGCTGCCCGAATTTGTAAATTCCTTCGAGCTGGGCGACCAGCTCACCTTCGACGGCGGGCGCAGCCTGAGCGGCAACGCCTTCTACCGCCTCGAAACCGCCACTATTAAGCCTTTCCGCGAAGTCATTACCGACCCGCTCACCGGCAACCTCGTCACCAGCACCACCCGCCTGAACGTGGGCACCGAAACCTCCTACGGCCTCGAAGTGGTGGGCGCTACGCCGCTCACCACCTTCTGGAAAACCAACCTCACGGCCTCGACTTTCCGACGCACCATTCGGGGCAGCGCAGGCAGCACCGACATCAATACCGTGAGCCAGGTGTACACGGCGCGCTTTAATAATACCTTCGTTATCAGCAAGAAGTTCGACGCGCAGCTGGCGCTAAACTACCGCTCGCCCGTGAACTCGGCCCAGGGCACGCGCAGCGCCAACTTCAATATCGACTTGGCGGCCAAGTACAACGTGCTCGCCGACCGGGGCACTATCACGCTGCGGGTGGCCGATATTTTCAACACCCTGCGCTTCGACTACACCGATTCGGGCGTGGGCTTTGCCACCGACAGCCGGTTTAAGCGCGAGTCGCGCATTGCGTTTCTGGGTTTCAGCTACCGCTTTGGCCAAAACCAGGACAGCCGCCCCAAGCGCAAAAACGACCAGGACGACGGCGGCGGCTTTGAGTAGCTAGCGCCTGCGGGTGGGCCTTTCTCCCGATTAGCGACAGAATCGACTGGTAGCTTGCCGGCCAGCCACTGCCTGCTTTCGCCAGGGTTTTGCTGGTTTTCCGATGAGAGTTCCACCTTTTTTCCGCCTGCCGCCGCCCGCTGGCCCCAAGCCCACGCGCTATCCCTACCACGACGACAGCGACTGCCCCACCGGCCAAGAGGTGCAGCGCAGCGGCCAGTGGCAGCTCTACGAGCCCACGCACATAGCCGACACGCGGGTGCGCTGCGCCACCTGCCTTGCGTTGAGCCGGACGGGCAAATAGCCGCCCGCCGCCCTCACCTTGCACACAGTAATTTCCCGCAGGGTTGCGCAGTGGCTGAATGCACATGGCCCCCTGCAAAACCCTGCGTTTTAACCCTGCGAAACTCTGCGGGAAATACAGTTGCGTAAGTCCTGCACTCCATAAAAAGACCCCACAATTGCCTAAAATTTCAGCGTGAAATTGCCGATAAAGCGCGCCGGGTTTTGCGGGGTCAGGCGCACCGACCAGGCTTTTTCGCTGGTCAGGTTATCAACCTTGAAGCCGAGGCGGTACTTGGGCTGGTCGTAGAAAATGGTGGCATCGAGCAGCGTGTAGGCCGGGATTATCACCTTGGCCACCTGGGTGTTGGTTTGGTACGACATGCTGCCCGAGTTGCCGCCAAAACCGAAGCCCAGGCCATTCCAACTGCCTTTGCTGAGGCGGTAGCTCACCCAGAAATTCAGGGTGCGGGCGGGGCCCGAGAGCGCCGGGCGCAGGCCCTGCACCGTGGCATCGGCGTTGGTGTACTCGCTGTTGTTCCAGGCGTAGCCGGCCACCAGGTTTAGGCCCGCCAAAGGGTTGGCCGTCAGCTCTATTTCCACGCCTTTGCTCGCCTGCGTGCCGTCCTGCACCTGGTAGTTGACGTTGGTGGGGTCGGTGCGCAGCACGTTCTGCACCTCGATGTCGTAGTAGCTTACCGTGCCCACCAGGCGGTGGTTGAAGATGTCAGCTTTGATGCCGCCTTCGCGCTGGTCGGCGTGCTCGGGCCGGAAGGAATTGCCCGCCAGGTCGGAGCCGGCGCGGTTGAAAAAGCCATTCATATAGTTGCCAAACAGCGAGAGCCGCTCGGGCAGCACCTCGTACACTACGCCTAGCTTGGGCGAGAATGTGGTCTGGTTGTAGCGGCTGGTCGTCACGCCGGTTGCGAGGTTGTTCACACCTTCATTGAAGTAGCGGTCGGCGCGCAAGCTCAGCATCACCAGCAGCCGGTCGGTCACGTTGAACACGTCGGAGGCGTAGGCCGCGAAGGTATCATCGCCGTTGTTTTCGGCGCGCACCACGCCGGTGGAAGCCAGCGCATCAATGGTCTGGCGCGTAATCTTATAGCTCGTGCCGGGGTTGTAAAAATTGATGGTCGGCCCGGTGATAGTCAGGCGGTCAAACGAGTTGGAATTGTTGTAGTAATCCAGCCCCACCACCATGCGGTTGCGAAAGCGGCCAATCCTGAAATCACCGATAAAATTCTGCTGCAAATCGGTGGCGATAAACGACGTATTGCCCCGGATTATCGACGCCCGCAGTGTGCTGTCGGTGCGGCCGTTGAGGGCCGAGATGTAGCCATCAATGGACGAGCGCGCCCGCGAAAACACAGTTTGCGACGACCAGCTTTCCGAAATTTTGTAGTTTAGCTGCCCAAACGTGTTGAGCATCTGCGTCTGATACGTCAGGTCGTTGGCCCCGAACAGCTTATCGTACGGAAAGCGCATGTCGGCAATCGACTGCGTTTTATTGCTGCCCACAAAAGGGTTGAAGCGCACCACCGACGTGCCGGTAGCCTGGCCAAACTCCACATCGAGCCACAGCGAAAGCCGGTCGGTAATCTGGTACGAGAAGCTCGGGTCGATGGCCACGCTGCGCGTAAAGCCCTGGTCCTGAAAGCTCTTCTCGAAGTTGGTGGCTGCATTCAGGCGAAACAGAGCCGTTTTGTCGGCGTTCACGGGCGTGTTCACGTCAAAGGTCAGGCGGTTCAAGTTCCAACTGCCGCCGTAGTACGCCGCCTCGCCACCAAAGCCATTGAAGGGCTTCTTGGTCACGCGGTTGTATAGGCCGCCGTAGCTGCTCGATACGTTAGTGCCAAACAGCGTAGCCGACGGGCCTTTGATGGCTTCCACGCGCTCCAGGTTCACGGGGTCGATGTCGGAAAAAGCGGCCCCGGCCACGCCGTTGCGGGCGTTGGGCTCCGTCTCGAAGCCGCGCTGCCGGAACGTCACCCGGCCTTGGTTGGCTAGCATGGGGATGCCCGCGCCGGGCACATTTTTGGAGATACTGCCCAGGCTGATAGCGGCTTGCTCCTGAATCAGCTCCTTCGGAACGGTGGTGTACACCTGCGGGTTTTCGAGGTTTTTGAGGGGCAGGCGGGCCACGTAAATGCTTTCCTTTTTGGAAAACTTATTGCTGGTGCCCGACACGGTTACCTCTTGCAGCGAGTGGATGTTCTCGGTGGGCAGCTGGTAGCTCGCCTCGGCGGTTTGGCCGGCGGCCACGTCTACCGGCAGGTCTTTTTCGGCGGCGCCCAGCAGCTGCACTTTGATGGTGTAGTGCCCCGGGGCCAGGTTGCTGAAGGCATAATTGCCCTGCTCATCGGTCAGGGTGCCCTTTTGCAACTCAATCAGCGATACCGAAACCAACTCTAGCGGCAAGCCCTTGTTGGAAATAATGCGGCCCGTGATGCGGCCTGCCAACGGGTTTTGGGCTTGGGCAATGCCTGAGCAGATGACAACCAGGCAAGTAAGTAAAAAGCACTTCATTCAAATGCAAGCGAATGGCAGAAAGTAACGCCAATTCGGGTGCAAATCTATTAAGAATAATTCTAAATAGAGTACTTTTACCTCAACATTACCTGCCCTCCCCATTATTAGCCAAACTCCACCCGCAGCGTGTGCCAGCTCGACCCGGCCACGTACTCGTAGCGCACCCGAAAGCCATAATAAGTGCAGATGTGCTGCACAATACTCAGCCCCAGCCCCGGCGAGTCGGAGGCCGCGTTGTGCTTGCGGAAGCGCTCAAAAAACCGCATCGGGTCGCCCTCAATGGCGGGGCCGGTGTTGCTCACTTCCAGCGCCGTGCCACTGAGCGACACGGCCAGAATGCCGCCCGGCTGGTTGTGCTTGATGGCATTTTGCAGCAGGTTGTGCAACAGCGAATCGGCCAGGCCGGGGTGCATGGTGCGGGCAGGCAGGTTCTCATCGAGGTGCAGCTGGAGGTGAATGCCGCGGGCTTCGAGCAGGGGCTCCAGCATGGCCAGGCGGTCGCGCACTACTTGGTCGAGGTGCAGAGGCACGGCCTGGGCGGGGGCAAACTGGTGGTTTTCGAGCCGCGTGAGCAACGTCAGCGACTGGTGCAGGCGCGAAAGCCGCCGCGTGGCCTGGTGCAGCTCGCCCAGCAGGGTCATGGTGCTTTCATCCTCCGTC
Source organism: Janthinobacterium lividum (assembly GCA_050954845.1). Taxonomy (GTDB): domain Bacteria; phylum Bacteroidota; class Bacteroidia; order Cytophagales; family Hymenobacteraceae; genus Hymenobacter. The sequence goes on from JBPBQK010000099.1 coordinate 39,876, forward strand.
AGCACTGGGGCTTGCAGCAGCTGCTCTACCTTGGCCTGCATAATGGCCAGCGGCGTCTGGGTTTCGTGGGCGGCGTTTTCGGTGAATTGGCGCAGGCTTTCGTAATCGGCTACCAAGCGCTCGCTCAGCTGGTTGAGGGCCTGGTTGAGCTCGGCAAACTCCGCAATGGCCGGGGTCGGCAAGTCCAGCGGCTGGTGGCGCTGCAAGTCGTAGCCCCGCAGCCGGGTTAGCGTGCGCCGAAACGGCCCCCACAGCCGCTCGGCCAGCCAGTAGTTCATGGCCACCACGCCCAGCATTAGCAGCAGCAGCGCGCCCGCCATCACGCCCAGTACCACGCGCAGCAGGTCGTGGCTTTCGACCAGCGACTTGCGCAGCGTGAGCCACTCGGCGGGCTGCCCGCCCTGGGTGGCCGCCAGCTTAAACGTGAGCTGGCGAAACGGCACCCACTCGTGCTCCAGCGAGTCGAGCAGCAGCGCATCGCTGAAGCCGGTGGGCTGGGGCCGTCGGCTGCGGTCGAGCTGGTAGGCAAACAGCGTGGGGGGCAGGCGCTGCTCGCGGGCCACCAGCCGCTGCACATACACCCGCTCGTTGGCGAGCTGCTCGTCGGCCTCGTGGCGCAGCGCCCACCCCAGCTGCAAGTACAGCACCCCGCTCACCAGCACAAACAGCCCGGCCGTGAGCAGCAAATAGTAGCGGGTGGTGGCAGTGAGTAGTTTCATAACAAGCAGGCGGCCAGCTACTCCGCGCTCAGCTTGTAGCCCACCCCATACAGGGTGCGGATGTAGTTGTCGGCCCCGCGCTCCTGCAATTTCTTGCGCAGGTTTTTGAGGTGGGTATAAATAAAGTCCAGCGAGTCGGCCGCGTCTACCTGGTCGCCGCACAGGTGCTCGGCAATGGCCTCCTTGGTGAGCACCCGGCCGGGGTTGGCCAGCAAGTACAGCAGCAGGTCATACTCCTTGCGCGTCAGCGTCAAAGGCTCGCCGCGCACCAGCACTTCGCTTTGCTCGGGCCAGACGAGCAGGTCGCGAAACACGATGTGGTGCTGCCCCTGAAACTGCCGCCGCCGAATAATGGCCCGCAGCCGGGCATTCAGCTCCGAGAGGTGAAACGGCTTCACCAGGTAGTCGTCGGCCCCCAGGTCGAGGCCCTTGATGCGGTCGTCGAGCCCATCGCGGGCCGTGAGCACCAGCACCCCGGCCGCCGAGCCGTCCGATTTCAGCGCCCGCACCAGGTCGAGGCCATCGCCGTCGGGCAAGGTCAAATCGACCAGCACGCAGTCGTAGCGGTAGAGCTTGATTTTCTCGTAGGCTTGGGCAAAATTGATAGCCACTTCCACCACGTAGCCGTTTTGGCGCAGGGTTTCCACTACCGTTTGGCGCAGGGCAGCTTCGTCTTCGACCAGGAGCAGTTTCATAAGGCAGAGGGGAGTTTGACTTGACAACAAAGCAACCTGCCAATTCTGGAGAAATCCTGGTTAACACCTGCTGCTACTGCCTACGCAATTGCCGGGCCCACTGCGGGCCCAGCTTGTTTGAAAAGCTAATAAATCTGTTTGAAAACCATAAGAGTTGGTGGCGGGTAACCCAATACCTTTGACCTAACAGCTTTGGGTGTTAAATTCCCCGTTAATTGCGCGGGTACCAAAGCATTAGCGCTGCCCTGGCTGCCGGGCCGCTACCGCGTTAGTTCATTTTCCTACTCCTGCCCTTTCGTTATGCCCGCTGACTTATTTCCCCCCACCGACGCGCCCCAACCGGAAGACAACTCGCGCCGCTCCTTTATGAAGCTCAGCGGCAGCCTGGTGGGTTTGGCGCTGGCCCCGCCGCTGGCCAGCCAGGCCGAGCGCCTCACGGCCTACTCCAAAACCATAGCAGGGGCCACCGACCTCATCCTGCGCATCAACGGCCAGGCCCGCACCTTGCGCGCCGAACCCCGCGTGACGCTGCTCGACGCCCTGCGCGAGTACCTCGACCTGACCGGCACCAAAAAAGGCTGCGACCACGGCCAGTGCGGGGCTTGTACGGTACATATTGATGGCCAGCGCGTAAACTCCTGCCTGACCCTGGCTGTGATGGCCCAGGGCAAGGAAATCACCACCATCGAAGGCTTGGCCAAAGGCGACGACCTGCATCCCATGCAGGAGGCGTTCCTCAAGCACGATGGCTTTCAGTGCGGCTACTGCACCCCCGGCCAGATTATGAGCGGCGTGGCCTGCGTGAAAGAAGGCCACGCCACCACCGACAACCAGGCCCGCGAGTGGATGAGCGGCAACATCTGCCGCTGTGGGGCCTACGCCAACATCCTGGCCGCCGTGCGCGAAGTCAATGGGTGAGTGAGTGAATGCGTGAGTTGGTGAATGATTTTCAACCTGCTCACCCATTCACTCCTTCCCCAACTCCCTCCTTCACTCCTTGCTACCATGAACGACTTCACCTACACCCTGGCCGCCACGGCCAAAGAAGCCACCGGCATCCTGAAAGACAAGCCGGCCGCCAGCTACATCGCCGGCGGCACCACCCTGCTGGATATGATGAAGGCCAACCTGCTGGAGCCGCCCCAGCTGGTTGACATTAACCCACTGCCCTTCAAGGGCATCGAGCAGACCGCCGACGGGCTGCGCATCGGGGCGATGGAGCGTATGAATGCCGTGGGCGAGTACCCGCTGGTGCTACAGCAGTACCCGGCCGTGTCGCAGGCGCTGCTGCTGGCCGCCTCGCCGCAGCTGCGCAACATGGCCAGCATCGGGGGCAATATCTTGCAGCGCACGCGCTGCGGCTACTTCCGCGACGCCGCGTTTCCGTGCAACAAGCGCGTACCCGGCTCGGGCTGCCCCGCCATCGCGGGTGATAATCATAACCTGGCCATTCTGGGCACCAGCGAAAGCTGCATTGCCACGGCCTACCCCGGCGACCTAGCCGTGGCCCTGACCGCGCTCGATGCCGTGCTCACCCTAGAAAACGCCAAGGGCAAGCAGCGCCGCGTGCCCATCACCGAGTTTTACTTGCTGCCGGGCACCACGCCCCAGAAAGAAACCGTGCTAGAGCCCGGCGAGCTGATTGTGGCCGTGACCATTCCGGCCGCGGCCCACGCCCAGCGCTCCGCCTACCTGAAGGTGCGCGAGCGGGCGTCGTATGCCTACGCGCTGGCCTCGGCCGCCGTGGGGCTCGATGTGCAGGGCGGCACTATTCGCTCGGCGCGGGTGGCGCTGGGCGGCGTGGGCGCGCAGCCCTGGCGCAGCCGCGAGGCCGAAAAAATACTGACCGGAGCGCCGGCCACGGAGGCCACGTTTCGGGCGGCCGCTACCGCCGCCTTGCGCGGGGCGCAGCCCCGCAGCGAAAATGGCTACAAGGTGGAGCTGGCGCAGAATACGCTGGTGCGCGCCTTGCAGCAAGTAGCTGGCGCTTAATTAATTTCACGCAGTAGCTTATTCCTTATGGAACTGGATATAGAACCAAATTTCGCCGACACCAACCCCAAAGCGGGCGTGGTAGGCCAGCCGCTAACCCGCGTGGATGGCCGGGCCAAGGTGACGGGCGCGGCCAAGTACTCGGCCGAATACAACAGCGTGCCGGGCTTGGTGCACGGCGTGCTCAAAACTAGCGACGTGGCCAAGGGCCGCATCACGGGCTTCGATGCTAGCGCGGCCCAGCGGGCACCGGGCGTGCTGGCCATCCTCACCCACCAAAATCTACCCAAGCTGGCCGTGACGCCCGACACGCCCGAGGGTAAAAAAGCCATTGGCGCGGGCGTGCAAATGGGGTTTCTACCCCTGACATCAGACCAGATTTTTTACGCCGCCCAGCCCGTGGCGCTGGTGGTGGCCGACACCCTGGAGCACGCCCAGCACGCGGCCACGCTGCTGAAAGTGCAGATTGCGCCCGAGGTGCCCACCGTGTCGTACCAAGACCCGAAGGCCAAGCTGTTCGACCCCACCCAGCTGCCGGTGGGCAAAACCCAGAACCAGCCCAAGCGCGGCGACGCGCAGGCCGCCTACCAGAGCGCGCCCATTCAGCTCACGGCCACTTACCAGCACGCCATTACCCACCACAACCCTATGGAGCCGGGCGCTACCATCGCCCACTGGGAAGCGGCTGACCGCGTGACGGTGTACGACGCCACCCAGGGCATTACCTGGACGCAAAAGGCCCTGAGCGCGATGCTGGGGCTGCCGGTTGACCAAGTGCGGGTGATAAATAAGTATCTCGGCGGCGGCTTTGGCTGCAAGGGCAGCACCTGGCCGCACACCATCCTTACCATTCAGGCGGCCAAGGCGGTGGGCCGGCCGGTGAAGCTGGCCCTCACGCGCCCGCAGCAATTCACGAGCATGGGCCACCGCGAAGACCAGGCGCAAACCCTGCGTATGGGCGCGACTAAAGAGGGCAAACTGCTGGCGCTGCTGCACGAAAAAACCTCGACTACTTCGCAGTGGGACAACTACGCCGAGACCAACGCCAAAATCGTGGACTTGCTCTACGACTGCCCGCACTTTGAGGCAGAAACCAAAATGGCGCGCGCCAACGTGATGACCAGCACTTACATGCGCGCCCCCGGTGAAGCGCCCGGCTCGTTTGCCATCGAGTGCGCCATGGACGACCTGGCTTACCGCGTGGGCCTCGACCCCATTCAGATTCGGCTGCTGAACTATGCCGAGAAAGACCCCAGCACCGGCAAGCCCTGGAGCAGCAAAAGCCTGAAGGAGTGCTACGCCCGCGGGGCCGAGCTATTTGGCTGGAGCAAGCGCAACCCCAAAAATGGCGCTACCCGCGACGGCAAAACCCTGGTGGGCTGGGGCATGGCTACGGCTAGCTACCCCGTGCACAGCGGGCAAGGCAACGCCCGCGTGCGCCTCTACGCCGACGGCCACGCCGTGGTGCAGGCCGGGGCCACCGACCTGGGCACGGGCACCTACACCATTATTACGCAGGTGGCAGCTGATTCCTTGGGCATTGCGCCCGAAAAAATCCGGTTTGAGCTTGGCGATAGCAACCTGCCCAGCACCATCGTGTCGGGCGGCTCGATGGCGGCGGGCACGGTGTCGTCGAGCGTATTTCTAGCCGCCCAGGATGTGTGGCAGAAGCTGACAAAAGTGGCCGTGCTGGACAAAAAATCACCCCTCTACCAGGCCAAACCGGCCGATGTAGAAGTGGTAAAAGGCCGCCTCCAACTGAAAGCCAACCCCAGCAAGGGCGAGGAGTTTGCCGCCCTGATGCAGCGCGCCAGCCTGGGCGACGTGGAGGGCAGCGCCACCGGCCGCTACGGCGCGGGCTATGAGTCGGCCCAGGCTGCCCTCAACGCCGACAAAGCCAAGAAAGACGAGGCCGGCGAGCACAGCATGCACTCGTTTGGGGCGCACTTCTGCGAGGTGCACGTAGACCCCGAGCTGGGCACCGTGCGCGTTACCAAGTGGGTGAGCGTGGTGGCCGGCGGGCGCATTCTGAACCCCAAAACGGCCCGCTCGCAGATTATGGGCGGCAGCATTTTCGGCATCGGCGCGGCCCTGATGGAGGGCACCGTGCGCGACCCCAACTTGGCGCGCTACACCAACGCCAACCTGGCCGATTACCACGTGCCCGTCAACCTCGACATTCCGGATATGACGGTGGAATTTATTGACGAGCACGACCCGTACATCAATGCAATGGGCGTGAAGGGCATCGGTGAAATCTCCATTGTGGGCACGAGTGCCGCCGTGGGCAATGCCATTTTCCACGCCACCGGCCGGCGGCTGCGCTCGCTGCCCATCACCCCCAGCAAGGTACTGGATGCCATGCGGCAGCCGGCTTAATAAGCTTGGCAAGCCAAGGACATCGCCTACTTTGCTAGTTGCAATCGGCTGGTTGTGCTTTCCACCTTCGCCGACCAGCAGCCCAATGCGCACCTCACCCCGGCCCCCCTCCAAAAGAGAGGGGGCTTTGGCGTTAGAATAGACACCTATACAAGATGCTAAACTGGGGGTGAAACCAGGGGTATTAAACTAAAAAACCCTTCTAGCGAAGCACTAGAAGGGTTTATGTGGGCAGTATCGGAATCGAACCGATGACCTCTACCATGTCAAGGTAGCGCTCTAACCAGCTGAGCTAACTCCCCAATACCAGCGGGCCTGCGCCCGTTGGGGCTGCGAAAGTACAGCCGCCAGGCGGTTTGCCCACGCTAGGTTGCCGTTTTTTACCGAAAGCCAGCCCGGCAGCGAGGGGCGGCATTCGGCAGTTTCTTTGTAGCATGACACTTGCCGCGCTTCTGACAACTGCCCCCGCCGTGGCTGGCTGGCTGGCCACCTACCGCACCCGCGAGCTGCTGCTGGGCCAGGGGCTGGGTTTGCTCGGCGTGTGGGCGCTGCTCAACCTGGTGGGCAGCGGCTATTTGTTGCCCCGCACCGACCGGCGCGAGGCGGCGCACCACTTTCACTTTATGAACTGCTGCTGGGGCTTTGTCAATGCCGTGCTAGCGGCCGTGGGCATCTTGCGCACGCACCCCGGCCAGCCGCCCACCGGCTTCACGGCCCCCGATGCTACCCACGACCAGCACCTGCTGGTGCTCATTTTTCAGGTAAATGCGGTGTTCGACCTGGGGTATTTGCTGGTGGGCTGGTGGCTGGTGGCGCGGGCAGCCCGGCCCAATAGCAACCCATTTGGGCCGGCGCGGCTGCAGGGCTACGGCCGCTCCTTGTGGGTGCAGGGCGGCTTTTTGCTAGTATTCGATGCAGTAATGGCCTGGGTGGTTAATGGTTAATTATTAGTTGTTAATGGTTAATTGTTAATGTCCATTCATTAACAATTAACCATTAACAACTAATAATTAACCATTAACTCAGTCGGCTTCGCCGGCGGCGCGGCGCTGCTTTTTTAGCTCCTGGCGCACAGTTTTCACGCGCTCATCAAAGCCATCGGGGTCGTAGTCGATGTTGGGCACGTCCACCGCTTCGAGCATATCCATGAGGGCATCGGCGTGGTCGAGGCGAGTGCCGGCGGGCAGCTGCACAAAGGCCATTTCCGACCACAGCAAAGCCAGCAGGCGGTGGCCATCGGCCGAGCGCATCTGCATTTCCACCACCAGGTTGCGATTATCGAAGTGAATGAGCTGGGTGCGGATGCGCACCATAACCCCTTGGCGCGCTGGCTTGAGGTAGCTGAGGTGATGCTTGGTAATGACCCAGGCAGCGTGCTGGGCCCGCGCCAGCTCGCCCATATTGAGGTCGTAGTGCTCGGCTACCTGGTCTTCGCGGGCGTTGAGAAAGTAGTCGAGGTAGCGGGTATTGTTGAGGTGGCCCAGCATGTCGCAGTCCTGAAAGTGGATGCGGTGCTGGGTTTCGGGGGTGCGAACGAGAGGCGGCATAAGCGGGGCAATAATCAGCCCGCGAAGGTAGGCCCGCCCGCGGACTAGGCTGCCGACAGCAAAAACCGGGCCCCTGAAACTCGTCGGCTGTGCGTAGCTGCAAGGTGGCGGCCAGGCCACTGTCGGTGAGCTGGCCCAGCACGTGCTGGGGCAGGCCGCACCAGTACAGCTCGGTGCTGCTGGCCCGGGCGCTGGTATCGGCGTGCAGCAGCGCCTGCTGGCCCACCCAGCTTAGCGAGTGCAGCCCGCGGCAGTCTATCCAGGCCTTGGGCACGCCTTTGGCCAGCAGCTGGGCAATGGCTTGCTCTAGGTGGGTGGCATCGGCCGTGGTGGTGCAGCCGCCCCGCAAGCTCAGGCCCAGGCAATCGCGGTGCCCACCCAAGTGAATGGTGAGCGAGCGCATCGGGAATACAAGAAGTAGAAAGGAATCAGTCATAGCTACTTAGGCTGAGCAATGAGGCCGCACAAAGGTACCCGGCGCCTTCCTAATATTGCTGCCGGCAGATACTTATTTTTTCCTAGTCAATACTCGTATTCTCATAAATCAGTAGTTTCCCCCTTGCCCTACGTATTTCGCTCAATCAGCAAATTACCAATAGGTTAGCAAAGACGAGCGCGGCTGCTAGCTTAGCAGGCCTTGCAGCATAGCCAGCCTAATGAGCGCGGCCGTATTTTTGGTCTGGGTTTTTTCCAGAATGTTCTGGCGGTGGGTTTCGATGGTGCGCTTGCTGGTAAAGAGTTTTTCGGCCATCTCACTGGTAGTGAGACCTTCAGACAACAAGCGCAGAATTTCGGTTTCGCGGCGGGTCAGGTGGCTGGGCTTGCGGGTATCGTACTCGTCGCTGATTACGGGCTCTTTGGCCATCGCTTTGCGCAGCATGGCCAGGCCCAACTCGCTGCACAAAAACTGCCGGCCCGCCATCACCGACTTGATGGCTACCACAATTTCTTCTTTCTCAGCACTTTTGAGCACGTAGCCGTGGGCACCTGCCTCAAAAAGCTGCTCTACGTAGCGCTCGTGGCTGAGCATCGACAGCACCAGGATTTTTAGGTCGGGGTACTCGCTGTGGAGCCGGCGGGTGGTGGCTTGCCCATCGAGCACGGGCATATTGATGTCGAGGAGCACGACATCGGTGGGAGTGGTGGGTAGTTGGTCGAACAGCTCCTGGCCGTGGCAGGCTTCGCCCACCACGGCCAGGCCTGGCTCGCCGGCCAGCAACGCCCGAACGCCATCGCGCACGATAGAATGGTCGTCGACTAAAAAAATGCGGGTCATTTTTAGGGGCTATGCCTGCTAGGTTACGGCGGCTAGCGGCGCTTTCGCGCCCAGCCAGTGCCGAAGGCAGACAGTGAGGGAAGAAACGATAGATTGGCCACAATAGTTGGGCTGGGCTGCCGGCCCGCAGACTGCAATGGTCAACGAATAGCTTTTTTCGCTATAAATAATTAATATAAAGTATTTTAAGCCAACAGGCCGACGGTGCGCTACTCGTGCTAGCCGTCTTCGGCGCCGGCTATCGGCAACCTACTCTAGTCAATTTCGTTAGCACTATTCAAATTAGTAAACACTTCCTTTTCTGTACCATGAAAATTTCCGTTGACAAAGGCCAGGACAAAGGCTTCCTGCCCGATGGCCGCCACCTCGTCACCATCACCAGCATCGAAGAAGGCGTGAGCGAGCACCAGCAGGTGCCATTTTTTGCGGCCCACATGGAGAATGAGGACGGCTTCGTGACCCAGCGCTTCTACAACTCGCCGGCCGGCCACCCCATCATTCTCTCGCTCTACTCGGCCGTGGGCATCACACCCGAGGCTGGCAAAGACCTGGATACCAAGCAGCTCGTGGGCAAGCACCTCTCGGTAGAGGTGAGCGACCACAGCTACGCCGACCCCGCCAGCGGCAACGAACGCAGCATTCGGCAGGCCACAGGCTTCCGGGCGGCGTAAGGCCGGGTTATTATAGAAATTGTCTGTCCTTGCGAGCGTAGCGAAGCAATCGCATCCCAACAAGTCGTTCGGGTGTGATTGTTTCGCTACGCTCGCAAGGACAGACAATTTTTAGTTAAACGCCAGTCACCAAGCGCTACTTACGGAGTGTTTTGCACCACCTGCGGGCCGCTGGGCGTAGCAGTGGGCTTTTTGATAGTACCCAGCTCGTGGCCCACCTTTTGGAAAGCCCCGATGGCCTTGTCGAGTTGCGCGCGGGTGTGGGCGGCGCTCAGTTGCACCCGGATGCGGGCCTTACCCTGCGGCACCACGGGGTAATAAAAGCCCACCACGTAAATGCCCTCATCAAGCATTTTAGCGGCAAAGTCCTGGGCCAGCTTGGCATCATAGAGCATGACGGGCACGATGGGGTGCTCGCCGGGCGCGATGTCGAAGCCGGCCGCCGTCATCTGCTGGCGGAAGTATTTGGTGTTTTCTTCGAGCTGGTCGCGCAGAGCGGTGCTTTCGGTCAGCAGCTCCAGCACGCGCAACGATGCGCCCACGATGGCAGGCGCTAAGGTGTTGGAAAACAGGTACGGTCGCGAGCGTTGGCGCAGGATTTCGATAATCTCCTTGCGCCCGCTGGTGAAGCCGCCCATGGCCCCGCCCAGGGCCTTGCCCAGCGTGCCCGTGATAATGTCGACGCGGCCCATTACGTCGCGGTACTCGTGGGTGCCGCGCCCGGTTTTGCCCAAAAAGCCCATCGAGTGGCACTCGTCTATCATCACCAGCGACTGGTATTTATCAGCTAGGTCGCAGATTTTATCTAGCTGGGCGATAGTGCCATCCATCGAAAACGAGCCATCGGTGACGATGATGCGGTGGCGCGTGCCCTTGGCCACCGCGTCTTGCAGCTGCTTTTCGAGGTCGGCCATGTCGTTGTGGGCATAGCGGTAGCGCTGGGCCTTGCACAAGCGCACCCCGTCGATGATGCTGGCGTGGTTGAGCGCATCGCTGATAATGGCGTCCTGCTCATTAAAGAGCGGCTCAAACACCCCGCCGTTGGCGTCGAAAGCCGCCGCGTAGAGGATGGTGTCCTCGGTGCCCAGAAACTCGGCCAGCTTGGCTTCCAGCTCTTTGTGAATATCCTGGGTGCCGCAGATAAAGCGCACCGACGACATGCCGTAGCCGTGGCTGTCGATGGTGTCCTTGGCGGCCTTTATCACCTCAGGATGTGAGCTGAGGCCCAGGTAGTTATTGGCGCAGAAGTTGAGCACGTCGCCCGCTTCGTCGGTGTGGATTTTAGCCCCTTGGGGCGAGGTAATCACGCGCTCTTTTTTATAGAGGCCGGCGTCTTTTATTTCTTGCAGCGTCTGCTGGAGGTCGGCTTGGAGGGTACCGTACATGGGATAACTGGGAGAGAAGGAGTAAGTCGAAAAAACCGGCTGTCATTGCGAGCGCAGCGAAGCAATCGCACCAGAGCAGCTACGGCAGAACGAAGCTAGCGCGAACAATTTTGTTCGGGTGCGATTGCTTCGCTGCGCTCGCAATGACAGCCGGTTTTTAGCTTGAATTTAATTTTTAATTCCTAAAAAACGCCTGCACGCCCTGCCGCCCACTAGCCACCAGCTGGTCTTTTTGCTCGGCCGAAATGCGCCGCACCTTCGGGCTGAAACCCATAGTATTAATGCTGATGGTGCGTGGCCAGTCGCCGGGCAGGGCGGGGTTGAGGTTTTCGAGGGCTACGGTGTAGAGCGCCCCTATGTAGGACGAAAAATCGTGGATATCATACGGGGCCAGCGCCTGGCGGCCGGTGGGTAGGGTATCGAGGGCTATTTGCTCGGCGCGGTCGAGGCGCAAACCCAGGGTTTCGGGGTTGGCGGTGGTGCCGGGCGGCAGGCCGGCGGGCAGGTACTGGGGCTGGTCGAAAAGGTGCAGCGGGTAGTTGGCCAGCAGGCCGCCATCGACGAGCACTTGCACGGGTTGGCCGGCTTTGGGCTTGCCCTGAATGACGTGATTATCCGCATCGAGCAGCACGGCCCGGAAGTACAGCGGAATACTCATGCTGATGCGCACAGCATCGGCCACGCGCATAGTGGGATGGGTTTCGTAGCTGAATACCTGGGTGCGTTGCAGCGTGAGGTTGGTACCCGTGGTGTAGAGGTCGCGGTAGTGGCCGGGCTGCGCTAGGGCCAGCTGGTGCAGCTCGGCAAGCGTGAGGTTGGGGCGCTGGGTCTGGCGGGCCACCAGCTCGCAGAGGTACTTGGTGAACTGCTCGCCCCGGTACCAGCCGTACTGGCGCAGCAGGCGGTTGCCGCCCCCGAAAAAGATGAAGCGGCCATCATTCAGCCGCTGCACCGGCGTACGGTTGATGATGTCGATAATGGCCTCGGGCGAGTAGCCCACCGCCAATAGCGCCGCCTGAATGGCCCCCGCCGAGGTACCACCCACCCGCGTGATGTGGGCCAATACGCCCTGTTTTTCCAATTCCTGCAAGGCTCCACCGTAGGCAATCCCCCGGATGCCGCCGCCCTTCATAATAAGGTTGCGGTAGGTCGGGGCCGGGGCTTTGGCGTGGCTGGGCAGTGCGCCACCCAGTTGGGACAACAAACTGAGCATAAGGAGCAAGCGTATAGTCATCGCGCTTAAAGATACCAGTTTTAGCGCGTCAAGTTGCAACGGGGTCAAACCTCGCCCCTGACCTCAGCCGTATCTTTGTGGGGCGCTGCCTACCCCCTCCTACCCCTTTCTGCTTTTTATTTAATGGAAACTTCGTCCAGTGCCAACGCCCTCCCCCGAACACCCGGCAACGTCCTCGTTATCGGGGCCTGCGGCCAGCTGGGGCTGGAGCTAACTGCCGCTCTGCGTGAGCGCTATGCCCCCGAGGCCGTGGTAGCCGCTGACGTGCGCGCTCCTAAAAACCCCGAGGCACTGGCCAGCGGCCCTTTCGAGCTGCTCGATGTGCTCGACAAAAACCGGCTGGAGGAATTGGTGCAGCAGTACCGCCCGGTGCAGATTTATAACCTAGCGGCGCTGCTATCAGCCACGGCCGAAAAAGACCCGGCTTTTGCCTGGAAGCTGAACATGGACGGCCTGCTGAATGTGCTGAACGTGGCCGTGCAGTACCAGGTGCCGCAGGTATACTGGCCCAGCTCCATCGCGGTATTTGGCCCCGATACCCCGCGCCACGATACGCCGCAGGTCACTATTATGAACCCCAACACGGTGTACGGCATCAGCAAGCTGGCCGGCGAGCAGTGGTGCGAGTGGTACCACCGCCACCACGGCCTCGATGTGCGCAGCCTGCGCTACCCTGGCCTCATCGGCTACAAGAGCCTGCCCGGCGGCGGCACCACCGACTACGCCGTGGACATTTACCACAAAGCCGTGGCCGGCGAGGACTTCTCCTGCTTCCTGAAGGAGGATACTTACCTGCCCATGATGTACATGCCCGACGCGCTCAAGGCCACCCTGGATTTGATGCACGCCCCGGCTGAGGACATTAAGGTGCGGACGAGCTACAACCTGGGCGCAATGAGCTTTTCGCCGGCCGAAATCACGGCCACCATTCAGCAGGAAATTCCCGATTTCCACGTTTCCTATGCGCCCGATGGGCGGCAGGCTATCGCCGACTCGTGGCCGGCTAGCATTGACGATAGCGCGGCGCGGGCTGACTGGGGCTGGGAGCCGGAGTTTGATTTGGCAAAAATGACGCGGGATATGCTGGCGCATCTGCGCGAGTTAGAGCTGGCGTAAGGCGGCCAGCATAGTCTTCAAGTGATGGAGAGCCTAGCGAAACTACGGGAAGCACCGCTATTTTTAACTCTTCTATTTCTTTGCTCTTCGAAACCTGTTTATGCCAGTTGCCTTTCGTACTCGCTTCACTAAAGCTTTGGCGTGGGTGTTTCAGATTGGGCTGGGCGCACTGCTCGGCGTAGGCATTGGCAAGTGGCTGGTGGCTAGCCCAGTACCCTTGCCACTGGTGCTGCTGGCGTTGGTGCTTTTTCTGACTATCGCCGTGCACGAAGCGGGGCATTGGCTGGGTAGCCGCTACGCGGGCATGCGCTGCTACAAAATTTCGGTGCTGTGGCTGTCCCTGGAGCGCCGGGCCACTGGGTGGCACTTTCGCCTGGGCAAAAACCGGCTAGGCGCACTGGGCTACGTCATTGCCCTGCCCCTTGGCTTCGATAAGCTGAACCGGCAAATGGCTTTTTTTATTGCGGGAGGGCCGGCCGCCAGCCTGCTGGTTGGGTTGCCGGCGCTGGGCCTGGGCTGGTGGGGGCGCTCTAGCGGGGCTGCCTCCTTCGTGTTCGAAGGGTTTTGGCTGTTTGGCATTGGGTCGCTGCTGACAGGGGTGCTGAACCTGCTGCCGTTTACTACGCGCTTTGGCAATGTTAGCGACGGCGAGCGCCTGCGCCGCCTGTATCGTGGGGGCCCGGCGGCCGAGCAGCACGAGGCACAGCTGCGGCTGTCGGCGGCGTCCTACCAAGGTGTGCGGCCGCGCCAATGGGACGCTGCGCTACTCGATAAGCTACTCGAAGCCCCCGCCCAATCCATGCAGGCCTGCCTAGCCCATCTTTTTGCCTACGCGCACTACCTCGATGCCGCCGCCTTGCCAACGGCCCGCCAGCACCTGACCTGCGCCCTCAAAGCGGGGCAGGCAGTTAGCCCGCTGCTGCGGCAGCATTTATATTGCGAAGCAGCGTACCTAGAACTGGTTCACGGCGAAAACTCCGAAGCCGATAGTGCCCAAAACGTGGCGCAATGGCTGGCGGCCGCCGAGAAAATAAAGCCTTTTACCAAGCGCGACAACCACTTTACCAAGGCCGTGGCTTCTTGCAGCGCGGGCCAGTGGGCCGAGGCCCGCCAGTGGCTGCAAGTCTGCACGCAAGAAACCGCGAAGCTCTGTGACTTAGGCGGCCTGCAACAAGGCCTCGACCGCATTCAGGAGCTGCATACCCTCATAGAGCAGCGCGCCACTGCGGTAGTGCAGTAAGCTTTCGGGCTTATCCTGCCTGCTTAGTGCGGCCGGTAGCTTTGGCTAGCTCAGAAGGTATTGGCCAAAGCAGCGCTTACCTATTATCGGCTACCGCCCATGCGCCGCGGGTAATTGAACAGCGCCGATGTGAGCCACGGCACCAGAAACACCGCCACCGTGAGTATCGTCAGGCCCGCATCGGCCTCTTCGCTTTGCAGGAAAATGGTGAACGGGTGCTGGGGCTGAAAGTGCTCGAAGAGCGACAGCACCAGCTTCAGCCCCAGCAAACCAATAATGACGAAGGCCGACGTTTCGAGAAACGGGTACTTGCCCATGAGCAGCACGAAGGCCTGCGCCACCAGCCGCATGGCCAGGATGCCGATAAACACGCCGACGATGATGAGAATCAGGTTGTCGGTGAAGGCGACCACGGCGAAAACATTATCAATGGAAAACGCCAAATCCATCAGCTCAATCAGGGCCACGGTGGCCCAGAATTTACCAAACAAGCCCAGCGTGTTGCGGTAGAGCCAACTTTTTTCCTTTTCCACGTGCTCGTCGTCGGGTGCGGGGCCGGCGCGAAAGTGGTCCCACACCAGGTACAGCAGGTAGAGGCCGCCCAGGGGCTTGAGAAACCAAAAGTCGATGAGGAACGAGGCGAAGACAATGCACACGCCCCGAAACACATAGGCCCCAAAAATGCCGTAGCGCAGGGCTTTTTTGCGCTGCTCGCGGGGCAGGTCGCCCACCATGGTGGCCAGCACGGCCGCGTTATCCACCGAAAGCAGGCTTTCGATGATAACCAAATTGCCCACGATGGCCAGCGCCGCCAGCGGATTATCGAGAATTTGCTGGATGTAATGATTCATGCCCCAGGGTTGGAAACCGCAAAGCTACTGGCTGCACCGAGCGCTACCACCCCAACCCCGCGCCAGCCGGGGCGTACGAGCAGCCAGCCGGGGGCCGCTCGCATAGTCGCCGCCCAGTGCTTTTACCAATGATAGTGAACCCCACCCCCACCGGCTGGCAGATAATTTACCAGCAAGCCCACGCCCTACTGGCTATGCAGCTGGCCTGGGCCTGGCCCCCATTTCTGCCGCCTGACCGCTGGGTGGGCTTGCTGGCGGCCGTGGCCCAGCACGACGATGAGCAGGCCGCCTGGCACGGGCGCGGCGGCCACCACGGCCTCACGCCCGCCGGCGCGCCGGCCAATTTTACGCAGGTGGCTTTTTCGATTGAGCAGGCCCAGGGCGTGTTGCACGCAGCCCGCTTTCAGGGGCGCTGGCGCAGCTTGCTCACGAGTATGCACCTGAGCACGCTCTACGAGCCCCTGCGCGGTAGCCAGCCCGCCACCACGGCGTTCCTAGATGAGCTGCGCGCCGACCAGGCCCGCTGGCTCAAAGAGCTGCACCTCACCAAAGCCCAGGCCCACCAGGCCTACGGCCTGCTGCACTGGTGCGACCGGCTCTCACTTATCCTATGCCGCCAGGAGCTGCCGGAGATGGGCCGTGAGGTCGAGATTTACCCCAACCCGCTGGGGGGCGGCGCGCACCCAGCGGCGCATTTTGTGCGGCAGCCGGACGGGCCGGGCACGGCGGCCGTGGTGCGGCCGTGGCCCTTTGCGGTGGCCACGCTGCGCGTAAGCGTAGAGGCCCGGCAGCTGCACCAATTGCAGTTTACCGATGACGCGGAGTTGGCGGCCGCTCTACACCAGGCCCCTGTCGAAACCCTGAGTTGGGAGCTGCACGGCTAGCCTGGCCGGCTACGATAATTGGCGGGGCGGGAGCGGCGCTGGCTGCCCACATGCGGCATCCGGCTGGGGTCGGTTCGCCAGTTAGTAACCCGGCTAGTACAACGGCGGGCGGCTAATCTGCGTCTTAAGAGCTTTCGGCAGCTAGCTAGCACTCACTACTTACTCGGCTTATATGGCTCATTATAAATTCTCTGACGTTCTTAGCATCCTCAAATCGTCGGCCGCGGAGTTTGGCAGCAACAACTCGTTTCGGCACGCGGCGGCGCTTTCGTACTACACTATTTTTTCGCTGCCGCCGCTGCTGCTCATCGTCATTACCACGGCTAGTGCTGTGTATGGCGGCGAGGCCCTGACGGGGCAGATTTATGGCCAGCTGAAGGGCTTGGTGGGCGGCGATGCGGCGGCTTTTTTGCAAGACAGCATTGCCAAATTTACCCTGCAGCAGAAGGGCGGCCTGGCCACGGCCATCGGAGTGGGCACGCTGATTTTTGCGGCTACCACGTTTTTTGTCACCCTGCAGGAAAGTATTAATGACATCTGGAACCTGAAGGTGCAAACCACTGGCATCGGCATTGGGCAGTACCTGCAGCAGCGGTTGCTGTCGTTTGGCCTTATTCTGAGCGTGGCGCTGTTGCTGCTTATTTCCTTCGTGGTGAGTGCCGTGCTTAGCGTGTTCACGGGCTGGCTGCAGCGGCACATTCCCGAGGCGGGGCTGATTGCCATTCGACTGGTCGATTTCACGCTATCGCTCATTGTGACGACGCTACTTTTTGCGCTCATTTACAAGTTTTTGCCCGATGCCATCATTCGCTGGCGCGATGTGGGCATTGGGGCGTTCATCACGGCGTCGTTGTTTATCCTGGGTAAGTACCTGATTTCCTTTTATATATCTACCTCCAATCCTGGCTCGGCGTTTGGGGCGGCGGGGTCGGCCATTGTGCTGCTGGTTTGGGTCAACTATTCGTCGCTCATCATCTTTTTCGGGGCTGAGTTCACCCAGGAATTTGCCGATGCCTTTGGGCAGCGGGTGCAGCCCAAAGCACATGCTGTGCGCGTGAAGCTGGTAGAGGTGCCCCCGGCCGAAACCGAGGAGGCCAAGGCGACGGGCCGCCCGCAGGCCACGGGCCGCTGGCGCGCCTAGCCTTTATAAAGTCAGAATTAGCAAGAGCTACTTATTGCTCAAGCATCTATTAAACAAAGCATTACGCAAGGCGACAGCCTAGCACCCGGTTAGGAAATACAGCAGCTAAAAGTCAGGAAGAAAGCAATTTAGGTTTGCAACTAAGTAGCTAGCTTATCGCATCTTTGCAGCAGCCGGTTATTCACCGGCGCTTCATTGCCATGCGCGCTTTGCTACTCTTGGGAGGACTACTACTAGCCGGCTCGGCATGGGCGCAGCAGCCGGCTTTGCCGGGGGCTCCGCAGCCGCCGGCTACCCCTACGCAGGGGGCCATAGTACCAGTGCCCATAGTGGGCACCGACCCCATGCTGGGCAGCCGCTACGAGGTGGCTTTGCGCAGCGGCACTGTCTTCACGGGCACGCTCACCAGCCTGTCGCTCGACGCTCTGGAGTTTGACACCAAAGAGCTGGGGCACTTGCGCGTGCTGCGCACCGATGTGCGGCAGGTGCGGCCACTAGCGGCAGTGACGACAACGACGGAGACGCCAACGACGACGGTAACGCCAACGGCTCCGCGCACAGTCGGGCTGCGGCCGAGCTACTACGACATTGGCAGCGGCAGCCGCTATTTCTTTGGCCCTTCGGCCCGCAACCTGCGCCAGGGCGAGGGCGTGGCGCAGGATATATTGGTTTTTCTGGCGGGGGTCAATTATGGCATTACCGATAATATTTCGATAGGCGGCTACGTATCGCTGGCGCCGGGAGTAGCCCCTCAAAATCAGTTTATTATGCTTACCCCCAAGGTAGGCTTCGATGTAGGGGCCGGCTGGCACCTGGGGGCCGGGGCGCTGTACCTGCGCATTCCCGACTCGGATGATAGGGGCTACGGGGTGGGCCTGCTCTACGGGGTGGCAACGCAAGGCTCGGCCGACAACAATTTTTCCGTGGGACTGGGCTACGGCTTTGCGGGCAGTGACATCGGCAACACGCCCGCTATCTATGTGGCGGGCCAGCGGCGGATATCGCGCCGCATCTCGCTGATATCCGAAAACTATTTTATCGCGGCGCACAGCCCGGTGGGTTTTGGGCTCTACGGGGTCAAGTTCAATTGGCCCCGCCTCAGTCTGGGCGTAGCTTCGGGCTACGTCGGCTACTCCGACAATACCGACCACAACAACGGTTACGGCGGCTACAGCAGCGACGACAGCTTCTTCTTTTTCGGCTACGTGTACCCGGTTTTTGTGGACTTGTCCTTCCGCTTCGGCAAGCCGTACCAGAAGTAGTAATCGGGTGCTAGCCGGGCTGCTTAGCGCAAGCGCTTCTATCTTGGCCACATGAAACACTTGCTACTTGCTCTCTGCCTGGGCTTACTCGTCCTGGCCAATCCGGCGCAGGCCGCCCGCCGCCCTCAGGCCCCCGCCGATACCGTGGCTGGCCACGCCCGCCTGGTGCGCAAACTGAGCCAGGAGCTGTGCACCACCCTCACCAACGACCACACCACGGCCTTCGCCAGCCTGAGCACCGACCAAGCCATGCAGCTCACGCAGCAGCTGTTTACTACCGCCATGCAGCGCGACAGCGTGGCCCTGCTAGCCATGATGGAAAAGGCCGTGCAGCAAAACCTAGCCCCGCAGCAAGTGGGCCAGCTGCTGGGCCGCGACGTGGTAGTATCGCTCAGCAAAACATGCCCCGCCTCGCTGCCGCTGCTGGCGCGCCTCAGCCAAACCGAGCAGGCCCAGCAAGCCATGGGGGCCGCGCGGCCCAACGTGAGCGAAACCGAAAAGAAGATACTGCAGCCGATGGCCACGCACCTGTGCACCCAGCTAGGAGCGGCCAACGCCAAAGCTGCCCTGGCCAACCAAACGCCCGCCTAGCGCGATGCGCTGTTTGCCAACCTGCTGAAAAAGGAAATCACCACCGGGCGGCCTCAGCTGCTGCGCTATTACAGCGCTGCGCAGCTAGCCGACCAGGCGCGCATGGAAGAAATCGGCCAAAAAATCGCCTACCTCATGCTGGCCCAAAGTCCTTGCGGGGAGTATATGCTGCTGCTCGGGGCCGATAATCTGGACAAGTAAAGCCCGCTGGCTAGCCAGGGTTGCGGGCCAACGTATATCTTTGGCCCCGCTTTTCATCCTCTTACCTAACTAGTTGTGCGTTTTATTTCCGGAGTACTTGGTCTTGTGCTGCTTTTAGCGCCCGGCATCGGCCGGGCCCAGACTAAGGAGAAGCTGCAGCAGCAAATAGCCACGGGCACTTGCGAGTGCATCGACAAAAAGCTGGCCGCCCGCCTCACCAGCACGCCACTGGCCAAAGAAGAAGCCAACCAGGTGCTGGTGCAGTGCATGATGGCCGCCTCGGGCAAAAACCTGACGGGCATTCAGACCGTCTACGGCACCGAATCGTTTAGCGATAAGGAGGTTATGCGCCAGCTGGGCCGGGATGTGGCGGGCGTGATGATGCAAAGCTGCACCAACTTCACCACACTTTCGCTGGCCATTGTCGGCAAAGAGGTGCCCACCACGGCGGCCACCACGGGCCAAACGGTGGGCCAGCTGGGCCCACTGCGGGGCACCGAGGCCGGCACGCTAGAGTTGCAAGTCAGCAAAACGGAGAAAGCCTCGTTTGCCTGGCTGCACCGCTTCGCGGGGGCCGACGAGCTGCTGCCGCAGCTAAGCCAGCTGCAAGGCCGGCAAGTACGCGTGTCGTGGCAGGAAGTGGAGGTGTTTCAGCCCAGCACCAAGCAGTTCCAGCGGGTGCACGAAATCACCGGCATCAGCCTGCTTTAGGAGCAGCCGGCGCTACGCCGCCTCGGCCTTCTCCTTGTTGGCCAGCTGGCCGCAGGCGGCATCAATGTCCTTGCCCCGGCTGCGGCGAATGTTGGTTTGCACGCCGCGGTCGGCTAGGTACTTGTGGAAGGCCGTGATTTTGTCGGCTTCCGCGTTCTGGTAGTCGGCGTTCTCAATGGGGTTATACTCGATGAGATTAATCTTGCAGGGCAGCCACTTGCTGATAATGTGTAGCTCGGCCGCGTCTTGCAGGGTGTCGTTAAAGCCATCAAATACAATGTATTCGTAGGTGACTTTGCGGCCGGTTTTCTCGTGGTAATACTGCAAGGCGTCCTTGAGGGCGGCGAGCGAGTTGGCCTCGTTAATGGGCATAATCTCGTTGCGCTTCACGTCATTAGGCGCGTGCAAACTCAGGGCGAGGTTGGCTTTCACGTCGTCATCAGCTAGCTTTTTTATCATCTTGGCGATGCCGGCCGTGCTGATGGTGATGCGGCGCGGGGCCATGTTCAGGCCATCGGGCGCGGTGATGCGGCGCACGCTTTCCACTACGTTGGCATAGTTGAGCAGCGGCTCGCCCATGCCCATGTACACAATGTTGGTGAGCGGCGTGCCGTACTGCGCCTCGCACTGCTCCCGAATGCGCACGACCTGGTCGTAAATCTCAGCCGCGTCGAGGTTGCGCTTGCGGTCCATGTAGCCGGTGGCGCAAAACTTACAGGTGAGCGAGCAGCCCACCTGGCTCGAAATGCAGGCCGTCATGCGGGTATCGTGCGGGATGAGCACGCCCTCCACAATGTTGCCATCGTGCAGGCGAAACGCCGACTTGATGGTGCCATCGTTGCTGAGCTGCTGATTCTGTACCGCTACGCCGTTGATAACGAAATGGCGGGCCAGCAACTCGCGGGTGCTCAGCGAGATGTTATTCATTTCCTCAAACGAACCGGCCGTGTTTTTCCACAGCCACTCCGTTACCTGCTTGGCGCGGAAAGGCTTTTCGCCGTGCTCGACCATAAAGGCCTTAAGGTCGTCGGGCGAGGTTTTGCGGATATCACGCTTGGCGGGGGCGAGTTCGAGTTCGAGCAGCATAAGTACAAAAATACAACAGGTTAGCGCGTTGAGTTCCTTGTAAGGGCGCAGGCAACTACTTTGTCGGGGGCTGCTGGGTGCGCCAGCTAAATTTTATCGGCACGGTCATGTCAACGGCAATAGGTTTACCGGCTTCTGAAAGCGGCTCAAACTGAGGCAGTCGCCGCACCGCCAGCAGGGCCGCAACATCGCAGTCATATTGCAGGCTTTCGGCAATTCGCGCATCCTTTACTGAGCCGTCGGGCATGACCTTGAACCTGACAAACACCCAGCCTTCTATATGGTCGCGGATAACCTGCGGCGGATAGACCAAGCTTTGCCGAATTGCATCTGTGAGGGTCACTTGCTTGCCGTTGCGCAGCAGGTGCGGCCAGCTTGAAGGCGGCGTTGCCCTAGTTTGCGCGGCACTCGGCAGCGTGGTTAACACAACACTTAAGCTACCTAATAGGGAAAGCCTACCGGCTAATTTTCGGAACAAGTACATAGTTGATTAGTAACGGCATATACGTTCCCCAATATACACTTGCCAACTAAATTTTAGAGACAATACGTTTTTGATTTTCAGCAGAATCGCCTTCTTGTGCAGCTAACGCGCTTAGCTGAAGCGAGCAGCCAACTCGGCGGGCAACGCCCGCAGCTTGCGGGTGTTATAGTCGAAGGTCAGCATCCCCGTCTTAGCCCGCGCCACATCCTTACCCGCCTGGTTTTTAATCTGGTACACGATATCGAAGCCGTACTTATTTAAGTCATTGACCCCGACCTCGATGTGCAGCACGTCGCCGTAGAAGGCCTCGGCCTTGTACTCGATGGCCACATCGGCCATGATGAAACCGAGCTGCGTAGCCCGGTCCACCTCCTGCACGCCCAGCGAGGCCAGGAACTGCACCCGCGCCTCGTGCAGAATGCTCAGCAGCGCATCGTTGCCGAGGTGCGCGCCGTAGTTGAGGTCGGTGATGCGCACGGGCACCGTGGCAGCAAATAGAAAGGCGGCGGGCAGGGCTATTTTTACGCGGGCCATGTTTTCAATTAACAATGAGCAATGAGCAAGTAGCAGCCGATGCAGCGCAGGCGGCTAACACGCCAAAAGTAGAGGTGCGCACCACCGCCGACGGCTCGCCCACGCTCTACGTGCCGGCGCTGGATGAGCACTACCACTCACACCACGGGGCGGCGCAGGAGTCGCGCCACGTCTTCATTGCGGCCGGGCTGGTGCCGCTGCTCGATGCGGGGCTGGGCCAAAGCAAACCGCTGCAACTGCTGGAGGTAGGCCTCGGCACGGGCCTCAATGCGTTGCTAACCTTGCAGCAAACCCAGGCGGCGGGCGCGGCCGTGGCCTACGATGGCTACGAAACAGTGCCGCTGCCGCCCGATACGGTGGCCGAACTCGCCCCGCAGTGGGCTAAGCTGCCGCTACTGAGTGAGGCGTTTCAGCAGCTACACGCGGCACCCTGGCACGTGGGCTTTGCGCTCGCGCCCGGCTTTTTGCTAACTAAAATTCAGGCGCAGTTGCAAGCGGCCGACTTACCAGCCGATTACTACGACCTATTTTACTTCGACGCCTTCGCCCCCGAAAAGCAGCCCGAGTTGTGGACGGAAGAGGTATTTACCCGGCTATACGCCGCTGCCGCGCCCGGCGCGGTGCTGGTGAGCTACTGCGCCCAGGGCCAGTTTAGGCGCAACCTGCGGGCGGCGGGCTGGCTCACCGAAAAGCTGCCCGGCCCGCCTGGCAAGCGCGAAATGACGCGGGCCCGCAAAGCAACGAGCTAAGCGCTGGTGGCGCAGGGGTCAACTTTCTAGCTATATTGTCATTAGCTTAGCACTTATCACTCATTGCCTTCAGCTTATGCCCACCGATTCGCAGGTTGAAATCTACTGCCCCAGCTGCCACTGGGAGCCCGACGGCCGCGCCCACTGGCAATGCACCTGCGGCTACGTCTGGAACAGCTTCGAGACGGCCGCCGTGTGCCCCAAGTGCCAGTACCGCTGGAAAATCTCGCAGTGCCCCACCATTCCGGGCGGCTGCGGGGTGGTGTCGCCGCACGTAGACTGGTACCACGGCCTCGATGAGCTGGTGGAGGAGCTGGTAGAGGAAACCGAGCACGCCACTGCGCACGCGGCCGTAAGTTGCGTCGCCAATGAGTCGTAAATTTCTAGAAACCGAAAGCCCCGCCTGGGTGGCCGAGGGCCTCATCACCCCCGAGCAGCAGCAGCGCCTGCTAGCCCGCTACCCCGAGGGCGAGCACGCTGTGGCCTTGCTGCCGCTGCTGGGCGGCCTGCTGCTGGGGTTGGGCGTGCTTAGCTACGTGGCCGCCAACTGGCAGGGCATCCCCGAAGTATTTCGCCTGCTGCTGCTGCTTGTGGCCCTGATTGGGGCCTACGGCAGCGGCCTTTATTTTTTGCGCCGGGGGCAGGAGGCGCTGGGCGTGGGGCTGCTGGGGCTGGGGCTGCTCACCTTTGGCGGGGGCATCGTGCTCACGGGCCAGATGTACCACCTCGTGAGCTACGACGCGCGGGCCCTGGTGCTGTGGGGCGCCGCCGGCGTGGCCCTCACGTGGCTCACGCAAAGCCGCTTCCTGTTTTTACTTAGCTTACTGATACTCTGCGGGGCACAAGGCTACAGCGCCGACCAGTTTGGGGTGTATAGCTACGTGGCGATGGCGCTGCTGGGCCTCGGGCTGGGCAGCTACTGGCTGCGGCAGCCCTCGCGCCTCACGGGCTGGGCGCTGGCGCTGGCCTGGCTGGCCCAGATGGGCCTGCTCGTGAATACCGAGCACTACCCCACCCTGTGGCTGGTGCCGCTGATGGGCATTTTCTACGTGGCGGCCGATTTTCTGCCCCGCCGCCAGCTGGCTTACCCGATACAGTTGCTGCCGCTAGCCGCCGCCCTGGGCTTGAGCTTGCTGGCTACCAGTACGTTTACCCTGCCCTGGCTGCGGCGCGAGTTGGTGGCCGTGGGTGGCCTGTATTGGCTGGCGTTGCTGGTGCTAGCCGCGGCATCGGCGGTGGGCAAGCGCCGGCAGGGCGAGTTCAGCGGGCTGGCCGACTGGCTGCTGGTGCTGCCCGTGGCGGCGCTGCCGGTTGGGCCGGGCGTGGCGGCATTCGGCCAACTGCTGGTGCTGTATGCCTACGCCGGGCTGGTGCTGTGGGCCGGCTACCGCGAGCAGTGGCGCATTAAGGTGAATGCGGGCACGCTGCTGTTTATCATCGCCACCACGGCCGCTTATTTTCGCCTCACGTGGGCTTTCCTGGATAAGTCGCTGTTTTTCTTACTGGGTGGCGTGCTATTGCTGAGCTTGAGCTGGTGGCTGCGGCGGCAGGGCCAGCGGGCGCTGGGTAAGAAAGAAACGGTATAGTAAGCAATTATAAAACGCTTGTCATTGCGAGCGCAGCGAAGCAATCGCACCTAAACGGTATTTGAATAGCTCATCCTGATGCGATTGCTTCGCTGCGCTCGCAATGACAAGCGTTTTACAGTGCCAATTTTCACAAATGATTGATAGCAAACCTAATAATAGCACTCCGGCCGCCTGGTCGCGGGCCAAGCTGTACCGCCTGGGTGGCCTGGCCGCCGCGCAGGTGGTGGTGCTGCTGGGCATTGCGGCGCTAGCCTGGGCCACGGCGGGCCAGGGGCAGGTGGTGCGGCTGCGCACCCGCCCACTCGACCCGCGCGATGCCCTCTACGGCGACTACGTGCGCCTCAACTACGCCATCAGCGACCTAGCGCCGGGGCTGTGGCAGGGGCCGGGCGCCCGGCCCGATTTCAACCAAACCGGGCGGCGGGTATTTGTGCGCCTGGTGCCGGCCGGGGCCGCCTGGGCGGCCAACGGCATCTACGGCAGCCGCCCGGCCGCCAACGGCACCGAGGCCATTTTGCCCGCCACCGTAGAAGGCCAGTGGGCCGGCACCGTACACCTACGCTATGGTCTAGAACGCATGTACTTGCCCGAAGGCACCGGCCCGCGCCTCGAAGCCGCCGCCCGCGATACCGCGGGCCTGCTGGTGCGCGTGGCCGTGGCCCCGTGGGGCTCGGTGCGGCTGCTGGGTGTAGACTAGTAGCCGGCTTTTTGCAAAAGCTTGGTATCGTTGGCCGAGATGTCTACCAGGGCGTATTTCTTTTGGCTGGTAATGTTCATTTCGTCCAGAATAGCTACCATATCGCGGTAAGTAGCCTGTGCGTCAGGCTTAATCAACACAACGCCTTTCGGCTCCTGCTGCCGAAACAGCAGCAACGCCTGACGGATGCCCTGCGGACCAAAATTGGTGGTGTGCAGCTCTGGCACCGGCACCGACAAGTCGGTGGGCGCGTACAGCCCGAAATAATAATGCACTTGGTGGCTTTTGCCCAGCACGATGGTCAGGGCATTGTGGCTGGCTACCTGCGTTATATGGCCTTTATCGGGCACGGGCATCGTCAGCTGCATCACCCGCGGCTTGGCGAAGGTGGTCGTGAGCATAAAAAACGTGAGCAGCAAAAAAGCCAAATCCACCATGGGCGTCATGTCGAGGCGGAAATTGTGCTTGCGGGCGCGCGGCTTTTTGCCCGTTTTGGGCGTGGGTTGTTCGATGGCAGCCATAAAAAGAAGGAAGTGAAAGTGCTGCACCCCGCGCCGCTACCAAGCGGCGCTCCCAAAGGCGGCAGCTATTCCCTCGATGCCTACATCTCAAAAATTCCACACCCCACTCGGCGTGATGCAGGCGTGCAGCGGCACATCCGTCGGCAGCATGTCGGCAATTTCCGCTACCGGCTCCTCTTCCAAGATACTAAGCCCAATAAACCGCGCATCGGGCCGGCACTGGGTTAAAAAACGGTCGTAGAAGCCGCCGCCGTAGCCCACGCGGTGGCCGCGCTGGTCGCAGGCCAGCAGCGGCACCAGCACGGCATCAAGCTGCGCGGGCTGCACTGCGGCGGCTGGGTCGGCCAGCGGCTCGCTGATATTCCAACAGTTGGTGGCCAGCGGCGTGGTGGGGGTTAGCTCGTAGTGCTTGAGCGAAATGCCATCGGGCTGCACTACGGGCGCAGCTAGGCGCGGCAGCTGCGAGCCTGCCCATAGCTGCCGGATAATTGGCCACGTATCGGGCTCATTCTTAGCCATCAGCGGCAAAAACAGGTGCAGCCAGCGCCACTCGGCCACCGGGAAATGCTGCCACAGGCTGGCCCGCAGCAGCTCGCTGCGGCGGGCTACTTCGGCGCTGGTCAGGGCCTGGCGCTGGGCTAAGGCAGCGCGGCGAAGGGTGGCTTTGAGGTACATCGGTGGCGGGGCTACTGGCAATTACTGACAGTCGCGCCAGGGGCGCTCCTCCAGGTTTTTTTTCTGCTCATTCCAGCGAAAGCAGTGTTTTTCGAGCGGCACCATCGTGTTATGCACCACCTTATACACGGCTGTGGTCACGGAGGTACCCGCGCAGCAGGAATTGCGCTCGTAGATGCGCTTATCCTTGGCATCAAACTCCAGTGAAACGCCTTCAAAACCGCTTTCCTCAAAGCGCTTGGTAACCGGATTATACAAGAAGTATAAGCTCGACGTATTGGGCCCGGCATAGCTCTGCTCGAACACCGAAAAATCGGGGTATCCGTCGAAGTTGTAGTCGCCCACCGCTACGTTGTGCGCAAACCCCAGCAGCTGGCAGTCGGCCACGGCTAACTGCTGCACCAGGCGGCCGTTTTTCTTCGCAAACAGCTTGACACCAACTATTTTGCCGTAATAGTCGCCGGGCTTCTTGGCTAGCACCGTTTTAAAATAGACTGTCGGTAGCGTGGCCGTTTCGAGCAGCTCGTACCCGGCCCAAGTGGTGCCCTCGCCGGCTGTCGCGGCAAAGCGCTGGGTTAAGGTAATGGGTAATTGCTGGCCGGTGGCCAGGCTTTGCCAAGTGCCCGTGAGGGTGCGGCTAGCGCGGTCAAAAGCCGGGATAATCAGCGTGGCGCTGGGCTTGCCATGGGCGGCGCGCTCGCTCAGCGTGAGGCGACCTTGGGCCAGCATGCCACTGAGTTCGATGGGCGTGTTGAACTTCGTGTAGGCATACAGCCCCGCTACGGCTAGTGACTTGGTAGCGGGGTAAGTGCCATAGTCTTCCAGCACCAGCTCGATGGGTAGCGTGCCCACCAAGCCGGTGTAGCTCGTCTGGGCTTGCGCGCTACGCCACAGGCCCAGGCCAAGTAGCCAGATTAGCAACAGTTTGCTACTGCACATTGGTCGCTTAGGCCTTTAGCTCGCCCACCCCATCGGCCAGGGTTGTTACGTAGGTTTCGAGCTTCAAACTCAGGCGCTCCTGGTAGCCGTTGGTCATGAAGGCGATGAAGTTATCGACCTCCTCAGTGGCCACCAAATTGATGGTGCAGCCGCCAAAGCCGCCGCCCATCATGCGGGCGCCGTAGGCCCCGGGGGCCTGGTGGGCCAGCTCCACCAGCACGTCTAGCTCGGGGCAGCTTACCTGGTAGTCGTCGCGCAGGCCGGCGTGGCTGGCATAAAGCAATTCGCCGATTTCTTCGAGCGGACGGCCGGCTTCCAAGTCTTTCGTTACGGCCTCCACGCGGGCATTTTCCTCTACCACGTAGCGGCAGCGGCGCGCTATTACGTCGCCCAGCTCGGCTTTGGCAGCTTCGATTTCGGGCAGCGTAGCATCGCGCAGCGATTTAATTTTGGGGTTCTTCCTGGCTAGAATACGCACGCCTTCGGCGCACTCCTGGCGGCGCTTATTGTACTCGCTGTCGGCCAGCGAGTGCTTCACGCCCGAGTTGCAGAGCACCAGGCGGCTTTTGGTAGTATCGAGCGGAAAATAGGCGTAGTCGAGCGAGCGGCAGTCGAGCCGCACTACGTGGCCGGCCCGGCCAAACACGCTGGCAAACTGGTCCATGAGGCCGCACATGACGCCCGCGTACTCGTGCTCGGCCTTCTGGGCAATGTGCGCCAGCGCCATCTTGTCGATGCCCAAATTCAGCAGTTCATTCAGCCCCCAGGCCACGCCACACTCCACGGCAGCCGACGACGACAGGCCCGCCCCCGCCGGAATATCGCCCCCAAAGGCGCAGTCGAAGCCCGGCACCTCGGCCCCGCGCCGCAGCAGGCCCGCCACCACCCCAAGCTGATAATTGGCCCAGTGGCCATGCTCGAGCGGCGCAATATCGGCCACAGCCACCTCGTATTCTTTGTCGAAATCGAGGGCCCGCAGCCGGATTTTATCGGTGCCATTGAGGCGCAGCGCAAAGCTCACGGCCTGCGTAATAGCTCCCGGCAGCACCAGGCCATCGTTGTAGTCAGTATGCTCGCCAATGAGGTTGAGGCGGCCGGGGGCGCGCACTAACAAGGTAGGTGCAGCGTCGAAATGCTGAGTGAATGCCTGAGTGAGGGCAGAAGCAGTCATGGGAAGAAACAGGTAAACAAGAAAGGCGGCACACTACCGCGGCCTATACATTACGCAGCCGCCGCGGCAAGGGCGAAGGTAGCGCCAACCTTTTACCCTTCGAAGCAGTAAGTCTAAGCTGAGACTGGCAAGTAAGCTGGTCTGTCCCCTCCTCTATCTTTCGCCTACGTCCATGACTACTTCACGGTTAACTCTACTTTTTGTGCTGGCAATGCTGGCCTCTACCCTCAGCGGCTGCCAGCTCGCGGGCGACCTCGTTAAAGGCGGCATCTGGATTGGTGTTATCGGCGTGTTTATCGTGGTAGCCATCATTTTCTGGCTGGTAAGCAAAATTGGCGGCGGTGGCGGCAGCGGCAGCTAATTACCCGACTTCCTTCAACAAAAAAGGCGCGGCCCCCACTTGGGAGCCGCGCCTTTTTTATAGTCTGTTTAAGAATCCTTTACGAGTTTTTCGTCTTGGGCATGGTGCCAATAATGTGGTCCCAGAGGGTGCTGCTCACGCCAAAGGCCACCTCATCTTGCCGGTAGTGGTGCTGGGCGTGGTGCGTCCACCACACTTTCAGGAAATTCTTGGGGGGCGCGTACATGTGAATGGCGTAGTGCACAAACAGATACATGGCGTAGCCGAAAGTGAAGCCCGACAAAATGCCGAAAGCCCAGGTGCCGAATACAAACCGGAAAATGAAGAACAGCAGCGACGCTACAAACACCGTCAGGATGGGCGGCATCGCCAGCCGGGTTTCGTCCTTGGGGTACTCGTGGTGCACGCCGTGCATGGTGTACTGAAACTTGGCCCGGCCCGCCGTAGTAGCCGGAATATGATACACATAGCGGTGCACCAAGTATTCGACGAAGCTAAACAGCAGCAGCCCACCCAAAAACAGCCCCAGCCCCGCCACCCCTGCCACGAAGCCGTGCGTGATGCCATAGTACAAGCTCACCAGCGCCGTAGCAACAAAGATGCTGACCGGCAGCGCAATGTGCGTGTGCGACAGCCGCTCCAGCACTGGGTTTTTGAATAATTGGGCCGAGCCTTTGTGCTTGGGCCGAACCGGGGTAGCAACTGGCTTAGCCGGCTCGGTGATAGTTTCCATCTCCATACGAAAGCTATTATAATCAGGTAATAAACGGCAAATTTACGACGCCGCCCGGTTTAAGTTAAGCCAGGGCGGAAGCCGGCTTGGCTTAGCGCCGCCGCTACGGCGGCCACCGTGCCCGCCCCGGCATAGCGCAGCCGAGCTTGGGCATAGAACCGCTCGCGGGCCGCCAGGGTTCGGTTGAGTCGGTCGAAAAGCGCTTTTTCGGGCGTTTCGTCGGGCGCGGTGGCAGCCAGCAGGGGGCGCGTGGTGTGGCTGCGGGCCAGGCGGCGCACCAGTTCGGGCACCGGCACCTCCAGCCACAGCGTGAAGCCGGTTTGCTGCAATATTTCCAGATTATCGTGAAAGCAGGGCGTGCCGCCGCCCGTGGCCAGCACCAGCGGCGGGCCGGGCCGGGC
This sequence comes from Janthinobacterium lividum, assembly GCA_050954845.1. GTDB lineage: Bacteria > Bacteroidota > Bacteroidia > Cytophagales > Hymenobacteraceae > Hymenobacter. The sequence goes on from JBPBQK010000099.1 coordinate 69,711, forward strand.
GGCCACGGCGCGCAGCGCCGCCGCCTCGCGCCGCCGAAAACCCGCCTCGCCCTCGGCCGCAAAAATCTCGGCCACCGTCTGCCCCGCCTGGCCGATGATGTCGGCATCAAGGTCGCGAAACTCCCAGCCAAAGTGCGCAGCTAGCCGACGGCCAATGGTGGTTTTGCCCGAGCCCGGCAAGCCGATGAGGTAGAGGTTATTCATTGGATTGGCAGGCACGTTGGCTGTCATTGCGAGGAGGCACGACGAAGCAATTGCATCAGGGCGAGCCATTCTGGCACTATCCGGGTGCGATTGCTTCGTCGTGCCTCCTCGCAATGACAAACGCTTCTCCTTTTGCTACTTAATTAATTTTTACCCGCGGGTCGAGCAGGGCGTAGAGCATGTCCACGGCAATATTTACCAGCACAAAAATAGCGGCCACAAAGAGCGTGGCCCCCATCACCACCGGGAAATCGAGGTTTTCTACGGCGCGCAATGTCACGGTGCCCAGGCCTTTCCAGTTGAAAATATATTCGATAAAAAACGCCCCCGCCATCAGCGAAGCCAACCAGCCCGACACGGCCGTGACCACCGGGTTCAGGGCATTGCGCAGGGCATGCCGCCACACCGTGCGGCCGGGACTGAGGCCCTTGGCCCGCGCCGTGCGGATGTAGTCCTGGCTCAGCACATCGAGCATACTAGAGCGCGTGAGCTGCATAATAATAGCCAGCGGCCGCACCCCCAACGCAATAGCTGGTAGCAGCAAATTGCGCAGCACCAGGTGCCGCTCGCCGCTAAACGGGTCGGTTTCATACAGCTGCCCCGTCAGGCTAAGGCCCGTCCAGTGGCTCCAGTAAAAGCCAAACGTGACCGCAATGGCAATAGCCGCCACAAACGACGGCACCGAAATACCCAGCACCGAAGTCGTCACCAACAGGCGGTCGAGCCACGACTGCGGCCGCAGCGCCGCCGCCACGCCCAGCGCAATGCCGCCCACGGCCGCCACCAGCATGGCCGCCAGCGCCAGCCACAGCGTACCCGGAAAGTAGCTGAGCAGCAGCGTCAAAACATTCTGGTTGCTCTGAAACGAGCGCCGCAAATAAGGCCACTTCAGCACCACGGCGCGCTGGCCGCCCACCGGCACCAGGGCCACACCCCCGTAGCGCGCCACCCCGGCCGAGTCGCGCCGGTGCACGCCCACGGGCGAGGCGTCATTCAGGTAGCCGAGCAGCCGGGTGGGCAGTGGCTCATCAAGCCCCAAGTCGGCCCGAATAGCGGCCTGCGTGCCCACGTCGGAGCGCTGGCCGGCCAGCAGGGCGGCCGGGTCGCCGGGCAGCACATTGAAGAGGCAGAAGACCACCACGGCCACACCCACGAGTACGAGCAGGCCCTGGCCGAGGCGGCGAAGGAGGAAAGAGAGCATAAGAGAAGTGGCCGCTAGAAGCGTGTGCAAAGATTCACCTCGTCACCTCTTACTAGTACAGCAGCAAAGAGAGACTGTCTGATTACTTGGCTGCGACAATTACCATTATTAGTTACTAAAAAGTTGTAATTTTATTATTCATAATAATAAAATTATGTATATATTTAATATAACAAGTTTAAAAAATCAATAACCATAAGCCTTACGAAGGTTCCTCATCCTGTCAATCACCGCACCCCTCCTGCACCATTTTCCAACTAACTTATTATGAGCACGATGTTTCTTCACCCTGCCCAAGATTTACCTAAATTTATTCGGCCTGCGGTTATTGAGGTCAGATACGGTTCCAAGAGCCAATACACACAGGATACAGCGCTGTATAGTAAGCTACTGGGCATAAAAGGAGCTAAGCTTACGGCTGAGAATTCGACTTACTCTGTGCCAGTAGGCGTAATACATAGCGGCCAAAAAACGCCAGATATAGAATTGCGCCTAGTGCCAGTAGACGCGACGAGCGTTGGCGCCAATAGGACTATAACCTATTGGGAAATAGAGGGTTCAGGAACAGATGACGCAGCTAAGAAGCTTGACGAAGCCATTAAGGCGCTGGAAAAATATCACTACGTGCCGGCCGAAAAAAACACAACGGTGCGCTATCCTAATAAAGGCGACTATGTGCAGGCACTGCTAAAAAACGAGGCTGATGGGGCCGATAATATGTTGGGGCTGGTTATTAATCCACCTTACCCGCGCTTCACGGACAAGGATAACTCTTCCCATCAGACAGCATCGTTTTGGGGGAAAGCTCCCACTGTACTCGGGTTGTCTGGCTTCGTGATTGGGCTTCTATTTGGCTTGAGCATCGTGGTTGGGCTACTGCTTGGCTGGGGGGTTTCCCGAGTAGTTCGGCTGTCTCTTGCTAAGCGCAGCTAGTCTACTTGCTTCTCTAGGCAAGGCGGCGGGGCAGCAGCACTATCCGCTACTTATCTGTCTATCAATGAGTATGAAATGCTGGGTCTTTTCCTTGCTGGCAGCAGGGTTGTTGCATAGCCGCCCTCTCGCCGCCCAAACGCGAGCAGCCGACAGCCTACGCACCCTACTAAAGGCCGCCTCGCGCCCCGACACTACGCGGGTGCGCCGCCTGCGTATGCTGGCCCGCGAGCTGATGGCCAGCGACTTGCCGCAGACTATCAAGCTGCTGGAGGAAGCTCTGACGCTATGCCGCCAGATACCTGACCCCGCGCACGAAGGCTACGTGTTGATTCCCCTGGCTACTACAGCGCGCCTGCGCAATGATAATGCCTTGGCCCGGCGCTACACGCAGCAAGCTAAGGTGCTGTTTACGCAGCGCAACGACTGGAACGGCTTGGGCAAAACGTATTTGCAGCTGAGTATCATCAACTCGGTGCAGGGCGACTATACTTCGGCTATCCGCGCTGCATTGCAAGGGATACCTTTTTCAGAAAAGGCCCATGACCTGGAGACGCAAATTCAGCTTCAGGCGACTCTTGGGGGCATCTATGCAGAGCTTGGCAACTACACTGAGGCACTGCCAGTACTACGAGCCACCCTCAAAAACGCGCGGGCTTTTGGCGATAACTACGTAGAAGCTTCTACCCTAAACCAATTGGGAAAAAGCTACAGAACTCTGGAAAACTGGCCACTTGCACTCAATTACTTTCAGCAGTCGGCACGGCTTAATCGCAAGCTGCACGACATGAAAAGTGCCACCACGGATGAGATTAATATTTCGGAGCTGTATGCCCAGCAGGGCAATAATGCGCAGGCGCTACAACATGGCTTAGCGGCGCGCTCATTAGCACGGGCAAACCAAGACAGCTACAATCTGCCGGGGGCCGAACTGGCGCTAGCTAAAGTCTACTTGGCCACGCAGCAACTCGATAGCAGCATTTGGCTGGCCCAACACGGCTTTAGTTTGAGTGAAACTCCAGGAGGTCGCAACCGCGAGAATCTTAGCAACGCCAGCAATATTCTGGCGCAGGCCTATGCCCAGCGCCGGGATTTTGCGCAGGCTTATCAATACCAGAAACTGTGGGTGAATTACCGGGACTCGCTTTCGGGTGAGGAGATTCAACGCAAAACCGCGACCTTACTTTACCACTACGAACTCGACAAAAAGCAGAGCCGCATTGCCGTGCTCGGTAAAGAAAAACAACTTCAGCACCAGCAGCTAATTGGCTTGCTAATAGGCCTGTCGAGCACGATACTCGTAGTGGGCCTGCTGTGGCGCAACGTGTACCTCAAGCAGCGCACCAACCGCGTGCTAAATGCCAAGAGCGCCGAGATAGCTGCGCAGCGCGACGACCTGAACCGCACCTTGCTAGAGCTAAAAGCCACCCAGAGCCAATTGGTGCAAAGCGAAAAAATGGTAGCCCTAGCTGCCCTCACGGCCGGCGTGGCCCACGAAATTCAGAACCCGCTCAACTTCGTCAACAATTTTGCCGAGGTGAGCGTGGAGCTGGTGGCCGAGTTGGAAGAGGAAGAGCAACGGCCCGTGCGCGACCCAGCCTTAGAAGCGGCCTTGCTCGTCGACCTAAAGCAAAACCTGCGCAAGATTCACCAGCACGGGGCGCGGGCGGGCGACATTGTGAAGGGCATGCTGGAGCACGCCCGCGCCGACGCCGGCCAGCGCCAGCCCATCGACCTCAACGCCGTAGCTCAGGACTATTTGCGCCTGGCCTACCACGACCTGCAAACCAAGCACCGCACCCTGGCCGTGGCGCGCCCCCTTGACCTCGACCGCAGCGTGGGGCTGCTCGAGCTGGTGCCGCAAGAGATAGGCCGCGTGCTGCTCAACCTGTTTACCAACGCCTTTTATGCGGTGCACCAAAAGGCCACGCAGCTGGGCCCGGCCTACGCGCCCGAGGTGCGCGTGAGCACCCGCCGCCAGGGCGGGCAGGTAGAGCTGCGCATCCGCGATAATGGCACCGGCATTCCGGCCGCCGTGGTTGAGAAGATTTACAACCCGTTTTTCACGACCAAGCCGGCGGGCGAAGGCACGGGGCTGGGGCTGTGGTTTAGCTACGACATCATCACGAAGGGCTACGGCGGCACGCTCACCGTAAGCAGCCAGGAGGGCGAGTACACCGAGTTTGTGGTCACACTGCCGCTGGCCAAGAGTGTTTAGTCTTTGGTAGCTGGTTGCTACAGCGCCTTTTCGACCTGAAACAGCGCCGGAATATCGTGGTAGTGGTACTTGGCCCGCACGATGCCGTTGTGCAGCACCATGAGGCCGGGGTTCGAGCGAATCATGGTTTTGAGCACCGTGGCATCGGCGAAGAAGTAGGGCGTGGCCAGGTTCATCTCGTGGCGGAAAGCGTCAAACTTGCCCGCGCTGGTGCTCGTGATGGTCAGCACCCCGATGTTTTTGCGCGACTTGGCGGCGGCGGCAAACAGCGCGTTGAGCTGCTCGAACCGGTCGCGGTCGGTCTTATTGGAGTTCTGCACGATGAGCACCAGCTTGTTGCCGGTTAGCAGCTGCTGGGTGGCGTCGTTGCCCTCGGGGTCGGTGAGGGTGAGGTCGGTGATGACGGGGCGCGCCTCCTCCGGGTTGAGCACGGTCATGGACTGGTACTTCCAGGTCGAGTCGGTCGGGAAGTCGGCAAACTCCTTGGTTTCACCGTTTTTGGTGAAGGTGTACTTGTAGCGGGCCGGCGCGGCGGGCTTCATCAGCTTGCCGATATCATTGCCCACTTTGTAGGGCAGAAAGTCGAAATACGGCAAATGCCCCAGCGCCCGCACCCCAATGCCGATGGCCAGCGCGCTGGCAATAGTCATAGTCATGAGCCCGGCCGTGCCCTGTACAAAGCGGCGGCGCAAAAAGCGTTGCCCCGTGAACACGACGCCCCACAACACCAACAAAAACAAGTCCTTCGCAAACGACGTCCAGGGCGTGAGCTTGAGGAAATCGCCAAAGCAGCCGCAGTCCGTGACCTTGTTGAAAAACGCCGAATAGAAGGTCAAAAAGCCAAAAAACACCAGCAGCGCCAGCAAAATATACAGCGTGCGGCGCAGGTACCAGCGCAGTAGCAGCGCCACGCCCAAAATGACTTCGAGCGAGCTGAGCGCAATGCTCAAAAAGCGGCTCTGGTCCTTAAACCAGTCGAAAAAACCGGCCAGGCTGGGCAGGTCCACGGCAAAAACCTCGAAGTATTCTTCCAGCTTAAACGCCGTGCCCACGGGGTCGTTGAGCTTGATGAGGCCGGAGAAGATAAAGACGATGCCAAGCAGCGCCCAGCAAATGCGGGTGAATTGGCGCATGTGGTATGGAATGAGGAGTAAGTTTAAAGACCAGGTTATCGCCTGTCATTGCGAGGAGGAACGACGAAGCAACCTTTCCTTTCTACAGAAGCGAACCTTGGATGATGCGCAAAGGAAAGGTTGCTTCGTCGTTCCTCCTCGCAATGACAGACTTAATGGCTCGCTATTTCAGCTTGCCACGGTTGCCGCCTCCCGCAAAATGAGCGCGAACACGGCATAGTTCAGCATGTCGCGGTAGCTGCCCTCTACGCCCTCGCTCACGCGGGCGGCCCCGCCAATGTCTTCGAGCTGCTTTACGCGGTGTAGTTTCATCAGTATCAGGTCGGTAATGCTTGATACGCGCATTTGCCGCCAGGCCTCGCCGTAGTCGTGGTTTTTGGCCAGCAGCAGGTCACGGTTGAGGGCATTTTCGTGGTCGTAGGCGGCGGCCACTTGGGCGGCGGGCAGGTCGAGGGGCGCGTCGGCGGGCAGGTGCAGCTGCATCAGGGCAATGAGGCAGTAGTTGATGATGGCCACAAACTCGCCGTCGATATCATCGGCAATCAGCTGCTGGCCCACTTCCTGAATGGTGCGGATACGGTTGGCCTTAATAAAAATCTGGTCCGTGACCGAGGGCAGGCGCAGGATGCGCCAGGCTGTGCCATAGTCGTGGGTTTTGGCCAGGAACAAGTCGCGGCAGCGGCTCAGGATAAGGTCGTAGTGGGCAGGAGTCTGCAAGGGGTGAATGAGCGAATGAGTGAATGAGTGCAGGGCTGCGCCCGACGAGCTTCCGCGGCCCTCCGCGCGTCCTTCTGCGCCTTCCGCGGTAAAAAAACCAGTTGGCGAGCTACTAGTGTTTATAGGAAAGCCCCCGCAAGTTCGCCCTTAAAAGCGGATATTTAGCCCGCCGCACCCCGCTACGTATGCCCACCCCCTCACTCCTTCACTCCTTCACTCACTCACTTAAGAGCCCCCACGGCCGCCTGCTCGACCTGCGCCAGCCGCAGGTAATGGGCATTCTCAACCTTACGCCCGATTCCTTCTACCCTGGCTCGCGCCTGGCCCCGGCCGACGAAACTACCCTGCTGCACCGCGCCGAAGCCATGCTGGCCGCCGGCGCAGCCGCCCTCGACGTGGGCGGCTACAGCTCGCGCCCTGGCGCCGACGATATTGCGCCCGCCGAAGAAGTGCGCCGCGTGCTGCCTGCCATCGCGGCGCTGCGGCGCGAGTTTCCGCAGGCCTTTATCTCCATCGATACCTTCCGCGCCGCCGTAGCCACCGAGGCCGTGGCCGCCGGGGCCGACCTGATAAACGACATCGGCGGCGGCACCCTCGATGCCGATATGCTGCCCACCGTGGCCCGCCTGCGGGTGCCCTACTGCCTCATGCACACCCGCGGCACCCCCCAAACCATGCGCGGCCTCACGCACTACGAGGACGATTTGGTGCTAACAATTCTCCGCTTTTTCCGCGACCAGCTCGAAAAGCTGCGCCAAGCCAACGGCGGCCACCCGCCCGCCGACGTGCTGCTCGACCCCGGCTTCGGCTTCGCCAAAAACGCGCCCCAAAACTTCGAGCTGCTGCGCCGCCTGCCCGAGCTGCACCCGCTGGGTCACGCCCTGCTGGTGGGTGTCTCCCGCAAGGCCATGGTGCACAAATTCCTGAATCTAGCCCCCGATGCCGCCCTCAACGGCACCACCGCCCTGCACGCCTGGGCCCTGCAAGGCGGCGCGCGCTTGCTGCGCGTACACGACGTGGCCGAGGCCCGGCAAGTGGTGCGGCTGCACGAGATGACAAATAAGTAAGTGAGTAAAACCGCCTGTCATTGCGAGGAGGAACGACGAAGCAACCTTTCCTTTACAGTAGCGGACGTTCTTTAAAACGTGAAGGAAAGGTTGTCTCTGCTTGATGCGCAGAATGTCGTGCCTCCTCGCAATGACAACTGCGCTCGTCAATTTTCCTGCATGAATCTCCCTTATCCCTTTTACTTCCTGCACGTTGGCTTCGTCGATATCGCCGATGTGCTGCTGGTGACGGTGCTGCTCTACCAGCTCTACAAACTGCTGCGCGGCTCGGTGGCGCTCAATGTGGCGCTGGGCGGCCTCAGCCTCTACCTGATATACCTGGTGGTGAATGCGCTGGGCCTGGGGCTGTTGTCCGATATTCTGGGCGAATTTATGAGCGTGGGCGTGCTGGCGAGCATCATTTTGTTTCAGCAGGAAATCCGGCGCTTTTTGGTGAACGTGGGCAAGGTGGCGCTGGAAGGCGGCGGCCCCCTGGGCTGGTGGCGGCGCGAAAACAACCCCGGCACCGACTTGCCCCTCGCCCCCTTCGTGGAAGCCGCCAAAACCCTCGCCACCCAGGAAACGGGCGCACTCATCTGCTTTTCCCGCGCCTCCGACCTCAGTGCCTACGCCGAGTCGGGCGACCACCTCGACGCCGAAATCAGCAAGCGTCTGCTCCTCTCCATCTTTCAAAAAACCAGCCCCTTGCACGATGGGGCCGTCATTATCAGCCAGGGGCGGCTGCAAGCAGCACGCTGCATCCTGCCCGTGAGCCAGAACCCCGAGGTGCCCGCCGCGCTGGGCCTACGCCACCGCGCCGCCCTCGGCCTCACCGAAGCCACCGATGCCATCGTGCTGGTAGTGAGCGAAGAAACCGGCCAGGTAAGCCTCGTGCGCCAGGGTGAAATTCATCGCAACCTGACGCCTCTGGAAGTAAAAAGCCGCCTCGGCGAGTGGCTGCACCCCGGCGGCCTGGCCGCCACGGCTACTTAGCCTGTAGCTTGGACTTTGTAGTCCGAACTACATATCCGAGTCAAATTACTCGGCATGCCTACTACTTCGCCAAATTCACCGTATCTTTTGGGTTCCTTAAAAAGCCCGAATTATGTTCACGCTTACGCCCACTCGCCGGGTTGTGCTCAGTGCCATTGCCGACACTTTCATCCCGGGCAGTTCAGCGGCTGGCGGGCTGCCTCCAGGCTCGGCAATTATTGATTTTGAGCAGGCGGCCGAGGCCATTCGGGCGCAGCCGCTGGGGGCGCAGCAGGAATTTGGGCAGTTGCTGGATTTGCTGGAAAAGCCGCTCGTAGGTCTCACTTGGCTGGGGCCGCTGCGGCCGTTTGCCCAGCTTACGCCCGCGCAGCGCGAGCAGCTTTTGCTGAGTTGGGCGAGCTCGCGGCTGCCGCCGCTGCGCAAGGGGTTTCAGGCCTTGCGCAAGCTCTGCACCTTTCTTTACTACGCCAGCAGCCCGGCCAATGGCAGCCTTAACCCAGCCTGGGCCGTGCTAGGCTACCCCGGCCCCGCGCTGCCGCCCGACAGCGGGCCGCCGGTGGCCCCACCCCGCCCCATCAAAATCCTAGAACCGCTGGCAGACATGGAGTACAGCTGTGATTATCTGATAATTGGCTCGGGGGCGGGTGGGGGTGTGGTAGCGGGCGAGCTGGCCCAGGCCGGCCACGATGTGCTGGTGCTGGAGAAGGGCCCCTACTTTCACGGCATCGACTTCACGCAGCGCGAGGCCGACATGCTGGGTGAGCTCTACGACGCCCGCGGCACCCTCAGCACCCAGGATGGGGGCATTAGTCTGCTGGCCGGTTCGTGCCTAGGCGGCGGCACCACCGTCAACTGGGCCGGGGCCTTCCGCACGCCCGACTATATCTTGGAGGAATGGGCCCGCGAGCACGCCGCCCCGCAGTTCACCTCGCCCGGGTTTCAAGCCAGCCTCGACGCCGTAGCAAAAGCGATGAGCGTGAACACTGGCTACCCGCGCCACAACGGCCAAAACGAAGCCCTGCGCGACGGCTCGGCCCGGCTGGGGCAAGCCACCCAGCTCATTGCGCGCAACGAAAAGCACCTTACCGACTCCGAAGCGCACTTCCAGGGCCTGGGTTACTCGATGCTGGGCGATGCCCATGGCCTCAAGCAGGGCACGCTGAACACCTATTTGCTCACCGCCTTCGAGCACGGGGCGCGGCTGCTGCCGCGCGCGCGGGTCGAGCGCGTGACTACCGCGGCTGGCCGCGCCACCGGGGCCGAAGCCATGCACACCACAACCGATGGCCGGCAGGTGCGCATCACCGTACGGGCGCGGGTGGTAGTGGTGGCCGGCGGGGCCGTGCAAACGCCCGCCCTACTCTTGCGCAGCGGCTTGCGCCACCCGCACCTGGGCCAGCACCTGCACCTGCACCCCACCATGATAGTGGCCGCGCACTACCCGCACGCCATGCACTCGTGGCACGGCCCCAGCATGAGCATCGTCAACGACACCTACACCCGGCTGCACGGCACCAATTTTGGGGTGAAGCTCGAAACGCCGCCCACCCACCCCGGCCTGCTGGCCATGGTGCTGCCGTGGCTGGGTGGCCAGCAGCACCGCGAGCTGCTGCAAGCCGCCGACCACCTGGGCTCGTTTATCGTGCTCACCCGCGACCGCGACGGGGGCCGCGTGCGCCTCGACCCGCACGGCGCGCCGCTCATCGACTACACGCTGTCCGACTTTGACCGGGCCAATTTGCTCACTGGCGTGCGGGCAGCGGCCGAAATCCACGTGGCAGCCGGGGCCGAGGCCGTGTACCTGCCCCACGGCACGCTGCCCACGCTGCGCGCTAGCGGCGGCGTGGCCCACAACCCCGAGGTACTCGACCAGCTGCCCCGCCTAGGCTGGCGCGCCAATCAGTTTGGCCTCTACAGCGCCCACCAGATGAGCACCTGCCGCCTCGGGGGCCAGGCCGCCACCCACC
>JBPBQK010000100.1:0-71999 GCA_050954845.1 Janthinobacterium lividum
TTTTTGGCCGCTTGAAGCAGTATCGGCGCTTGGCCACGCGCTACGAGAAAACCATCGTTTCTTTCTTAGCTCTTTGGCACATTGCCGCGGCCCTCGATTGGCTGCGCTGATTGTCCGCACGCCTTAGCCTCGACTGACCAGCCAATAAAAAAGGTGGTGGTCAAAGCTGTTGATTTTGACATTGAAACATATGCTGGCGTAAGCTGCGACGCATTTGATAAGCAGTTTCCAGAAGCCACAACAACACTCATAGTTGACCACGCTACATTAGCTGCGCTTAGCCATCGCGTAGTGCTATTCAAAAAAGGTGACCGAGACTATCAAATGGATACCAGAGCAAAAGCCATAATTTATTACACCAATGGCACCACTGCTACCATTTGCATCGACAGATTTTCTATGCATTTCAATGGCAAGAGAATCAACTACAATAAAGAAATCGGCAGATTACTATTGCTCAAGCGAGGTTATTAATCGTGTTTGAGCTCGGGTGGCAGCAGCGCCCGCCCCATCTTTGCCCCCATGCCCGATACCGCTGCCCCCCTCCCCTACCTCGTTTTCGACTTCGACTCGACCTTCACCCAAGTCGAAGGCCTCGATGAGCTTGCCGCCATAGCCCTACAAGGCCAGCCCGACCAGGCCACCCGCGTGGCCGCCATCAAGGCCCTCACCGACCAGGGCATGGCCGGCGAAATCGGCTTCCAGGAGTCGCTGGCACGGCGGCTGGCGCTGCTGGGGGCGCACCAGCGCCACCTCGCCCCGCTGGTAGCGCACCTGCAAACGAAGGTGAGCGAGAGCATCCGGCGCAACGGCGACTTTTTCCGGCAGCACGCTGAGCGTATCTACGTGGTGAGCAGTGGCTTTCGGGAGTTTATCGAGCCCGTGGTGGCCGAGTTTGGCATTCCGGCCAGCCACGTGCTGGCCAATACCTTCACCTATGATGAAAGCGGCGCTATCACCGGTTGCGACCCTAATAACGTGCTGAGTCGCGACGGCGGCAAGATTCAGCAGTTGAAAGACTTGCAGCTCGATGGCCCGGTTTATGTACTCGGCGATGGCTATACCGACTACCAAATCCGCGAGGCCGGCCTGGCCAAGCGCTTCTACGCCTACACCGAAAACGTGAGCCGCCCCACCGTGGTGGCCGCCGCCGACGAGGTGCTGCCGACCTTTGACGAGTTTTTATATCAATTGAAGCTACCCATGACCCTGAGCTATCCCAAGAACCGCATCAAGGTTTTACTACTAGAAAACCCCGACGCCCGCGCCGCCGAGCTGTTCCGCGCCGAAGGCTACCAGGTAGAATTGGTAACCGGCGCGCTCGATGAAGAAGAATTAATCGCCCGCATCGAAGGCGTGAGCATCCTGGGCATCCGCTCCAAAACCAATGTCACCGAGCGCGTGCTCGCCGCCGCTAACCGCCTCATCGCCATCGGCGCGTTCTGCATCGGCACCAACCAGATAGACCTCTCGGCCGCCATGAAAAAGGGCGTGGCCGTGTTCAATGCGCCGTTCAGCAATACCCGGTCAGTAGTCGAATTGACACTGGCCGAACTCATCGTGCTGGCCCGCCGCATCCCCGAGAAAAACCCCAAGATGCACGCCGGCGAGTGGGATAAATCGGCCAAAGGCGCGTTTGAAATCCGGGGCAAGACGTTGGGCATCATCGGCTACGGCAACATCGGCTCGCAGCTGTCGGTAGTGGCCGAGGCCGTAGGCCTGAAAGTAATGTACTTCGACGTGGCCGAAAAGCTCCAGCTTGGCAACGCCACCAAGGCCAACAGCCTCGAAGAATTGCTACCGAAAGCCGACATCGTGACCCTGCACATCGACGGCCGCCCCGAGAATAAGAACTTCTTTGGGGCCAAAGACTTCGCCCTGATGAAGCCCGGCGCGCTGTTCATCAACAACGCCCGCGGCCATGTCGTGGACGTACCGGCCCTGGCCGATGCCCTGCGCAGCGGCCACCTCGGCGGCGCGGCCATCGACGTATTCCCCTACGAGCCCAAGACCAACGCGGAGGTATTTGAGAGCGAGTTGCGCGGCTTGCCCAACGTGCTGCTGACGCCCCACATCGGCGGCAGCACGGCCGAGGCGCAACGCAATATTGCCGAGTTTGTGCCCGAGCGCATCATGCAGTATATCAACACCGGCAACACCCAGCAGAGCGTCAATTTCCCTAACATCCTGCTGCCCGGCCAGCCGGGCCACCGCCTCATCCACATCCACGCCAACGTGCCCGGCGTACTCGCCCGCATCAACAACGTATTGGCCGCGCACCACGTCAACATCTTAGGTCAATACTTGAAAACCAACGAATTGGTCGGCTACGTGATTACGGACATCGACAAGGCGTATGACCAGGACGTGATTCAGGCCCTGCGCGAGGTGGAGCACACGATTAAGTTTCGGGTGCTGTACTAAGGGAGATGTAGCTTGGACTCTGCGAGTCCAAGCTACTAGCCTTCAACTGGCTGCTGGTTGGTTGCCCATGCGGGCGGCAAAAAAAGCGCCTGCTGGTACGGCACCTGCCGCAGTTCGCCCACCGGAATGCCCGTTTTCAAATCGACCATCAGCTCGCCCAGCAATTGCATGGCCTGTGCGGACGGGCACCGAAATTTGCGCATAATGTAGCTGGTAGCCACGCCCACCCACTGGTCGATGTGCTGCTGAATAAGGAGCAAGTCGGCATCGGGAGCGTTGCGCAACTGGGGTTGCTGGGCCAGCCGGTCATCTTCTTCGAGGTGCAGCCGGATGGCGTTCATTGCCAGCTTGAAAAGGATATTATCGCGGCGCAGTTGGCGAATACGGGGGGCAGCAGGCATTGGTGGGCTTAGGTAAAGTGGCAGGAAAGGCCCCAAAGGTAGAATAACCGTCGTGCGCGGCCATGTAGCTTTATGGGCGCTATGTATCCCTTCGAGATTCATCTAACCACGGACGTGCCGCCAGCCGAGCTACCCAACTTCGTGGCTGCCTGCGAGCAGCTACGTGCTAAGCCGCTGGTTATTGAATTGGCGCGGGGCACGCACCCCATACAGCCCATGCTGAGCAAAGTAGTGCACGCCCCCGACCTCACGGCCGCGCTAGCTGCCGCTGCGGCCGATGCCAAGTACCTGCGCGCCTGCCACCTGCCGCCGACTCGCACCAAGCTGGAAACGCCGACCAACTATGCGTTTCTGGCTACGCCAGCCAATGGGCCGGCTTTTGCGCCCTACTTCGAATGGCACAGCAAAGTGCCCTATCAACACGCAGAGGCGCTAGTGGCGCTTTGCCGGCAGCACCAAGTGCACTTGTCGACCAACGCGCTGCGCGGCGAATCGGCTACTCGCTTTGTGACACTGCGCGAGCTCGGCGCGGTGGCTACATTCCAGGCCCGCGTAGCCGGTTTGGTGGCCGCGCTACAACCCCAGTGGCCGCTGCTGAAACAAGAATCGGAATGCTGCTTGTATGACAGTAATCGGATGCTGGATGCCGGCTGGCTCACGCGCTAACTACTCGATTAGTATGCTATCATTTGAGCATGAAAACGTTGAGCTAATTGCCTACGAGGCATTTATCCGTCGCGCCAGCGAGCTGAGACTGCCTTTTATGCTCAAAGGCAGCTACGTAACGCGGCAGTATTTTCCCGACCCCACGCTACGCACCCCGCACGACCTTGACTGGGTGTACTTGCACCCTATCGAAAGCGCCGAGGAAGCCGAACGGATTTTTACTGAGTGGGCTACCTGGGCCACCGAGCTGGTGGCCGACGACGGCGTGCGCTTCCGCAGCTTCCGGGAAAATGCCTTTTGGCGGATACTCGACTACGCGATGGCCGACGACTTCCCCACCACCAATACCGACTTGGTTTGCTGGGTCGATGGGGAGCAGTTCGACCGCTTTTCCCTGGATATTTCTTTCAATCTGCCGCTCGATGTACCCAGCGAGCCGCTCTGGTACCAGCCCGTGCGGGGCAAGCCTTTCCTAGTGCCACACGCCACGCCGCTGGCCCTGCAAGTAGCCTGGAAGCTGCATCAGACACTAGTGCGCCCCCGGTTTAAAGACTTATTCGACTTGCTTTATTTGCTTCGGCACCCCGATTTCACGCCCGCTGTGCGGCAGCAAACAATGGCCGCCCTGGCCAAAGAGTGCGCGGCCGACACTACCAATCTCGGCCGCTTGCGCTGGCTGCTGGCCGGCGACTTGGCTCCACTTTTCACTGAAACTCGCGTGGCCGAGGCATGGCAGGTCTGGCGGTACGACCGGCCCGATAACCATTGGTCGTCACTCCTGCACGGCAAATGGGCCGCCACCATTACCAACCCCAATTTACTGCCCCAAAACTTAGTCAGCTTTCAGCAATTGCTGCAAGATGCCTTCCGGCACGCCGGTTTCGAGGCGGAAGAAGCCGGGCTGCCGGCTGCGCCTGACAGAGGCTTTTGGAACGGGCTGCGTAACCTGTTTTAGGAAGCAGACCTGTTTTTACCTGAGTTTTGCCTGATACAGAAAAAGCCGGCTCGCTGTGCAGCGAGCCGGCTTTTTTAAACGATAAGCAACAGCTTTTGAGGCAGTTTCTAGCTGTGGCTAATGCGCTGGGTAGTAGTGCCAGCGGCCGTGGTGATGCGCAGCAGGTACATGCCAGGGGCCAGCGTGGGCAGCTCGGCCAGGGCCTGGGGCGTGGTGCTCAGCTGCACGGTGCGGCTGTACACGGGGCGGCCATCGGCGGTGAGCAGGGCCACGGTGGCGGCTTGGGCTTCGGTGCCGGGCAGGGTTACGTTCAGCTCATTGGTGAAGATGGTGGGGTAGGCTACGGGCTTGGCGGCGGTGGGCGCGCTGGCACTGGCGGCCAGCGTCACTACTGGCGAATACGAGGTGGTGCCGTCAAAATCGACCTGGCGCAGGCGGTAGTAGCTGATGGCAGCGGGTGCAGCCGCATCGGTAAACTGGTAGGTGTGCGAGGCGTTGGTAGTGCCTGAGGCAGCCTGCTGGCCGATTTTCACAAACTCCTGGCCATCGGCCGAGCGCTCTACTTCGAAGCGGTCGCTGTTGGCTTCCGAGGCCGTGGCCCAGCGTAGCACATTGCCAGCGGCCAAGGCCTGGCCCGTGAAGGAAGTAAGCACCACCGGCAGCGGGGCGGGGCTAGCCAACGCACTGGCCAGCAGCGTAGGGGCGGCGGCCGATTGGCTTTGCTCGAAGCGGTACATGGTGCCGTTGGCGTTGCCTACAAAGAGGTCGAGTAGGCCGTTGCCATCGATGTCGGTGATGGCGGGGGCGGCGTAGCCATTCACGCTGGCCATGTTAATGGCCGTGCTGCCATTGGTGGTGAGGGTGCCCACCGAGCGGAAGGTGGCCGAGTTGGCGGCCGTTTGGGTGTAGAGCACGATGCTACCGGCTTTGTTGCCCAGCAGCATGTCGAGGTAGCCGTCGCCGTCGTAGTCGGTCAGCAGGGGCTTGTCTACGTCGCCGGCGTCGATGATGGTGCCGTTGGCCAGCGTCATTTGGCCGTAGGCGGTGAAGGTGGCGGCGTTGGCGGCGGTTTGCTCGTAGCGGCGCAGGGTGCCATCGTTGCTGCCTACCAGCACGTCGAGCAGGCCATTATTGTCGAGGTCGGCGATGGTGTGGCGGGCATAGGAGCCAGCGTTGGCAGTAGCGTGGGTAGGCACACCGTAGGGGTTGGCAAACAAGGTCGAAATCTTATTGAACGACAAGGCATTAGCCCCCGTAGTCGCTACTTGCTCGTAGCGCACTATGGTGCCCAGGTCTTCGCCCACCAGCAACTCCAGCAAGCCGTCGCCGTCGAGGTCGGTGAGGGTCGGCTTGGCGTAGTAGGCCACGCTGAGGGTGGTGCCATCGGCGTTTTTCAGCAGCGTGCCGGCGTTGAAGGTAGTCGAGTTGGCCGCCGACTGCTCCAGCACCTGAATGGTGCCGTTGCCCTGGCCCATTATCATATCTACCAGGCCGTCGCCGTCGAGGTCACCCATTACGGGGGTCGAGAAGTTGCCGGTGGCGGTGGTGCCGTTGCTAGTGGCCGATACCTGGCTGTAGCTCACGGCCGACGAAGTGCGCGTGATGCCCAACTTGCTGCCCGTCAGGGCCGTGCCATTGGCCGTAGTGATGCGCATGCGGCCGGTAGCGGCGGCCACGGGCACAATCACTTTTACCGTCGTGGCCGATGGGGTACCGCTAGTCCGCATTTGCTGGCCATTGAGCATCACCGATTTGAGCGAGCCCAGGTTGAGCCCCGTAATGGTGACGGTAGCACCAGCGGCCGCCGTGCTGGGCGAGAAACCAATAATCGTTTGGGCCGAAGCCAAGACGGGCACTAAAGCAAGACCCGTGAAAGCGAAGCGACGAAAAGCAGAAGAAAAGGCGGTAGGCAGTTGGGCAAACATGGCAGCAGGTATAGAAAAATATATTTTGTCGAATCAATTAAACCACAGCAGCAAGCCTTTGGCAGTCAACCCTTTTTGTTTGAGGTTAGTAGTGCGCTGAGCCGCTCCGTTTGAGTGATACAAAATTACCAGCTCCCCCGGCAGGCCCTGGGCCCTACTCGCTCAATGTCTGCTACCAAGCTCTAAGCAGGTGCATTTTCTGTGCGAACCATCGCTTTTGCCTAGTCAACAGTAAACCTATTATATGTCTCATAATGAGGATAATTCTATTTCATCTCAACTTATTTCAATGCTAGCCTTGCCAGCTGGTGGGCACCTACCCAGTGGCAAGCCCCCGGCGGCCGGGCTAGGCTTGTGGCGGGCGCGCCCCAACCCGCTCGTGGGCGGCCACCCGCGGCCCGGCGGCCTGGCCGGCACTGGCGCAAGCCGCCAGTTATAACCTGAGCCTATTCTACTATTTCGCGCAGTAAATGAGGCAGTAAGAGCGGAACATAATTTGTTAATTTACTAAATACATGCTATTTACATCTTCGCACAGGCCACCCGCGTATATTAGCATCCTCCTATTTAACCTCTCCTTCCCTATGGTAAACTCTACTCTGACCCGCCGCCCCTCACCGGCGGCTCCCTCTCTTATTGTGGCTCCCCGGCGGGCGGCCTGGCTGCTGGCCATCGGGGCTTTGGTAGCCCTGGCGCAACCCAGCCAGGCGCAGGATGTATCGCGGTACACGTTTGCGGCCAGTAGCGGCACGTTTACTGCCATCACCGGCGGCACCGTGCCCCGCGATTTCTACGTGCCGGCCAATACCATATCGGCTAATGATGGCATTTCGGAAATCATTACGCTGCCCTTCACCTTCACGTATGGCGGCGTGGCGCGCACCGCGCTGCAGGCTACTACCGACGGCTACATCGACTTTCGCAACCTCGCCAACAATTTTTCGCAGTCGGTAAACACCCTCGACGGGGGCCTCAGCACCCTGGCCCCGTTTTACGACGACCTCACCGGCGTCGGGGGCACGGCTTCTTACCTCACCACGGGCACCGCGCCCAACCGGGTGTTCACCTTTCAGTGGCTGAACTGGGGCGTAGGCTTTGCCGCTACCACACCGGCCAGCATCTCTTTCCAGGTTAAGCTCTACGAAACCACCAACGTCATTCAGTTTGTGTACCGCCAGGAAGCGGGGGCCTTCACCAGCTCTAGCGCATCCATCGGCATCAGCGGGGCCACGGCTACGGCCAGCAGCCGGGCCAATTTTATTTCCCTGGTTGATGCCTCGGCCAGCCCCGCCATCGTCAACAACGCCACCACGATGACTTCGGTCACCAGCATTGCCACCCGCCCGGCCACGGGTCAGACGTACACCTTCACGCCCAACATTACTACGGCTACGCGCTCGGCGCTGGGCGCAGGCAGCCTGGCCGTGTTCCCCAACCCCGCCCAGGGCGCCTTCACGCTGCAACTGCCCGCGCTGGGCAGCGAGCGCCAGGCGCAGGTTTCGGTGTTTAATAGCCTGGGGCAGCAGCTGCAATCGCGCACGCTGGAGCTTTCGCCCGCCGGTACCCAAACGCAGGTCGATGTAAGCCGGTTGGCTGCGGGCCTCTACACGGTGCGAGTGCAGGCCGGCAGCCAGGTAGCCACTCAGCACCTAGCGGTGAAGTAGTTTTTAGGCTTACTATAAAAATAAGCCTCTCGTAAATCAGCTTCTCGCAAAAAAAGACGAGTCATGCTGAACGCAGTGAAGCATCTCTACCGCACCATTGGAAACTAACCAAACGGTGCGGTAGAGATGCTTCACTGCGTTCAGCATGACGAACGTTTTTATACCCGCTCGTTTTTATAGCCGTTCGCTTTTACAGCCGCTCGCGCACCTCGTGTAGCAGGCGCTCCATAGCGTTACGGGTGGCTTGGTCGTCGGCCGGAATGCTGTTGTTGAAGAAGGTGACGGCCACCAGCCGGCCGCTTTTGCAGCGCACGTAGCCCGCCAGATTGCAGACGTGGGTGAGAGTGCCGGTTTTGCCCCACAGCCAGGTAGTTTTGGGCGGGCCGGCCTCGAAGTAGCGCTTGCGCAGCGTGCCGTGCCCGCCGCCGGCCGCCAATAGGCTCAGCAGGCGCGGCTCGGGCAACTGCTGATGCAGGCGGCAGAGCACTGCCGTGAGGGTGCGCGGCGTAAGTAGATTGAGGCGCGAGAGACCCGAGCCATCGACCCAGTCGGGGCGGTCGGGCAGGTCTTTGAGCTGGTTTTTGAGCACGTAGCGAATGGCCCGCTGCCCGCTCAGCGAGTCGCGGTAGCCCACGCGGGTGCTGGCCATCAGCAGCAGCTGCTCGGCCAGAAAATTGTCGCTCACGCGCAGCATGCGGCGATAGAGCGAGTCGACCCGCAGCCCGCGCAGCGTGCGGATGCTGTCGCGGCCGGGGTGCGGGTGCCAGGCCGCGCCCACAATGGCGCGGCGCAGCGTGTCGCCGAGCAGGCGCAGAAATAGCGGTCGGCTGGTGCGGTAAGGCACTTCGTCAATCCACTTTTTGCCGTTGGGGCGGTAGGTAAAGCGGTTTTCGAGCTGGGCGCGGTACACGTGCATCTCATCGTCTTGGTCGGGCGAGAGGCGAAAATCGGGCCCGGCCGCGGCCGTGAGCGGCGCAAAGGCACGCGGAAACACCCGCACCCGCTGCGGCAGCGCCTGGGTGGGCGCGCCCGGCTTGGGGCGTACCAGCGCCGGAGCTGCCGCGTAAAAGCGTACCGTGTTGCCATACAGCGGAAACGCCGTGCGCTCGGGCTGGAAATAGTAGTTAAAATCGTCCCAGGTCCACCCTGGGCCGTAGGCGGGCGGAGTGGCTATGTCGCAGTAGGCCAGCAGCTTCTCGGGCCGATTCGCCAAGAAGGTGTAGGCCCGGCGCGAGGGCACGTCGCCGTGCAGCAGCGTGGGGTCGCCGGTGCCCTGGAAAAACAGCGTATCGCCCCGCGAGAAGTAGCGCAGGCTGGGCAGCGAGTCGGGCAGCAGCGCCAGGCCAGCGTAGACACTCAGCAGCTTCATGGTGCTGGCCGGGGTGAAATACTTGGCCTCGTTGTAGCCAAAAAGCTGCTCGCCGGTGCGGGCATCGGCCAGGGCCACGCCCACTTGCTGGCGGCGCAGGGTGCGGCTACTGTCGAGCTGCTGGCGCAGCCAGGGCATATCGGCGCGGCCGGTGGCCGAGTCGGTGACGATGCCAGGCAGCACGGCCGGCGGGGTGGTTTGGCCGCAGGCCGTGGTGAGCGAGAGCAGCGCCAGCGGCAGCAGGGCACCGTAGCGCGGTTTTCGGAAAATGAGGAGCGAGGCGAACATAGGCAATGGTGCAACTTAAGCAGAAATAGCCCACCGGGCCGCGCTGGCTGGGCCCGTGCACGCATTTTTTGTACCAGCTCCTACCCTATCCGATACCTTTGCGCCCCTGTTCTCCTTCTCTTTTCGCCCCAGCCTACCCCGGCCGGCGCTCCACTTTCTCTTTATGAAAAAGCTTTTGCTGCTGCTGCTGCTGGCGAGCCGCCAAGCCGCTGCGCAGGCCCCCACGCCCCTCACGGCCCACCTCGATAAGGTGAAGCTGACCTTCGCGCTGGGTTCAGACGGCCGCCCTACCTATGCAGTAGCCTACGGCACAAAGCCCGTGGTGAATGCCTCGCGCCTGGGCTTGGTGCTGCAAGATGGCCCCGGCTTCGACGGGCCGCTGGTGCTGGCGGGCAGCGAAGTAACGAACGTGGACGATACCTGGCAGCCGGTGTGGGGCGAGGTCAAAAGCATTCGCAACCACTACCAGCAGCTGACGGTGCACCTGCGCCAGGCAGCCGCTCCCGGCCGCCGGCTCGACGTAGTTTTCCGCGTATTTGCCGATGGCGTAGGCTTTCGCTACGAGTTTCCGAAGCAAAAGCAGCTGGGCTATTTTGTGGTGATGGACGAGCTGACCGAGTTTGCCCTGCCCGCCGACCACCAGGCCTTCTGGATACCCGGCGACTACGACAGCAACGAGTACTTATACACCAAGTCGCGGCTGAGCGCCGTGGATAACTCGGCGCAGGTGAAGGGCTCGACCGAGATTGCCGCCCGCACCGCGCCCGACGCGCAGGGCGTGGCTACGCCGCTCATGCTCAAGGCTGATGATGGGCTGTATGTCAATATTCACGAGGCGGCGCAGGTCGATTACCCGGCCATGCAGCTGCACGTGGATAGGGCCAGCTACCGCCTCACGGCCCGGCTGGTGCCCAATGCGGTGGGCAGCAAAGCTTTTTTGCACGCGCCCGGCCACACGCCCTGGCGCACTATCGTGGTGAGCGACAAAGCACCCGACATTCTGGCTTCCAAGCTGATTCTCAACCTCAACGAGCCCAGCAAGCTCACGAATACCGGCTGGATAAAGCCCATGAAATTTGTGGGCGTATGGTGGGAGATGCAAACCGAAAAAAGCACCTGGAGCTACGCCAACAGCGCCGACACCCTCGACGCGAAGGGCCAACTCATTCCGCACGGCCGCCACGGGGCCAATACGCAGAACGTGAAGCGCTACATCGACTTTGCGGCGCAGCATGGCATTGCCGGCGTGCTGGTCGAGGGCTGGAACGTGGGCTGGGAAGACTGGTTTGGCAACTGGAAGGAGAATGTCTTCGACTTCGTGACGCCCTACCCCGACTTCAACGTGCAGGAAATCAGCAGCTACGCTAAGAGCAAGGGCGTGAGCATGATAATGCACAACGAAACCAGCGGCGCGGCCACCAACTACGAGCAGCACCTCGACACGGCCTACCAGTTTATGAACAAGTACGGCTACCCATCCGTGAAAACCGGCTACGTGGGCCGCATTATCCCGCGGGGCGAATACCACGACGGGCAGTGGATGAGCAACCACTTCGTGCGCGTGGCCGAGATGGCTGCCAAGCACCACGTGACGGTGGATATGCACGAATCGGTGCGGCCCACCGGCCTTTCGCGCACCTACCCCAACTGGCTGGCCGGCGAGGCCGGGCGCGGCAACGAGTACAATGCCTTCAGCATCGGCAGCCCGCCCGAGCACGAGACGATTATGCCCTTTACCCGCCTCATGGGTGGGCCGATGGACTACACGCCCGGCATTTTTAAGCTGCAAGGCTACAACGCCAACGCGCCTCAGCGCCAGGTGCACACCACCCTGGCCAAGCAACTGGCGCTGTACGTGACGATGTACTCGCCGCTGCAAATGGCGGCTGACCTGCCCGAAAACTACGCCGCGCACCTCGACGCGTTCCAGTTTATCAAAGATGTGCCCGTGGATTGGGACGACACACGCATCCTGGACGCCGAGCCGGGCGACTACATCACCACCGTGCGCCGAGCCAAGGGCAAGGACGAATGGTACCTGGGCAGCATCACCGACGAGCAGGCCCGTCAGCAGCCTGTCAAGCTCGATTTTCTGACGCCGGGCAAAAAATACGAGGCCATCATCTACGCCGATGGGCCGGGGGCCGACTGGCAAAAGAACCCCACCAGCTACGCCATCTCGCGGCAGGTGGTCACCAGCAAGTCGGCGCTGCTGCTGAAGCTGGCTCCGGGCGGCGGCGCGGCCGTCAGCTTCCGGCCGGTGGGCGCGCGCTAGGGCCGGGCCTACTCAAGGGCGGCTGGCTAGAGGCTCGCCGCTCTTGGGCGGGTAGTCAAGGGCGTTTGCTACTTTATCTAGTAGACTTGTTCCTTAAATTAGAAAAAGCAAAAACGGGTTATGCTGAACGCAGTGAAGCATCTTGGCCGCTTCGTTGGACGGCCCACCTGAATCGGGAGAGATGCTTCACTGCGTTCAGCATGACACTCGTTTACAAGACTGTTAATTTGGGAACAAACTAGTGGCTTAAAGTGCTACTTATTCTTGGTAGCAGGCCATTACATTTGAGGTTTCAATTTACTTCTTGTAATGCCTGAATATCCAGACACTATTGACCAAACGGAGTACGACCAGTACACCGCCGCCTGGGCTACGCTCCTCACCAGTGGCAGCGCCGAGGATTTAGCCCAGGCTTTTGGGCTGCCGGGGGTTGGGCGGATTACGTTTTTGACTTTCTCGCTCGACCAGCTCCTCGCGCTGGTGTCGGCGGCCGAGGTGCGCCACATCAAAGCGCGGCTGCTGCTGCTACCCGATACCCTGGGCGTGCCGCGTTTCGGTGCCGCGCTTTTTGCCACCGATGCCGATGATACCCGCCTGACGGACTACTACATTCCAACCCCAACGGCCGCCACCTCCACCCAAACGGTGGAGCCAGCAACCGGGCCCAGCACCAGCATCCCCCGCGAGGAAACCCTGGACTGGCTCACGAGCTGGCTCACGGCCACCGCCCTGGCCACGGCCCAGTTTACGACGCCCTACGGTCCCTTGCAGGGTAGTAATTTTCAGGTAAGCACCTTTCAGGACCCGTTGGCGGCGGCCCCACCCTACGCCGACCAAAGCCTGTTCTTCAACCTGGGCCTGCACGCCAGCGGGCCGGGGCTGGCGCAAACGCTGGCCCCGGTGGTGTACATCAGCGCGCTTACGAGCCGCACGCAGGGCACCATCGAGGGCATCCCCATCAGGGGCGGCTTCTACGACATGTCGATGCCCGCGCCTCCCGCGCCGTAAGTCAGGGACTTTTTACTTTACTCATTACCCGTGCCCACCGGGCTT
This sequence comes from Janthinobacterium lividum, assembly GCA_050954845.1. GTDB lineage: Bacteria > Bacteroidota > Bacteroidia > Cytophagales > Hymenobacteraceae > Hymenobacter. Next base: position 13,021 of record JBPBQK010000100.1, read on the forward strand.
AGTCAGCGCCACTCTATGCTCGTTACGCTACTCACTGGTCTGTCTTATTTCACCATCGGCCTGGGGATACTTACCAGTATCCTCGGGCTGGTGCGCTACCGCTGGCTGTCCCCCAGCCTGCGCTGGCTGGCCCTGCTGGCTACCTTCGGCGCGCTGATGGATATCATCGCAACAAGCATTAATAAGCTGCTGCACACGAGCAACTTATTCCTATTACCCTTCGTTATCGTGGGCGAGCTTATTCTGCTAGCCCTGGCTTACCGCCAGGCCCTGCAATCGGCCGCGTTTAGCCGGGCGCTACCTTGGGTACTGAGCTTGTTTAGCGTTTATGCGCTGCTCGAAAGTGTGTTGCAGCTTGGCTTGGTGCGCCACGCCGTGCCCCTGGAAATTATCAACTGCCTGCTGCAACTTGGGTTGGCCGGCCTCTATTTCCAGAAGCTGCTCAACGAGCTGCGGGTCGAGCACCTGCGGGCCGACCCCTTCTTCTGGGTGTCGGTAGCGTTGGTGGTGCACGGGCTGGGCGCCGTATTTATTTCCTTGTCCAGCAATTACATACTGGCCCACTGCTCTTTACAGGTGCAGATGATAGCCTTGTGGGGCCTGCTCAATGTGTTCAACATCCTGCTGTACCTGGCCTACTGCTGGGCCCTGGGGATGCGCCCGCAGCCGCAAGCATTGCCGCTGGGCGCGTAGCCAGGTGTCCGGCCAGCGGTTCTATTCCTCACCCGGCACTTAACATTCAGGCGGCCCATGCGCGTTGCTTCCCTCGTTCCCTGGCTGGTGATGAGCACGGTTTTTCTGGCCGCGCTTAGCGGGCTGCTGCGCTTCCGCCGGCTGCCGCCCAGCCTGCGCTGGCTGGCCCTGCTAGCCTGCTTCGATGCCCTGATGGAGCTGACGGTGCTCATACTCTCGAAGGTGCTGCACGTCAAATCCAATTTATTTTTTATCCCTTTTGTTGCGATTGGGGAAGTGGGGCTGCTTTTTTTGGCTTATCGGGAGGCATTGCGGTCTGCTGCGTTTGCGCGGGCGCTGCCGTGGGTGGTGGGCTTGTTTAGCGCCTACGCGCTGCTCGATAGCCTGGCCGGGCTGGGGGTGGTGCACTACGCCACCGGCGTGCAGCTCACCGCCGATTTGCTGCAGCTAGGCTTGGCCGCGCTGTACTTTTGGCAGCTGCTGCACGAGCTGCGGGTCGAGCGGCTGCGGGCCGACCCCTTCTTCTGGGTGTCGGTGGGCCTGGTAGTGTTTGTGCTGGGCGATATGCTTATCACCTTGTTCAGCAATTACTTGCTCAGCCACTATTCGCACCGGCTGCAGGTCATCCTGATTTTGGCCGTGCGGCCCTGGTTCATCATCACTCTCTATTGCTGTTATAGCCTGGCCTTATGGATGCGCCCGCCGAAACCGAATTCGTTCAACTCTTAGTCGTGGGCATTGGGCTGCTGCTGCTGGTGGGGGGCGCGCTAGTGCTGTTTGTGGTCACGTACCAAAAGCGCCTGCTGCAACAGCAGCTGCGGCTGCGCACCGCCGAGGCCGAGTACCAGCAGCAGCTGCTAGCCGCCGTTATCGAGGCGCAGGAGCTTGAGCGCGAGCGCATTGGCCGCGACCTGCACGATGGCATTGGGGCCACGCTGGCCACTACCCGGCTGCTCATGAGCCGCCTCGAAAGCAACAGCCAGCCCACCACCAATGAAGAAGAAGCTGGCCTGTTTGGCATGGTAAACGAGCTGATGGGGACCGCCGTGCACGATGTGCGCAGCATTTCGCACAGCCTCTTTCCGGCCGTGCTGGCCCGCTACGGGCTGGCCGAGGCCCTCCAGCACCTCGTAGACGTCAGCAATGAGACCGGGGCCCTCGATGTGGCCCTAGAGGTAGACTATCCGCAGCCGCTGGCCATGCCCCAGGAGCTGGCCCTCTACCGCATTTGCCAGGAGCTGATACACAACGCTTTGAAGCACGCCAAAGGCGCCACCCACCTCGATGTGCTGCTGCGCCAGCGCGGCCCCGTGCTGACCTTGATGGTCGAAGACGACGGCTGCGGCCTCGACCCCACCCACCTCGGCCCCGATGGCAAGCCCAATACCAAGGGCGCGGGCCTGCGCAGCATCGACGTGCGGGTGCAAATGCTGCAAGCCCGCCTGCGCCAGGAGTCGGAGCCCGGCCAGGGCTTGCGCACGCTCGTGGAGCTGCAATCGAGCCACTGAGCGTAAATTTGTGGCCCTCCCATGGCTACTGTAGATTTTCCGGTTCAAATAGCGCTGCTCGACGACCACCCCCTGTTTCGGCAGGGTATGCGCTACATTTTGCAGTCGCTGCCCTTCGTGGAGTCGGTGGTAGAGGCCGGCGAGTACGCCGAGCTGCTGGCCTTGTGCCGGCAGCGCCTGCCCGATGTGCTGCTCCTCGACCTGCAAATGCCCGGCATGGACGGCCCCGAGGTAGCCGAGCGCCTGCTGGCCGAGTTTCCCAGCCTGAAAATTATCGTGCTCTCGATGTTCTCCGCCGATAAATTCATCACCCAAATGATGAAGCTGGGCGCGCGCGGCTACCTCCCCAAAGACGTGAACCAGCAGGAGCTAACCCAGGCCCTGGAAGCCGTGCTCACCACGGGCAACTACTTTAGTGAGCGGGTATCGCGGGCGCTGGTGCGCGGCGTGCAGCAGCCCACGCGCCTGCCCGCCGCCAGCCTACTCGCTGAGGAAGTGCATTTTACCAAGCGCGAGCTCGATGTACTGCGCCTCATCTGCGAAGGCCGCACCACGCACGAAATTGCCGAAGCGCTGATTATCGGCAGCCGCACCGTGGACGGCCATCGGCAGCGCCTGCTCGAAAAAACCGGCTCGCCCAACGTGGCCAGCCTGGGCGTGTACGCCGTGCGCCACGGCCTGCTCGACAGCTAGGGTACCCCCGTAGAAATACGGGGGTCAGAAAAAAGGGTATTTCTACGCTAAAACCGACCTGGGGCGCGGCTGCACCTTTGCAAGGCAAATGCTTGGTCACGGTAGGTGCGTGCTACTCTCCCTTTCTGTTCTATGAAAATAAGCTTGGTGCTTTCTGTTCTAAGAAAACAAGCTTAGCCCTTCCCTTCTGTTGCGGCCAGCAGTACCAGCCTACCCGCTGGTTTACTGGCCGCTAGCTAAAACAAACTTCCGCTACCGATTAGGCCTGCTCGGCCCATTTGCCACTGCTTCAACGAGCGGTGGCAAATGGGCCGAGCAGGCCTAATCGGCTTAGCGGTGGGCCGCCCCATCTGGTGCCGGCAGGGTTAGGCGGTAGTGCGTGCCGTTGCTCACTTCCAAGTCTAGCTTTCCGCCGAGCTGCCCGGTTAGGGCCGTTATCAGGCGCTGGCCAAACGAGCCGCTGTGCCGCACAGCATCGGGGTCGAAGCCGGGGCCATTGTCCTGCACTTCCAGCAGTAGCCCCGCATCGGGGGTGGGGCTAATAGTCACGCGCAGGGCCACGCGGGCACTGCCCGGCGGCCCAATTACGTGCTTGAAGGCATTGGTTAGCAGCTCGTTCAGGAGCAAGCCCAGGGGCACGGCCACATCTACATCCAGTTGCAGCGCCGCCACGTCGAGCGTCAGGTCGAAGTCGGCCGTGGTGTAGTTGTAGGCGGCGCTGAGGCTTTGCACGAGGTCGGCCACGTAGCGGCGCATGTCCACGGCCGTCACGTCGTCGGTTTGGTAGAGACCCTGGTGCAGCAAGGACATGGCCTCGATGCGCTGCTGGCTTTCGCGCACGGCGCGGGCGGCCTCGGGGTCGGGCAGGCGGTTGGCTTGCAGGCGCAGCAAACTGGCCACGATGGCCAGGTTATTTTTTACGCGGTGGTGCACCTCACGCAGCAGCGTGGCCAAGCGGTCTGACTGCTCGGCAATGTGCTGGTTGTTGTCGCGCACGGTCAGGTTGGTGGCGTGCAGCCGGGCCACCGTGCGCCGGATGAGGCGATACTGCCAGCCCACCACCCCCAGCAAAATCAGTAGCAGCGCCGCCCCCAAGCCCAGCACCCACAGCAAGCGCTCCTGGCGCGTATTGGTTTGGTCAAGGCGGTTGATGCGGGCCGTTTGCTGCGCTAGCTCATACGTGGCCTGACTGGCAGCCACGGCGCGCACCAGGTCAAGGCGCGCCAGGGTTTCGGATACGTTTTTCCACTCTTCGAGCAACGTGATAGCCTGGGGCAGCTGCCCGGCAGCGCGGTACGCCAGGTAGGCAGCTTGTAGCGAGTTTTGGAGGCGGTGCGGGTCGCCGCTGGCGCGGCCCAGCGCCAGGCAGGTATCGGCGGTTTGGCAGGCCGGGGCCAGGCGGCCCTGCTGCCGGTACGCCCAGCTGAGGTTGCGGTAGGCGTGTTCCAGGCCGTTGTGGTTGCCCTCGCGCCGGTACAGCGGCAGCGCCCGTCGAAAGTAGTCGATGGCCAGCGGCAGGTTGTGGTCGGCATCCATCAGCAGCTGCCCCAAATCGGCGTAGCCCACTGGCAACGGCGACGGCAAACCCGGGTTTTGCTGCGCCAGCAAAATGGCTCGCTGGTAGCACACCCGCGCCGAATCGTAGCGTTTCAGGTCGCGGTAAATAATGCCTTGCAGAATGTACGCCCGGCTCAAAACAAGCGGGGGCACCTGTTGGCGGGCCACGGCTACTGCCTGGCCCGCTAGCCCCAGCGCCTGCCGCGTGAGTGCTGGCACGTGCTGGGCATCGCCCAAGCGCTTGTAGGTTTGGGCGAGCAGGGTGTAGGCATTGGCCGCGCCCTCGCGGTAGCTGTGCCGGGCTGCCAGGGTCAAGGCCCGCTGGCCGTAGTAGAGGCTGGAATCGAACCGGCCCTGGTCGCGCAGGGCGCTGCCCAACAGCCAGTAGCTTTCGGCCAGCGCAGCGGGCGGGCCCTGGCGGCGGGCGTGGGCTAGCAGCTGCCGGCTCTGGCGGGTGGCGGCGGCATTATCAGTATTGAGCAGCAACTGTATGCGCTGGCTGCTGGGCGCTGGCCGGGGTGCGGCTACCACCCGCCCGCCGGGCCAAAAGCCAGCCAATATAGCCAGCAGCAGCGCGGGTAGCGGGAGCTTCATGGGGCAAGCAGCAAATTAACAAATTCGTAACGGCCACAAGGTAGCAGGCGACTCATCCTGAATCGGCCGGCACCTAGGCCAACGACTGGTTTTGGCTTGTGAACCCCTGCTTTTAACCTGTGTAGTAGCGCGGACTTTCAGTCCGCGGGTTCCGTAGCCCGCCAGCCCAAACAACTCGCGGACTGAAAGTCCGCGCTACTTCTAGTTCAGCTGAAACTGCCGCAGAAAGTCGGCCTTATACTGGCGGCCCAGCGGCACGGTGTGCGTGTGGAGCGTAGCATCGACCTCGCTGAAAGCCGACACGTGCTTGAGGTTGATGGCGAAGGAGCGGTGCACCCGCACCAGCGACGGGTAGCTCAGCCGCTCGAGGGCCGCCGTGAGCGACATGCGCAGCGAGTAGTGCGGGCCGGTCGTGACGAGGTTCGTCACCGTGTTGTCGGCTTCGAGCAGCACGATATCAGCTAGGGCCAGGCGCACGAAGCGGTAATTGTGCTTGAGGAAAATGTGCTGGTCGAGGCGCAGAATGGTTTCGCGCAGGCTGGCTTCGGAGGTGCGCTCGGGGCCGGCGGGCGTTGTTTCGTGCGTAGGCTTGCCGCCAAGCAGTGCCACCTCGATAGCGGCGCGCAGGCCGGCCACGCTCACGGGCTTGGCCAGGTAGGCGGCGGGGGCGGTGGGCAGCGCCCGCGTGAGGGTGGCGCGGTCGGCCAGGGCGGTGAGGTACACCAGCGGCACGGGCCGCTCGGCGGCCAGGCGGCGGGCGGTTTCAATGCCGTCCCAAGGGCCTTGCAGGCGAATGTCGCAGAGTAGCAAATCGACGCGGTGTTTCTGGAACAGCTCCAGGGCCTGCGGGCCATTGGCGGCGGTGCCCACCACGGCGTAGCCTTCCAGCTCCAGCAGCTCGGCGAGGTCGAGCGCGAGCACGGCCTCGTCTTCCACCACCAGTATCTGGATGCGGGTTGAGTCAGGATTCATAGCGAAAGAGAGTATTGGGTACTACGAATATAGCGCGGCAGTTCCTCACAGTCCGGCTGGTGTCGTTCACTACCCAAATCTGGTAGTTCACGCGCTTCTGTTGCCGAAAGCTTTGGGAACGAGCACCTTTATGCGCATCTTTTTTATCCCCCTTTTACTTCTTTTCTTTTTCACGCATGGATGAGTTCATCGGTATCGTAAAACTGTTTGCTGGAACTTTCGCCCCTCGCGGCTGGGCTCTTTGTGATGGCAGCCTGCTCAACATCAGCCAGAATACCGCCCTTTTTTCCATTCTGGGCACCACCTACGGCGGCAACGGCACCCAGACCTTTGCCCTGCCCGACCTGCGCGGCCGCGTGGCGGTGGGTGCCGGCAGCGGCCCCGGCCAGCAGCCGGTGCAGCCGGGCCAGCTGTCCGGCTCGGCCAACGTGACGCTGACCACCCAGCAACTGCCGCAGCACACCCACGCGCAGCAGTTTGCCAATGTGCCCGCCACCACCAACAGCCCCGCGGGCAATGTGCTGGCCCAGGTGCTGGCTAGTGACGGTGATGGCATTGCCCTGACGACAAATGCCTACGCACCATCGGCTTCGCTGGTAGCTGGTAGCCCTACGGCCATTGGCATGACCGGGAACAACCAGCCGCTTAGCGTCATGCAGCCCTACCTGGGCATGAACTACATCATCTGCCTCGAAGGCGTATTCCCTTCGCGCAACTAATTAAAAGCCTAACCTCTGGGCAATAGCGGCACTGCTTCCTTCCGCACAACCGGAAGCGGAGGGGTGCCGCTTAACTGGCTTTCATTCAAGCAATACCGAGCACCTGATTACGCCTTTGGCGGGCACTCCCCGCCAGCGGCATGGCTAGCCGGCACCTGCTATTGAATTCAGCTCTTACCCTCTCTCCCTCCTAATTTTTATGAAGACAATCCTACTCACCCCTCATCCGCATCGACTGTCCTGGCTGGCAGTTGTGCTGGTCTGGCTGCTAAGCCTGGCTCCGCGCACCGGACAATCCCAAGTGTACTACGGCGTGAGCGACGCGGCAACGACGGGGATGGACCAGCTGCGCCGCACGCCGCTGGCGGGCGGGGCCGAGCAAATCATTGTAAACAGCAACGCCAGCTACCCCACCTCGCCGGGGAGCGTGGCCGTGGACGTGGCCAACAACCGCCTGTTGGTGCTCAACTCCTTCAACAATGCCCTGCGGATTGCGGCGGTGGACTTGACCACCGATGCGGTGACTACTTTTCTGACGCCAGCCGCCATCAGCGGAGCGGCCAACAACACCTTCTCGGGCCAGGGCATTGCCGTCGATAACGTGAACGGGTTTGTGTACTACGGCGTGAGCGACGGGGCGACGACGGGGCTGGACCAGCTGCGCCGCGTGCCGCTGGCGGGCGGGGCCGAGCAAATCGTTGTGACCAGCAACAACGCCAATTACCCCACCGCACCGGGGGCGCTGGCCGTGGATGCGGCCAACAACCGCCTGTTGGTGCTCAATACCTTCAACAATGCCCTGCGGATTGCGGCGGTGAACTTGACTACCAACGCGGTGACGACTTTTCTGACTCCGGCCGCCATTAGCGGGTCAACCAACAATACCTTCTCGGGCCAGGGCATCGCCGTCGATAACGTGAACGGGTTTGTGTACTACGGCGTGAGCGACGGGGCGACGACGGGGCTGGACCAGCTGCGCCGCGTGCCGCTGGCGGGCGGGGCCGAGCAAATCGTTGTGGCCAGCAACAACGCCAATTACCCCACCGCACCGGGGGCGCTGGCGCTGGACGTGGCCAACAAGCGCCTATTGGTGCTCAATACCTTCGTTAACGCCCTGCGGATTGCGGCGGTGGACTTGACTACCAACGCGGTGACTACTTTTCTGACGCCAGCCGCCATCAACGGGTCGGCCAGCAGCACGTTCTCGGGCCAGGGCATTGCCGTCGCTGGTCCGGCTCCGACGACGGTTGCTTCCATCACCACGACCACCACCAGCCCTACCAATGCCAGCAGCATCACCTACACGGTGACCTTCGGGGCCAGTGTGACGGGCGTGACGGCTAGCAATTTCTCGCTCTCGCCCACCGTAACCGGGGCCAGCATTACCAGCGTGTCGGCGGGTCCAAGTGCTACGTACACCGTGGTTGTGAGCACGGGCACCGGCAACGGCACCTTGCAACTGAACCTGGCTAATGCCACGGGCATCTCTCCGGGCATTTCCAACACGTTGCCCTTTGCCGGCCCGGCTATTACCATTGACAAAACGGCCCCGACGGTGGCCATCAGCTCCTCGGCCGGTGCCAGCGGCGGCAGCACGCCCACCACGCCCATTCCCTTCACGGTGACCTTTTCGGAAAGCGTGACGGGCTTTGCGGCCGGCGACGTGACGGTGACCAACGGCATCATCACGGGCAACGTGGTGAACGGCTCGGGCACCACCTATACCTTCACCGTGACGCCGACCACAGCAGGCACGGCCACCACGGTGAGCGTGCCCGCCAACGTGGCCCAGGATGCGGCCAGCAACTTCAATACCGCAGCCCCTTCGGCCTACTCGCTCACCTACACGCTGCCCGCCGTGGCCCCCACGGTGACGACGACCTCGCCGGCTACCAGCATTACCTCCTCCACGGCTACCGTGGGCGGCACGCTGACGAGCGGCGGGGGAGCTAACCTCAGCAGCTACGGCATTGTGTACGTGCTGGGCACGGGCACCCCCACCCTTACCAGCAACACCGGCCAGGTGCAGGCGGGCAACGCTTCGCCGGGCGCTTTCCCGGCCAGCTTCTCGGCCAACTTGACCAGCCTGACGGCCGGCACCCAGTACACGGCGCGGGCCTACGCCACCAACAGCGCGGGCACCAGCTACGGGGCCAGCGTGACCTTCACGACCGCCGCGCCCACGATAACGCTGTCCCCGGCCTCGCCGCTACCTGGCGGCACGGTGGCGGCGGCCTATAGCCAGACATTGACGGCCTCGGGTGGCACCGCTCCTTACACCTTCGCCATTACGGCGGGTGCACTGCCGGCGGGCCTGAGCCTGTCGTCGGCCGGCGTGCTATCGGGTACGCCCACGGCGGGCGGCTCGTTCAGCTTCACGGTACGCGCCACCGATGCTTCGGCCAGCCCCGGCCCCTTCAGCGGCACCCAGAACTACTCGCTGACCATTGGGGCTCCTACCATTTCGGTGGCCCCGGCTACGCTCCCGAATGGCGCAGTAGCAGCGGCTTACAGCCAGACCCTCACAGGTTCGGGTGGTACGGCTCCTTACAGCTTTGCCATTACGGCCGGCGCGCTGCCGGCGGGCCTGTCGCTATCGTCGGCTGGCGTGCTCTCGGGCACGCCCACGGCGGGCGGCACGTTCACCTTTACCATCCGTGCTACTGATTCCTCGACGGGCACCGGTGCACCCTACGCCGGCTCACGCGCCTACACGCTCATTATTGTAGCGCCGGCTATCACGGTAGCCCCGGCCACTCTGCCCGACGGCGCGGCAGGCACAGCTTACAGCCAGACCCTCACAGGTTCGGGTGGTACGGCTCCTTATAGCTTTGCCATCACGGCCGGCGCACCGCCGGCGGGCCTGAGCCTGGCTCCGAACGGCACACTGTCGGGCACACCCACTACCAGCGGCACGTTCAACTTTACCATCGCGGCTACCGACGCCTCGACGGGCAACGGGCCGTATAGCGGCTCGCGGGCCTACTCGCTAACTATCGCGCCTCCTGCCGCCCTGGCAATAACCCCGGTTACTTTGCCGAACGGCACGGTGGCTGTGGCTTATAGCCAAGCCATTACGGCCTCGGGTGGCACGGCTCCTTACACGTATGCCATCACGGCGGGCGCGTTGCCAGCAGGTTTGAGTTTGACTGCGGGCGGGGTGCTTGCGGGCACGCCCACGGCGGGTGGCTCGTTCACGTTCACCATCACGGCGACCGATGCTGCTACCGGCACGGCCAGCACGGGCGTGCGTAGCTATACACTGACTATCGCGGCCCCAACTATTACGGTGGCCCCGACTGCCTTGCCGAACGGCGCAGTAGGCACGGCTTACAGCCAGACCATTACGGGCTCGGGCGGCACGGCTCCCTATACGTACGCCATCACGGCCGGCACGCTGCCGGCGGGTTTGAACCTGACTGCGGGTGGGGTGCTCTCGGGGGTGCCTACGGCCAGTGGCACGTTTAACTTCACGGTGCGCGCTACCGACGCCTCGACGGGCAGCGGGCCGTATAGCGGCTCGCGGGCCTACTCGCTCACCATTGCGGCGCCCACTATTACGGTGGCCCCGGCTACGCTGCCGGGTGGCACGGTCGGCGCGGCTTACAGCCAGACGCTGACGGCCTCGGGTGGCCTGGCTCCCTATAGCTATGCCATTACGGCTGGTGCCTTGCCGGCTGGTTTGACGTTGTCGTCGGGTGGGGTGCTCTCGGGCGTGCCTACGACGGGTGGCTCATTTAGCTTCACCATTACGGCAAGGGATGCGGCGGCAGCCCCTGGTCCTTACAGCGGGGCGCAGGCGTATACGCTGACTATCGCGGCTCCTACGGTGGTCGTGAACCCGACTACTTTGCCAGCCGGCACGTTAGCTTCGGCTTACAGCCAGACCCTGACTGCCTCGGGTGGTACGGCTCCTTACAGCTTTGCTGTGACGGCGGGCGCATTGCCGACCGGCCTGGCGCTGGCCTTGAACGGCACGCTCTCGGGTACGCCCACGGCGGCCAGTTCATTCACCTTCACCATCACGGCTACCGATGCCTCAACGGGCACGGGGGCACCTTACACTGGGTCGCGCAGCTATACGGTCAGCATTGCGCCCCCGACTAACACCACCTGGACGGGCACTATCAGCCCCGACTGGTTCACGGCTGGCAACTGGTCGCCAAACGTGGTGCCCACCGCCAGCACCAGCGCCACCATTCCGGCCAACGCCGTCTTCCAGCCCGTCATCAACTCGGGCACTGCTACTACGCTCAACCTGACGCTCAACAGCGGAGCCACGCTGACCATGAGCGACGGCACCCTCGACGTGCGCGGCAACCTGACCAACAATGGCACCTTTACTCCCACGGGTGGCATGGTGGTGCTGGGCACCACGTTCCAAAGCAACGGCCCCAATATATTGGGCAGCAGCCGCGTGCGCTTCTGGAATTTGACCGTGAACGCCAACGGTGTGCTGCTAAGCACCAGCGCCGGGGCCAGTGTGCGCCGCCTGCTCACCCTCAATGGTGCGTTCGTCACGCAGGGTAATGCCTTCGTGCTGGAGTCGGATGCCTCGGGCACGGCGATGGTGGTGAACAGCAGCTCGGCGGGCTTCGTCTTCGGCTCGGCCACGGTGCAGCGCTACATCGATGCCAGCGGCAACACCGGCACCAGCGGCTACCGCCACTACTCCTCGCCCGTGGGCTTGGCCACGGTAAGCAGCCTGAGCACCAGCGCCTACGGTGGCTCGTTCACGGCCCAGGTCAACGCTGCCTACAACACGCAAGACCCCAATACGCTGACGCTGGCCACTTACCCCAACGTGTTCAGCTACGACGAAAGCAAGATTGCTACCTCGCCGGCCGTGTCGTTTTCTGACTTCGACAAGGGCTACCAGTCGCCGGCCAGCCTCAACGACCCGCTGACCGCGGGCCGGGGCTACGCCGTGCAGATTGGCAACACCGAGAAAGTACAGTTCACGGGGCCGCTCAACAACAATACGCAGGTTATCAACGGCCTCACGTATGCCGCCGCTAACACGAGCGGGGCAGCCTCGGCGGGCTGGGCACTAGTGGGCAACCCCTACCCCGCGCCGCTCGACTGGCGCACCGTGGGCACGGCTGCTGGCTCCAGCCTGAATGGCGTGGATGGCGCGGCCTACGTGTTTCAGAGCACCAGCGCGTATAGCGGGCGCTACACCTCCTTCACCAACAACGTGGGTGCCAGCACGGGCCTGATTGCCGTTGGCCAGGGCTTCTTTGTGCACGCCAGCACACCCGGCACCACCGGCTCTATCACCCTGACCAACGCCAACCGCGTGACCAGCTACGCCAACCCCGCCTTCCAGCGCACTACGGCCGAAACCCGGCCCCTGTTGCGCCTGAGCCTGGGCCTGGGCAACCAGCCCGCCACCGTGGCTACCGCCCAGGATGAAACGTTCCTCTATTTCGAGGCTGGAGCTACAAACGGGGTTGATGGCAAGTATGATGCTTATAAGCTGGCCAACCCCAGCGGCTACTACCTCGGCTCCGTCACGCCCAGCAGCAGCCCCGTAGGCCTGAGCATCGACGGGCGCGCGCCGCTGGCGGTGGCTACGACCACCGAGATTCCGCTGTGGGTGAGCGTGCCCGCGGGCACGTACTCGCTCACGGCCACCGAGCTGCTCAACTTTGCCACGCTAGCCGGGGGCACCACGGTGCAGCTGCGCGACGCCCTGCTGGGCACGCTCACCGACCTGGCCACGGTGCCCAGCTATAGCTTCAGCGTGGCAGCCAATGCTGCCTACGCCGGCCGCTTTAGCCTGGTATTCCGCACCAGCGGCGTGCTGGCCACGCTGCCCGGCACCGCGCTGGCACTGGCCAAAACCAGCCTTTACCCCAACCCTGCCACCAGTGCCACGGCTCTCAGCGTGACGGACCTACCCAAGGCCGTCACCAGCCTGCAAGTAGAGGTGGTAGATGTGCTGGGCCGGGTTGTGGGCCAGTACACGCTGCCCGTCCGCTCGGGCAGCGCCCACCAGCAACTAGCCACCGACCAACTGGCCAGCACGCTTTACCTGCTGCGCCTCACGGCGCTCGATGCCCAGGGCCTGGTGCAGGGCACCCTGCCCACCCAGCGCCTGACGCTCAGCCACTAGGTGTTTCAGTGCCGGGCGGCCACGCTGCTGCCCGGCACTCTGGGCTTTTCCTCTCCTTTTATCGCAATATTTTATGCCTGTTTTTCTCATTTCATTCTTGCGGCGGGCGGCCTTACTGACCAGCCTGCTGGTAGCGGGCTCCTTCGCCAGCCAGGCCCAACTCCCCGGCAATGGTGGCACCACCGGTGGCCCACCGCCTCCCGGTGCCACCGCCGTGCCCCTCGATGGCGGGGCCACCCTGCTGCTGGCCAGTGGCGTGGCCTACGGCTTGCGCCGCCTGCGGGCCCGGCGGGCAAAGTAGTTTTTGTTTTTTGCGCTTTTTAAGCTGGTTGCCTGAGGAAAATCCTTCTTTGGGCAACCAGCTTTTTTTAATGACTTTTACAGCAAGCAACACCTAGCAACGGGCCGTAGTCTATTGACCAACTTACTTGCTTGCGTCGATGGGTTCAAAACTCTACTTTCTGCTACTGTTGCTGCTGGGCGGCAGTTATTCCGCCTTTGCCCAAGCCAAAACGCCCGCCGACTTTGGCTACCGCCACCTGCGCATGCGCTACCAGCGCGACACGGTGGATATCCTGGTGCTGTCAAAAAAGGGCGACGAGCTAAAGCGCAAGCCGCTGTTGTTTCTTGCGCAAGGGTCATTGCCAAAACCATTGCTGCTCTACAACGAGCGGGGCCCCTACCCGGTATTCGTTTTTGCCAGACCTGGTAGTCAATACCTTGATTCCTACCACCTGGCTATCGCTGGGAAGCCTGGTGTGCCGGTGGTAGCGGCCACGAAAGATTTACAACCCAACTTCACGTACAACGACCCGCGCACCGGCCTGCCGCCCGTGGCCTATTGCCAGCGCAACTACCTGGAGTATTATGCCAAGCGCGATGCCGCTGTACTGCGCTACATGGCCCGCCAACCCTGGGTCGATGCCCGCGATATCTCGGCCGTTGGCCATTCGGAAGGGACAGCTATTGTGGCTCGCATGGCCCGCCACCCTGGCCCCCTGCGTCGCGTTATTTACCTCACCGGTAGCCCGCTGGGCAAAATTCTTACCGTCGTTACCGGCTTGCGCAAGTCGGAGGCCGACTCGACTATTGCAGAAAACGAGATACGCCATTGGCGGGAAGTAGTAGCCGCTCCCCGCGCCTGCGACTGCACCATTCCCAACGATTCCAACCTCAACCTCGCGTCTTTCTCGGAAAGCCAGAACCCCATGCAGGACTTTTTGCATACGCGCATTCCAGTATTCGTGGGCTACGGCACCCGTGACGACGCAGCTATAATCAATGACTATCTCCGCCTGGAAACTATTCGAGCGGGTAAAATCAATTTTACTTTTCGGGCCTACACGGGCGTAGAGCACAATTTCGCCGGCTTCACCAACGGGCAGGTGGACTATGAGAAATGGCACTGGGACCGCGTAGCCCGCGACTTCTTTGCCTGGATGAAAACACACTAGCCGACCCCAGCTAGCTACTTCATCGTCAGAAATTTCTGCTGCATCACGTCCTGCACCGAGCGCCCCGAAACCTTGCTTTCGAGCCAGGAAATAATGTCGAAATACAGGAATGGCCGCCGGTCGAAAGGCCGCACGGCTATCTCCTCCAGCTTGGCTTTCAGCCGACTAAACTCTTCCCGCAGCTGAGCCGGTGCAATGTGCCCCACCCGCCGCAAAAACCGAAACACCTCGACCTGCATCGGCTGCTGGTCGTTCATCTTGCCCAGAAAGTGGTACACCGAGCGCACCTGATACTCCAGCTCGGCATCCTCCCCCGCCTCATAGTGCGCCACCAGATTAAGGATGCGCGCAAAGCACTGCAAGTCCTCGCGCAAGCTCAGGTCTTTGTGGTCGATAATGCGATTTAAGTACTTGATGGCCTGCTGGTACTGTCCGCTGCCGAAGTACACGCAGGCTATTTTGTAGTAGAACACCAGTGTGCGGTGCAGGTCGAGCTGGTTTTTGTGCTCGCCTAGCTGCTCCAATAATTCGGGTATCAATTCTACGCCTTCGGTAAAGCGCGCCTCTAGAAAAATCGCGTTGATGCGGTTGGTCCAGATGTACTGAAACAGCAGTGTCTCGGTATTGGGCGTGGCGCGGCGCGTCTGGTTGGCGGCGAAATCTTCCAGGGTTTGCAGTACCTGCATAAACTTGCTATAGTACAGCAAGTTGAATAGCGAAGCCAGCAAATTATGCAAGCCTTTGATATAAAGCATGGTCTGGCTTTCCTTCAAATCGGGCTGCTGCTCGAACAGGTCAACCCATTTCTGGGCGTAGCGGTAGCATAAGCCAAACTCTTGGTTAATAGTGTGATACCATACATGCGCCTGGTAAAAATATAGCTTTTCCCAAAACCCACTCCCCCGCCCGATAGCCGCCGGCACATGCGTCCGAAAATAGGCCGTAAACTGCTCGTGGTCAGCCTGATTTCGGGCGTGGCCGGCTTGCAGGTATAATCCATACAGCCGCAGTGAAGCATTGGAAAGTGCATGCTGCTGGCTCAAATGCGCCGCCGTGGCCGTAGCCTCAGCCGCCAAAGATTCTGCCCGGCCCTGCAAGCTGCGCGTGATGTACTGCGACTCGATAAGCTTCTCAAAATCAATGGCCAGCAATGCTACGTGCGGCAGCTCGGCCTGCTGGGCGGCCAGCTTCACGCGGGCCAACATGCGCAAGCTTTGCTGGTAAAACCCTTTGTTGTAGAGCACGCGAGCATAGTCAAGCTGCTCGTGCAGTTGAATATCCAGGTTTTGGCCGGCGTGGTAAATGCGCAGGCTGCCCAGCAATTGCTTATACAGGTTGGCTTTGAGGTTGGCGAGTTGGGCGCGTTTCAGGGTTGGCACCTGCGTCAAAACCCGCTCCTCATCATGGTGCTCCTGCGCATCAAAAGCATCAAAGAGTTGCAGAAATTTCAAGCCCTCCGTCGAGCCCTGGCGGTTGGTGAACAGCCTAAAATGGCGCTTTTCCGACTGCGTCAGGGACTTTATCAGCTGAAAAACGGGGTCGCTGTTCTTGTTAGGCATTGTAGAATTATTACGCGCAAGTTATTATATTACAATTACTTGCACGAAAAATCAATCGACTTGGAAATAATATAAACCGTTGAACTTTGTTTTTGATGGATTGGAAAATGCGGGTACTTGCAGTGCAATTACCGCATTAGCCCCGCTCCGGCGGGTTTTTCACTCTGTATGGCGACGCAAAAAATTCAGATTTTCGATACCACTCTCCGCGACGGCGAACAGGTGCCGGGCTGCAAGCTAAACCAACAGGAGAAGCTAATAATTGCCCGGCAGCTCGAAGCTCTCGGCGTCGATGTCATCGAGGCCGGCTTCCCGGTATCGAGCCCCGGCGACTTTGCCGCCGTGGCCGCCATCGCCGCCCAGACCAAGGAAGCCACCGTTTGCGGCCTCACCCGCGCCGTCGAAAACGACATTCGCGTGGCCGCCGAGGCCCTGCGCGGCGCACGCCGCCCGCGCATCCACACCGGCATCGGCACCTCCGACCTGCACATTTTCCAAAAGCTGCGCACCACCCAAGAAGACGTGCTGGCCCGCGCCATCGCCGCCGTGAAGCTTGCCAAGAGCTTCGTCGAAGACGTAGAATTTTACGCCGAAGACGCCGGCCGCACCGACAACGAGTTTCTGGCCCGCGTGTGCGAAGCCGCCATCGCGGCCGGCGCCACTGTCCTCAACATCCCCGATACCACCGGCTACTGCCTGCCCCACGAGTACGGTGCTAAGATTAAGTATCTGTACGAGAACGTGAAAGGCATCGACCGCGCCATCCTCTCGACGCACTGCCACAACGACTTAGGCCTAGCTACCGCCAACTCCATCGCCGGCGTCAGCAACGGGGCGCGCCAAATCGAATGCACCATCAACGGCGTGGGCGAGCGTGCCGGCAATACCGCCCTCGAAGAAGTGGTGCTAATACTGCGCCAGCACCCCGGCCTGGGCCTCTACACCGACGTAAATACCCGCCTGCTCACCGAAACTTCGGCCATGGTATCGCACCTCATGAGCATGCCCGTGCAAGCCAACAAGGCCATTGTGGGGGCCAATGCCTTCGCCCACAGCAGCGGCATCCACCAGGATGGTGTTATCAAGTGCCGCGAAACCTACGAAATTATTGACCCCAAAGAAGTTGGGGCCGTCGATTCGACCATCGTGCTCACCGCCCGCTCGGGCCGCGCCGCGCTGGCCTACCGCCTCCAAAAGCTCGGCTACAACCTGGAGCGCCCGGCCCTGAATGCGGCTTACACCAGCTTTTTGCAGCTGGCCGACCGCCAGCGCGAGGTGATTGACAACGACTTACACATCCTCATCGAACAAGAAAAACTAGTAGCCGTCGGCTAATGGGCTAAGGAAGCGGGGCGGCAGGCGCTGCCAGTGGGTGGGAGCAGGGAAGTCAGGGGGTCGGGTTAACAACCCAATAACGCCATTCTTTCACACCGTTTACTCGACCAAAACTTCCCCCTGTTGCTTCGTTTCCTTAGCCTTTTTTGCTGCTTTTACTACTCCAAAAACTACTTTAAAGACTGTCATGCTGAGCGCAGTGAAGCATCTCTACCGCACCATTGAACGGAGCGGATGAAGCGCCCGAGATGCTTCACTGCGTTCAGCATGACAGTTTAAAAATTACGCTACCCTAATTAGAAAATGGCCCGGTCCTTAGTCGATAAAATATGGGATGCCCACGTCGTTCGCTCCATCGCGAGCGGGCAGGACGTGGTGTACATCGACCAGCACCTCATTCACGAAGTCACTAGCCCCCAGGCTTTTGACGAGATAGCCGCCCGTAACCTGCCGCTATTTCGCCCCAACCGCATCCTCGCCACGGCCGACCACAACGTGCCGACCCTCAACCAGCACTTGCCCATAGCGGAGCCGCTCTCGCGCTCGCAGGTCGATAAGCTGACCGAGAACTGCCAGAAATACGGCATCGAGCTCTACGGCTTGGGCCACCAGCGCCAGGGTATCGTGCACGTTATCGGGCCAGAGCTGGGCCTCACGCAGCCGGGCATGACCATCGTGTGCGGCGACAGCCACACCAGCACCCACGGCGCGTTTGGGGCGGTGGCCTTCGGCATCGGCACCAGCCAGGTGGCGCAGGTGATGGCTTCGCAGTGCCTGCTCCTCACGCGCCCCAAGCGGATGCGCATCGCGGTGGAAGGTACGCTACGGCGCGGCGTCACGGCTAAGGATTTGATTCTCTACGTTATCGCGCAGCTCGGCACGGGCGGCGCTACCGGCTATTTTGTAGAATACGCGGGCAGCGCCGTGCGTAGCCTCAGCATGGAAGGCCGCATGACTGTCTGCAACATGAGCATCGAAATGGGTGCCCGCGGCGGCCTCATCGCCCCCGATGCTACCACGTTTGCCTACGTCGAAGGCCGGCCTTTCGCACCCAAAGGCGAGGCCTGGAACGATGCCGTAGCTTACTGGCAAACGCTGTATTCGGACGACGACGCGGTGTTTGATGCGGAGTACGTGTACGATGCCGCCGAAATCGCGCCCATGATTACCTACGGCACCAACCCCGGTATGGGCATCCCCATCACCGGCCACGTGCCCAGCCAAGTGCCCGACAGCGAAGCCGATAGCTTCGACAAGTCGCTGAAATACATGGGTTTCGAGCGTGGCGAGTCGCTACTGGGCAAGCAGATTGATTACGTATTCATCGGTAGCTGCACCAACTCGCGCATCGAAGACCTACGCACCGTGGCCGCCTACGTGCAGGGCAAGCACAAGGCTGGGCACGTTGAGGCCATAATTGTACCGGGCTCTAAGCAAGTTGAGCAGCAAGCTATTGCTGAAGGAATCGACAAGATTCTAGCCGCCGCTGGCTTCGAATTGCGTGAACCCGGTTGCAGTGCCTGCCTGGCCATGAATGAAGACAAAATACCCGCTGGCGCTTACTGCGTGGCGACTTCCAACCGCAACTTCGAGGGTCGGCAAGGTCCTGGCTCGCGCACGCTGCTGGCGTCGCCGCTGGTGGCGGCCATCACTGCCGTGCAAGGCCGCATCGTGGACATAACGCAGTACCTGAACTAATGGAAAAATTTCAGACCCTGCACACTACGGGCGTGCCGCTTCCCTTCGAAAATGTTGATACCGACCAGATTATCCCAGCCCGGTTTCTGAAGGCTACCACCCGCGAGGGCTTTGGCGAAAACCTGTTTCGCGACTGGCGCTACAATGCCGACAACTCGCCCAAAGCTGATTTTGTGCTGAACAACCCGCGCTATAGCGGCGAAATCCTGGTGGCCGGCAAAAACTTCGGTTGCGGCAGCAGCCGCGAGCACGCCGCCTGGGCGCTGTATGACGCTGGTTTTCGGACGGTAATTTCCAGCTATTTCGCCGATATTTTTCGGGGTAATGCCTTGAATACCGGCCTGCTACCGCTGCAGGTAGACGACAAGGTACTAGCCCGGCTACTGAATGCCATTGAGGAAAATCCGCAGCTGGAATTAGTCGTCGATTTGCCCGCCCAGACGCTGGCGGTGCCGGCCTGGGGCGAAACGGTCAGCTTCGCCATCGACCCCTACAAAAAGGAGTGCCTGATAAACGGCTACGACGACATCGACTTTTTAGTAAATCAAAAATCGGCCATTGAGGCCTACGAAAACCAACGCGCATGGACATGGTAACCAAGAAAATAGCTTTACTGCCCGGCGATGGCATCGGGCCGGAAGTCTGTCGGCAGGCCGTGAAAGTGCTCGACGCCGTGGCAGAGCGCTTCGGCCACCGGTTTGAGTTTACCTCGCACCTAGTAGGCGCCTGCGCCATCGACGCCACCGGCAACCCGCTGCCCGACGAAACCCTCGCCGCCTGCCGCGCCGCCGATGCGGTGCTCTTCGGCGCCATCGGCGACCCCAAATACGACAACGACCCCAGCGCCAAAGTGCGCCCTGAGCAAGGCCTGCTGCGGATGCGCAAAGAGCTGGGCTTGTTTGCTAATATTCGCCCCGTCACGGCCTACAACGCCTTACTGAAGCATTCGCCCCTGAAATCGGAGCGCATCGAAGGCACTGATTTGGTGATTTTTCGGGAGCTGACGGGCGGTATTTATTTCGGCGAAAAGGGCCGCAACGCCGACGGCTCGGCCTACGACAACTGTGTCTATTCGCGCCCCGAGATTGAGCGCATCGCGCACCTGGCGTTTCAGTCGGCCGCCGGCCGCCGCCAGCATTTGACGCTCGTAGACAAGGCTAACGTATTGGAAACCTCACGCTTGTGGCGCGAAGTAGTGCGCGACATGGCCCCGCAATACTCGGAAGTGGAGGTCGATTATTTGTTCGTGGACAACGCCGCGATGCAGATTATCACTAATCCTAAGCAGTTCGACGTGATGCTGACCGAGAACATGTTCGGCGACATTATTTCGGATGAAGCCTCGGTCATTGCCGGCTCGATGGGGCTGCTGCCCTCGGCTTCGGTGGGCGCTGAAGTAGCGGTGTTTGAGCCCATTCACGGCTCGTATCCGCAGGCAAAGGGCAAGGGTATTGCCAACCCTTTGGCAGCTATTTTGTCGGCTGCGATGCTGCTCGACCACCTCGGCCTGGCCGAAGAGGCGGCGCTGGTGCGCGAGGCGGTAGATGAGGCGCTGACCAACCAGATTTTAACGCCCGAGTTGAACCCGACTGCGCCTTATACCACTGAGCAAGTGGGCAGTTACGTGGCCTTCTGGATTGCTGACTCGAATGAGCAGCAGTGGAATGCGCACAACATTGCGGTGGGCATCAGCACAATTATTTAGCTAATTGACAATGCCTTAAAGAAACGGTCATACTGAATGCAGTGAAGCATCTTGGCCGCTTCCTCCGCACTGTTCAACGTTGCGGCAGAGATGCTTCACTGCGTTCAGCATGACCGTTCTTTTAAAGCGTGACAGCTCAATAACAGTATGCCCACTGCCCTACCCGTCATTTCTGTAGTCATTATTCCGTGCCAGCCGGACTGACGGGAGCTGTTTCTTGCTACAAGAAAAAGCCTTCCGAGCCCGGCGCTCAGGAAGGCTTTTTTTGACATTTCCGCAAATTAGCCCGCTTCACAACCCCTTAGTAATGAACGCCCTAAAAGAACAATTCAACGCCGTTTCAGCCCAGTATGACCAGCAGCGGCCGTACCTGATTCCGTGCTTTGATGACTTCTACGGCGCGGCCAATGCCCTGCTCGCCAACCGGCCGCAGGCGCGCACGGTGCTCGATGTGGGCGCGGGCACGGGGCTGTTTTCTTACTTCATTTACCAGCAGCGGCCCGACTTAGAATTTACCCTCCTTGACCTCGCGCCGGAAATGCTGGCCGTGGCGCGGCAGCGGTTTACCGGGCTGCCGGGCTTTGAGTTTTGGGAGTTGAATTTTTCAACTCAGGAACTGCCCGGCACCTACGATATCGTCATTTCGAGCCTAGCTATTCATCACCTGCCCGACGCGGAGAAAGCCGCTCTTTACCAGCGCATTTACAATGCCTTAAATCCCGGCGGCCTATTCATAAATGCCGACCAGGTGCTGGGCCGCACCGCCGGCTTCGACCACTTTCAGCGCCAAAACTGGCGGGCCACCGTGCTCCGCTCAGGCCTGCCCGATGAGGCGGTTCAACGGGCATTCGAGCGCATCAAGCTCGATGATTTTGGCTCCTTGGAAACGCAGCTGCGCATGCTGGAAACGGCCGGTTTTCAGGAAGTCGATTGCGTGTACAAAAATCTAAGCTTTGCGGTACTGGCGGCCGTGAAAGGCAACCTAACCAACTGGAATTAACCCGTAGCGACCCACGCACCCGGCGCTACGCACCAAGCATTAAACCTCATGATTCTCAATAAATTCAGCCGCATCTACACCCAAGACGACAGCTTGCCCGCCTCGCAGGCCATGCTCATCGGCGCGGGCCTATCGGATGCGGATTTGCGCAAGCCGTTCGTGGGCATCTGCTCCACGGGCTTCGAGGGCAACACCTGCAACATGCACCTTAACGGCTTGGCCGACGAGGTGAAGCGCGGCGTGGCTGCCCAGGGGCTAGTGGGGCTGCGTTTTAACACCATCGGCGTGAGCGACGGCATTACCAACGGCAATGCCGGCATGCGCTTCTCGTTGGTATCCAGGGAGATAATTGCCGATTCGATTGAGGCGATGGCGGGCGCGCACTACTACGACGCCATTGCCACGGTGGTGGGCTGCGACAAGAACATGCCCGGCGCGCTCATCGCCATGGCGCGGCTCAACCGGCCGTCGCTGATGGTATATGGCGGCACCATCAAGGGCGGCGAGTTTAAGGGGCAGCAGCTCAATATCGTGTCGTGCTTCGAGGCGTATGGCAAGAAAGTAAACGGGCAGATTTCGGACGAGGACTACCAAGGCATCATTCATAATGCCTGCCCTGGGCCGGGCGCGTGCGGCGGCATGTACACGGCCAATACGATGGCGGCGGCCATCGAAACACTGGGCATGAGCGTGCCCGCGTCGTCGTCGCTGCCGGCCGAGAGCAGCGCCAAAATCCAGGAGTGCCTCGATGCTGGAGCCTACCTGCGCCGCCTGCTGGAGCTGGACTTGAAGCCCCGTGATATCCTGACCCGCGCGGCGTTTGAAAACGCGATGGTAATCATCACGGTGCTCGGCGGCTCGACCAATGCCGTGCTGCACCTCATCGCCATTGCCCACGCGGCCGGCGTGAAGCTGACAATGGAGGACTTCCAGGCCGTGAGCAACCGCGTGCCGGTGCTGGCCGACCTCAAGCCCAGCGGCAAGTATTTGATGGAAGATTTGTCGAAAATCGGTGGGGTGCCCGCCGTGCAGCGCACCCTACTCGACTACGGCCTGCTCAACGGCGACCTCATGACCGTAACCGGCCGCACGTTGGCCGAAAACCTGGCCGATGTAAAACCACTCGGCGCCGAACAGGATTTGCTGCGCCCGCTCGACAATCCTATCAAAGCCGACGGGCACATTCAGATGCTCTACGGCAACCTCGCCACCAAGGGCGGCGTGGCCAAAATCACGGGCAAGGAAGGCCTGCGCTTCGAAGGCCCGGCAATCGTGTTCAACTCGGAAGAAGAACTAAACCAAGGCATTATCGACCACCGCATCCAGGCCGGGCAGGTAGTCGTGATTCGCTACGTGGGGCCGAAGGGCGGGCCGGGCATGCCCGAAATGCTCAAGCCTACCTCGGCCATCATGGGCGCGGGCCTGGGCGATAAAGTGGCGCTGATAACCGATGGCCGCTTTTCGGGCGGCACGCACGGCTTTGTCATCGGCCACGTCTGCCCCGAAGCCTACGACGGCGGCGGCCTGGCTTTGGTGCAGGACGGCGACTGGATTGTGCTCGACGCGACGGCCAACACCATGAACGTGCAGCTCGCCGACGAGGAATTGCAAGCCCGCCGCGCCGCGTGGCGTCGGCCGCCGCTGCCGGTGCGCCAGGGCGTGCTGCTCAAATACATCCGCACCGTAAGCGATGCCAGCCTGGGCTGTATAACTGATTTATTAGAAGAAGATTATGTCGCCGCAGACCTTACCCCAGCCCGCCGCTAGTCCGGCCGCCGCCCCGACGCTCGCCCCTATTTCGGGGGCCGTTGCCACGCTGCAAGCGCTGGTGGCCGAGGGCGCGGACACCATTTTTGGTTACCCCGGCGGGGCCATCATCCCGATTTACGACGCGCTTTACGACTTCAAAGACCAGCTAAACCACGTGCTGGTGCGCCACGAGCAGGGCGGCATCCACGCGGCGCAGGGCTATGCGCGCAGCTCGGGCCGGGTGGGCGTGGTGCTGGCCACCAGCGGGCCGGGCGCGACTAACCTCGTCACTGGTCTAGCTGATGCGCTGATTGACAGCACGCCGCTGGTGTGCATTACGGGGCAGGTGTTCGCACATTTGCTGGGCACCGATGCGTTTCAGGAAACGGATATTATCAACATCACCACGCCCGTCACGAAGTGGAACTACCAGGTAACCAGGGCCGAGGAAATTCCCGAGGCGCTGGCCAAGGCGTTCTACATTGCGCGTAGCGGTCGGCCGGGGCCGGTGCTGGTCGATATCACCAAAAATGCCCAGCAACAGCTTTTTGACGCGCCGGAATACCAGCCATGCAATCACATTCGCAGCTACCGGCCCGCGCCGGTGGTGCGGAAGGAGTACATTGAGCAAGCCGCCGCGCTGATTAACAGCGCGAAGCAGCCATTTATCCTCTGGGGCCAGGGCGTGGTGCTGGGCCGGGCCGAGCAGGAGTTCAAAGAATTTGTGGAGAAAAGCGGCATCCCCGCCGCGTGGACTATCTTGGGCGTGGGCGCGCTGCCCACCGGCCACCCGCTCAACGTGGGCATGCTCGGCATGCACGGCAACTACGGCCCCAACGTGCTCACCAACGAGTGCGACGTGCTCATCGCTATCGGCATGCGCTTCGACGACCGCGTGACCGGCCGGCTCGATAAATACGCCAAGCAGGCGCAGGTTATTCACCTCGACATCGACCCCACCGAAATCGACAAAAACGTGCTCACTACCGTGCCGGTGTGGGGCGACTGCAAGGAAACGTTGCCTCTGCTCACGGCCTTGGTTGAACCCAAAACGCACGCCGATTGGCTAGCCCGCTTCAACGACTACACGGCGCAGGAAGTCGATGCCGTGATTCGGGAAGAGCTGTTCCCGACTTCGGAGGAGCTGACGATGGGCGAGGTTATCCAGCAACTCAACGAAATCACGGGCGGCGAGGCGATTATCGTGTCCGACGTGGGGCAGCACCAAATGGTGGCCTGCCGCTACGCGCAGATGAATAAGTCGCGCAGCCACGTCACGAGTGGCGGGCTGGGCACGATGGGCTTTGCGCTGCCGGCGGCCATCGGGGCCAAGTTTGGTGCGCCCGAGCGGCCGGTGGTGGCGGTCATTGGTGATGGTGGTTTTCAAATGACCATTCAGGAGCTGGGCACCATCATGCAAACGGGCATTGATGTGAAGATTATCATCCTCAACAACCAGTTTTTGGGCATGGTGCGGCAGTGGCAGGAGTTGTTTCACCAGCGGCGCTACTCGTTTGTAGATATCCAAAGCCCCGATTTTGTGGCCGTGGCGGCAGGCTACCGCATCGCCGGCCAGCGCGTGGACGACCGCGCTGAACTGCGCCCCGCGCTGGAACGGATGCTGACGCATCCGGGGTCATTCTTGCTGGAGGTGATGGTGACGAAGGAGAATAATATCTTCCCAATGGTGCCGCAGGGGTGCAGTGTGGCGGAGATACGCTTGCGCTAATTAATTGGCATGCACTAATTAAGGTCGTCATGCTGAACGCAGCGCAGCGAAGTTGAAGCATCTCTACCGCTTCGTTGAACGGTGCGGAAGAAACGGCCAGGATGCTTCGACTTCGCTGCGCTACGCTCAGCATGACGACCGATTCAAACTTACTGACTATGAGCCTCGACCCCGCCGACCGCCAGGAATATAATATCACCGCGTATACCGAAAACCAGGTGGGCTTGCTCAACCGCATTGCCATCATCTTTTCGCGCCGCAAAATCAACATTGAGAGCCTCAATGTGTCGCCTTCCGAGATTGATGGCATCCACCGCTTCAACATCGTGATTGTAGAAACGGCGGACGTGGTGGAGAAGCTCGCCAAGCAAATCGAGAAGCAGGTGGAAGTACTAAAAGTATACTTCAACACCAACGCCGACGTGATTTGGCAGGAGATGGCGCTCTACAAGGTGCCCACCGATGTGATTGCCGAAAAAGTGCTCGTGGAGCGCCTACTGCGCGAAAATGGCGCTCGCGCCGTGGTGATTCGCAAGGATTACACGGTGTTTGAAACCACCGGCCACCGCGAGGAAACCGATAATTTGATTCGCGCCTTGCAGCCCTATGGGCTGATTGAGTTTGTGCGCTCGGCGCGCATTGCGATTATCAAGGCCAGCGATGGCTTTCATAGCAAGCTCAGCGAATTTGAGCGCCGCGAGCCGAGCGAGGAGCCGGCCGAAAACGAGTTTTTGAACGACCGCGAGAAGGTCTTTACCATGTAGTAGCGCGGACTCTGCGAGTCCGCGAAGTGTACCAAAACCCTTTTTCAACCCATTCGCGGACTCACAGAGTCCGCGCTACAACCCACACTCATAATGGCTACCATCAACTTCGGCGGCGTACCCGAAACCGTAATTACCCGCGACGAATTTCCGCTGCAAAAAGCCCTCGACTTCCTGAAAGACGACACCATTGCCGTAATCGGCTACGGCGTGCAGGGCCCCGGTCAGGCGCTGAACATGCGCGATAATGGCTTCCACGTAATCGTGGGTCAGCGCGAGGGCACGCCCTCTTGGGACCGCGCCATCAAGGATGGCTGGGTGCCGGGCGAGTCGCTTTTTTCGATTGAAGAAGCCGCCGAGAAGGGCACCATCATCTGTAATTTATTGAGCGACGCGGGCCAAATCGCCTTATGGCCAACGCTCCAGAAGTACCTTACGCCGGGCAAGACGTTGTACTTCTCGCACGGCTTCGGCATCACGTTTAATGACCAGACGGGCATCGTGCCTTCGAAAGATATCGACGTGATTTTGGTGGCTCCCAAGGGCAGCGGCACCAGCCTGCGCCGCCTGTTTGTGGCCGGCGGCGGGCTCAATTCGTCCTTCGCTGTGTTTCAGGATGCCAGCGGCAAGGCCTGGGAAAAGGCCATTTCGATGGGCATCGGCGTGGGCTCGGGCTACTTGTTTGAAACCGATTTTAAGAAGGAAGTGTACTCGGACCTCACCGGCGAGCGCGGCGTGCTGATGGGGGCCTTGGCCGGCATCATCGAAGCCCAGTACCAGGTGCTGCGCCAGCGCGGGCACTCGCCCTCGGAAGCATTCAACGAAACCGTAGAAGAGTTGACGCAGAGCCTGGTGCCGCTGGTGGGCGAAAACGGCATGGACTGGATGTTTGCCAACTGCTCGGTAACGGCCCAGCGCGGCGCGCTCGACTGGAAAGGCAAATTCCGCGAAGCCACCCTGCCGGTGCTCAACGAGCTATACGATAGTGTAGCTAGCGGCGCGGAGGCCCGCCGCACCATAGAGCGCGGCACTACGCCCAACTACCG
The DNA here is from genome assembly GCA_050954845.1 of Janthinobacterium lividum. Lineage (GTDB taxonomy): Bacteria > Bacteroidota > Bacteroidia > Cytophagales > Hymenobacteraceae > Hymenobacter. Next base: position 39,914 of record JBPBQK010000100.1, read on the forward strand.
CCAGGAATTGGAAGCCGAATTGAAAGAAGTGCGCGAGTCGGAGCTGTGGGCTACTGGGGCCACCGTGCGCGAACTGCGCTCACGCACCAGCTAAGAACATAGAAGCCTAAAAACCAATCGTCTGTCATTGCGAGCGCAGCGAAGCAATCGCATCAGAATAGCTGCGCTAGCCTTGTGCTAGGGTGGCCACGCTGGTGCGATTGCTTCGCTGCGCTCGCAATGACAGATGTCTTAATGCCCTTATCCTTATGCCCGACCTGTTAGCCCCGGCGGCCACTGCCGTCACCCTCGAAAACGTGGAGGCCGCCGCCCGCCGTCTCAAAGGCGTAATTGCCAAAACGCCCTTGCTCGAAAACCTGGGCCTGTCGCGCACCTACGGCGCGACAATTCTGCTCAAGCGCGAGGACTTGCAGGTGGTGCGCTCCTACAAGATTCGGGGGGCGTATAACAAGATTGCCACGCTGCCCGCCACCGTGCCGACGCGCCAGATAGTGTGCGCCAGCGCCGGCAACCACGCCCAGGGCGTGGCCTACGCCTGCCAGCTGTTGGGCCTGCCGTGCGACATTTTCATGCCTGCCCAAACGCCCGCGCAAAAGGTGGACAAGGTGCGCCTATTTGGCGGCGAGTGGGTGACGGTACACCTCACCGGGCGCACCTTCGACGATTGCTATCACGCGGCACAGGCGTTTTGCGACGAGCGGGGCAGCACCTTCGTGCATCCGTTTGATGATTTGGCCATTGTGGAGGGGCAGGCAACGGTAGGGCTGGAAATTCTGAAAGCGGCCCACCATCGGCCGATTGACTTTTGCTTTATGCCCATCGGTGGCGGTGGGCTGGCCTCGGGCTTGTCGAGCGTGTTCCGGCAGCTCAGCCCCAATACTAAGCTCATCGGGGTGCAGCCGCTGGGCGCGCCGAGTATGCACGACGCCATCGCGGCCGGGCGGCGGCAGGCACTGGAGCAACTTGACACTTTTGTGGACGGTGCGGCCGTGAAGTGCCCCGGCGAGTTGACGTTTGAAATCTGCCAGGCTTTGCTCGATGAAGTACACCTCGTGCCTGAAGGCCAGGTGTGCGAGGACTTGCTGAAAATGTACAACGAGGAAGGCATGGTGCTGGAGCCAGCGGGCACGCTCGCCATCTCGGCGCTACACGCTTACGCCGACCAGATAAAGGGCAAAACGGTGGTTTGTATCGTCAGCGGCTCCAATAACGATATCACTCGCATGGAGGATATTAAGGAGCGCGCCCAGCGCTTTCAGGGCCTCAAGCACTACTTTATGGTGCGCTTCAACCAAGCGCCGGGGGCATTGCGCCGCTTCGTGAATAATGTATTGGCTGAAGGTGAGGACATCATCCAGTTTCAATACATCAAGAAGAATAACAAGGAAAAAGGCCCCGTTTTTATTGGCGTGGAGGTGCGGCAGCGCGGCGACGAAGCCGGCATTATGGCGCGCATGGCGGCCGAAGGTTTTGGGTTTGAGTACTTAAACGGGCAGCAGGATTTTCTGAGCTTGCTGGTGTGAGCAAACTGCCTTAGCACGGCTTTAGTTGAGAGTCGGATGCTTACCCTTAATGGCCTGGGGTGCCAGGCGCAGGCGGCCCCGGCCCACGAGGGTGAGCTGCGCCTGTGAGTCGAGCGAAAAATAGGCGCCGTTTTCTACCACGAGCTGGCCGGCAATAGTCACTTTTGTGTGGGGCCGCACCTCCAGGCTGCCCCCTTTTTTTATCACAAGCCGCGAGGTTGGCCCAATGTATAATTCGGCTGTCAGATAGCCGGGGTCATTCAAAAGCAAGGTGTTATTTGCCCCGATTACGACGCTGGCCGAGTCGCGGCTGCGGGTTGGCTGCCGGCCAATGTCTAGCCCGGTGATAAGGGTATGCACGCAGTTGGTGGCCAGCAGCTGCAAGCTGCCGGGGGCCCGCACCACCGTCGACTGTGGGGCGCCGCCGTTGCCCAGCGTCACGTTGGTACGGTGCAGGCTGGTGCGGTGGGGGCCATCGCGCCACACGGTAGTGCCCGTGAATACGGCCCCTTGCAGGTTGTTGTAGGACCCTTGCGTGGGCTGGGTGTAGTCGTAGAGAAAGGTGCAGCGGCGCAAGTGGAAGTAGCTGGCTGTGTCGGCCTTACCCACAATGGCCCAGATGAGGTAGTTGTGCGTGCCCACAAAGCGGCAGTCCGTGAAGCGCATGTAGCGGGCCGCGCCATCCGAGTGCAGCGTAAACTGGCCGTAGGCGGCCTGGCCCCGGTAGGGGCGGTCTTCAAAGGTGCAGCCTACGAAGCGCGTGGCTTCGGCCGCGTTTTCGGCCCGGCAGCCGTGCACGAACGCACCGTAAATGCGGCAGTTCAGGAACAGAAAATCGGGCTGCGTCACCCAGGCCGACCAATTAGTTACGCCCCATAGCAGGCTATTGGCCACCACTACCGATTTGACAGTGTGCGCATTACCTGGCCGGTCGGCCACGATGCCCTGGCCAGAGTTATCAACAAAGCGGCAGTTATCGAACCGCACATTGGTTACGAAGCCTCCTTCTGGCTCTAAGTCTACGCCCGCGCCGGGGTTCGAGGCCAGCGCCTTGCCCAGCGCCGGAATAACGACCCGGCCGGTGTGGCTGAAACTGCAATTCACCGCTTTAAGGCCGTTTACGCCCGTCACCGACAAGCCCTGCCGGCCATTGTAGTGGCAGGTCATGTTTTCCAGCAGAATATTGTCTTGCTGGGGGTCGTCGAGGCTTTTGGCTAGGTGGTTAAGTACCTGAATGCCATCGCGGCCCAGGTGGTGCAGCGCCAGCTGGCGCAGCGTAATGCGGCGCGAGTCACCAATAAAGATACCGTCGTAGTTGAGCTGAATGCCGGTGTCGCCCCAGTGCCCGCCTATCACGGCTTGGGCCACGTTGCCATTGATAGCCAAGCCCGTTACGGTCACGTTTTCACAGCGTTGCAGCATGATGGCTACTCCTACGGTAGCGGCATAGTTGCGGTCAACAAAGAAAGCCGCTGGGGCTTCAAACGCCTTTTTGGTAGCTGGGTCGAAGGCTCCGTAGCGCAGGCCGCTGGCGTAGCGGATTTCAGTGCTGGCACTATCGGCCCCCTGAATGGTCAGGTTGCGGCAGCCCACCAGGCTCAGCACATCAAGGGCATTGCCGGCCGCATCTTGCCCGGCCACTAAATACACGCCTTTAGGAATGGTGAGAATGGCAGGCGCAGCCCCCGCCGCCGACTGGGCGCGCTGGTTGAAGAAGGCGGCTGCTTTTGTAAACGCCACTTGGTCATTGGTGCGGCCATCGCCCACGGCGCCAAAATCTTTTTTCAGGTCTTTTCGCAAGGCAGCGGGCCCCGACTGGCCGGGCGCCGAGCTGCCCAGCAGCAGCAATAGCAAAACACTAAACAGCACCGGCCAGCACCGGCGATAAGCTGAACTAGACCCGTAATGGGTACTAAAAATCGGTTTTCTCATAATGGTTTCTTTAACCAAGCCAACGCCAAAAATGATGCCGCCACCAACGCAAATGAACGCGTTGGCTCGCGCTGGCGGCTGGGGCTACGGGCGGGCAGTAGGCCGGTAGCGGCCGGATACGCCGTAACTTTGACCCCCGTCATGCCCGAACGCTCCTCCCCCCCTACTGCGTCGGCCGCGAAGTATATCTTCGTCACCGGCGGTGTCACCTCCTCACTCGGAAAAGGAATTATTTCCGCTTCGCTTGCTAAGCTCTTGCAAGCCAGAGGCTTCCGAGTTACGATTCAGAAATTCGACCCGTACATCAACATCGACCCCGGCACGCTGAACCCGTATGAGCACGGCGAATGCTACGTGACCGACGACGGGGCCGAAACCGACCTCGACCTGGGCCACTACGAGCGTTTCCTGAACGCGCCCACCTCGCAGGCCAACAACGTGACCACCGGCCGCATCTACGATACGGTAATCCGCCGCGAGCGCGAAGGCGCTTTCCTCGGCAAAACCGTGCAAGTAGTGCCCCACATCACCGACGAGATAAAGCGTCGGATGCTGCTGCTGGGTCAAGATGACAAGTTCGACGTGGTCATCACCGAAATCGGCGGCTGCATCGGCGACATCGAGAGCTTGCCTTTTGTGGAGGCCGTGCGCCAGCTGCGCTGGGAATTGCCACCACATGATTCGCTCGTGATTCACCTCACGCTGTTGCCCTATCTGGCAGCGGCTGGCGAACTCAAAACTAAGCCTACCCAGCACTCGGTGAGGGATTTGCGCGAGGCGGGCTTGCAGCCCGATATCTTGGTGTGCCGCTCCGAGCACCCGATTCCAGCCGAAATGCGGCGCAAAATCGCGCTGTTTTGCAACGTTAAAATCAACTCCGTTATTGAAAGCCTTGATGCCGACACCATTTATTCGGTGCCGCTGCTGATGCTGAAAGAGGAGCTTGATGCCCGCGTTATCAGCAAGCTGCGCTTGAATGGCGGGCACGCGCCAGAGCTGGAAAACTGGAAGGAGTTTTTGGGCCGCCTGAAGAACCCGACTGAGGAAGTGACCATTGCGCTGGTGGGTAAGTACGTAGAGCTACCCGACGCCTATAAGTCTATCATTGAGTCGTTTATCCACGCCGGCGCTTTTAACGAGTGTAAGGTAAAAGTTCGCACTATTCAGAGCGAGTTTCTGACGCCGGAGAACGCGGCCCAGCAGCTCGAAGGCGTGGATGGCGTGCTGGTGGCGCCGGGCTTTGGCGAGCGCGGCTTTGAGGGCAAGATTGAGGCCGTGCGCTACGTGCGGGAGCAGGGCATTCCGTTTTTCGGCATCTGCCTGGGCATGCAAGTAGCTGTGGTAGAGTATGCTCGCCACGTGCTGGGTTTGCCCGAGGCCAGCTCGACCGAGATGAGCCCGCTCACGCCCGACCCGGTTATCGCCCTCATGTCGGACCAAAAAGACATCACCCAGAAGGGTGGCACCATGCGCCTCGGGGCCTACACCTGCGAGCTCAAGCGCGGTTCGCGGGCCGCCAAGGCCTATGGCCGCAACACCATTAGCGAGCGCCACCGGCATCGCTATGAGTTTAATAATGAGTACGCGGCGCGCTTTGAGGAAGCCGGCCTGCACCTCTCGGGCACCAACCCCGAAACGGGCCTGGTCGAGGTAATTGAACTGCCCAAGACGGTGCACCCGTGGTTTGTGGCCGGGCAGTTTCACCCCGAGCTCAAGAGCACCGTGGAAAACCCGCACCCGCTGTTTGTGCGGTTTGTGAAGGCGGCTATGCAGCGCAAAAAAGGGCTGTAATGAAAGGCTAGCGTACGGTATTAAAGCGCCTCCCGCGTCTGTCACTGCGAGGAGGGACGACGAAGCAACCTTTCCTTCTACGTTAGCAACGCATTGCTACGGGAAGGAAGGGTTGCTTCGTCGTTCCTCCTCGCAATGACAGCCAATTAATTTGCTGCCCACAATTCTATTCAGCGGCCTGCCTCGCCCGGCCGTACCTTTGTTGTTCGTATTCTTTTTAGTGTAAATGGACCGCAACCAAGCAACTGGCCTTTTTCTAATCTCGGCCCTGCTCCTGGTGTATTTGTTTTTCTTCTCGCCCAAGGATAAGGTAGAGAAAAATAAAACCCAGGCTACTACCTCTGCCGCTGCCAAAACGGCGGCTTCTGCCCCCGGCCTCGCACCCGTGGCTCAGCTCGACACGGCCGCCGGCCCGGTGCGCAGCATCGAACTCAAAAACCCCGACCTGACGCTCACTTTCTCGACGCAGGGGGGCCGCGTGGCCGCTGTGCGCCTGAACAAATACAAGACGTTTTTTGGCAAGCCGCTCAACTTGTTCGATGCCCAGAGCGCCCGCTACAACACGACTTTCACCACCACCGATGGCCATAAAGTCGATTTTGCCGGTCTAAACTTCGCGGCCGCCGAGCCCGTGGCTACGTCCGATGGCGGGCAGCAGCTCACCTTTAGCGCGCCGGTGGCCGGCGGCACGGTGACCCAAACCTACGTGGTGCCCAAAACCGGCTACGAGGTGAAGTATAACCTGAAGCTGGCCGGCGTGGCCGTGGCGCAGGAGCCCCTGCAATGGAGCTTCCTAGACAATGTGCGCCAGACTGAGCAGGACATCAAGCAAAACCGCAACCACACTACCATCAACCACTACCGGGCCGATGGCAAGCAGGATAACCTGGCTGAAGCCAGCGAAAAACCAGAAGAATCCAAGGTAGCCGAGCCGCTAACCTGGGTCGCTGACAAACACGATTTCTTCGTGGCCGGCTTTATAGCTGATTCGCGGCCCTTCACCAACGGGCAGTTTAACTCGAACGTCAACCTAGCCGATTCAACCTTTATAAAGGGCCTGAGTACGAAAGTAAGCTTGCCAGTGGCCGATGTGACCAGCGCGGCGGGCGGGCAGTATCGCTATTTCTTCGGCCCCAATCAGTTCAATCTACTGAAAAGCGTAGCCCCGGATTTCGACAAAAACGTCTTTTTGGGCTTCAGCTTATTCCGGTTGGTAAACCGTTTCGTGGTAATTCCGGTGTTCAATTTCTTGCAGCAGTACATCTCGTCCTACGGCGTGATTATTCTGCTGTTGGTGGTGCTTATCAAGCTCGTAACGTGGCCCTTGACCTACAAAACCTACGAGAGCCAGGCCCGCATGAAAGTGCTGAAGCCCGAGCTCGACGAGATTAAGGCCAAGCACGGCGACGACCAGGTGAAAACCCAGCAGGAGACGATGAAGCTGTACCAGCAGTTTGGCGTGTCGCCGCTCAGCGGCTGCGTGCCCACGCTGCTCACGCTGCCGATTCTGTTCGCCATGTTCCAGTTCTTCCCCAATGCTATTGAGCTGCGCCAGCAGCCTTTCCTGTGGGCTACCGACCTGAGCACGTATGACAACCTCATTAAACTGCCGTTTACGCTGCCCTTCCTAGGCAGCCACATCAGCATTTTCACGGTGCTCATGACCATCTCGACACTCGTCATGACCTACCAGAGCAACCAGACCAACACGGCTGCTATGCAAGGCCCAATGAAGTTTTACAGCTACCTCATGCCGCTGATTTTCTTCTTTGTGTTGAACAGCTTCGCCGCCGGCCTCACGTGGTACTACCTGGTTTCCAACCTAGTAACACTGGGCCAGCAGGCCCTCACCCGCTCCTTTGTGGACGACACCAAGATTCGCGCCCAGCTCGAAGCCAACAAAGTGAAGAACAAGGACAAGAAGCCCGGCGGCTTCCAGGCTCGTCTGGCCGAGGCCATGCGAACCGCCCAGGAGCGCGAGGCACAAGCCAAAAAAACTGGCAAAGCCTAAGCGTTTTCTATCAATTTTAGGAGTTTTTTAAGCGGCCGGCCGGCGTGGGAAATTAACCCGCGCCGGCCGGCCGGCGTTTTGGCCTGGTTTTCGAATAAGCCACGGCACACTCTTTTTCCCTTTTCTAGCATGCGTCCTTATACCTACCTGCTGGCGCTCGCCACCGCCCTGCCCGCCTGCTCCCCGCGCCTGGCCCCGCAGCAGGCTGCCGCCCAGAAGCCGCGCACCGTTTCGACCATCCCCATCAACACGGCCCCCGGCGATACGGTGCTGGTATTTCAGCGCACGCCCTGCTACGGCACCTGCCCGGCCTACACAGCCACCATTTTTGGCAACGGCCAGGTGAGCTACTACGGTGAGCGCTTTGCCCCGGTAAAGGGGCAGCATACTACCAGCATCGACCAGGGCAGCGTGCGGGCTATGCTCGACGAAGCACGGCGCATTGACTTTAACAGCCTGCTATCCAGCTATCAGTCTGGGGCCAGCGATATGCCGGCCATTGTTATTACCACGTACCTGCCGGGGCAGAAGCGCCACCAGGTACTGGCCGAGCGCGGGGCCGCGCCCCAAAAGCTGCAAGGCTACATCGATTACCTGGCCGCTACCATCGACCCGCTGGCAGGCATCAATGCCACGCGCTAAGGACGGCCGCCTGATTGCTGCCGCCCACTCCTTTCCAGTATCTTGGCGCTTATGAAATACCTTATCTGGCTGTTTGCCCTCGCGATTGCCGTGCCGGCCCATGCGCAAAAATCCAAGCCGCATAAGCCTACCACCGTGCTGCTCACCAATAAGCAAACGACTACCCCGGCAAATGCGCCGGTGCTGGTCGTGAAGCGCACGCCCTGCCACGGCACCTGCCCCACTTACACGGCCACCATCTTTGCCGATGGCCGCGTGGAGTACGAAGGCGAGCGCTTCGTGACCCTGACCGGCAAGCATACCCTAAGCCTGCCCGTAGCCACCGTAACCCAAATGCTGGCCGAAGCCAAGCGCGTCAATTTCAGTAAGTTTGACGACAAGTACGGGGGCAATGCCTCCGGCCTGCCGGCCACCATCATCACGGTGCAGCCCGTGGGCCAGCCCGCCAAAACCGTGCGCGCCCAGCAGGATATTCCTCCCAGCCTGGAAGCCTATATTAACTTCCTCACCCAGCGCCTCGACCCGCTCGCCAACGGCGTAGCGGATAAATAGCTAGTTTTTACGCACCCGCTCCAGCAGCAGCTGGTTCATGGGGTTGGGCGTGAGGCCGCGCACATTGTTCTGCGTGAGACGGATAACCTCGTCGTAGTAGAGGCTCACGACTGGGCTTTCGGCCACAATGAGGCGGTCCATCTGCTGGTACAGGGCGGTGCGGCGGGCGGCATCCTGCTCGCGGCGGGCCTGGTTGTAAAGCGCGTCGTAAGCCACTGATTTAAAGTGCGTTTTGTCGGGTCCGCCGGGGCTGAAATTGGGGCTGTAGAAGAGCGAGAGGTAGTTCTCCGCATCGGGATAGTCGCCGAGCCAGCTTTTGCTGAAAAACGCCGCCCGGCCATTGTCTACCAGCTCCTGCTGGGTGGCGGCCTGGTTGATGTCAATCTGGACCTGCACACCCACATCGGCCCAGTTTTTTTGCAGGTACTCGCCCACAGCTTTGCGCTCGGCCACGGTGCTCAGGCGCAGCTTTAGTGGGCGGGCGGGGCCGTAGCCGGCGGCCGCCAGCAGCTGCCGCGCCTTTTGCGGCTGGTAGATGTAGCCGGGCACTTTTGCGGGCGAAAACGACGGCAGTGCCGCCGGCACAAACCCCGAATTGCCGGGCACGCCCACATGGTTAAGCACGTAGGCCACCAATTCGGGCTTGTTAATAGCGTAGTTGAGAGCCTGGCGCACGCGGCGGTCGCGCAGGGCGCGGCCCTGGGTCGCCTGCTCACCGGTGAGGTTGGCCGAGTCGAGCTGAAAGCCCAGGTACTCGGTGTTCAAATACGGCGTTTTCTGCACCGTAAAGCGGCCCTGGAAGTCGGCCCGTATCGAGCCATCCTGGTTCATTACCAGGTCGCGCGAGCCTTCGCGAATGCCGCTCAAAAAGTCCAGCTTGCCTTGCAGGAAAGTCAGAAACTCGGTTTTGCGGTCGGCAATGAAGCTGATTTGCACCGCGTCGAGGTAGGGCAGCGCGTGGCCTTGGGCGTCGCTGCGCCAGTAGTGCTCGTTTTTGTGCAGCAGCAGCACATTGCCCGTGTCCCAAAGTTTGAATTTAAACGGCCCGGTGCCCACCGGATGCTCGCGAAAGTCTTTGCCATATTTCTCCACTGCCTCGTGCGGCACCACGAAGGCGTAGGGCATGGTCAGGATACTAAGGAAGGGAATAAATGGCTCTTTGAGGTGAATGCGGAGCGTCGAGTCATTCACGGCCACGAAGCACGTGTCGCTGGTATTTCCCTTATTGTCCTCTAGTACCTTACCCCGAAATATCCAGCCGCCTGGCGAAGCCGTTTTAGGGTCGAGCAGGCGCTTGAAGCTGTACACGAAGTCGGCGGCCGTGACGGTGCGCGGATTGGAATCTGGAGGACTCATTTCCAACGGCTCGTTCATCGGGTCCAGTATCTCTCTCGCTGGTCGCCCATGTTCCCTATCCTCTTCTTGTAGAAGCTCCCGTATCTGTGCCTTTGTTACCGGAAATACGGCGCTGTCTGCGTGAAAATAAACGTCTTTCCGTAGCCAAAAAGTATACGTGAGCCCATCGGGTGAAATGCGATACCGCCGCGCCAGCGCCGGGGCCGGCTGCAAGGTCGAATCCAGCTCCAGCAGCCCGTTGTAGAGCTGCGATACCGCCCAGATATTAGCCTGGTTACGGGTAAAAGCGGGGTCGAGCGAGGTCAGCGCCTCGGGCTGGTTGTAGCGGAACACGCGCCGCGCCTGCTCGGGGCTGAGGCCGCCGCCGCTGCCGCCGCAGCCCGCTAGTGCCAATAGCCCGGCAACTAATATTATTGGCCAAACCCGCAAAAAACCCGCTTGGCGCGCCAGAAATAAGGCCATGCAAACTATGGAAAGAATGTATCTTTGTAACAGTACAATGCTACGGCAAAAGTTAGAAGTTGCCCGGTGTTACTAGTTAGCAGCTAGTGCCTGGTGGTCGGTTCGCTTTGACTACCAGTACCTAACTTAGCTTACTACCTACTCCCAACCGACAACTATCCACTGACAACTAGAGGCACATGGGCAAAATTATCGCGGTAGCCAACCAAAAAGGTGGCGTTGGCAAAACCACCTCGGCCATCAATCTGGCCGCCTCGCTGGCGGCCCTCGACTACCGCACGCTGCTGGTCGATGCCGACCCCCAGGCCAATGCCACCTCGGGCGTGGGCTTCGACCCCAAAGACATCGAAAACAGCGTGTATGAGTGCATGGTCGACGGCGTAAACCCCGCCGACATCATCCTGCAAACCAACATTCTGCCCCACCTCGACCTCATGCCCTCGCACATCGACCTGGTGGGCGCCGAGGTAGAGATGATAAACCTGCCCAACCGCGAAGACAAGATGAAGGAGGCCCTGCGCCCCCTCGCCGACCAGTACGATTTCATCATCATCGACTGCTCGCCCTCGCTGGGCCTCATCACGGTCAATGCCCTTACGGCGGCGCACTCGGTCATCATCCCGGTGCAGTGCGAGTACTTCGCCCTCGAAGGCCTGGGTAAGCTCTTGAATACCATTAAGATAATTCAGAGTCGCCTCAACACCAACCTCGAAATCGAAGGCATCCTGCTCACGATGTACGACGTGCGCCTGCGCCTCTCCAACCAAGTGGTGGAGGAAGTGCAGATGCACTTCCAGCAGCTCGTGTTCGACACCATCATCCCCCGCAACGTGAAGCTGAGCGAGTCGCCGAGCTTCGGCATCCCGGTCATCCTGCACGATGCCGAGAGCAAAGGCGCGGTGAGCTACCTCAACCTGGCCCGCGAGATTGTGGAGAAGAACAGTGTAGAGGCTAACCCGGAGGCGGAGGCGGCGGACGAGGTTGCGTAAATGCTATCCTCTGCCGCCCATCCCCTTATTGGCATCGACCCCGAAATTCGTTTCGGGCGGCCTTGCATAGCAGGAACGCGCATCAGCGTTAATGATGTGCTGGGCTGGTTGAACAATGGCATGGGTATGGCAGCAATTATTCAGGATTTTCCAGAGCTGACCCCGGAGCTTATCCAAGCCTGCCATAACTACGCAGCTGACCGTTTAGAGCCTTATTCCGAAGCAGTTGGGCGGGAGGCTGATTTTCGTATTACCTACCGCCTGCTTACCAAAGAGGAAGGCGGCCGTAAGACACCTGCTTACCAACATATTCGCTGGGATTTTCGCTACGAAGGCAGGACAGAAACTTGGATGATATGGCCTGAATTTTTAGACCCGGATGGAAAAATGGTGCCTAATGGGCCTTTTTCACCAGTCGGACAGGCCAACATGTTTATTGTCAATCCTGAAAGGCGGCAAGTTCACCGCCAGTATATTTTGCCCGGCGTTCGAGGGTATTTTGTAGAGGGCCCAACTCGCGTAGGTGTATGCGAAGTGGTAAAAGTGCTCGGACTACGTAAGCCTTTAGCTGACACGACTAGTCAGTAAAAGACCGAGCTGTGGGCAACCTTTACGCCTTGCCCTTCGCCCGCCAGGGCGTAATTTTGAATTTAAGCTGGCCTCCTACTATTTGGGGTCGGCCTTCCGGTAGTATGTCCGTAGAGAAGAACGAAGAAAAAATTCAGGCCGCGCTGGCCGCTAACCCCGCCGCTGCCGCTGCCAAGCGCAAGGTAGGGGGCCTCGGCCGGGGCCTCAATGCCCTGATTGAAGGCAGCTACGACAAGCCCAGCGAGCGCGTGCTGGCCAGCCCCAACCCCGTGAATGTGGTGGGGCTGATTGCGGTAGGCCAGATTGAAACCAACCCCTACCAGCCGCGCACGCACTTCGACCAGGATGCTCTGCAAGAGTTGGCCGAAAGCATTCGTACCCAAGGCATTATCCAGCCCGTGACGGTGCGCCAGCTGGGCCCCAACCAGTACCAGCTCATCTCGGGCGAGCGCCGCTTGCAAGCCTCCAAGCTGGCGGGCCTCGACAGCATTCCGGCCTACATCCGCAAGGCCGACGACCAGCAGATGCTGGAAATGGCGCTGATTGAGAACATTCAGCGCGAAAACCTGAATGCCATCGAGATTGCCCTCTCGTACCAGCGCCTGCTGAGCGAGTGCAACCTGCGCCAAGAAGACCTGGGCGAGCGCGTGGGCAAAAACCGCTCGACCGTGACCAACTACCTGCGCCTGCTGAAGCTGCCGCCCGATATCCAAATCGGCCTGCGCGATGCCGTCATTGGCATGGGCCACGCCCGCGCCCTCATCAGCATGGAAGACCCGCAGCAGCAGGTGGCGCTGTACCGCCGCATTGTGGTCGAAGACCTGTCGGTGCGCCGCGTGGAGGAACTAGTGCGCCAGGGGGCCAGCCAACCGGCCGCACACACGCCGGCAACCCAGCGCGAGCAACCTACCCCCGTGGTGCCGGTGGCCGAGTTGCGCCGCACCGAGCGCCTGCTTACTGACCATTTTGGCTCGAAGGTGCAGCTGAAGCCCACGGCGCAGGGCCGGGGTGAAATCAAGATTTCCTTCGATTCGGTGGAGGACATGCAGCGCATTCTGCACATTTTGCAGCCGGCGTAAGGGTGCTCAATACTATGGGCCGGCTCCTGGGCGTTGGCAGCTTTTGTATGAAATACCTCGTTGATGCGCTGCCGCGGTGGGCCTGGCTGCTGGCGGTACTATGCTTGGCCGCGGCGCACCCGGCTTGGGCGCAGTTGCCAAGCACGGCCGTGGCCGACCCCGACCTGACGCGCCCCCTGACCGACACGGCCCGCGTGGCACCCAAGCTAACTAGGAAGCAAAAACGCGAGCAAGCCGCTGCCGACTCGGTCCTGAAAACCGAGCGCCTCTTTGGCCTGCACGTGACGCGCCCCAAAAAGGCTTTACTTCTGGCAGCAATAGCACCTGGCGCGGGGCAGTTTTACAATAAGAAGTATTGGAAACTGCCGCTGGTGTATGGTTTACTAGGCACGCTGGGCGGGGTAGAGTATTTTTTTCAGACGCACTACCGCGATTACCGCTATGCAAAAGACCAACTAAGCACGGGCAAAGTATCAGCTACGCGCTTACTTACGGCGGCTACTGACCCTATTCAGGACTTTGGCTATGCTAGCGTTGAAACTTCTACTGCCCGCATCGAGAACGGCATCATCTTCTACCGGCGCAATCGTGACCTCTACGTATTGCTTTTCATAGCGGGCTACGGCTTGCAGATGCTTGACGCCGTGGTAGATGCCAACCTGCACGACTTCGACGTGAGCAAAGACCTGAGTTTGCACTGGGAGCCCACGCTGCTGCCCGTGCCCGGCCAGGTGCTACCCGGTGTGGGAGCCACCGTAGCTTTGCGGGTAAAATAAAGATTACTGGTTAATGGTTGGTTGTTAAGGATTAATTGCTGATGAGCCGCTGCTCTATGTAAGCCATTAACAATTAACCAGTAGCAACTAACAATTGACATGAGAATCATCCTTATTGGCTACGGCAAGATGGGCCACACGCTGGCCGCCCTGGCCCCAGCCCACGGCCACGAAGTAGTCGGCATTATCGACCAGCACGCGTCTACGCAGCGCATCGAGGACTTTACGCCTGCCACGGCCGACGTAGCCATCGAGTTTACGCACCCCGAGTCGGCCTTTGGCAACGTGGTGGCTTGCCTGCGCCAGGGCCTGCCCGTGGTGTGCGGCTCTACGGGCTGGCTACACCATTTTGAGGAGGCCAAGGCGCTGTGCGAGGAGCTGAATGGGGCGCTATTCTACGCCTCCAATTTCAGCGTGGGCGTGAATTTGTTTTTCCACTTCAACGAGTACATCGCGGCCAAAATGCACCAGTTTCGGGCGGGCTACGACGTGCAGGTGACTGAGATTCACCACGTGCACAAGGTAGACCAGCCCAGCGGCACGGCGCTCACCACGGCGCAGGGCATTCTGGCGCACTTCCCCGAAAAAACCACCTGGCGCAACGCGCCCGCCCAAGCGCCCAACGAGCTGGCGGTGTTGAGCGAGCGCCAGGGCGAGGTGGTGGGCACCCACGAGGTGCGCTACGTGTCGGCGGCCGATACCATCGAGCTGCGCCACGAGGCCCACTCGCGCGAGGGCTTTGCGGCGGGCGCGCTGCTGGCGGCGGGCTGGCTGCCGAGCCGGCAAGGCGTGTTCGGCATGAATGACTTGCTGGGGCTGTAGTGGAATAAAACCGTTGTCATTGCGAGGAGGCACGACGAAGCAACCTTTCCTTTATACTTAGCAAACGTTTGCACCGTGAAGGAAAGGTTGCTTCGTCGTGCCTCCTCGCAATGACAAGCGCTTATCCTCGCCATGACAGTACAACCCGTTTGTCGTTGTTTCTTTGCCAGATAATTAATTAGTCAGTTAAGACTGGCTTCCTGTTTCATGCTCTTTCGCAAAAACGACCCTTCTGCCCCACCGCCCCCGCCCAAAAGCAAATCCCGCGAATGGTTCGACTCGCTGCTGTTTGCCATCATTGCGGCCACGCTTATTCGGTGGGCCACTTTCGAGGCGTACACCATCCCGTCGCCGAGTATGGAAAACTCGCTGCTGGTCGGTGACTACTTGTTTGTGAGCAAGTTGCACTACGGGCCCATTACCCCGCAAACGCCCTTGCAGGTGCCCCTGACGCACCAGACGGTGCCGATTATCAATACCAAGAGCTACTCCGATGCCATTCAGCTGCCTACGTACCGGTTTCCGGGCTTTAGCAGCATCAAACGCAACGACGTGGTGGTTTTTCACGTGCCGCACGAGATAAACTACCCGGCCGACTTGCGCACCAACTACATCAAGCGCTGCATTGCGGTGGCGGGCGATACCCTTACTATTCGCAGTGGGCGCGTGTACCTCAATGGCCAGCCGGGGGCCATTGCGGGCCAGCCTGCCACGCGGTATTTTATGGAGGTGCCCAGCCCCAACGACGAGGTAGGCCAGGCGCTGCGCCAGCAAGGCGTGGTAGACTATACCTCGCCCGATGGCATACCAGTGGCGGGCACCAACCCCAAAAACGGCACCCAGATAGGCTACGTTATCGACTGCACGCCCGCTGTATATGAGTTTTTCAAGAAGCAGCCCTACGTGAAGTCCATCGAGGTGTATGACCCCAACAGCCCCGATGCCAAGCTCTTCCCCGATGCCGCCGACCTGCACTACACCCAGGGCCAGCCCATCAGCGATGTGCTGAGCATAACGCCCCGAGGCTGGCGCGTAGACGAATACGGCCCGCTGCCGGTGCCCAAGAAGGGCCAGACCATCACGCTTTCGCCCGCCAACGCCGCGATTTACTACAAGATAGTATCGCAGTACGAGCACAATGACAACGTAAAATGGGACAACGCCACCGGCATGATTTTGCAGGATGGCAAGCCACTGACCAGCTACACCATCAAGCAGAATTACTACTTCATGATGGGCGACAACCGCCACAACTCCGAGGATTCGCGCTTTTGGGGCTTCGTGCCCGAAGACCACATTGTGGGCAAGGCCGTGCTTATCTGGCTTTCGGTCGACCCCTTTGGCGATTTTTGGCACAAGGTGCGCTGGGGCCGGCTGTTCCACACCATCAATTAAGGCCGAATAGCCCCCCAAAATTGGCTCTATAAGATAAGGCCCCGCTGGCAGCATTTGCGCCGGCGGGGCCTTGTTTATGTGCGTGAAATCTAGTAGCTTGCATTAAACTAGTTTTCGCCTACCCGTATATGGACCAAAAAGTGCTTGTACTAAATGGCGACTACACCGCCATTACCTTATGCAGCGTACAAAAAGCCTTCGTGCTTTTATTTCTGGATAAAGCCGAAATGGTGGCTAAGTCGGAACAGGGCGTTTTGCGCACGATTTCGCAAGCGTTTCCTAAGCCTAGCATCATTCGCCTGGCGCGCTACGTGCGCGTGCCCTACAAGGGCATTGCCCTCAGCCGCCACAACATCTTTAAGCGCGACCAGTACGAGTGCCAGTACTGCGGCTCGACCAAGACCCTGACGCTGGACCACGTGCTGCCCCGTTCGCGCGGCGGCGACTCGGGCTGGACCAACCTCGTGGCTGCCTGCTCGCGCTGCAACCACGCCAAAGGCCAGCGCACCCCTTCCGAGGCCAATATGCCCCTGCGCACGCAGCCCAAAAAGCCCACCCTCACAGGCTTTCTCAAGCTCTCGGCCGGCACTCTCGACCAGAACTGGCACGCTTACCTTGGGTAAAGTTCCACTCACAAAAAACGCCCCGCTGCAGAGCGGGGCGTTTTTTGTGTCTTGCCTACTTGAGGGCTAGTTTTCGCTGCGTACCGGCTGTACTTCGGCTTCGTCGTTGTCATAATAGTCCGCCACGGGCTGGCCGTTGGCGAAGGTTAGAATGTCGCGGTTGAGGCGGTCCTTGGCAGTTACGTTGAGGCCGTGGGGCTCACCGTCGTAGACAACCAACTGGGCACCAGACACGAGCTTCACGGCAAGCTCGGCGCTGTTGGCAAGCGGCACGGTTTTGTCGGAGCTGCCGTGGATGAACAGGGCCGGCACCTTAATGGTGGCCAAGTCGTTGCGGAAATCGGTTTCGCTCCAGGCTTTTACGCAGGCGGTGGTAGCGCGGGGCGAGGCCATCAGGGCTAGGCTCTGGCTCCACTCGAGGGTGGCGGCGCTCACGGGGTGGCTCACGAGGCCCACGCCGTAGAACTGCTTGCCGAAAGTAGCCAGGAAATCGGGGCGGTCTTTGCCGAGGTTTTCGATGATGTCGTCAAACGTCGATTTGTCAACGCCGTCGGGGTTATCGGCAGTTTTCAACAGATAAGGCGTTACGGCGCTCACAAAAATTACGTTGCTCACGCGGGCCCCGTTGTAGCGGCTCATGTAGCGGGCTACTTCGCCGCCGCCCATCGAGAAGCCTACCAGGGTCACATTCTGGAGGTCGAGCTCGGTGAGCACGGCGTTCAGGTCATCGGCCAGCGTGTCGTAGTCATAGCCGTCCCAGGGCTTGGAGGAGTGGCCAAAGCCGCGGCGGTCGTAGGCTACTACGCGCTTGCCGTGCAGGGGCAGCTCGGCCAGTTGGTATTCCCAGGAAGCAGCCGCGAGGGGCCAGCCGTGGATAAGCACGATAGGGTCGCCCTGGCCATAGTCGCAATAATGCAGTTCTACTGGTTTGCCGTGGGCGTCCTGGCCCGCTTTGATGAGGTTCATACTAAAAGGAAGCGTTGAAGTTGAGGGGAATTGCCCGGTTTTACGCAAGGGCTAAGGGAAGGATTTAGAAAGCCAGAATTTTGTAACCAGCTGCCGTAGTGCTTTCGCTACCAAGTAGTATTACATTCACTTTCCCACTTATTCTGGCACTTGCCTCGCTTGTAGTCGGCACCGGCTACCGTCCTTTGTGCCATGAAATGCTCTTCAGGTGCCTTCGTTTTTTTGCTGGGCCTAGCCGCCTGCCACGACGCTGCTAAGCAAGCCGCTACTACTCAGGCGGCCAGCTCGCCAGGGCCGGGCGCAGCGGGCACATCAGCCGCCAGCTCGCCCGGCACCGACTACCGGGTGTACCGGGGCTTGCTGCCGGGCCAAGCCGATAGCATCACCCTGCACCTGATAACCACCCCGCGCTTGCTCGACGAAACTGGTCCGGCGCACTTCGGCAGCTACTATGGCCCCGATGGCCACCCCTATTCGCTGCAAGGCCAGCCCAGCGCGGCCCCCGATAGCGTGGTGCTCTTCGACACCAGCCCCGAAAAAGCCGTGAGTGCCGCCAGCACCAACCTCTACTGGCGGCTGCGGCAGCAGCCCGGCCCCGGCGACCTGGCGGGCACCCTGGGCGGGCAGGCCGTGCGCCTGCGCCTGGTGCAGCCGGCAGCCGGGGCGCTCAGCTTTGCCGTGCGCTACTTTGCCGACTCGGCCGCCGCTTTTCCAAAGGAAGCTAAGTCGCCCAAGGGCCGCCTCAGCCTGCAAGGGCTGGTGCCGGTGGGCGGCAGTGCCCAGCTGCGCGAGGCGCTGGAAGCCAACCTGGTGCGCGCCCTGCGCGGCGATACGCTGAATGACTTGCCTATCGGCAGCCTGCCGGCCTTCTATAAGCAGCAGCGCCAGCAGTTTTTCCAAGACTACCGTGCCGATGCCACCGACCTGCGCCCCGCCCCGGCCGACACGGCCGAAGCGGGTACGTATGGCGTGGCCATGAATTACGAAGACCAGACCGCTACCTACGTGTTCTGCCAGCAGGGTAATCTACTGAGTGTGGGCATTTTTCGCTACGATTTTAGCGGCGGGGCGCACGGCAACTACGGCACCACCGGGGCCAGCTACGACCTGCGCACCGGCCAGCGCCTGCACTACGATGCTATTTTCTTGCCCACTGCCGCGGCCCAGCTGCCCGCGCTGCTAACCCAGGCCGTGCGCCCGCTGGTGAACCTGAAGCCCGACGAGCCGCTCGACCAGGCGCTGTTTGTAAAGCAAATGCCCGTGACGCACAACGTCTTTCTGACGCCCGGCGGGGTGGAGTTTATTTACCAGCCCTACGAAATTGCGTCGTATGCCCAGGGCGAGGTGCGGGTATTTTTGCCTTTGCCGGCCGTGCAGGCGCTGCTGCGGCCGGGGCTGCCGCTCCCAGCCAACACCGTGGCCAAGCGTTAGTCAAGTCTGTTATTTACTGCCCTATGCTTACTACCGCCCGCTTCGCCGCAGCCATCCGCCTGTTTGACGCCGCCAATAGCGAAGACCCCAACCTCGAAACCGACGACCACGGCCAGCCCATTGCCAAGGAGTTGCTGTATGCCCAGCGCATGACGGCCTGCCTCGACCGCGTGGCCCCCGATGCACCCGAGGCCGTGCAGCTCGCCGCCCGCGCCCAACATATTCGCCGCTGGCACATCCCGCGCAACGCCTACCCGATGACGCGCCCCGCCTACCACCAGTGGCGCAATGCGCTGAAAAAATACCACGCCGAGCTGGCCGGCCAGCTTATGCAGCAGGCTGGCTACGAGCCCGAATTAATCGAGCGCGTGCAGCAATTGCTGCAAAAGCTGCGCCTCAAAGACGACCCTGAGGTGCAGCTGCTCGAAGACGTTATCTGCCTGGTTTTTCTGGAATATTATTTCCTGCCTTTCGCCGCCCAGCACCCCGAAGAAAAAGTAGTCGAGATAGTGCAGAAAACCTGGCCCAAAATGACGGAGCGCGGCCACGCGCTGGCCTTGCAATTGCCCTTCACACCCGAAGCGCTGGCCCTGGTGAACAAGGCATTAGCAGGGTAGCTCCCTTAGTTTTGCTTCGGCGGGCTTCTTCGTGAAGGCAGCCGTTTTCAGTCCTGACTGATGCCTACTACGCCCCCAATAAAAATGATGGCTGGGTACGTAATGCCCGCTGCTTTCACTAGCGCGGGCAGTTCGGCTACTGTGCCGCGCACCGACTTGCGCTGCGGCAGCGAAGCGTGCATAACCACGGCGGCGGGCATGTCACCGCGCCCCATTTCGACGTAGGTAGCCGCGATTTCGGGCAGCTTTTTCATGCCCATGTAGATAACGACGGTCGAGTTGCTTTGCATGGCCAGGCGCAGGTCGGCCGAGAGCGAACCGTCTTTTTTGGTGCCCGTTAGCACCCAAAAGCCCTCGCTCACAATACGATGCGTAAGCGGAATATCTTCGAACCCCACGGCCTGCATACTCGAAATACCCGGCACGTAGTGCGCCGCGATGCCGTGGCTGCGCGCAAATAGCATCTCCTCAAAGCCCCGCCCGAAGATGAACGGGTCGCCACCCTTCAGCCTGATTACCCGGCCCCGGTTCCTGGCTTTCTCCAATATAAGCTCGTGGATAACTTCTTGGGGCGTGTACTCGCCATAGGGTTTTTTGCCTACGTAGAGGCACTCGCAGGCTGTGGGGGCCAGCGCCAGTAGCTCCTGGTTGGCGAGGTTGTCATATAGAATAACGTCGGCCGTTTGCAGAATACGGTAGGCCTTGAGCGTCAGCAGCTCGGGGTCGCCGGGGCCAGCGCCCACCACATATAGTTCGGGGATAATAGTCGGACGGGCCATGAGTAGCAATGGGCGATAGAAAGGGCGCGAATAAACGGCAGCGAAAACGAAAGCCACGAAAAATGCCCCTTCCATTTTTAGGGTACTATTTCAAAAAAATACTAAATTTTTACAAGTACCCCCATTTGATTCAAAGGTATTCCTGTTTAAGTTTGCTATACAAGCCCTTAAACACCCTTTAATTAAAGGCCATTTATGAAATAGTAGTCTTTTTGACTTCTGCTGGCCTGCCCCTACCCTGCCCCCTCCCACCCGCTTGGAATTGCCAATTCATTTTCTACCTATACCTACTTGGTTAGTATGGCACCGCAGGGAAAACC
Source organism: Janthinobacterium lividum (assembly GCA_050954845.1). Lineage (GTDB taxonomy): Bacteria > Bacteroidota > Bacteroidia > Cytophagales > Hymenobacteraceae > Hymenobacter. The sequence goes on from JBPBQK010000100.1 coordinate 60,568, forward strand.
CACCGTCGTTGTTATCGGCAACGGCATGGTCGGCTACAAGTTTTGCGAGAAGCTGCTCGCAAAATCGACCGATTTTAAGCTCGTAGTATTTGGTGAAGAGCCCCGCGTGGCCTACGACCGGGTGCACCTGAGCGAGTATTTCGGCGGCAAAACCGCCGACGACCTGCTCATGGCCCCCACGCAGTGGTACCACGACAATGGCATCGCGCTGCACCTGGGCGACGCCGTGCAGGAAATAGACCGCGCCAGCCAGACGGTGCATGCGCGCAGCGGCCTGGTGCAACCCTATGATTACCTGGTGCTAGCCACCGGCTCGTCGGCCTTCGTGCCCGATATTCCGGGCGTCGAAAAAGCCGGCGTGATGGTGTACCGCACCATCGAGGACCTCGACGAGATAAAGGCCTACGCCGCCACTGCCCGCAGCGGGGCCGTGTTGGGCGGCGGCCTGCTAGGTTTGGAAGCCGCCAAAGCCTTGCTCGACTTGGGCGTGGAAGACGCGCATGTGGTGGAGTTTGCCCCGCGCCTGATGCCTAGGCAGATAGACGCGGCCGGCAGCGCCATGCTGCAAAGCAAGCTAGAGGCGCTGGGTTTGAAAATCCACCTCAGCAAGGCTACGTCGCACATCGGCGGCAACGGCAAGATTGACGCAATGCACTTCGGCGACGGCTCCATTTTAGAAGTCGATATGCTGGTAATTTCGGCCGGCATCCGGCCCCGCGACGAGCTGGCCAAGCTGGCCGGCCTGGAGGTGGGCCTGCGCGGCGGCATCGTGGTGAATGACGACATGCGCACCAGCGACCCGCGCATCTTCGCCATCGGCGAGTGCGCCCTGCACGGCGGCATGATATACGGGCTGGTAGCGCCCGGCTACGACATGGCCGAGGTGGTAGTCAGTCAATTGGCGCGCGGCTCGCGGGCCTTCACGGGCTATGATATGAGCAGCAAGCTCAAGCTGATTGGGGTGGATGTGGCCAGCTTCGGCGACCCGTTCATTGCGGAGCCGCACAGCCGCAGCATCGTGTTTGAGGACGCGCACAGCGGCATTTATAAGCGCATCAATATCAGCCCCGACGGCAAGTACCTACTCGGCGGCGTGCTCATCGGCGAAGCGGAAGCCTACAACATGCTGCTGCAAACCGTCAACAACAAGATAGTGCTGCCGCCGCACCCCGAAGACCTTATCCTAGGCGCACGCGGCGGCGAAGGCTCCGACACGGGCTCCAGCGTGCTGAGCCTACCCGATGGAGCGCTGATATGCTCGTGCGAGGCCGTGACCAAAGGCATGATTTGCGACGCCGTGACCGAGCAGGGCATCACGACCGTGGACGCCATGAAGAAGTGCAACAAGGCCGGCACCGGCTGCGGCGGCTGCGTGCCGATGCTCAAAGACCTCATCAACGGCACGCTCACGGCGCAGGGCGCGTACATCAAAAACGTGCTGTGCGAGCACTTCGACTACTCGCGCCAGGAGCTGATTGACTTGCTCAGAATCAATGATATCCACAGCTACGGCGCGGCGCTCGACCGCTTTGGGGCCGGCGATGGCTGCGAGGTGTGCAAGCCGGCGGTAGCCAGCATCTTGTCGGGGCTGTGGAATGAGCTGATTGTCAAGCAAAACGTTATTCAGGACACCAACGACCGATATTTGGCCAACATCCAGAAGGGCGGCAGCTACTCGGTGATGCCGCGCATGGCGGGCGGCGAGGTGTCGCCGCAGCAGCTGATGGCCATCGGCCGAATTGCCGAGAAGTATAACCTCTACACCAAAATTACGGGCGGCCAGCGCATCGACATGTTTGGGGCGCATGTGAGCGACTTGCCAGATATTTGGGAAGAGCTTATTAACGAGGGTTTTGAGAGCGGGCACGCCTACGGCAAAAGCCTGCGCACCATCAAGAGTTGCGTGGGCAGCACCTGGTGCCGCTACGGCCTGCACGACAGCGTAACGTTTGCCGTGGAGCTGGAAAACCGCTACAAAGGCATTCGCTCGCCCCACAAGATGAAGAGCGGCGTGAGCGGCTGCGTGCGCGAATGCGCCGAGGCGCAGGCCAAGGACTTCGGCGTGATTGCCACCGAAAAGGGCTGGAACCTCTACGTGTGCGGCAACGGCGGGGCCAAGCCCCAGCACGCCCAGCTCCTGGCCGGCGATATCGATAAGGAAACGCTGGTGAAATACCTCGACCGGTTCATCATGTTCTACATCAAAACCGCCGACCCACTGACGCGCACCGCCGTGTGGCTCAATAAGTTGGACGGCGGCATCGCGTACCTCAAGAACGTGCTTATCAACGACAGCCTCGGCATCTGCGCCGACCTGGAGGCCGAAATCGAGCTACTCATTCAGAACTACCACTGCGAATGGAAGGAGGTAGTGGAAAACCCCGAGTTGCGCAAGCAATTCACGCACTTCGTGAACGTGCCCAAGTCGAAAGACCCCACGATGGAATTCACCGAAATGCGCGGTCAGAAGATGACCAAGGCGTGGTAGTTACGCCATCCTGACGGTGTGCCTCACCCCCCGGCCCCCTCTCCGAAAAGGAGAGGGAGGGCCTGACGACTTCCCAACGATTGCTAACACTTGCTTACAATCGGCTCCCCCTCTCCTTTTCGGAGAGGGGGCTGGGGGGTGAGGCGCTACGGGCGAATATCATTTTAATCTAATCACAATCAATACTTTATGGAAACCGCAACCGCAGTTACCTGGCTACCCGTGTGCAATGCCGCGGACGTACCCGCCGACGGCGGCGCCTGCGCCCTGGTCGAGGGCGAGCAGGTGGCCATTTTCAACTTTGCCCGGCGCGGCGAGTGGTACGCCACCCAAAACCTGTGCCCCCATAAGCAGCAGATGGCTTTGTCGCGGGGCATGATTGGCAGCGCCGGCGAAGCCTGCGAGCCCAAAGTGGCCTGCCCGTTTCACAAGCGCACCTTCTCGCTGCTCACCGGCGAGTGCCTGAACGGCGATGAGTGCCGCATCCAAACCTATCCCATTAAGGTCGAAGACGATGTGGTATACATCGGCTGGGCTTAGTACTTCGCTTTAACTGCTTGAATGACCTAAACTTTTACTCCCAACCACCACCTCATGCAAGCCACCCTTCCCCACCAGCAGCCGCTGCCGCAGCTCAATGTCTTGTCCGGCAAGGGCGTGCAAATGCGCACGTTTCACCTGACCTGGCTCACGTTTTTCTTTTGCTTTTTTGGGTGGTTCGGCATTGCGCCGCTAATGCCGCTGGTGCGCGAGCAGCTGCACCTCGATAAGGGGCAGGTGGGCAACATTGTCATTGCCTCGGTGTCGGCCACTATTCTGGCGCGCCTGCTCATGGGCAAGCTCTGCGATACCATTGGGCCGCGCCTGGCTTATACCGGCTTGCTGGTAGTGGGGGCCGTTCCAGTATTATTTATCGGGCTGAGCCACAGCTACGAGAGCTTCCTGCTGTTTCGCTTTTGCATCGGCATTATTGGGGCATCGTTCGTCATCACGCAGTTCCACACCTCGATGATGTTTGCGCCCAATATCGTGGGCACCGCCAATGCGGTGGCCGGCGGCTGGGGCAACCTCGGCGGCGGCATTGCCAACATGCTGATGCCGCTGATTGCGGCAACTTTCGTGGGCCTGGGCTTTGTGGACAAAGCCAATTCGTGGCGCTACGCCATGCTGGTGCCGGGCGTGCTGCTGCTGGTAATGGCCGTGCTCTACTATAAGTACACCGAAGACACGCCCCGCGGCAACTACGCCGACATTGAGCGCAATGCAACCATCAAGAAGTCAGGCACTTTTATGCTGGCCCTGCGCGACTACCGCACCTGGCTGCTGGCGCTGGCCTACGGCGCGTGCTTCGGCATCGAAATCACTATCGACAACGTGGCCGCGACCTACTTCGTGGACAACTACAAGGCCTCGCTGGTGCTGGCGGGCGTGCTGGCGGGCACCTTCGGCTTCATGAACATCTTCGCCCGCGCCCTGGGCGGCATCGTGGCCGACCGCGCCGGCCGCAGCTACGGCATCAAGGGCAAGTGGACGCTACTGAGCGCGATGCTCGTGCTCGAAGGCATCGGTATTGCCTTTTTCTCGGTGGCTCCGAGCCTCACGCTGGCCATCACGGCCATGCTGCTTTTTGCGCTCTTCCTGAAAATGGCCAACGGCTGCACCTACTCCATCGTGCCCTTCGTGAACCGACAGGCCATTGGCAGCGTCAGCGGCATCGTGGGGGCCGGCGGCAACCTGGGGGCCATGCTGGTGGGCTTCCTGTTCAAGTCGAAAAGCATCAGTTACAGCACGGCCTTTTTGTACATCGGCTTTGGTGTGGCGACCGTGGGCGCGCTGGTGCTGCTGGTGCGCCTAGTGGTGAAAGAGTCGGCGGCGGAAGCGCCGGTAGTGGCGCTGGCGGGGGCGTAGGATTTCTATCCTAACGTGAGCGCCTCACCCCCCGGTCCCCTCTCCGAAAAGGAGAGGGGAAGCCTGATGACTATTTGACACCCAAATCATTACTGTCCACTCACAGTCGGCTACCCCTCTCCTTTTCGGAGAGGGGGCCGGGGGTGAGGCGCTTACGTTGCTATGCCAACTACTACATCTACCGCGCTCCCTTCCATCTGCTGCTACTGTGGCGTCGGCTGCGGCGTGCTGGTCGAGCCGCTGAAAAACGGCGATGTGGCCGTGGTAGGCAACCCCGACTACCCCGTAAACCGCGGCGCGCTGTGCAGCAAGGGCCTCAACCTGCAATACACCGTGAACGACCGCAGTGACCGGCTGCTTTACCCGCAGTTGCGCCCCGCCAAAAACCAGCCCTTGCAGCGCGTGAGTTGGGATGAAGCCCTGGCGCACACGGCGGCGAAGTTTCAGGAGTTTATCGCGCAATACGGGCCTGATTCGGTGGCCTTCTACGCCTCAGGGCAATGCCTTACGGAAGAGTATTACGTTATCAATAAGCTCATTAAGGGCTTTATTGGCAGCAATAACATCGACACCAACTCGCGCCTGTGCATGAGTAGCGCGGTGGTGGGCTATAAGATGGCGCTGGGCGAAGACAGCGTGCCAGTGTGCTACGACGACATCGAGCTGGCCGACTGCTTTTTGGTGACGGGGGCCAACCCCGCCTGGTGCCACCCCATTATGTGGCGGCGCGTGGAGGCGCACAAAGCCGCCAACCCGGCGACTAAAATCATCGTCATCGACCCCCGCGCCACCGATACCTGCGCCCTGGCCGACTTGCACTTGCAGCTCATCCCCGGCACCGATGTGGTGCTGAACCACGCCATCGGCCGGGCGCTTATTGAAAGCGGCGGCATCGACCTGCCTTTTATTGCGCAGCACGTAGAGGGCTACGATGCTTATAAGCAAGTAGTATTCGAGCGCACGCTGGCCGAATCGGCGCAGCTATGCGGCGTGCCCGAGGCTGATATCCGGCTGGCAGCCAGCTATATTGGCGCAGCGCAGGGCTTTATCTCGATGTGGACGATGGGGCTGAACCAGAGCGCCGTGGGCGTCGATAAAAACCTGAGCTTGCTTAATCTGAGCTTGATAACGGGGCAGATTGGCCGGCCGGGCGCGGGGCCGTTTTCGCTCACCGGCCAGCCCAATGCCATGGGCGGGCGCGAGGTGGGCGGCCTGAGCAACCTACTGCCCGCCCACCGCACCCTCGCCAACCCCGCGCACCGCGCCGAGGTGCAGCAGTTTTGGGAAAGCGGTCCGCTAGCCGCCACGCCCGGCTACACGGCCACCGAAATGTTTGAGGCCCTGGAAGATGGCCGCCTCAAAGCCATCTGGATAATCTGCACCAACCCCCTCACCAGCCTCCCCAACGTGCGCCAGGCCGAGGCCGCCCTGGCCAAAGCCGAGCTGGTAGTAGTGCAGGAAATCAGCAACCGCCCCGAAACCCTGGCCTACGCCGACGTGGTGCTGCCCGCCGCCGCCTGGGCCGAAAAAGAGGGCACCATGACCAACTCAGAGCGCCGCATCAGCCACCTGGCTAAGGTGGTGAACGCGCCTGGCGAGGCGCTGCCCGACAGTGAAATCATCTGCCGCTTCGCGCAGGCAATGGGCTTTGCCGGTTTCGATTTTCCCAATGCCGAAGCCATTTACCTGGAGCACATCGGCCTCACGACAGGTACCAGCCTGGATAGCACTGGGTTGGATTACAGTATTTTAAAGGACCGCGGCTCGGTACAGTGGCCCTACCGGGCCGACGCGGCCGTGCCCGACACGGCGCGGCTCTTTACCGACCGGCAGTTTTACACGCCATCCAAAAAAGCCGTCTTGCATGCCCCGGCCGTCACCTTTCGCAGCGAAGCGCCGGACGGGGATTTCCCGTTCATCCTGACTACGGGCCGCATCCGCGACCAGTGGCACACCATGTCTAAAACGGGCAAGGTGAACAAGCTGAACCAGCACATTCCGCAGGCTTTTTTGGAAATTCACCCCACCGACGCGGCCGCTTTGGGCGTGGCCGAAGGCGAGCTGCTGACGGTGACTTCGCGCCGGGGCGAGGTGCGGGTGGCGGCGCGGCTCTCGGCGGGCATCCGGCCGGGCGTGGTGTTTTTGCCCATGCACTGGGGCAAGCAGCTGGGCTCCGACCTCAACCGGGCCAATAATGTGACCTCGGGCATCGTGGACCCCATTTCGAAGGAGCCCGATTTTAAGTTTTGCGCGGTGCAGGTAGTGAAGTATCACAAACCCATACAGCGCATCGTTATTGTAGGGGCCGGGGCCGCGGCGCATGGCTTCGTGAAATCGTACCGCGAGCTGAACCAGACCGATGCCATCACGATTTTCAGCAAGGAAAATCTCCCCTTCTACAACCGCGTGATGCTGCCCGACTACGTGAGCGGCCACCAAACCTGGGAGCAGCTGGTAAAAATGCAGGAAGCCGAGGAGTTGACCCACTGCCTCGACCTGCGGCGCGGCGTGAGCGTAGCAGAAATAAACCGTTCCGAGAAGTACGTACTCGACTCACAAGGCCAACATACCCAGTACGATGTACTCATCCTGGCCACGGGCAGCCGGGCAGCGGTGCCGCCGCAGGTGCCGGCGCTGCCCGGCATTTTCACCATGCGCAGCCGCACCGATGCCGACGACTTTATGAGTCATTTGCCAGCCGAAGGGGCGCACGTGGTCATTGCGGGCGGCGGGCTGCTGGGCCTCGAAATGGCCGCCGCCCTGCGCGGCCTCGGCATGCGGGTATCAGTGGTGCAGCGCTCGGCGCGCTTCCTCGACCGGCAACTCGACGAGCTGGGCAGCCAGTTTTTGCGCCAGGAGATGGAGCAGCAAGGCTGCGACCTCTACTTCAACGACGAGGTGCGGCAATACTACGGCCACTCGCGCCTGACCGGCGTAAGCCTGAAAAGCGGCGGCCACCTCCCCTGCGATGCCCTGCTGCTGGCCATCGGCACCACCCCCAACGTGGAGCTGGCCCGCGCCGCCGGCCTGGCCGGCGGGCGCGGCGTAGAAGTCGATGCCCACCTGCAAACCAGCGACCCCAGCGTGTACGCGCTGGGCGAAATCGCCGAATTTGAGGGCCTGCTCTACGGCATTACGGCGGCGGCCGAGCAACAAGCCGCCGTGCTGGCCCGCTACCTCAGCGGCGACATAGCTAGCTGCTACCAAGGCAGCACGCTGGTCAATATCATCAAAATCCCGGGCTTCAATTTGTGCAGCATCGGCTTGTCGGAAGCGCCCGATTATATTGATTACGAAGAGGTGATTATGCTCGACCGCGCCCGGCGCACGTACAAAAAGTGCCTCGTGTATCAGGACCGGCTGGTGGGGGCCATTCTCATCGGCGACAAAAGCGAGTTCCGCGAGTTCCGCGAGCTCATTGCCAATAAAATCGAGCTTGGCAGCAAGCGGGCGCAGCTGCTGCGCGGCGGCAGCCAGGCCGCGCCGGTGCTCGGCAAGCTCGTGTGCAGCTGCAACAGCGTGGGGGCCGACAACCTGCGCCAAACCATTGCCAGCGGCTGCGGCAGCCTCAAAGCGCTGTGCGCCAGCACGGGCGCGGGCACCGGCTGCGGCTCGTGCCGCCCCGAGGTGCAGCGCATCCTGGAAGCCAGCCTGGTAGCGGTGTAAGACCGCAGGGCCGGCCAACGGTTATCTTCACCCCATGCCCGACCAGAATCCGCTTTTCCCAGCCTTCCTCAAGCTCGAAAACCTGCGCGTATTGCTCGTAGGCGGCGGCAACGTGGGCCTGGAAAAGCTCACCGCCATCCTGCGCAACAGCCCCCAAACGGCCGTAACGGTAGTCAGCCTCACCTTGCTTGACGAGCTGCGCGAGCTAGCCGCCCGCCACCCCCGCGTGCAGCTAGTAGCGCGAGCTTACGCCGAAACCGACCTCGACGCGCACGATATCGTCTTTGCCGCCACCGACGACCCGGCGCTGCACCGCACCATAGTAGCCGCGGCCCACCAGCGCCGCTTGTTGATAAATGTGGCCGACACGCCCGATTTGTGCGACTTCTACCTGTCCTCAGTAGTCGTGAAAGGCCAGTTGAAAATCGCCGTTTCGACCAATGGCAAGTCGCCCACGGTAGGCAAGCGCTTACGCGCCGTGCTTGAAGAAACCTTACCCGAAGAGCTAGACGAAGTACTAGGACAAATGACGGTTATCCGCAACCGCCTGACCGGCGACTTTGCCAATAAAGTAAAGTCCCTCAACGCCGTAACGGCTGAGTTGGCGGGCGGCAAAGCGTACGAGTCGCCCGCCACCAAGCGCTGGCGGCGCGTGGCGACCGGTTCGCTGCTAGCCGCTGGGGCACTTATAGTGAGCCGATTGATACGGCGGCCCGAGTAGTAGCGCGAAGTTTCCACTTCGCGCTACTGTGCTATTGCAAATAATAGTGCTTGATGCGATTCAGGTTATCATCCAGCTCATACACCAGCGGCACGCCGGTCGGAATTTCAAGCTGCGTCACTTCCTCATCCGAGAGCTTATCGATGTACTGCACTAGCGCCCGCAGGCTGTTGCCGTGGGCCGATACGATGACTTTCTGCTGATTACGCATGGCGCGCATAATGCGCTCGGTCCAGAAAGGCATCACGCGGTCCATAGTTGCACTAAGGTTTTCAGTCATCGGCAACTCGCGGTCGGTGAGGTGCTTGTAGCGAATATCATTGCCCGGAAAGCGCGGGTCTTCCCGCGTGACAGCGGGCGGCAGGGCGTGCGGGTCGCGCCGCCAGAGCTGCACTTGGTCGGCCCCGTATTTTGCAGCGGTTTCGTCCTTGTTCAGCCCTTGCAATGCCCCGTAGAAACGCTCATTGAGCCGCCACGATTTCTGCACCGGTATCCAGAGGCAGTCCATCTCATCGAGCACGTAGTCGAGTGTTTTGATGGCCCGGCGCAGCACCGACGTAAAGCCCTGGTCGAAGGTATAGCCGTTGGCTTTCAGAATCTGGCCCGCGTGGCGCGCCTGCTGGCGGCCGGTGTCGGTCAGGTCTACATCGGTCCAGCCGGTGAAGCGGTTTTCGAGGTTCCATTGGCTTTCGCCATGTCGGATAAGCACGAGGTTTTCCATTGCTGCGAGGTTTTCTTCCAAACAGCGGGAATACCGGTTTGTCAGCTAATACTGAAATAATTCCGCCAACCGGTCGCACACTTCTTTAGCTGTAGCAGTCGAAATAGTGCCCAGCTTACGCACTAGCCGCGACTTATCTACCGACCGAATATGGTCGAGCGCCACCTGCCCAGCCTTGCCTTGAAACTGGCAATCGACCCGCGATGGATATGCCCGCTGCGCACTCGTCAAGGCCGCGACCGTGACAGTGCGCAGAAACTGATTCAACTCATCGGGCGAAATCACCACGCACGGCCTCGTTTTATTGATTTCGCTACCTTGAGTTGGGTCTAGGTTCACCAACCACACTTCGAAGCGCTGCACGGTAGTTACCATTGCCATTCGCCATCCTCAAACTCAGCATCCGAAAACCCTTCCAGCAACTCCCCTTCCGGCTCTTGTCCATCAGCTAGAGCAGTTTGCATCTGGGCTGCCCAGCCTTGCCGGGCGGGCCGCATTACCGGAGCAATAAGTAAGCCATCAGGCGTGGGGCGCAGTTCTACTTCGCCGCTTAAGTGGTACTGTTGCAGCAGCTTTTTAGGCAGAACAATTCCTTGAGAATTGCCGACACGAATGAGACGGGTTTGCATAGCACTAATGTACGTACAAAGTAATTACAAATTTTGTCAACAGTTAATTATTATCAAACTTCGTACCTGTAGCTAGACCATACTTCATACCGGTATTTATTATTCTGCTCACTGGCTGCTCCCAACCGCAGCCAGCAGGTAAACGTGTTTTCGTAGCCAAAGGGAATATATCCTTCATATTACCTGATAGTTCGCTTACCTATAATAAGCCACTGCTTTGGCCAGGAGATTATGCGTTAAGCGATTATGGAGAAGCTGGAGCTTGTTACCGCAATTCCGATTCTACTGTGACAGTTCTTATCTACGTCAAAGCATATCCTGATACACTACAAGGTCGCCAATCATGGCGAGTTATTGCTGATGAAAAGAGGCAGCGTCAAGAATTCTCAATAAAAAATCACGGATTAGCAGTCATAGAAAAATATACAGCTGACAGCCTTTCTCACACGGTAGAAATTGACTATCGTATCCCTAAAAGCCAAGAAAACGGCTGGCGACGCCAAGTCAGCTACGAGAAAAGTTTTACCATTTATGGTCGACACCGCACTATCGAATTCTGGTTTTTTGGGCCGGATACCTCGGCAAGCCGCGAACGGTTTGCATTCAGCCAAGCTAGTGTACGTGTCAACCCGATTTATTTACAGGCTATTGCAAAGCCTTACTCGGAGTATAAGGACTAGCTTTTCTGCCTGAAAATCCGTACCTTTGCGGCCCCGTCAAGGTGGCGGGCTGGGGGCTAACGCACCTAGTATCAACGCAAAATGCGCTTCGCTTTGGGTTCCGGCGGTGGCGTTCAGTAGATTAGGAGCCTGCTATACTACATGGCAGAATTGATTGACGACTTCGACTGGGACAATGTTGGAGCGAGCGGCTTTGGCGGTAACTACACCTCCGACCAACGCGCCGAGCTGGAAAAGCTCTACAGCGACACCCTCACCACCGTTCAGGAGGAAGAGGTAATTAAAGGCACCGTGGTAGGTATCACCGACCGCGATGTTATCCTGAATATCGGCTTCAAATCGGACGGCCTCGTGCCCCTGAGCGAATTCCGCGATATGCCCGAGCTGAAAATCGGCGACGAGGTAGACGTATTCATCGAAGACCAGGAAGATGCTAACGGTCAGCTGATTCTGAGCCGCAAGAAGGCTAAAATCAAGCAGGCTTGGAACGCTATTTACGCGGCTCTGGAGAATGATACCGTGCTGGAAGGCGTGGTGAAGCGCCGCACCAAAGGCGGCCTCATCATGGAGATGGATGGCGTAGAAGCCTTCCTCCCCGGCTCGCAAATCGACGTGAAAC